>OMXX01000005.1 GCA_900315105.1 uncultured Prevotellaceae bacterium | reverse complement strand
TAGGTGTCGGGCTTTGGCTTTATTCGCAATGCTCATCAAGCTGCGCAAGTCCCTTCGGCCGCCGACCTCTTCGACGTTCAGCCCTCGCAGTCTTGAATTGTTCGCATAAGCTCACCAAGCTATGCAAGTTCTTCGCTAAGGCTCATCAAGCTGAAGCAAGTCGTCGAACTCACGTTATATGTTAGATTCATACGTTGCCGAGCATACTAACGACAACTGGATAACGAAACGTTATTGAGCTGGTTTTGCAAAGGGTGAACGAATCGTTCTGCCCTTGTTTAAACCTGACAAAACAAAATGTCTGACCAGATTATCACATTTATCTTGACCTTATTTTAGCTGAGGTCGTGAATCCCGCCCCCAAAATTCGTTAGGTATTCTGTCAGTCTTTTTCGCTTAATAATGCTTCTATAAAACTATCCATAATAATAACACACGCCTATTCACTATAATTATGATCTATCACTATTGTCACATTCTCATCAGGAAGAAGGGATTTCAACTCCTGCGTCAGCATTTCAGACAGAGCCGCATCGTCATGCACGGAAATATCGGGCACAACATCTACCGAAACGCGGCGTTCATTCTCATAGTAATAGAAACCATGCACCTGTACTATCTCCTTATGCTTGGCAATAGCCTGTATGACAGTTGTCTGCAACTCCTTACGTTTGTTCTCACCCGTGGCTATGGAATAGACGCCAACAGTCATGATGATGCCATGCCTTTCAAACATCTGCTCTGAAATAGTGCGTGTCAAACCATGAATCTCATGGGCATTCATAGTATCATTAACGCTCACATGAAGCGACCCTATGAACACGTCAGGACCATAGTTGTGCAGGATTATGTCATATACCCCACGCACCTCCTTGAAGGCAGAGACCTCCTGCTTGATGTCGTGAAGAAGTTCCTGCGAGATCCTTGCTCCAAGAAGTTCATTCACAGGCGAGGCAAGCATTTCAAATCCTGCCTTGATGATAACCAAGGAAATGGCAGCACCAAGAATACCATCGAGCGACACCTGCCACAACAGCATGACGCCTGCGGAAATCAGAGTAGCCAACGTGATTACAGCATCAAAAAGCGCATCGGAACCAGAGGCGATAAGCGCATCGCTCTTCAACTGCTCGCCTTTGTGCTTGACATAGCGTCCCAGAACGAGTTTCACAACGATAGCAACCACTATGACAACGAGGGTGACAGTGGTATATTCGGGCTCTGTAGGATTGAATATCTTCTTAACCGACTCTATCAGCGATGTGATGCCAGCCGAGAGTACTATGACGGCAATGATAATGGCGCTAAAGTATTCTATACGTCCAAAGCCGAAGGGATGTTCACGGTCGGCAGGGCGTGTAGAGAGCTTTGTACCTACAATGGTGATGACGCTAGAAAGCGCGTCACTAAGGTTATTCACAGCATCCATCACTATTGCTACAGAACTGGCTATCACGCCAACGGCAGCCTTGAATGCAGCCAACAGCACGTTGGCCACTATGCCAATGACGCTGGTACGGATAATCTGATTTGAACGGTTCATAATCTATGCTTTGTTAGGTTAGGGGGTGAGGGTAGAGGGTAGAGGTTAGAGTTAGAGGACAAGCCGCCAACACCCATCACCTATCACCCAACACCTGATTTGTGAGTGCAAATACATTCGTACGAAACAAATAGTGCGTGTCAGCCAAAAGCTGGCGCACGTCTCCGATTTGTGAGTGCAAATACATTCGTACGAAACAAATAGTGCGTGTCAGCCAAAAGCTGGCGCACGTCTCCGATTTGTAAGTGCAAAGATAAAAAAAATATCACATTTCACCAAGAATATTGATGATAAAATGAAAAAATGTGCATAGCCATCATTAAGACAACTATGCACACATACTAAACATAACTATTAAGACTTATTGTGCCTCAATCTCCAATACACGACTTGACCAGTCGTTGCGCTTGCCGTAGTCAACATTGTGGGCGTAAGGCATTTCGAGACCAGTCTGCATGAGATATGCTCCGCTGTATGTCTTGCCCTCGCAAGAGAGAGGCGTGTCGTCAACACGGTTGAGCTCGTGAACCTTATACATGCGGTTGGCATCGAGTCCCGACATGCGGATACGTGGCAGGTGCTGATTCTTGAATGTCTCGAGTTTCCACCAGAAGAACACGGCTTTCTGCTTGTCGGATGACACATACATGAGCGATGCGAGGTTGTCGCCCGAGTATGGGGAGTGGAGGCGATAGAGGTCGCCAAACTGAACGACAGGACGGATGCGCTTGTAGTCGGTTATTGCCTGTCGGCAGAATGCTTTCTCCTCGTCGGTCATGTTCTTCGGCTGTATCTCCATGCCCAGACGGCCTGACATAGCCACGTCGCAACGGAACTTGATGGAGGTGGTGCGATATACGGCATGGTTCGGCACGGCAGAGATATGACTCGCCATTGCTATTGCAGGGAAGAAATAGCTGGTGCCCCATTGCATGAAGACGCGCTGGAGGGCATCGGTATTGTCGCTTACCCAGAACTCGTCAAAGTATGGCAGGAGTCCGTAGTTGGCACGTCCGCCACCCGATGCACAATCCTGAATGACCACGTCAGGGTACTTGGCACGAACACGCTCGCACACGTTTATCAGTCCGCGGTGATACTCTATGTAGAGGTGGCTCTGGTCAGCCATAGGGAGATATTGCGAACCGTGGTTCATCACAGGGGCATTGGCATCCCACTTGATATAGGCAATCTCAGGATACTTGGTGAGGAGGTTATCGACGATGGAGAAGACATAGTCCTGCACCTTCGGATTTGAGAGGTCGAGGACAACCTGCGTACCGCCTCGTCCCTGAACAGGCTCACGCCCAGGAGCCTTGATGATCCAGTCGGGATGCTTCTCGTAGAGTTCGGAGGTGGTGTTAGCCATTTCTGGCTCAATCCAGATACCGAATTTCACGCCGTTCTTCTTCGCATCGGCAAGGAGTCGCTCAATGCCTTCGGGCAGTTTCTTGGTATCCACAACCCAGTCGCCAAGGGCTGCGTTGTCGGTGATGCGGCGGTATTTATTGCCAAACCAACCGTCATCCATTACGAAGAGCTCACCGCCCATTGATGCTATGTCGTGCATCATCTGATCCATGCCCTCGTGGTTGATGTCGAAATACACGCCTTCCCAAGAATTGAGCAGAATCATGCGCTCCTTGTCGCCGTGACGGAGCATATACTTACGCGCCCATGAGTGGAATGTCTGGCTCACGCCGTTGGTTCCGCTGACGGAATAGGTATAGGCAGAGCGCGGTGTGGTGAATGTCTCGCCTTTCTTGAGATGATACTCGGAGTTATCGGGATTGATACCTGCAAAATACTGGTGATAGTCGGTTTCGTCAGTATCAATAGTGATACGGAAGTTTCCGCTGTAGCAGAGGGCTGCGCCTATGACATCGCCTGCATTCTCACGGGCAGGACCATCGAGTGAGAGCATCACCTCGTTGCGGTCGGAGGTGGCGTTGCGGAGTCCGTCCTTGTTCTTTATCTCAAGCAGTCCGTTCTTCAGAGGCTGCTCAACGAGCTGTCCCTCGCTTGCCCAAGAGCCGTGGAAATGGGTGACGTGCACGTTGCCGCGACGCACAGGGAGAAGAGGGTTATAGAACTGCGTGAGGGTTACGGTTTTCTTCTCATCGCTTCTGATATCCGTCCATGACTCAAGCATATCGAGGTCGCTGTATGCGAGATAGTAGAGGTGAACGGTTGTAGGATAGAGAGGGTCTTTGAGGGTGACGGTGAGCAACTGCCCAGAGCGCGTTTCTCCATTAGGGGCTTTCTCCGTGTGGGATGTCACCTTATAGTCATCAATGACGAGATTGGTGGAAAGGTTTCCGTCAGCATGGCGCATGGCAAGGCACACCTCATTCATAGTATGCGTTGCACCGTAGGCGGGATAGACCTCGGAGCGTGTCCAGTTATCGTCCTTCAGCTTCTGGAGGTTGGCGATGTCAGCATTGCCGATGGCAGGGCCATAGTAGAGGAACTGAGGCTCTGCGCCTTTGTCAAGGTCGAGGACAAAGGAGGTGTGAGGGGTGGAAAGGGAAACGTTTTCAGCGAAGGCGGGCATAGACAAAAAAAGACCAAAGACAACCAACAGGCGGCCTCTCCCCCCGCCCTCCCCCGTAGGGAGGGAGCCGGAGCGCGAAAGGAACAATGACAACGAATGCTTTATATTCTTTTTTAAATTACTCATATTATTTTTTGATTTATTGGTTTTGACCTTCCGGCTCCCTCCCTACGGGGGAGGGCGGGGGGAGAGGCCTTGTTATTGTTGAGTTCTCTCAATTATCTCCAGACACATCCTTGAATTGTGGTAAGGGCATTTCCAGAAGCCGGCATGGTCATCCTTGCGGTTGATGTTGCGCTCAGGGTCACGACTCCAGTACCACTCACCGAGGTCGTGGTCGATGAGATTATCCTTGATATATTGCCAGCAACGCAGAGCCTTCTGAAGAGCAACCTCATCACCGAAATGCTGATAGATGTTATAGAAGCCGACGACGGTTTCTGCCTGTACCCACCAATGGCGGTCATCGTCAACATAGCCGGTATCAAGATTAGCCTCATGCGTCATAGAGCCGTCGGCATTGAGACCTTTTTCCGAAGCCTTGGCAACAAGCTGCACGATAGGCTCAACCTTCGCAAGCACTTCCTTGTCACCGAGCACAAGGGCTGCCTCGTGCATAAGCCATGAACATTCTATGTCGTGACCGTAGGACTCCAGCCAACCAGCACCGCGAGTCCAGTCTTTCTCAAAGAACAAGTCAAGATGATGCGTCTCTGGGTTCAGGATTTTATCACAGAAGATATCAATGAGGTTGCGGAGAGAGGTCTCGACCTTGAGGAGTAGACCCTCTAAATCTCCCTGCATAGGGAGACTTTTAGGCACTCCGGCTCCCTCCCTATGGGGGAGGGCGGGGGGAGAGGCCGTTTTTAACACCCTATACAGGTTAGCGTATGGCTCAATGATGTGCAGGTGAGTGTTCTGAGACTTTGGATAGTTGGCATCAAGCTCAGAGAGGCGCATATCCGCTATCTCGCCCCACTCTCGGGTACATGCTTCGATATAGCCATTATAGACCTCATCAAGCGAATGGTCTTCAATACAAGTGTAAAGGCTTATGCAAACATCCAGTACTCTTTCTATCTCTTCTTCACTCACGGAAGCATCTGGACGCTGACGAAGCGCACGGACATATTCGCTCATGCCATAGAGCATGAAGCCGAGGGCATAGAACTGCTTCTTTGTGTCAACGGGATTGCCCTTATAGTCGAGTTCCCAGTATGTGCCTCCATACACAGGGTCGATGAAATGCTCAAGGATATAGTCCTTGGCACGGGTAGCCGCAGCAAGATACTCAGCCTTGCCGAGCACACGATAGGCAGCAGAGAAGCTCCACAGAATTCGGGCATTGAGTATTCCGCCCTTGCTTGCCTCCTTCACAAGCACACCCTCCCCAGTCATACGGCCATAGAAACCGCCATTTTCCTCATCCTGAAAACTAAGCCAGAAGGGGAGGATGTTGTTCTCAAGGCAAGAGAGGAGTTCAGACCTAAGGCCCCCCTCCAACTCCCCCGAGGGGGAGAGATTTTTATAGTTTTTTTCGCTCATACAATTGGCTATTTCAATTCTTTACAGTTTCCACATTGGTATCTCCCGGACGGAAAAGATACCCCGTAGTAGCACCGCCGTTGGCAGAATATTTCTTCCACTCTATGTTCTTCCAGTCAATCTGGTCGGTGCGCTGAGCAAGAGCGGCATGAGGGATAGCAGAGCCATTCCTAACAAGAACGACGATAGGCATCTGGTCGCCTGTCTTCTTCCATTGTGGAACATCAATCTTACGCCATCCCGGCTGATAGACCTTGCCTGTCTGATAGTCAATCCAAGGCTCTTCGCCTGGGAGATACACGGTGCGTGAAGTGCCAGCCTCAAGCATCGGAGCTACGAGCATCTGACTGCCGAACATATATTCATCCTCCACAAGCCATGCACCCGGATCATCAGGATATTCAAGAAGAAGGGCGCGCTGCATTGGCAATCCCTGCTCGGTGCAGAGCTTTGCCTGTGCATAGATGTATGGCATGAGCTTATACTTCATCTCAGCAGACTGACGGAAGAAATCCATGAACTCCTGTCCCTTTGAATAGTCTGACTGTCCGTCGGTATAGAGCCAAGGCTCTGTCTCCACGCCATGAATACGTGAGTGGGAGGTGAAGAAACCGTATGGCAACCAACGGCGATAAAGTTCCTCAGGCGATTTTGTTACGAATCCGCCTATATCATTGCTCCAGAAAGAGAAGCCAGAGAGTCCGAAAGAAAGTCCGGCACGTACGGTTCCGAGAAGTCCGGTGTTCGTTGTGCAGGCATCACCACCCCAATGGAGAGGATAACGCTGAGAACCTGCCCATGCAGAGCGTGCCCAGATTATTCCCTCATGGTTTACAGCATCGATAGCCTCGTATGCAGTCTTGTTATAGCGCACAGGATAGAGGTTATGCTCATAGAAGCCTGTACGGCCATTGCTGTAAATACCATTGTTGAGAGGAGCACCCTCACCAAAGTCTGCCTTGATGACCGAAACACCCTGCTTAATCAAGCCCTGAAGCTTCTCGGTGTACCATTGGCATGTCTTAGAATTGGTGAAGTCGAGAACGGCATCCTCGAAAGGCAACTGACCATTAGGACTCTTCACCGCCATACCGTTTTCTACAAGTTCGTTGAAATAACGGTTCTTCGGGGTGAAGTAAGGCAACTGCCACAAGCAGGTGTGGAAACCGTCGGCCTTGAGGTCTTTCAGCATCTTCACAGGGTCTTTGAAGTTCTTCTTCGAGAACTCATAGTCGCATTGCCAGTCAACCTCAAACCATCCTGTATCGAAATGGATAACATCAGAAGGAATCTTGTTATCACGCAACTTCTTCGCAACGCTACGGCCTTCAGCCTCGGTGAAATATGAGATACGCGACATCCATGTGCCGAAAGACCAGAGCGGTGGAAGCGTTGGCTTGCCCACAAGGTCGGTGTATTCGTTTAGGATTTCCTTCGGAGAGCCGAGCATGATGAAGAGATCGGCATTCTCATCGCCCATGAAGAGCTGGGTAGAACCGATATATGAGCATCCGAAATCAACGGTAACAGGGGCTGCGGTGTGCATGAAGATGCCATAGCCTCGGTTGGAGAAGAAGAACGGTATTGGCTTATACATATCAGGGGTTTCAGGTCCCTGAGGATCTGCAACGAAGAGGTTGAGTTTCTTGCCGACATGATTGAGTCCGGTTGGAGACTCACCACAACCATAGATTCTCTCGCCCGGAGCAAGGGAGAATACTGGCTCTATGGCACGACTATTATCCACACCACGCTTCATCCACATAAGCGGATGCGTCTTTACCTGTGTGGAGTCATTATCCGACAAGGAGCGAGTGTGGGTTAGTTCCCTACCCTCCTTATCCTTCACCACAAGTCGCCAAGGGTATTTCTGAATCTCAATGCTACCCTCGGAACTCTTATATACGATAGCCTTTGCAGTCTCCGTAACGTTCCATTGCGCACGACCATCGGCTGGTTTCTTTACAAGCATCACCTCATCGTCATAGTTATCCTTGGGGATTATAGGAGAGGTATAGAGGCGCACACGAACAGTACGGCTATTCACCGGTTCTATGGTAAACTGCAATTCCGGACTCTGGTCGTATGCAGGTCCGGGGAAATCGAGGTTTTCAAGAGGGATGATCCATTGTCCGTTTGCATTAAAAGCCTGACGGGCATGAAGTTGCTGACGTGCCCACTTTATCTTTCCCACACCAGTAGACTTATTGAACGCAGCAAGACTATCTGCCGTGAAATAGGTGTTTGACATGTCAAAAAACTGCTGGCTCATATCAAGAGCCTGATTAAGCAGATACTGTTGTCCGTTATTTGTGGTTAGCTGTGCCGAAGCTCCGGTTACGCAAAGCGCAAGGGCAAGGGCGAAAATAGGTTTCTTCATCGTATTTCTTTTAAGTAAAATATAAAAAGAAAAATTAAAAAGTATGGTTAGTTTTCCAGTGGCATATCGTTACCAGTATAGAGTAATCATACTTTTTAATTTCTACTTCTTACTTTTTAGTTTTTTATTTTTTTACTTCTTCAATGGGAACTTATACGCAAGGATTCCCATCAAGGCAGCCATAATTGCAGGGAAGATAGAGAAGAGTGCCCATACCATTGTCTTTACAGATTCCTCGTTGGTGATAGTCACGATTGTCTCGCCTGTCATTTCGTCTGTTGTGGAAACAAGTCCAGCCATACCGAGAAGCATAGCGATGAGCGAACCTGAGATTGCGCCACCGAACTTCTGAGCCATTGTGCCGGAAGAGAAGATAAGTCCTGTGGAAGATTCACCGAACTTCTCTGTAGCGAAGTCGGCCACATCGGCATACATAGACCATAGCAATGGAGAATAGAGGCCTGCTCCTACTGATGTGAGAATTGAGATGGCTATCAGCACCCAGATATATGCCTTATCCATTGGGATGAAGAAATACAGAACTGATGTTGCAAAGCATATTACGGCTGCCCATACGAAAGCCATGCGCTTTGAGCCAACCCACTTCGTGAATGCCGGTGACAAACCTCCGAATATCATACAGGTAGCCTCGCCAATGCCCATGAAGACGGTGAAGTTGATGATGAGACTGCCCATCGTGATGTCACCGCCAAGACAATATGTGAACATATATCCCGCTACGGCATAGCGGAAACCGTTGAAGAAATTCGTACAAACGGCAACGAGGGTGATATAGCACCAAGGCTTGTTCTTGAACAAATCGCCAAACTGACGGAAAGAGAAGCTCTCGGCACGCTTTGGCTTAATACGCTCCTTTGTCAGCAAACCGCACGCCATTGTCATAAGACAGGCTATCAATCCAAAGGCTGCTCCAAGAACTGCATACTGATGTTGCTCGCTTCCCCCCACCATCTTCTGAAGGTAAGGGAAGATGAACAATGTGATGAAGCCCATAGCGTATGCTCCCACCATACGGAATGAAGAGAACTGGTTGCGCTCGTTATCATCATCGGTCATAACACCGAGGAGAGAGCCATAAGGCACGTTCACGAGAGTGTACATTGCCATCATGAGAATATAGAATCCGTATGCCCATACACGCTTTGCCGTGATGCCGAAATCAGGGGTGAAGAGCAGGAGGGCAAAGACCAATCCATAAGGTATTGCTCCGAATATGAGCCAAGGACGATATGTGCCCCAGCGTGTCTGTGTGCGGTCAGCAAGCGATCCCATGATAGGATCAGTAACAACATCGAACATACGGGCGATGAGCATCAACGCAGCCGTATCGGCAAACGTAAGTCCGAATACGTTAGTAAAGAACAACGGGAAGGCAATTGACATTATCTTCCATGTGATACCTCCGGCAGCCGCATCACCAAGAGCATAGCCGATTTTTTCCTTTAGTGTAGCCATTTATAAAAATTTTCGGCCTCTCCCCCCGCTTTGCACATACTCCGATGTTATCAACATCGGACTTCCCTCCGTAGGGAGGGAGTCGGAAGGCGAAAGGCAGTTCAAATTATAAGCCTAACCAAGCCTTCCCAAAGGGAAGGATGTTTGATTGTATAATCGCGAAAGGCATGTTAATTATTAATTGTTAGTTGTTTTTGGTTCTCCGGCTCCCTACGGGGGAGGGCGGGAGGAGAGACCGTTCATCTATTCTTTATTATCAAAGCCTTTATCTTCTCCACCGAACTTGCGGTTGTCAATCCATCTTTTGGAGTGTTCTTGCAATAGTCGATGAGTTTGTCGATAGTTGATGTAGCAACATGCATACGAGTATCAGAAGAAGCATAGTAGATGAATACCTTGCCATCCTCATCTGCTATCCAGCCATTGGCAAAGGTCACGTTCATCACATCGCCTATATATTCCTCTCCCTGTGGAACGAGGAAATATCCTCCTGGCTCTGCAATAACCTTTGTAGGGTCTTCAAGACTCGTCATATACAGATACAGCACATAACGAAGTCCGGAAGCACAGGCACGAACACCATGTGCAAGATGCAGCCAGCCCTCCTTGGTCTTGATAGGATGAGGGCCCTCACCGTTCTTTACCTCCGTGATGGTGTGATAGTGACGGGCGTTGATTATTTTCTCTTCCTTTATCTTTGCATTCTCAATATCATCTACAAGTGCCCAGCCGATACCGCCACCAGAGCCAGTATCGATGAAACCATCCTGAGGACGGGTATAAAAAGCATACTTACCATCAACAAACTCCGGATGAAGCACCACATTACGCTGCTGCGACTTTGCCTTGAGGTCAGGCAGACGATACCATGTCTTCAGATCCTTTGTACGGGCGATACCTGCCGTTGCTGTAGCCGCGCTAAGGTCTCCCGGCTGTGAGTCGTCATGACGCTCTGCACAGAACACGCCATATATCCAACCATCCTCATGAGCCGTAAGACGCATATCATATACGTTTGTGGCTGGAACGACATCCTCTGGCATGGTGATAGGCTCATCCCAGAAACGGAAGTTGTCAATGCCATTCGGCGACTCCGCAACAGCAAAGAAACTCTTACGGTCGGCTCCCTCCACTCTAACCACGAGCAGATACTTGCCATTCCATTTTATCGCACCACTATTGAACGTAGCATTCATCATGATGCGTTGCATCAGGTATGGGTTATCCTTCTCGCAGAAATCATAACGCCATTCGAGTGGAGTATGCTCTGCCGTAACAATAGGATATTCATACCTGTCATATATTCCGTTACCCCATTCCTTCTTTATATTAGGACGGGAAAGCAGCTCCTCATGACGAACACGCAGAGCCGCTACTTTCATTTCAAATTCCTTACTCATTATTATATTGAGGGCTTTTCAGCCTTATTATATCTATCTTATTCCAAATAGTCAACAGCCCCGCCCCCTAAATGATGATGTGGGGAAACATCGCATAAATCTGCGATAAAATAAGTAAAGTCAAGAAAGAGAACACGGGGGCTGGGGCCATTGCACTATTTATATCTTTTCACTATCAACTTTAATCTTTACACTATCTACTTTATTCCAAGTATATCTTTCACAAACAACAAGTTCTTTCCTTTTGCCCATGCCTTGAAATCATCGGCAGTCTTTGCATCCTTCGAAGCTCCGAAGTGCTCCTTAGAGTAATTGCGCCAAGGAAGGAAATAGCAAATTGGATATTTCTCGATAACAGGCTTGAAAACACGTTGCCACCAAGTAGCATCAGGCGAATTCTGATAACCGCACTCGGTCATGGCGATAAGCTTTCCATGCTTCTTTGCGATATCTGTTATCAGCTGAAGGTCTTTGTCAAGCTGAGCCTTGAAGTCCGCCTCACTACCCCATTGGTAAGCATCCTCACCTATAAGATCCACCCGGTCATCACCAGGATAACGAACCATCCATTTTTCCTCTGTCCAGTTGCCCTGAAGGTTTGGAGAATAAGACCATACTATATAGTCTTTTAGGGTGTTGGATGATGGGTGTTGGGTGTTGGCGGAAACCTCCACCCCATTAATATAGTCCTGAGTGAGATTCCAAAGAGCATGAAACTCTTCATCCGAACAGTTTGCCAGTCCCCACCAGAACCAGTTTCCGTTATTCTCATGCCAAGGGCGGAAGATTATCGGCACCTGATTACCTTTTTGGTCTTTTAAGGTTACAAGGAAATCAGAAATCCGCTTAAGCCAAAGCTGAAACTTATCGGCCATCTTTCCACCAAGAAGGAGAGATTTCACCGTATTCTTTGGATTGTCTATCTGCGAAACGAGATCCTCACGTCCTATCTTTTTCAAGGCAGTAACAGCCTCGTTGTATGCCGTTAAGTCCTTCTCTATCCAAGCCGTAGTACCGAGCAACGGATTACGAGGATGCCATGAGATTGTCACTATTCCACCACGCTCATGCTGACGGATAATCTCCTGACGAATACGGGTGAAAGGCACAGAGTCGAGATTCTTATCATCACCCACCTCAAGACCTCCGAGGTCGAAGCCCATCACTCCGGGATAGTCGCCTACAAGGTCGTATGTATCTGAGCGGTTATCATCCCAATCCCACGTAATGCCATAGAAAGGATCATCCTGATGACCGTACATATAGCCTTTCTGCTGTATCTTTGCCAAGCGGTTTATGAGCTGCTGTCGAGGCAAAGGCTTTGCTGCACTTACAGGAATATCCGCAAGAACCAACAAACACAATACTACAACGGGTAGCGTTAGTAGTCTTCTCATAATGCAAAAATACACAGTTTTAGTTATGTTATGATTTCTGGGTGCAAAATTAATGTGATTCAACCATATTAACTTTGCTTTTTTTATCATTTCCTTGCACTAACATATTTTATTGACAAAAAATCCATCTAATCATCATATAAATGGGAGTTACACAAAATTCTCATACCACAATGGGGGATTCCCTATCTGTTTTTAGGGGAATCTCCTTGTACCACCATACAGGTTTCACTACCTTTGTATCGAAAATCATCATTTTTGAACATGAAGACAAAAAACATTATTATGACCATAGTCCTCTTGCTTGGCGGAATAATGACCGCTACGGCACAGGATTTTGCGGATAGTACAGAGGAATCAGAGGTAAAGGTAAAGCCGAAGCGCAAACTGACGAGGTGGGGCGTTTGTATTGACGGTTCTGTTCTGTTTAATGGCTATTCAAGTCAAGTTATAGGTGGATGGGGCTTGCAAGGTAGTTATCGGTTTAACACCAATTTTAATGTCGGTTTAGGTTTTCGAATGCTCTATTGGGATGGGTATTCCGAAAGCTGGCACGATCAAGGATATCATTACACTTACGAAAAAGGAACTGATGATGACGGAGAATCTAATTGGAGAAGGCAATTTGACCTTGTTGCATCTGCCACTTATATTCTGCCAATAATAAAGCGAGCAGGTATAGCTATAGGCGGTACGGTAATGCTAAGTCCAATACCCTATGAGCAATTTGAGGTTAGTCGAACCCCAATAACCTTCTATGACGACTCTTATTATCATCAATTTTCAGAAGCAACAGAATCAAAGAACAAGCATGTGTATGATGCTTTTCAGCCAGGACTATTTGCCGAGGCGGGATTATATTACGACTTCAACGAGAATGGCGAGAAGAGCCGATTCACACTCATGTATGGTATTGGCACTTTTGATATGTTCATGGGCTCTCGACACAGCAAGGTATTTGACCAGAAGATGGGCGACCATCTGCCAAGTAAAAGTTTATACCATACCCTAACCTTGCGCCTAACCGTATTCTAAGGGTGAAGTTCCCAAGTAACTCCCATGTAAGTCCGTTGTGAATCCCTTGTTCCTCCTATCTACACCTTATTATTAACTATAGGATGAACGAAGGAAGAGCGAAGGATTAGCGAAGGCTCATCGATCCTTGTTCCTTTTCAAAATTATTGAATTAACAAAAAAGGCGCAAAGACAAAAGAGATAAAACTCTGTGTCTTCGCGTCTTTCACATTCAATTAATGCGACCTCGCCAGATTGCAACAATCACAATCTCCTTTAGAATGACCAACCGAGACCGACGTATGGATAGAAGAACGGTCTGTCAAATCCATTCTCGCCACCAAAATTAAATGAAGGGGTTAAACCTACTCGGGCAACAAATCCTCTTGGACGTTGATAACGATAGCCAATATTTCCAAAGATGAAATATGCTAATCTATTCTCATCCCATCGATTTGTCATATTAATATAACGATCTCCTGCATATATCTGATTGGTATTAGAATAGCCAAATTTGCAAGATCCCAGGCTCACACCTGCGCCCAGTTCTAAATGATGATTTTTCTCTCCAATAAGGTAATTTAATTCCACAGGAACCGCAAATCCCTTCACATCTTCATAATCGGTAAGACCATCTCTTACAATGCTTACACCTACGCGAAAACCTAAGCCATTGTTGCCTTTTAGTCGAGAATCAAAGTTCACACCCATTACAGTATGAGCACCCATAAGCTCCAATGATACATTTTTTACAGCACGATCCTGTGCCATAGCACTATTTATGCCTAAAGCAATCAGTAGAGATAATAAAATCTTGGTCTTTTTCATTTTCTTAAATATAATATTCTTTGTTTAAACTTTTTCATCTTCATTATCTGGATGCAAAGATACTAAATGACATTGATATCACAAAAATTATTGTCATTTTTTTTCAAAAAAAATAATATAATACCGTTTTTACCAATACAAAACAAAAAGACGCGAAGGCATGAGCTTTTAAACTCTGTGTCTTCGCGCCTTCGCGTTTATATGTTATTTATGTGGTTTATCCCAAGAGACTTACTGTACGCTTGAGGAACTTGTCGAGAGCAGCTCCCTTCAACATACCATTCTGAAGGAGGGCGATGTCGATAAGCTGGTGAACCTTGTCGTTCTTAGAAGCATAGCCGGCGAGAACGTCAGACTTCTTCTTCTGCTCAGCAGTAATGTTGTTGCGTGTTTCCTCGAGGTCCTTCTTCTGTTCCTCGGTAATCTCGTCTGCCTTCTTATCCTTCTGCTCAGCCTCAAGAACCATCTTACGAGCCTCAAGTCCCTTGATTTCAGCAAGGATAGGCTTGAGAGCCTCTGCTGTATTAGCGTTGGTATCAGCAAGGATAGCCTTAACAACAGCGTGGTCAGAGTTGAGCACGAGGGTGTATGAGTCTGGCATCTGACCATAGAAGCCCATACCGCTCTGGAAACGGCTTGCGTCCTTCATACGACGCATATACTCGTTCTGGGTGAACATTACTGGGGCAGCCTCTGCTCCAAGTGCCTGAACCTGTACCATAAAGTCGGTCTTCTCGATTGCAGGCATCTGTGACTTAAACACCTCAGAGATGTTTGCAACCTCTTCCTCAGAGAAATCAACCTTCTTAACCTCGTCCTTGACAATAAGGCGGTCGATGATATCGCCATCAACACGTGTGAAGCGAGACTTCTCGAACTTCTGCTCAAACATATTGATTGTAGGAGTGTCAAGCTCGCCATCGAGCAAGAGAACAGAATATCCCTTTGCCTTTGCAGCCTCGATGTATGAATACTGTTCCTCCTTATTATTAGCGTAGAGGTAGATGAGGTTGCCGTCCTTGTCGGTCTGGTTGTCCTTGATGAGAGTCTTGTACTCCTCGAATGTGAAGTACTTGCCTTCTGTGTCCTTGAAGAGAGAGAAGTCCTTTGCACGATCATAGAAAGACTCGTCGGTCAGCATTCCGTAGTTGATGAAGATCTTGAGCTTATCCCACTTCTCCTCATAGTCCTTGCGGTCGTTCTTGAAGATACCGTTGAGACGGTCAGCCACCTTCTTTGTGATGTATGTTGAGATCTTCTTCACGTTAGCATCGCTCTGGAGATAAGAACGGCTTACGTTCAATGGAATATCTGGAGAATCGATAACACCATGAAGGAGTGTGAGGAAGTCAGGCACGATACCCTCAACCTGATCAGTTACGAACACCTGATTGCAATAGAGCTGAATCTTGTTGCGCTGAAGGTCGATATTGCTCTGTATGCGTGGGAAATAGAGGATACCTGTGAGGTGGAATGGGAAGTCCACGTTGAGGTGAATCCAGAACAGAGGCTCATCCTGCATAGGATAGAGTGTACGATAGAATGACTTGTAGTCCTCGTCCTTGAGTGAAGATGGGGCTTTTGTCCAGAGTGGCTCTACATCATTAATAAGGTTGTCCTTGTCGGTATCAACCATCTCCTTCTTCTCTGAACTCCACTCCTGCTTCTTGCCAAAGGCAACAGGTATTGCCATGAACTTGCAGTATTTGTTCAAGAGAGACTCAATCTTTGACTTCTCAAGGAACTCCTTGCAATCATCAGAGATATGGAGAACGATGTCTGTACCACGGCTGTCGCGCTCAGCATCTGAAATCTCGAACTCAGGACTACCGTCGCAAGTCCACTTCAGGGCCTTTGCTCCGTCCTTATATGAACGTGTGATGATATCCACACGATCAGAAACCATGAATGAAGAGTAGAAGCCAAGACCGAAATGACCGATGATGGCATTTGCGTTGTCCTTGTATTTCTCGAGGAAGTCTGTTACGCCTGAGAATGCAATCTGATTGATATAGCGGTCAATCTCCTCCTCTGTCATACCAATACCACGGTCGGAGATAGTGAGAGTGCCAGCCTCCTTGTCGAGAGATACGTGAACGGTAAGGTCACCAAGTTCGCCCTTGAACTCACCACGCTCAGCCAATGTCTTGAGCTTCTGTGTAGCGTCAACGGCATTTGAAATCATCTCACGAAGGAAAATCTCATGATCACTGTACAAGAACTTTTTGATAACGGGGAAGATGTTCTCGGTTGTAACCCCGATGTTACCTTTTTGCATAGTAAATATAATGAATAAACATCGCAAGGCTTCGGCCTCTCCCCCCGCCCTCCCCCGTAGGGAGGGAGCCGGAGCGCTTAAAGGCATTCCTCTAAAGGATATTTAGAGCCGGCTAAAGCCATAAAAACGATGATGTGTTAATATTTTTATTTATTTGCTATGCGTAAAACAAAAGGTGTGCCAAAATATAAATGAAAAATGAAAAGTGAAAAATGAAAAAATGGAAAATCACAGCCTATCCCCATTTCACGAATCGGCTCCCTCCCTACGGGGGAGGGCGGGGGGAGAGGCCGTAGTTCCCCCTTATAACTTCTTCAACTCAATTCCCCTTGCTTTATCAAGATATTCATCATATAGCAAAATGGCAGACTCCCACTCTTTTGATGCTGACAAGATGTCGGAATCTACGTTTGTACCGAGCTTTGAAAGGCGTGAATGTAATTCGCCTATGGTGAGGATATTAAGGGCTTCTGCCGGTTGATAGAGCACTTCCTCGCCTTTGTCATCGTGCATTATCTCTGCAAGGAAATGTATCTGCTGAAGGTCATAGAGGAGTTTCGACAATACTCGCATAGAAATTCCAAGCTGCTCTTTCAACTGCATGGAACTATAAGCCAGCTTGCCTTCAGAAAAGCGTTTGCAGACAATAGACATTATCTTTATTGACAGCGTCATCCTTGCCTTGTATGACAAGTCCGCCTGTGAATTATTTGAAAGGAAGTCATCATGATTCTGAACAGTATAGGATAGCTCCGCACCCACAAGAATAATTGTCCATGAGATTTGCATCCACAGCATGAAGAGAGGGATAACAGCAAATGAACCATAGATAGCGTTGTAATTGCTCACCCATATCTGGGAGTTGATATATATGAGCTGGAACAGTTGCATAGCAATACCAGCGGCAATACCCGGCCATAGGGCTGAACGAAATTTCACCTTGGTATTCGGCATAAAGACATACAGAGCCACAAATACAGCCGACATAACCACATAAGGGATGAGTTCTATGAAGAACTTCATCAACGGACCTATAATCGTTATATCTATAAGGTGACGGTTGAATGCCTGCATCCAGATACTCAAACCCGATATCGTCACAATAACTATAGGGAATGCGAAAAGCAGAGCCATATAGTCGGTAAAGGTACGGAACATGGAACGAGGCTTCCGCACAAGCCATATATCGTTGAAAGTCTCTTCTATCGTACTAATCAGCATCAGGACCGTTCCAAGCATGAAAAGAAGTCCAATGCCGAGGAACACGCCTTTCTTTGTATTAATAAGGTATGAATTGACAAACCCTATTATTATCTCCGATACATCCGGCTGAGCCTTGAGCAAATCGCGAAACCACTCCTCTATGTAGATATTATAGCCGAAACCTCGTGCTATGGCAAAGACGACCGCAAGGATAGGCACAGTAGCAAGCAAGGTTGAGTATGTCAACCGACTTGCAGAAGCCAGAACGCGCTTTGCCATAAAGTCATTATAGAGCGATATCAATATTTCCTTAATAGACTTTAGGCTAAGAGATCTTGTGACAAAAGGATTTTTCATTGTTCCATAATATTTTAAACGCAAAGACACAGAGACGCAAAGCTGATTTTTCCTTTCCTTTGTGTCTTTGCGTCTTAGCGTTCATTACTATATAAAGTTCCCTCCCTTGGGGAGGGTTAGGGTGGGTCAAAGAAAGCAGCGTCCCTATAAGCCGGGTTCTGTACATCCGCAAGCCTCTCGGCAAGCGGTGTGCCTTGTCATTTATCTAGTCCTGAGGTTACCCCCAGGCTCAAGCGTTCTACCCTCCACCGTAGTCGGATGACATCGGGCGAGCAACCCTCTGACGATGGTATACGCGAACTTGCAGCCTCCGGAAGACACAGCACCGATGTCACCACCGGCCTGGTGAGCTCTTACCTCACCTTCTCACCTTGACACCTCCACGGCAATGGCGATAAACGAGTTAGGGCTAAAGCCGAGAGATGCAGTCATTCTCTTCTGTCCGATCTTACCGTCACCGGTAACTCCTATTTTCGGGAGCGGAGCGCTCTATGCTGCCCGGACTTTCCTCTCGCCCAAGTCACAAGTGATAATGGACCAGCGACAAAGCCGGGGCGCTGCTGTCTAAATATCTGACTGCAAAGGTACTATTATTTTTCTGATTATCCAAATCAAAGGGCAAATAATTTCTATATTCGTCCGCTCTCAGTTCGTTGATAGTCCGATATTCCTCCGATGATAATACCATTATAATACCATTATATTACCATAATAATACCATTATAATACCATAAACTATTGTATTATTATGGTATTTGTATTGTGATTTATATGTATTTTAATCGGATTTACTTCCTTGTCAGATAGGAATACCATTAAAGGCATGAGCTTATATCATCCTTGATTTTCTTGTGTTTTTTCTTTGTGATATTGAAAATTTTGATTACTTTTGCGCGCAGAATGTAATTATTCTACGATTCTAACAATTAATTAACGATTTGTAAAATAAACACTATGATGAGATTTCTAATTGTTATCTTTATTTCAATGTTTGTAAGTAATTCTGCATTTTCGCAAACAAACAAGTTCGGCGATAAAAAAGTCGAGAAATGGCTTAAACAGGCAGACAAGTATTTACCTGATTTCCATCGAGATTCTGTTATAAGCGTACATCCTATTTATAGGTTTTCTTCAAAAAAAGAGTATTGGAAAATCCAATTCTCTAAGATTCCGACTTCTTACTCTGAAATTGACTCTCTCATGGATTATGAGCATTTGGTTATTGACAAGATTTTAGTTAAAACAACTAATGGAATATGGTGGTTGAGAGGTTTAGACTCTACGAAGAAAATATATTGTGGTTACAGGAATAGCAGCATAATGGATATGCTATTCGATTATCTTGATAGTGTAAAAGTTGATAATATATATATTTGCTATAGCTTTCCCAGTTCTACCTATCTTGTTGAAAAGAATGGGCGAAGACAACTTATAGAACGTAGAGATGGTTCATGGCAAGAATGTGACCTTCCAGATTTTTATGAGAATGATGTAAATTTGGTCGATATAAACGAAAGATACTTTCCGAGAAAAAGGCCCAAAAGAAGGGCTCCAGTCATTGCACATTAAAAAAATCACGCAATAAATTAAGGAGAAGATTCTTTGATGTATGGATCAACGGAGCTATACACTTCTTACTTGGTAAGAAAACAAATATTTCCTGCGTTTTATTTGCAAGTATGCAGAAAATGAATTAATTTTGCACTCGGAAAAGGAAAAAGACCTTTTATACTTTTCCTTATGAAAGGAATAAAAAACGAGCACGTTTCGTGCACTTTAATTTTATTTAACCTAAAAACAAACAAAATGAAAATTAAGATGATGACGCTTGCAGCCGTTTTTTGCTGCGCATTGAGTTCGACGATGTTCACCGCTTGTGGAAGTGATGATGATGACGACGACAAAGTTCAGGTAGATGAAACCAAGCCTGTTGGCGGAGTAGTGGATTACGGTCTTGTCGTAAATGAGAGTATGCTTTCTGCATTCGATTTGACCGTTGAATACTATGATGATAATTTGCAGTTGCAGACGGAAAAACTCACGCAGGAGGAGTGGAAAAAGACAGTTAAGGTGTCTAAACTTCCAGCATCTCTTGACTATCGCTTAAAAGCGAAGGCTAAGGATGGCATTGATGCTAATTTCTTTCAGAATAAAGTAGGCTTATATGGATATCATTATGTTGCACGTACTGTGAATGCAGCGGGCAATAATGTTGATAAAGTAGATTGCTCTGATAGTGAAGGTGCACGATTTCATTTTGAGAAAAAAGAATTCGATTCATTTCTCAGCCAAGAAGATGATGTAATGATTTCTATCCACGTGGATTATAATGACAATGGAAGGGTTAAGGGAAACGCTTGGTGGACAGCGAAACCTCTTAATATCAAGTAGTGGTTCATGGGCAGAGCTGATATGGATTCAGCTCTGCCCATTACGTTTTGAATAAATTTATTTTCTGATTATTTCCTATGATTTATTTGCAAGTATGCAGAAAAAGAATTAATTTTGCACTCGAAAATTAAAACGTGCGCCAGCCTTTGGGCTGACACGCACTATTTTTTCGTGCGATGATGCTTTGCACATTGCACTCGGAAATTGAAATAAATAAAATGGTAAAGAAAAAACGTTGGCATTGTCTTCCCGGTCAGCCTCTCACCGAGATGGATAAGCAGGTGATGTACTGGGAGAGCAAAGGTAAGCTTGTGCCTACTCGCGATTTGATTCTCAACGAAGAACAGATTGAGGGCATACGTCGTGCCGGTGTTGTGAATACAGGTGTATTGGATGAGGTGGCAAAGCATATCCACGCAGGAATGAACACTCAGGAGATTGATGATATCTGCATGCAATACTGCAAGGATCATAACGCTACTCCTGCCTGCCTCAACTATGAGGGATTCCCTAAATCTGTATGCACAAGTATCAATGAGGTGGTATGTCACGGCATTCCAAAGGAAGAGGATGTTCTTGAGGAAGGTGATATTATAAATGTGGACTTTACCACTATCCTTGACGGCTATTATGCAGATGCCTCTCGTATGTTTATCATCGGCAAGACCACTCCTGAGAAGGAACAGCTTGTGCGTGTTGCCAAGGAATGTCTGGAAATAGGTATGGAGGCAGCAAAGCCATACGGTTTCGTGGGTGATATTGGTCATGCTATCAAGAAGCATTGTAAGAAATACGGCTATGGAATCGTGACAGACCTTTGCGGTCATGGCGTAGGACTGAAATTCCACGAGGAGCCGGAGGTTATGCATACTGGCTATCGCGGAACTGGCATGCTTCTTGTTCCTGGTATGGTGTTCAC
Source organism: uncultured Prevotellaceae bacterium (assembly GCA_900315105.1). Next base: position 89,637 of record OMXX01000005.1, on the reverse strand, counting down.
CATTGAGCCTATGATCAACATGAAATCGCCAAAAGTATTTATTGATGCTGACGACGAATATGGCTGGGAGGTTATCACGGAGGATGAGCTTCCTTCAGCACAATGGGAGCACACGCTTCTTATGACGGAGCATGGAGTGGAAGTGTTGACGTATTAAAACGCCAACGGCAGCCTCTCCCCCCGCCCTCCCCCGTAGGGAGGGAGCCGGAAGGCGAAAGGGAAATGACAAAAACAAGTTCGATATGAAGGATTGTTACAAGACGACATCGCCTGACAGATATCGCAATTTGGCTGATAAAGCAAAATGCATGCGCGCTAAACCGACAGAAGCAGAAAAGTTGCTTTGGGAATATTTGCGCGCTAATAGACTTGGAACTAAGTTCCGAAGGCAGCATCCACTGGGTGATTATATCGCAGACTTTGCTTGTCTTGAAAAACGCCTTATCATAGAACTTGATGGAAAATGTCATGAGGACAATACAGAGCATGACAAATTAAGGGATAATGAATTATTGAAACTTGGATATAGAACTGTTCGCTTCACAAATGAGGAATTGTTTGGGGATATAGAACCTGTTCTTTCAACTATAAATAAATATCTCGATGAATAGTCAGGAAAAATTACATACTGATAATATAGCAGAAGGCCATGAGACTTCCGGCTCCCTCCCTATGGGGGAGGGCGGGGGGAGAGGCCGAAACCTTATCCTTGCAATAGAGTCAAGTTGCGACGACACGAGTGCTGCCGTAATGGATGGAAGAGTCTTGTTGTCCAATGTTACCGCTTCACAGAAAGTGCATGAGGCTTATGGCGGAGTTGTGCCAGAGTTGGCTTCACGAGCACATCAGCAAAATGTGGTTCCTGTAGTTGATCAGGCTCTGAAACAGGCAGGTGTAAAAAAAGAAGAGCTGTCTGCTGTTGCCTTTACTCGAGGCCCGGGACTTATGGGTTCGCTCCTTGTAGGAGTTAGCTTTGCAAAGGGCTTCGCACGTTCACTTGGCATTCCTATGATTGATGTAAACCACCTCCAAGGACACGTAATGGCTCATTTCATTCAGGAAAGAGTGGAAGATGAGACTGCCGAGGGCGGATATAAGATAGTGGACAACGCCCCACCCTTCCCTTTCCTCTGTCTGTTAGTTTCTGGCGGTAACTCGCAGATTGTCAAGGTGAATGCCTATAACGACATGGAGGTTCTCGGACAGACAATCGACGATGCTGCTGGTGAGGCTATTGACAAGTGTTCAAAGGTAATGGGCTTGGGATATCCGGGCGGTCCTATCATTGACAGACTTGCCCGTCAGGGAAATCCGAAGGCTTATCAGTTTGCCGAGCCACACATCCCAGGACTTGACTATTCTTTCTCAGGTTTGAAGACATCATTCCTCTATTCACTTCAGAAATGGGTGAAAGAAGATCCTGATTTCGTTGAGCATCACAAGGAGGATATTGCAGCTTCTTTGGAATGGACGGTTGTTGATATCCTGATGAAGAAACTCCGTTTAGCTGTAAAGCAGACAGGCATAAAGCATGTGGCTGTGGCAGGTGGAGTATCTGCAAACAACGGTCTTAGAAATGCCTTCCACGACCATGCAAAACGCTATGGCTGGACAATCTACATCCCTAAGTTCTCATATACGACTGATAATGCCGCTATGATTGGCGTGGTTGGTTCTTATAAACTGAAAGACAAGGACTTCTGCGGTATCGAGGTACCGGCATTCTCAAAAGTAACATTTGAATAAACAGAATTAGTTATGCAGTTCGAAAATAAGGTTTTAAGTAAAGAGATATTGTTCATCCTCTATGAGTCAGGTAAAACACTCGCAACTGCCGAGAGCTGCACATCAGGTAAGGTGGCAGAATCCATAACTCTCATGCCTGGTGCAAGCGCATATTTCACAGGCGGTATCGTGGCTTATAGCGAGGAAGTGAAGAAGAGTCTTCTCAATGTTCCAGAGGAGCTTATCGAGGAAAAGACCGTTGTAAGTGAAGAAGTTGCGATAAGTATGGCAGAGGGCGTTTGCGAGGTTCTTAATACCGACTATGCCATTGCAACAACAGGCGTTGCAGGTCCCGGTGGCGGAACACCAGAGCATCCTGTAGGAACAATATGGATTGCCGCAGGTAAGAAAGGCGAGATGAAAACGGTAAAACTCACAGAGAATGATGGTCGTGACATCAATGTTTCGCGTGCCACTTTCCGCGCCCTTCAATTACTGCTTGAAGTGTTAAAAGAAGACTTCCCTCAACCAGACCTTAGCGAAGTTCCAACACCAGAGGCAAAATAGCTTTTTTCACGCAGGTTTTCCCATCTAAAAGAATAAAGTCGCAAGATTAATTGTTAAAAAGTATTAAATACAAGCTTAAGGCGAAAAGATATTTTGTAGAATGGGAAAAAATGTGTAATTTTGCACGCTGTTTGGAATAAGTATCAATTAACGATTGTAAAAAACAAAGATAGCAATGTCTAAAATTTGTCAGATTACAGGTAAGAAGGCTCAGATGGGAAACAACGTTTCTCACTCTAAGCATCGCACAAAGCGCAGCTTCGATGTAAACCTGTTTAGCAAGAAGTTCTTCTATGTAGAGGAGAACTGCTGGATTAGCCTTAAGATTTCTGCCGCTGGTCTTCGCATGATTAATAAGGTAGGTCTTGATGCAGCTCTGAAGCAGGCTGTAGCTAAAGGCTATCTTGATTGGAAGGATGTTAAAGTAATAGGAGAATAATCAACATGGCAAAGAAAGCAAAAGGAAATCGTGTTCAGGTAATCCTTGAGTGCACCGAGCACAAGAATAGTGGTATGCCAGGCACAAGCCGTTATATCACAACAAAGAATCGTAAAAATACTCCTGAGCGTCTTGAGTTGATGAAGTACAATCCTATCCTCAAGAAGATGACTCTTCACAAGGAGATCAAGTAATTATATAGATTTATAAGAAACTATGGCAAAGAAAACCGTCGCATCCCTTCAGACTGGTAAGACTGATGGTCGTGCATACACAAAGGTAATCAAGATGGTTAAGAGCCCTAAGACTGGTGCTTATATTTTCGATGAGCAGATGGTTCCAAACGAGGCTGTTAAGTCATTCTTCAAGTAAATTTGAATTTAACTTTTAATTATATGAAAGAGACTGCATTCAGGCGATAAATGTTTGATTGTAGTCTCTTTTTTGGATAAACTGATATGGAGAATTTTAAAGTCATTATAGTAGAGGACGTGCCTCTTGAACTCAAGGGCACCGAAGGACTGCTTCGCAATGAGGTTCCCGAAGCAGAGGTAATTGGTACTGCAAGCGATGAAACGCAGTTTATCCAACTTATGCGCACAGGCAACCCAGACCTTATTCTCCTTGACCTCGGTTTGGGCGGTTCTACCACTATTGGTGTGGAGATTTGCCGTAGTGTGAAGGTTGAGCACCCTGAGGTGAAGGTGCTTATCTTTACGGGAGAGATATTGAATGAGAAACTATGGGTTGATGCCCTTGATGCAGGTGCAGACGGTATTATCCTTAAAACAGGCGAGATGCTTACCCGTGCAGATGTAGTAAGCGTGATGTCAGGCAGGAAGTATGTATTCAACCAGCCTATTATGGATGCTATCGTAGGATCTTTCCGCAAAAACGTTATGTCAACGGTTCTCCGTCAAGAAGCATCCATAGGCTATGAGATTGACGAGTATGACGAGCGATTCCTCCGTCATCTTGCCCTTGGCTATACAAAAGATCAAATTGCAGGTCTCAGGGGTATGCCTTTCGGTGTCAAGAGTCTTGAGAAACGCCAGATGGAACTCACCCAGAAACTTTTCCCTGGTGGAAATGGCAAGCAGAGCGTGAATGCTGTACGCCTTGTTACGCGCGCGTTCCAATTACATATTCTTGACCCAGAGAATTTGTTCGCAGACGAAGAATAATTGACGAAAATAAAATTTTACGTATCGAAAACGCAAATAGTTTGCTGAATATTTGTTTTTTTCGAAAAATAGGAGTAATTTTGCAGAAAATTTTGCTTAATTGCATATTTATTGTAACATAAACTATGAAATTTAAAATCAAGAGCTGTCTCAGCATAATGGCCGTATCATGCATGGCCTTGTATTTAACAGGATGTAGTTCATATAAGAAAGTACCTTACTTTCAGAATGCAGAACAGGTCAGCCTTTCTGCTTCACGTGGCATTCATGATGCTCGTATTATGCCAAAGGATGTCCTTACTATCAGCGTAACGACACCTGACAGAGAAATTTCATCTCAGTTCAATCAGCTAGTATATAACACTCTTCAGGCAAGTGGCAGTAATAGAACAATTAGTTCTGGAGCAGGTGCCATGATGCCATACACCGTTGGTGCAGACGGAAACATCAACTTCCCTATGATTGGTAAGATTCAGGTCCAGGGACTTACCCGCCGTCAGTGTGAGGATAAGATTGCAGGACTTGTAAAGCCTTTCCTCTCAAATGACATTTCTCCAGTCGTAGTGGTTGAGTTCCAGTCATACTCCGTTACCGTACTAGGTGAGGTGGCTCGTCCCGGAGCATACAATGTTAATTCTGAGAAATACAGCGTTCTTCAGGCTCTTGGTGCCGCAGGCGATATGACAATCTATGGTATACGTGATAACGTACTGCTTATCAGAGAAGATGCCAACGGCGAGAAATCTACCCATCGTCTGGATTTGAATGATGCAAACGTGATAAATTCACCATATTATTATTTGCAGCAGAATGATGTCGTCTATGTACAACCGAACAAGACGAAAGCAAGGAACTCTGATGTTGGTCAAAGTACATCGCTTTGGTTCTCTGCAACAAGTATTGTGATTTCATTGGCATCTCTGATGTATAACATATTGAAATAATAGAAAATAAGAAATAGAGTTAATATGGCTTGGGATGATTCCCTGTCTTATTAACTCTTTTTCTAAAATAGAAACACGAACAGAAAATAAATTAAGATCTATGTGCGGAATAGTTGGCTATATAGGAACGAAAGAAGCCTACCCAATACTTATCAAGGGACTGAAACGATTGGAATATCGTGGTTATGATTCAGCCGGTTGTGCAATGCTTTCAGCATCAGACAACACTCTGAATGTGTATAAGGCAAAGGGAAAGGTTTCCGACCTTGAGAAAGTAGCAGAAGGCAAGGATATAACAGGGACAATAGGTATTGCTCATACACGTTGGGCTACCCACGGAATTCCAAGCGAGGTTAATGCACATCCACATGTAAGCAACTCAGGAAACCTTACACTTGTTCATAACGGAATCATCGAGAACTATGCCACTCTTCGCGAACAATTGAAGCAGCGTGGCTTCACTTTCAAGAGTGAGACTGACACCGAGGTTCTCGTACAGCTTATAGAATATACCCAGCAGAAACTAAACTGCGGTCTTGGAAATGCAGTCCGCAACGCCCTTCAGGTGGCAATCGGAGCATACGCGATTGCAGTAATCGACAAGCGCTACCCTAACCAGCTTGTATGCGCACGCAAATCTTCTCCTTTGGCAGTAGGTATCGTTGAGGACAACTCTGAATTCTTCATTGCTTCTGATGCATCTCCTATTGCTGAATATACAAAACATATTGTATATCTTAAGGATGAGGAGGTTGCTGTTATCGAGCGTGACAAGGAGATGAAGGTGTATAACCTCAACGGTGAAGAGGCAGATGCAGAGATAAAGGAAGTTGATCTCGATCTCTCTATGCTCGACCATGAGGGCTATCCCCATTTCATGCTGAAGGAAATCTTCGACCAGCCTAATGTATTGAAAGACTGTATGCGCGGTCGTATCGTAGAATCACCATATTCATCCTGCACAATGGGTAAGGATTGCCCGGAAATGGGACTTCAGGTTGTGCTCAGCGCTGTTACTCAGCATCGTCGTGAACTTCTTCGTGCAAGACGCATAATCATTGTTTCCTGCGGTACTTCATGGCATGCAGGTCTTATCGGAAAGCAGTTGATAGAGCAGTTCTGCCGTATCCCTGTAGAAGTGGCTTATGCTTCTGAGTTCCGTTACAGCAATCCTGTCATTGAACATGATGATGTAGTTATGGCCATATCACAGTCAGGTGAAACAGCCGATACACTCGCAGCAATTCAGATGGCAAAGGAAAATGGTGCAATGGTTTTCGGCATCGTGAATGGTGTAGGTTCAAGCATCGCACGTGAATCAGATACAGGTATCTATATCCACGTAGGACCGGAAATCGGTGTTGCCTCTACAAAGGCATTCACAGGTCAGGTTACGGTTCTTGTTATGCTCTCTCTTGCCCTTGGTATGGCTAAGGGTACAATCTCACAGGCAGAATACGAGAAGACTATCAAGGAACTGCTCCTTATCCCTGAGAAAATAGAGAAGGTACTTGAGCAGAACGACAAGATCAAGGAACTCTCAACAAAGTTTACCTTCGCACATAACTTCTTGTATCTTGGACGTGGATTCAACTACCCAGTAGCTCTTGAGGGAGCTTTGAAACTGAAGGAAATCTCATATATCCATGCAGAGGGTTATCCTGCTGCGGAGATGAAACACGGTCCTATTGCCCTTGTTGATGAGGAGATGCCAGTAGTCTTCATAGCAACCCATCACCAATTATACCAAAAGATTATCTCAAATATGCAGGAGGTAATATCCCGTGGCGGTCATATCATCGCTGTTGTCACAGAGGGTGACGAACAGGTGAAGAATATGGTTGACGAGGTTATTGAGATACCTGAGACTCTTGGATGTCTCGCTCCATTGCTCAGTGTAATTCCATTGCAGTTACTATCATATCATGTAGCTGTAGCAAAGGGACTCAATGTTGACCAGCCTCGTAATCTGGCAAAATCGGTAACAGTGGAATAAGGTATAAAAAAGATTGGTAAGGATAATAAGTCATAACACAATACACAGAAATGGAACCACTGAAGCATGAATGCGGCGTTGCGATGATACGCCTTCTCAAGCCACTTGAGTACTATCAGGAGAAGTACGGCACGTGGATGTATGGACTTAACAAACTCTATCTGATGATGGAGAAGCAGCACAATCGCGGTCAGGAGGGTGCTGGTATGGCAGCCGTCAAACTAAACGTAAAGCCGGGTAATGAGTATATGTTCCGTGAGCGTGCCGAGGGCAAAGATGCTATCACCGAGATTTTCGGTCTTGTGCATGGAAGCATGAAAGGACTGACATCAGAGCAGTTGAATAATGCGGACTTTGCCAGAAAGAACATCTCCTTCGCTGGTGAGCTCTATATGGGTCATCTTCGCTACTCTACTACGGGAAAGTCAGGTCTTCAATATGTGCATCCATTCCTGCGTAGAAATAACTGGAAAGCGAAGAATCTCTGTCTGTGCGGCAACTTCAACATGACCAACATTGACGAGATTTTCGAGCGTCTGACAAGTCAGGGACAGTACCCACGTATCTATTCCGACTCCTACATCATGCTTGAGCTCATGGGGCATCGCCTTGACAGGGAGGTTGAGCGTAACTATGCCTTGGCTACCAAACAGGGACTTGAAGGACGTGAGGTAACAGAGTTTATCGATAATAACGTGGATATGAGCAATGTGCTTGATACCACTATGCAGTATTTCGATGGCGGATATGTGGTATGTGGCATAACAGGTAGCGGTGAGATGTTCGCAATGCGAGACCCTTGGGGTATACGTCCAGCTTTCTACTATGTGTCAGATGAGGTTATGGCTTTGGCAAGTGAGCGTCCTGTACTCCAGACCACCTTCGACCTTGAAGCAGGTCAGATAATAGAGCTACAACCAGGACAGGCAATTCTTGTAAATCGTCAGGGAGAGGTTCGCTTCAAGCAGGTTATCGAGCAAAAAGGGGATTCCAAATGCTCATTCGAGAGAATCTATTTCTCACGCGGTTCTGACAAGGATATCTACAACGAAAGAAAGAAGCTTGGAGAGCAGTTGACTGCCCCAATCCTGAAAGCTATCGACAATGACCATCGTCATACGGTATTCTCTTTCATTCCAAATACGGCAGAGGTGGCATTCTATGGAATGCTTACAGGATTCAAAAACTATATCAACGCCCTGAAGGTTGAGACCATAGTAAATATGGATCATAAGCCTACCCGCGAGGAACTCATGGAGATTCTCGATGAGTATGTAAGGTCAGAGAAGGTGGCATGGAAGGATATCAAGCTCCGCACGTTTATCTCTGAGGGTTCTACAAGAAACGACCTTGCATCCCATGTTTATGACGTGACATACAATGTCCTTGAACCTGGAGTTGACAACCTTGTAGTAATCGATGACTCTATCGTAAGAGGTACGACATTGCGTGAGAGTATCTTCCGAATTCTCGACCGTCTGCATCCAAAGAAGATTGTCATGGTATCAAGTGCTCCGCAGATACGTTATCCTGACTACTACGGCATTGACATGGCAAAGCTGGAGGAATTCTGCGTGTTCAGAGCTGCAATACAGTTGCTTAAGGACAGACACAAAACAAGCGTTATCGACAATGTGTATAAGGCTTGTAAGGCCGAGCTTATGAAGCCTCGCGCAGAGATGAAGAACTGCGTACGGGATATCTACGCACCATTTACCGTTGAGGAACTCAACACAAAAGTCGTTGAAATGCTGCGCCCATCTGGTATGAAAACACCGGTTGAGATTGTATTCCAGTCAATAGAAGGTCTTCATAAGGCAATTCCAGAACACAGAGGCGACTGGTACTTTACAGGCGAATACCCTACCCCGGGCGGTACACGCCTCTGCTTGCAGGCATTCGTCAACTTCTATGAGAAAGTTTACGGATTGTAGTAGAAGGAGTAAAGAGGAAAGTTGAAAGAGTAAGGAAATTATATCACAATAGATAAATGAGAAACGTTACATTAGTACTTAATGATGGAACTAAGTTCCACGGAAAGTCCTTTGGTTATGATGCACCTGTTGCAGGCGAGGTAGTCTTCAACACTGCTATGATGGGATACCCAGAGAGTCTTACTGACCCTTCATACGCAGGTCAGTTAATGGTTCTTACATATCCACTCGTAGGTAACTATGGTGTGCCACCATTTACATTCGAGGATAACGGACTTCCTACATTCATGGAGAGCGATAAGATTTACGCCTCTGCAATCATTGTAGCTGACTATTCAGAAAAGAACTCTCACTGGAATTCTAATGAGAGCCTTGCAGATTGGCTGAAGCGTGAGAAGGTACCTGGAATCACAGGCATTGACACTCGTGAGCTTACCAAGGTTCTTCGTGAACATGGTGTTATGATGGGCAAAATCTTATTCGATGATGAGCCAAACAACATTCCTGAGGCTAACTATGAGGGAGTGAACTTCGTTGATCAGGTTTCCGTAAAGGAGATTATTACATATCAGCCAAAGGATGGCACATCAATTAATAAGAAGGTTGTGCTTGTTGACTGTGGCGTTAAGGCTAATATCATTCGTTGTCTTATCAATAGAGGCTGTGAGGTAGTTCGTGTGCCTTGGAACTATGACTATACCGATATGGAGTTCGACGGTCTGTTCCTTGCAAACGGTCCTGGCGACCCAGATATGTGTGAGGATGCTGTAAAGATTATCCGTAAGCAGATGGAAAAGAGCGACAAACCTATCTGTGGTATCTGTATGGGTAACCAGTTGCTTGCAAAGGCTGCAGGTGCAAAGATATATAAGCTGAAGTATGGTCATCGTTCTCACAACCAGCCAGTTCGCATGGTGGGAACAGAGAAGTGCTTCGTAACATCCCAGAACCACGGCTATGCTGTTGATGCCAAGACTCTCGGTGCAGATTGGGAAGAGCTTTTCGTTAACATGAACGATGGTTCAAACGAGGGTATCCGTCACAAGACGAAGCCTTGGTTCTCAAGCCAGTTCCACCCGGAGGCATGTTCAGGTCCTGTGGATACAGAGTTTATGTTTGATAAGTTTGTTGAAACTCTCTAGATTATCTAGAATTACTGGATTTACTAGAACAGCTAGAACAACTAGAAAGACTAGAAAGACTAGAATAACTAGAAAAAAGACAAGAAAAAAATGAAAGATCAAAATATTAAGAAAGTTCTTCTCCTTGGTTCCGGTGCTCTGAAGATTGGTGAGGCTGGTGAGTTCGACTATTCTGGTTCACAGGCTTTGAAGGCTCTTCGTGAGGAGGGTGTTGAGACTATCCTCATCAACCCTAACATTGCTACCGTGCAGACATCAGAGGGTGTAGCCGACCGTGTATATTTCCTCCCGGTTCAGCCATATTTCGTAGAGCGCGTCATCCAGAAGGAGCAGCCAGACGGCATCCTTCTCGCATTCGGTGGACAGACAGCCCTCAACTGCGGTGTTGAGCTTTACAAGAGTGGTGTTCTCGAGAAGTACAACGTACGTGTGCTCGGTACCCCTGTTCAGGCTATCATGGATACTGAGGATCGTGAACTCTTCGTTGAGAAGCTTGACGAGATCAACGTCAAGACAATCAAGTCACATGCTTGTGAGAACATCGAAGATGCACGTAAGGCTGCCGCAGAACTCGGCTATCCTGTTATCATCCGTGCAGCATACGCACTCGGTGGTCTCGGTTCTGGTTTCTGCGACAACGAGGAAGAACTCAACAAACTTGCAGAAAAAGCATTCTCTTTCTCTCCACAGGTACTAGTAGAGAAGTCTCTCAAGGGATGGAAGGAGATAGAGTATGAGGTGGTACGTGACCGTTACGACAATTGTATCACAGTTTGTAACATGGAGAACTTCGACCCACTCGGCATCCATACTGGTGAGTCTATCGTTATCGCTCCTTCACAGACACTCACAAACTCAGAATATCATAAGCTCCGTGCTCTCGCTATAAAGATCATCCGTCACATCGGTATCGTGGGTGAGTGTAACGTGCAGTATGCTTTCGACCCTCAGTCTGAGGATTATCGCGTAATCGAGGTTAATGCTCGTCTTAGCCGTTCTTCTGCCCTTGCTTCAAAGGCAACAGGTTATCCTCTTGCTTTCGTAGCTGCAAAGCTGGGTATGGGATATGGTCTCTTCGAACTGAAGAACTCCGTAACAAAGACAACAAGTGCATTCTTCGAGCCTGCCCTTGACTATGTTGTATGTAAGATTCCACGCTGGGACCTCTCTAAGTTCCGTGGCGTAGATAAGGAACTCGGTTCTTCTATGAAGTCCGTAGGTGAGGTTATGGCTATCGGTCGTAACTTCGAGGAAGCTATCCAGAAGGGTCTCCGTATGATCGGACAGGGTATGCACGGATTCGTTGAGAACAAGGAACTTGAGGTTCCTGATATCAAGGAGGCTCTCCACGCTCCAACAGATAAGCGTATCTTCGTCATTGCAAAGGCAATGCAGAGAAAGATATACAGCGTTGACGAGATCCACGAGATAACAAAGATTGACAAGTGGTTCCTTGACAAGCTCCGTCATATCGTTGACATTGACGATGAGCTCCGCAAGTGTACCTCTATCAATGTTCTCGACAAGGAACTTCTCCGTACCGCTAAGGTATATGGTTATACCGACTTCCAGATTGCCCGTGCCGTTGGTCTTGAGAAGGAACTTGGCAATATGCACAAGGCTACCCTCGCCGTTCGTACTCTCCGTAAGAGCTACGGCATCGTACCTTTCGTCAAGCAGATTGACACTCTCGCTGCTGAGTATCCAGCACAGACCAACTATCTGTACCTCACATACGCGGGTGTTGCCCACGATATCAAGTTCGAGAAGGACAAGAACTCTATCGTAGTTCTCGGTTCTGGTGCTTACCGTATCGGTTCTTCCGTAGAGTTCGACTGGTGTGGTGTTCAGGCTCTTAACACCATCCGCAAGCAGGGGTATCGCTCTGTAATGATCAATTACAACCCGGAGACAGTTTCTACCGACTATGATATGTGTGACCGACTCTACTTCGATGAGCTGACATTCGAGCGTGTGATGGATATCATCGACCTTGAGACTCCTCATGGTGTCATTGTATCTACTGGTGGTCAGATACCAAACAACCTCGCCATGAAGCTCGATGCTCAGAACGTGCCAATCCTCGGTACTACAGCCAAGGATATCGACAACTGTGAGGATCGTGACCAGTTCTCTTCAATGCTCGACCGTATCGGCGTTGCTCAGCCAGAATGGGCAGCCCTCACATCTATGGATGACATGAACGCTTTCATCGACCGTGTAGGCTTCCCTGTCCTCGTCCGTCCTTCTTACGTGCTCTCAGGTGCTGCAATGAACGTATGTTCAAACCGCGAGGAGCTTGAGAAGTTCCTGCAGCTTGCAGCCAACATCTCTCAGGAGCACCCTGTTGTTGTAAGTAAGTTCATTGAGCATGCCAAGGAAATAGACTTCGACGGTGTTGCCAAGGATGGTGAAATCATAGCATACGCTATCTCTGAGCACGTTGAGTTTGCAGGTGTCCACTCTGGTGACGCAACACTTCAGTTCCCTCCACAGAAGCTCTATGTAGAGACAGTTCGCCGTATCAAGCGTATCTCAAAGCAGATTGCAAAAGAACTCCATATCTCAGGTCCGTTCAACTGTCAGTATATGGCAAAGGATAACGACATCCTCGTTATTGAGACCAACCTCCGTGCATCACGCTCATTCCCATTCGTAAGTAAGGTATTGAAGTATAACTTCATCGACCTTGCTACGAAGATCATGCTCGGTGTTCCATTCGAGAAGCCAAGCAAGAACCTCTTCGACCTTGACTATGTTGGTATCAAGGCGAGCCAGTTCTCGTTCAACCGTCTTCAGAAGGCTGACCCTGTCCTCGGTGTCGATATGGCATCTACTGGTGAGGTTGGATGTATCGGCGATGATACTTCATGCGCATTGCTCAAGAGTATGCTTTCCGTAGGTCTCCGTATTCCTAAGAAGACTATCCTGCTCTCTACAGGTGACGCTAAGCAGAAGGCTGAGATGCTCGATGCTGCAAGGGAACTCTTCAAGAACGGATATGAGCTCTTCGCTACTGGCGGTACCTACAAGTACCTCACAGAGCAGGGCATCGACTGTAAGGAGGTGTTCTGGCCTTCTGAGGATAAGCAGCCACAGGCTCTCGACATGCTCCGCAAGAAGGAGATTGACATGGTTGTGAACATTCCGAAGAACCACTCTGTCAGCGAGCTTAGCAACGGCTACAAGATCCGTCGTGCAGCTATCGACCTCAACGTGCCATTGCTCACCAACTCACGTCTTGCATCTGCGTTCATCCACGCATTCTGCAGCATGAGCCTTGATGATATCAACATCAGGTCTTGGCAGGAGTATTAAGATAGTTCATAGTGCATAGTTAACGCTCGACAACCAACTATGAACTATGAATTATGAACTATGAACTCTAATAAAGCTATTGCCGCTTATGAAGACTCTTTATGAGTCGTTCATAAGCGGCATTTTCATGTGTTTCAGCAAATTTCCGTAGAAAGATGCGATTATTCCGAAAAAAAATCGTACATTTGCAGTCAAACTAACATAAAATAGATAATTTTAAATCTAAAACTACAAGAAATGAAACAATTCAACGATCCTGATTTCCTTCTCGAAAACGAGACAGCGAAAGACCTGTATCACAACCATGCTGAGAAGATGCCTATCATCGACTATCATTGTCACCTCAGCCCACAGATGGTAGCAGAGAACAAGAAGTTTGACTCTATCGCTCAGATATGGCTCATGGGCGACCACTACAAGTGGCGCGCTATGCGTTCTAACGGCATCGCAGAGAAATACTGCACAGGCAAGGACACTTCCGACTGGGAGAAGTTCGAGAAATGGGCAGAAACCGTTCCCTATACATTCCGCAACCCTCTCTATCACTGGACTCACCTTGAGCTCAAGACCGCTTTCGGCATTGAGAAGCGCCTGAACCCAGAGACAGCTCGCGAGATCTTCGACAACTGTAACGAGCAGATCAAGAACGATCCTAAGTTCTGTCCTCGTGGTATGATGGAGCACTACAACGTAAAGGTTGTATGTACTACCGACGACCCTGCCGACTCTCTTGAGTGGCACAAGATCGTGAAGGATGATCCAACGGCAAAGACTCGTATGCTCCCTACATGGCGCCCTGATGCTGCCATGAATATCGAGGCTCCAACATGGGCTGCCTACATCAAGAAACTCTCTGCTGTCAGCGATACAGAAATCTGTTGTTTCGCTTCACTCAACGCAGCTCTTCAGAAGCGTCATGACTTCTTCGCATCAATGGGCTGTAAGCTCTCCGACCACGGCATCGAGGAGTTCTATGACGAGCCATACACAGAGGCTGAAATCAACGCTATAATGAAGAAGGCTCTCAATGGCGAGACTATCTCCAAGGAAGAGGAGCGCAAGTACAAGCACGCTTATATGTATGAGCAGGGCAAGATGGACTATGCATCTGGCTGGACACAGCAGTACCACTATGGTGCTATCCGCAACAACAACTCAAAGATGTTTGCACAGATAGGTCCTGACACAGGTTTCGACTCTATCGGCGAATTCAACACAGCCAAGGCTATGTCTCATTTCCTTGACGAACTCAACTCTAACGGCACACTCGCAAAGACTATCCTCTACAACCTCAACCCATGTGCCAACGAGGTTATCGCAACAATGCTCGGTAACTTCCAGGACGGTAGCGTAGCTGGCAAGATACAGTTCGGTTCAGGTTGGTGGTTCCTCGACCAGAAGGACGGTATGGAGAAGCAGATGAACGCCCTCTCTGTTCTCGGTCTCCTCAGCCGTTTCGTAGGTATGCTCACCGATTCACGCTCATTCCTCTCCTACCCTCGTCACGAGTACTTCCGCCGCACTCTCTGCAACCTCGTGGGCAAGGACATAGAGAACGGCCTCATCCCATTCACAGGATATGAAGAGAAGCGCGTTCGTCAGATGATTGAGGACATCAGCTACAACAACGCGAATAACTACTTCAACTTTTAAATAGTTCATGGTGCATAGTTCATAGTGCATAGTTGGTGGTGAACGCTAACTATGAACTATGAATTATGAACTATGAATTGTTAACGTATTTTTGCAGACGAATTAAGATTATCAACTAATTTCACTAACATAAACGAAATGAAAAGAAACTTATTAGCATCGTTGCTTGCACTATGCGCTATAGCAGGTCAGGCACAAAATTCAATCTCGGTATCTCCTGATTCCGTTATCATTGAAGGTATCGCAAAAAACATGTCTGATGGCACACGCTTTATGGTTTTACAGGAGGGCGTACAGGCAATGCAGGAAACCATTGTCAAAGATGAAAAATTCCGTATCGCCATTTCCCAAAAGGAGAAAGAATCAATCCTTCGTCTTGTACAATCTGGTCCTACTCTCGAAATATACACAGAACCAGGAAAGAAGATAAAGGTTATCGGTGACGATGCGCATTCTGTTAATTATTGGAATGTAGAAAGTGACAACTTTGACCAGAAGGAAGATAATGCCTATAATCAGTTCATTAAGGAAAAGTTACCCGACTTTTATGAGGCAGACAACAAATGGAATTTGTTGAACGCAATGCTAACCGAGAAGTCCATGAAAGGAACGATAACACAGGAGGACAAGGACAAGGTTATGCCAGAGGCTCGGGCTGCATACCAAAAAAGCGAGGAATTGAGAAAAGAAAAATACAATGCTGCTATACTGGATTTCATGGCAAGTAGACCATTCAGTAAGCGAATGATCACTGAGATATGGATGATATCTATTTATGACCATACCCCTGCAATCGTGGAAAAAGCACGTGAGATATTCAAGAAATTCCCACAGGAAGCCATGAATCATCGACTTGTAGTAGAAACAAAGGCGAAGCTATATGCCGAAAGAGCGAAAGTCGGAGAACAAATGAAAGACTTCACTCTCTATGATCGTGAGCTTAAAGCACATCAGCTAAGTGAATTCAAGGGAAAATATACCATATTGGAGTTCACCTTCTATGGCTGTGGTGGTTGCGTATTCATAAAGCCATACCTTGAGGAATTCTACAAGCGCAATAAAGACAAGGCAGAGGTCATTGCAATATATAATGACACGAAAGAGAACTGGATGAAGGAAGGACAAGAACACAAGGTAAGCTATCAGGAATGGAGTGACCCAGAACGTGCTTCAGAGCCTGTTGCGGCCTATGACGTGAATACATTCCCTACCTTTGTTGTCATTGATCCTAACGGTAAGATTCTTGACATCGCCCCTGGTTCTGCAGGTTTATTCAAGGTTTTAGAGCATATTCCTGATGCAGAATTAGAAAAGAAGCTAAAAGAGGCACACAATTCATAAACCTGCTATAAGATTGAGTTATAAGATAACCTGAGTTCGATAAACTAAAAAGGAAGCGGATTTATCCGATTTATCTGAATAATTTACTGAATATAATTTACTTTCAGTCAAAGGCGCAAGCCTTCCTTTCAGATACATCAGATACATCCGTTTCTTTTTTTTTGATACGTTGACACAAAAATCCTTATTGTTACCTGTTACTTGTTACCGAGATGCAAGGCTCATCAAGCTAAAGCAAGTCCCTTCGACCGCCGACCTCTTTCGGCTATTCCAAACTTCCGAAAGTTAAAATCCTATAATATTACGCCAATAAAATATTAGGGGTATGAAAAAATAATGTATCTTTGTAGGTGAATTAAGGTTATCAACTAAATTAGTATTTTACTAACAAAAGAAAATGAAAAGAAATCTTCTAACATCGTTGCTTGCACTATGCGCTATAGCAGGTCAGGCACAAGGAACTCAAAAATCGAACTCAGTATCTCCAGATTCTGTTATCATTGAAGGTGTCGTAACACACATGCCTGATGGCACACACCTTAATTTTTTACAAGAAGGCGTAAACGCAATGCAGGAAACCATTGTCAAAGACGGAAAATTCCGTATTGCAATTTCCCAAAAGGAGAAAGAATCAACCCTTTATCTTTTACAATCTGGTGGTATTATGACAGAAATATACACAGAACCAGGAAAGATGATAAAGATTATTGGTAATGACGCACTTCCTATTAATTATTGGCATGTAGAAAGCGACAACTTTAATCAGAAAGAAAATAATGCCTATAATCAGTTCATAAAAGAAAAGTTACCCGACTTTTATGAAGCTGACAATAAATGTTGCTTGGCAGAGGCAAAGCTAGACGACAAGTCTATAAGCGGCAAGTTAACACAGAAAGAACAAGAAAAGGCAATTCAAGAAATTCGAGCATTAAATAAAAAAGTTGATGCATTGAGAAAAGAAAAGTACAATGCTGCTATGGTATATTTCATGATGAACAGGCCATTCAGTAAGCGAATGATTAGTGAACTACGCATGATAGCTACTTATGACAAAACACCTGCAATCGTAGAAAAAGCGCGTGAGATATTCAAGAAAATCCCACAGGAGGCTATGAATGATCGACTTGTAGTAGAAATAAAAGCAAAACTAAATGCTGAAAGAGCGAAAATCGGAGAACAAATGAAGGACTTTACCCTCTTCGATCGTGAAGGCAAAACACATCAGCTTAGTGAATTCAAAGGGAAATACACGATACTGGAGTTTACCTTCAGGGGCTGTGGTGGTTGCATATTTGTAAAGCCATTCCTTGAGGAATTTTACAAGCGCAATAAAGACAAAGCAGAAATTATTGCAATTTATAGGGACACGAAAGAGAACTGGATAAAAGAAGGACAAGAACACAAGGTAAGCTATCATGAATGGAGCGCCCCGACACAAGCTACAGAGCCTGTTGCTGACTATGACGTGTATGCATTTCCTACCTTTGTTATCATTGACCCTAATGGTAAGATTCTTGATAAAAAAGAAGGCGCATCTGGTTTCTATGAGATAATAAAGAAATACATTCCCGACGCTGAATTTGAGAAGAAGCTAAAAGAAGCTCTCAATTCATAAACCTGCTATAAGATTGAGTTTTAAGATAACCTGAGTTCGATAAACTAAAAAGGAAGCGGATTTATCCGATTTATCTGAATAATTTACTGAATATAATTTACTTTCAGTCAAAGGGCGCAAGCCATCCTTTCAGATACATCCGTTTCTTTTTTATTGACCACAGATAGCTGGGATCTCACAGATGTTAATCACGAGCGCATGCGAGCCTATCCGTTTAATACGTGCAATCTGTGTTCGAAAAAGGCAAAATGAGATACGCTGACACTAAAATCCTTATTGTTACCTGTTACTTGTTACCGCAGGTGCAGAAACGATGTCGTGTCTTCGCTATGCCTTCGTTCTGCCTTCGCTTTAGGTTCGCTCCCATCGATGGAGTATCAACGGACTTACAACGGACTTATAACGGACCTACGACGGAACTGCATTGGATGGGGTACCAGAGCTTTTTCGCGTCTTTACATCGTTTTCTATGCAGAGTAAACGAATTCAGGATGATGTCAACGAAATCAGGATTGTGTAAACCTTTCCAGGAAAACGACAACCTTTCAAGCGTGACGTCAACGAATGCAGTATAAGAATAACTAAAAACTGTAATCCAAAATCAGGGAAAGGCAAGGAGAATCTGCCCAAAATTAATGCTTGCTGTTATGTTATTGAGACTATCGGCCGCCTATACCCAACTCTCCAATTCACGCTAACAGCCTCATTCTCTTCATCTTAGACCACCACAGCAAGCAAGCAAAACCACGACCAGTAACAAGTAACAGGTAACAATAAGGATTTTAGTGCATAGCCAAAAATTTTACTGAATCTTTCTAAGGAGTTTATATACCTTATTATATATAGAAATAATAAATATGGGCTGCAGCTTACACTAATTTTCTTATTGTTACCCGTTACTCGTTACCAACACGTTTCTGGGAAAAGTTTTTTGAAAAAAATGTAGAAAATTTAAATCTATTTTTTTGTATTTACGTCTTTATAAGTATAGATGGTTGATAAACAGTAAAAATAATTTATAACAAAAAACAAACTCTATGAAGAAATCAATTATTACTTCCATGCTCATGCTATGTGCTATGAGCGGTTGGGCACACGACACTAAAAATTCAAACTCTGCACCTCTTGACTCTGTTATCATTGAAGGTGTTGTAACAAACATTGCTGATGGTACACACCTTCCGTTAATGCAAGAAGGTGCAAATTCTATGCAGGAAGTCATTGTCAAAGACGGAAAATTCCGTATAGCAGTTCTACTACAGCAGGAAGAAGGAACCTATGCTCTTATTCATGGTGACAGTTTTATAAGTATATACGCGAAACCTGGAATGAAAATCAAGGTTAAAGGAGATGGTGCCACTTCCGTTCCCTATTGGGATATAGAAAGTAACCACTTTGATCAGAAAGAAAATAATGCCTATAACCAGTTCGTTAAGGATAAACTACCGGACTACTACGAACTGGATAATAAGTTAAGGCTGGTATCTGGAAGACGTTTTGATAACTCATTAACACAGGAGGAGCGCGATAAGGCGATTCAAGAGACTCGCGAATTATATCAACAACTCGAAGCATTGAGAATAGAAAAGTACAATGCTGCGATTCTTGATTTCATGAAGGAAAGACCTTTCAGTAAGCGAATGATTGAGGAAATATGGATGATAGCCAATCGTGACCAAATTCCTTCTATCGTAGAAAAAGCGCGTGAAATATTCAAGAAAACCCCACAGGAGGCTATGAATGATGAACGTGTAGCAGAGACAAAAGCGTTTCTAAAATATGCCGACTACCGCGAAACACCCGGAGAACAAAATGCCGACATAGCGAAAAGCGGAGAACAAATTGCCGCCAAAGCGAAAATAGGAGAACAAATGAAAGATTTTACCCTCTTCGATCGTGAAGGCAACAAACATCAGCTTAGTGAATTCAAAGGAAAATACACGATATTGGAATTTACCTTCGTTGGCTGCGGCGGTTGCGTGTTTATAAAGCCATTCCTTGATGAATTCTACAAACGCAATAAGGACAAGGCGGAAGTTGTTGGAATATATCATGATACAGTAAAGGGTTGGATGGCAGAAGAAGAAAGATACAAGGCAAGCTATCATGAATGGAATGACCATGCACGTTCAGTAGTACCAGTTGCGGCCTATGGCATAAAAGCATATCCTACATTTGTTATCATCGACCCTAATGGTAAGATTCTTGACATAAAAGAGGGTGCAGGCGGTTTGTTAAAGGCTTTGGAGTATATTCCTGATGCTGAAGTTGAGAAGAAGCTAAAAGAGGCACTAAAATAAAAAATTACCACTTATGGCATTCCGCTTATGGATGCTGTAAGTGGTATTTCTATAGTACACAGAGTACAAATATTTTTTACACACACCCTACCCAAAGGCACACTGATCATTAGCATAGTTCGACAAGCCTTTAACAATGAAATGAGCGATTTCTAAAAAAACATCGGGCAATAGCACAATAAAGCAATAGCTTTTGCGTTATATTACAATAAAAACTATCTGTAATAACACAACAAAGAAAACTATGAGAACAATGAAAAGACTTTATCTGATGATAATGCTATTCGCTGGATGTATTACCATGAATGCTCAGGGAATCAACGGACTCGACAAGCAGACAAGGAAATATCTTGAAACTGCCGAGAAATACATTGATGACTTCCACTGCGATTCGGTGGTAAAGGCGTACTCTGTATTCAACGTATTCAGAAAGAATGAATACAAGAACAAGAAGTTTGACAAGATTCCGTCGTTTGCAGAGCTGGAACCGCTTATAAACTTCAAGAATGCCATAATCGACTATGTTCTGGTAAAGACAACTGACAACATGGTATGGGCGCTGATAGGCAAATACAAGGACATGGAAGCGTATGCCTACATAAAAGGCAACGAGAAGGACCGCTCATTCTTCGAGTTTCTTGAGACCGTTAAACCTGATAAGATTTACTCTCTCTTCGGCAAGGGCTATCTCGTTTTCGAGAAGGATGGCAAACGAAACCTAATCAACAGGAAGCGTCAGATAAGCGACCTGCCTGCTATGTATGAGGAGTTTAAATATGACCTTGACCATTTCAATCACTACGACTTCCCAAGAGACAGGCATACGCCGCTGATGATTGATTATAGTAAGGACTAAGGACAAAGGGCTAAAGGCTAAAGGCAAAAAATAGATGTTGAAAAAATCATCAATTACGACCTTACTTTGTATGGCGTGGGCATCTATGATGTTCGCACAAGGCGTTTGTGGGCATCCGAAGGCAGAGAGACAGCTTATGAGATTTGCAGAGGTGGAGATTGACGGATTCTTCTGCGATTCAGTAATGGCAGAATATCCTATCTATACGGATGGGGAGCACACAGAACTTGATGCTGTTTTGGTAAAGACAAGTGATGGTGTTGTGTGGTATCTCAGGGAAAATGACGCTGATGAGATTTTCTACGAGAAGAACTCAGAAAACTATGTCAAGCTATTCAAGATATTAGAAGACATAAAGCCCGACAAAATATATTTTCTTCCTAATGAGCCGCAATTCTTTATAGCAGAAAAAGACGGGAAGAAGCAAAAAGTAAAACGATAGTTACACCAAATAAAAAAAGTGTAAAGAGTGACATACTCTTTACACTTTTTACTTTATACTATTGAGAGATTACCAAGCGAAGAGAGGATAGTTCTTCATCTTAGCATTAACCTCACCGCGAACCTTTGCGATTACAGCCTCGTTCTCAGGATCGTTGAGAACCTCTTCAATCCAAGCAGCAATCTGAATCATGAGGTCTTCCTTAGCACCACGTGTTGTGATAGCTGGAGTACCGAGACGGATACCTGATGTTTGGAATGCTGAACGAGAGTCGAATGGAACCATGTTCTTGTTAACTGTGATATCAGCAGCAACGAGAGCGTTCTCAGCAACCTTACCAGTAAGATCTGGATACTTAGAACGGAGGTCAACGAGCATAGAGTGGTTGTCTGTACCGCCAGATACGATCATGAAGCCACGCTTTGTAAGCTCGTCAGCGAGAACAGCAGCGTTCTTCTTGATCTGAGAAGCATACTCCTTCCACTCTGGCTTGAGGCACTCACCGAAGGCAACAGCCTTAGCAGCGATAACGTGCTCAAGAGGACCACCCTGCTGACCTGGGAATACAGCAGAATTGAGGAGCTGTGACATCTTCTTAACAACACCCTTTGGAGTTGTGTAGCCCCATGGGTTGTCGAAGTCCTTACCGAGAAGGATAAGACCGCCACGAGGACCACGGAGAGTCTTGTGAGTTGTTGTTGTAACGATGTGAGCGTACTTAACAGGGTTGTCGAGCAGACCTGCAGCGATAAGACCTGCTGGGTGAGCCATATCGATCATGAGAAGAGCACCTACCTCATCAGCAATCTTGCGCATACGAGCGTAATCCCACTCACGGCTGTAAGCAGAACCACCACCGATGATGAGCTTTGGCTTGTGCTCCTTAGCGAGTTCCTCCATCTCGTCATAGTCAACACGACCAGTCTCCTTATTGAGGTTGTAACCTACTGGCTTGTAGAGGATACCAGATGTGTTTACGAGTGAACCGTGAGAGAGGTGACCACCGTGATCAAGGTTAAGGCCCATGAATACGTCGCCTGGCTTAAGAACAGCGAGGAGAACGGCAGCGTTAGCCTGAGCACCTGAGTGAGGCTGTACGTTAGCATACTCAGCACCGAAGAGCTTACATGCACGGTCGATAGCAAGCTGCTCAATCTGGTCAACAACCTGACAACCGCCATAGTAACGCTTGCCTGGATAACCCTCAGCATACTTGTTTGTGCAATAACTACCCATAGCCTCCATCACCTGATCGCTGACAAAGTTCTCTGAGGCGATAAGCTCGATTCCCTTGAGCTGACGCTGGTGCTCCTGCTCAATGAGGTCAAAAATCTTCTGGTCTCTTTCCATAATTTTTGTTTTGTTTTTAAGTGATATGTTATTTACTATTTATATTATCTCAAATACATGAAATACACGTAGGCAAGTATTGCCACGACAATCAAGCCTACAATTGCACGTATCATACAACTCACCACCTTCTTGACGATGAATATGCCGATGATGATGACGATAAGGCACGCTATGTAATATCCGAAGTTTGTCATATCTTTTTATTTAAACAGCGCCCTGAACTGTGCCGGGATCGGAGTCTCAAACTCCATCGGCTTGCCCGTAACCGGATGGTAGAAACAGAGCACGTAGGCGTGAAGACAAAGTCGGTGAAGAGGGTCATCACCATTGCCGTATTTTATATCGCCACACACAGGATGCCCCATATCCGAGGTATGAACACGAATCTGGTTCTTACGACCTGTTTCAAGACGGAACTCGACGAGTGAATGCTCTGTAGTGCGCTTGAGAGTATGGAAATGCGTAACGGCATACTTTCCACCATTATCCACAGGAGAAGAGTATGTAATGTATGCTGCATTGTCCTTCAGCCAGTTGGCTATTGTACCCTCATCTTCCTCCATCTCACCACTCACAACAGCCACATAGCGACGGTCGAACACAGTTCCATGCCAGTCGCGCTCAAGTAGCTGCTCTGTCTGCATGTCCTTTGCGTAAATCATAAGTCCGCTGGTATCGCGGTCAAGACGATGCACCACATGGGCAGTACACTTCTGACGGGTACGCTTGAAATAATCATCAAGCACACTCTTCACGTTCAGCGAACTGTGTCCGGCAGCCATTGAAAGTATTCCAATCTTCTTCTCAATGACAACGAGCCAGCGATCCTCATACACGATGTTCACATAACGGCTCTTGAACGTGTCATTCTTCTTCGACTTGCTGACGCTCACCTTCATTCCGGGCTTGAGAGGGAAGTCGAACTGGGTGACCTGCTTTCCGTCAACCTTGATGCCATGTCCCTGAAGAGTGGCTTTTATCTTTGTCTTTGAACCCGGAAGAGCCGATAGCATCCATTCAAGAAGCGGAGCTTCCCGATCTACTACATACTGGTCGTATTGATTTCTTTTAGAATCGTACATTAATTATCCCTGACTTGCTTTAGCTTGGTGAGCCTTGCGAAAAAATAAGATTGGATTTCATCCGTTCATTAGAAGTTGCAAAATTACTAGAAAAATCCGAGAAAACCAAATGAAAAGTGGAACAAAACTCGTTTTTTGTCGAAATTAGTCAAAATTCCAAACAAAAACTTGTAAAAACGAAAAGATTGTATTAATTTTGCAATTGCAAAGTGCGAAGTATCTTCGCATGGAGGCATAAGGGCTAAAGGCCTATGGCTTTTGCCTTTTAAGTAAAATAAGTAAGATTTCAAGAGGCCCCGGGTATCTCAATAAGCCTGGGGATTTATTTGTGTTTGTGTTGTTGTTCCCCTTCGTTGTGAAACGAGGGGGAATTTATTGGGAAGAATAAAGAATAAAGAGTAAAGATTAAAGATTAAAGCTATGCAGGAAGAAAAGCTTTGGAACAAGAACTACAACAAGGTGATGCTTACAAACTTCACCCTGTTCTTCTCGTTCTATCTCATAACTCCGCTCCTGCCTCTCTATCTCAGCGAGACATTCTCTGCCTCAAAGGACACTATCGGACTTGTCCTTTCTGGCTATACCCTCGTGGCACTTATCATACGACTGTTTAGCGGTTATATGGTGGATAACTTTGCACGCAAGACCGTACTCCTCTTGGTTCTCTTCGTGTATTTCATATTCTTCGGTAGCTATCTCATAGCCGGAAGCCTACTTGCATTTGCCTTATTCAGGACACTTCACGGAGGTCCTTTCGGGGCTACAACCGTGGCAAACTCCACAATGGCAATTGATGTTCTTCCTGCTTCCCGACGAAATGAGGGTATAGGCTTCTATGGAATGAGCAACAACCTTGCATCTGCCATAGCTCCTACCGTAGGACTTTTCATCTACACTCACACACACGATTTTCAACTTATGTTCTGGCTTGCCTTCATCATAGCAGGTATAGGTTTTGTGAATACCTACACGCTTGATGTCAAGAACGAGAAACCAAAGGACAGGATGAAATTCAAGTTCTCTCTCGACCGATTCTTCCTCGTGCGAGGATGGTTTCTTGCCGTAAACATCTGTTTCTTCGGTTTCTGCTGGGGAGTATTGAGTAACTACCTCGCTATCTATGGCAAGGAGCATCTCGGCATAACAAGTGGTACGGGAACATATTTTCTCCTTCTCTCCATAGGTCTTATCGTATCTCGTCTTATCGGGAACAAGGCTCTTCGTCAAGGAAAACTCACACATAATGCTATGGAAGGTATTGTGCTTTCCACCTTCGGTTTCGGAATATTCATAGCAGGCCCTTACCTCCTCGGACTTTTCTCGTGCGATGCAACCCTGAACTATATTCCATACTATGCCTCCGCCATTCTCATAGGCTTCGGAAACGGACACATGTGGCCTGCCTTCCAAAACATGATTATCGCCATTGCGCATCATAACGAGAGAGGTACAGCCAACAGCACCATACTCACTTCATGGGATTTCGGATTAGGCATTGGCATTCTCCTCGGAGGTATAATAGCCGAGTATATGGGTTATGATGCAATGTTCTGGGTAATGGCAGTAATACACGTCATCGGACTTGCGATGTATGTATTTACCACACAAAGCAAATTTGAAAAATTAACAATTAATAATTAACAATTAACATGCCAGAGAGCTTGAAGGCCATTCTGCGCGAGCCTATGTTAATTGTTAATTATTAATTGTTAATTTTTCCTCTTACCGCCATACAGCATTTCACTATGCCATAGCCGTATTCATCACGTCCTAAGGCATCAACAACATCCTTGGCTGTTGCTGAAGGATTGGCTTCAAGACATTTATTCACGGCATCTATTTTCTTCTGCTCAAAAAGATGATTAAGAGGAAGTTTGCCTTTCAACACAGAAGGCAGCAGATAGCTATACACAGTACTCTCAACAACTCCCATCTCCTTGGCAATATCCTCAACGAGATTGCCGTCAAGGTACATTTCAAGAGCCTTCTCCTGCTTCATCTCCATCGTCACCTTGGGCTTCTTCTCCTTCGTCTCTTTCTTCTTTACCCTTTCCTCTTTACTCTTTCTACTTTCCCCTTTACCCTTTTCTACATCCTCGTCAAGAGAAAGCGAAATCTTTGCCTTTGCCTGAAGGAAAGGCTGAAGTCTCAATCCGTTGTGAGCTACATAATGAAGGAGAAGCATCTTGAACTTCACCAAATCGTTGAAGTTCTGCATGAGATTATCCACACGCTCCTTTACTGCCTTGTTGTTGGTGGCAAGAGAAGTCTTTGTAAGAAGAGTAAATGTATCACACAACTGCTGCTCGAAATAGTCAGCACCCTTCATCAATCTTTCCTGAAGCAACTCCGAGTTCTGGTAGTCAGCCTCCGTGAGAACGATGTTCTGATACTGGTTATGGAACTTCACAGCCACATCATCCACCTTCTGTTTGAACAATTCCGAAGACTCCACCCATGCATTATACTGTTTGTTTGCAGATGAATAGAAATGCTCTCTCATCAGGCGGACGATATCACCATAGCCAAACTTTATCTGCGCAAAGGAGAACAAATCCTCTATCGTCCTAAGCAGATAATGCCTCTGCATTTGGTCAAGTTTCTGCTCATCAGGAGATTTATGCCTTGGATCTTCCTGAAACGTCTCAACTGTCTTGTCATTTATGATAGCATATTGAGGAATGGGAGCAGCAAGAACCATTCCCTCCAAAGACTTACAACGGGATAGAGCCACGTATGTCTGTCCGTGGGCAAAGCTATGCTGAACGTCGATAATGGCATGTTCGAAAGTAAGTCCCTGAGATTTATGTACGGTTATTGCCCAAGCCGTTTTCAGAGGGTATTGGGTAAATGTGCCGACAACGGTCTCGTGTATCTCTTTCGTCTTCTCGTCAAGCTCATATTTCATATTCTGCCACTCCTCTGGAGTAACATCAATAACATCCGACTGCCCAGAAGGACGCACTTGTATGTGGTCATCGTCAATATCGACAATCTCGCCAATCATACCGTTATAATACTTCTTATCTGCCGACGAATCGTTCTTTATGAACATCACCTGAGCACCAAGTTTCAAGGTGAGAGTCTTATCCGTAGGGAACGACAATTCCGGGAAATCCTTCCAGACAGTTGCATCATAATGATAGGCAGGAGTTGGAAGAGCCTCAAGCTCTTTCTGATTGATATTGTCTGCCTGAACATTATGCGTTACAAGTCGGATATAGCCCTCCTGTTTCGGAGGATTGAAGCCTGCAATACAACGCTGGTTAAGCGTATTCAAAGTCTCTGCATCTGCGGTATTTGTACGAACCTTATTAAGAAGACTGACAAACAACGGATCACTCTGACGATACACATGCTGAAGCTCTACGGTAACGAAATCCGTTTGCTGAAGTGCCTTGCTTGAGAAGAAATAAGGGGTGTCATAATAAGGACGGAGCATTGCCCATTCATCCTCACGAGCCACAGGAGCAAGCTGTTGCATATCGCCAATCATAAGCATCTGCACACCACCAAAGGCACGATTCCTATCGCGATACTGCCTCAGCACAGAGTCTATGGCATCAAGCAAATCCGCCCTCACCATTGATATCTCATCGATTACCACGAGGTCAACGGTACGGATGAGCCTCAGCTTCGACCTGCGGAAGGCATAGCGCTTGTTATTACCATATTGAGTACCAGGAATCTGCGGACCGAAAGGCAACTGAAAGAAGGAATGAATGGTAACCCCCTCGGCATTAATAGCGGCAATACCCGTAGGAGCCACTACTATCATACGCTTAGGCACCTTCCTACGCAACTCACGAAGGAAAGTCGTCTTACCTGTTCCTGCCTTTCCCGTCAGAAACAGATGCGTATCAGTATTAGCTATAATATTCCAAGCTAAATCAAGCTCTGGGTTAAGGCCCCCCTCCCCGCTCCCCCGAGGGGGAGTGCCGGAAGGCGAAAGAGCCGTTATATCATTTTTGAAATCAGTCATTTTAATTAGTCCATTAGCTCTCCGGCTCCCTCCCTCGGGAGGGCGGGGGAAGGGGCCTTACATCGAATACGAGAATCCGAGCGACAGATACTCCTTTATCTGCCAATAACTGTGATTAGGCATCTTCTGAACGCCATCGTCAAAGCGAGGATAGAGGAACACCTGTGCAGAGATATATCTGCTGAAAGCGAATGAGAAGGTGTTCTCCCACTCTATCACAGCCCTTGAGTATGTGGTATAGGCATAGAGACGAGTCCCCCACTTGAACTTATCCGTAGGAGCCCACGTTATGTTTGCGGTAAACTGAGAACCCCAGTCGTTCATGCCGTGATGCCCTTCAGGAAGACCATAACGGGTGGCAAGAGCCAGACGAGACACATGCTTGAAGTTATGAGCCAAAGGCGCTATGTGAAGAGAACCTGTAAGCTTCCTGTTGTATGCCTCGATGTTATAATCCATACCGACTGAGAAGTTCAACTCGAAAGGAGAGAAGAAATCTGAATAGACCATAGGGTCATTGCTCTTATAGCCCCTGACGAACTGAGAGGTAGCAAGAATTTGGAATGTATAGTACCACTTCTTTGTTGCCTGCAAACCAAGCTTACCAGTATAACGCAGGAGGTCGGAGGTGGTCTTCAGCTTATGAAGAGTATCTGACGGAGAATTCTGAATACCCAGCTTCATCTCAAGCATATTATCCCACTTTATCTTCTGCTGATTGTTATAGTTGTATTTCAAGACAACATTAGCCACAGCCGAGAGGTTGTCGTCACCACTCTTATACCAGTTTCTTGAGAAATGGCTCTGCATGAACTGCAGGTTATAGTCGCCAGAGAACTTCCAGAAGTTTGGCTTGAAAATCTCCAGACTTACAGGCGAATCAGGTGCCAATGCAGTCTCATTCTCGAATGATTCCTCACGAGCAACCTCCACCTTTCTCTGCACAGGAACGGTTGGAGCTGACTCAGCCACAGAAGCCACCTTATGCAACTTGCAAGCCGTTGTCTCAATAAGTTCCGGATGCTTCAGATAGTTCTGCATCAGGATGTTATTGATAGTATTATCAGAAGACCCATTTTCCATCACGCTTTGCACAACGTCAGGATAAAAGGTCATAGGAGCAAACAATCGGAAGAACTGCCCATTAACATTACTGCTTCTGAGTGAATCGAGCGAGCGCTGCAAGGAATCAATACGAGCCTTGCAGATGGAAAGAGAGTCCATATAGTGTTGTAACTGTGCATTGGCTGACAAGGTAGCAAGCAAAATCAAAGCAATGCCGACAAGTTTCTTAGTCATATTATATACCTGTATGAGTGGAAATTAGCTGCAAAGTTACAAAAAGAATCCGCAATATGCAAATGTTTGGCGATTTTTTTCAACATGAATCCTCATTCCCTACCATAACCATCACTAACAATTCGATTTTTCTTTGTAGATACTCCATCGTTAGTCCATCGTAAGTCCATCGATCCTCCATCGAAACGATGGACAATCGATGGAGTATCGATGGAGAATCGATGGAGTATCTTAGGAGGAACAAGGGACTTTCATAAGATTATCAACAAAGGGAAAATGCTTGCGAATACCAACAATTTTATTGAAATTTGAAAAAAATGCCGAGTTTTTAAATCTTTTTGTTTAATTTTGCGTCATTAATAGTAAAGACAAGTGTAAAAACCGAAGTCAATTCATTCTATGAAACGAAACATAATATCATTATTGTTATTGCTCATCGCTACTTGCTCTTGGGCACAGGACAAAAACGCATCAACCGATGACAAAAAGCAGAGAATCGCTATTAAGCCTATCATTATTGATGGCGAGGTTACAGGTGTTCCCGATGGAACTCCTGTTGATATATGCTTTCGAGTAAGGAAGACAAATTTGTTCCGGAACCCAGAATTAAAGTTCTTGGCAGACAATCCAAACGCAAAGGCAACTATGGTTGATACTATCAGAAATGGTAAATTTCATTTGGAAAAGAAATTAGTATATAAGGATTTTGAGGATAATGAAGATAATGTAGAATATTATCTTGTAGTAAATGGAAACAGCCTAAATATCTATGCAACTCCAGGTACAAATATCAAGGTAACAGGTCAAGGGCAAAACTGTCATGATTGGCATGCAGAGAGCAACAATCCTTTGCAAAAGGAATACAACGAATATGCAACTTATATAAGCAACAAACTGATTCCTATTAATAAAAAAATACAAGAAGCATACGATGAGGACAATGTTGATAACGAATTGGTTGAGAAACTTCAAAAAGAAAAGCGTTCTTTACATGTGTCTTCTATTATTGATTTCATGAAGAACAAGGATTTTAATACTGTTTTTGCAGAAGAACTGCGTAGAATATCATTAATGACTAACAAACTGCATGACCAACAGTTAAGTGACAGAATACGCAATCTTTTCACAGAGAAAGTTCCAGCAGATTATCTTGACGACTCAAATATAAATGAGGCAAAAGGATTTCTTATTCCATCGAGCGAACATCTGCATATAGGTGATAAAATGCCAGATTTCACGCTTTATGACCGTGAAGACAAGGAACATAAGCTTTCGGAGTTTGTAGGAAAGAAAGTCGTCATATTGCAATTTTCAACAAAAGCCTGTGGTCCTTGTCATGCTATAAGGCCTACAATTGAGGAATTTTATGCAAAGCACAAGGACAAAGTTGAAGTCATAACCATTTCATGTGATGATGAAAAGACATGGAAGACAGAACAAAAGTTGAATTGGTGCGATTGGAATGACCATGCCTCTGGCTCTACCATAAGAGGAAAATTCGATATGTTGGGATACCCTTATTATGTTATTATAAGACCAGATGGGGTGATAAGTTCAACTTTCCCCGGCAACAAGGAATTGCTTGATTATTTCAAGACTTTCTAAATGTGATAGAAATAATTCCGACTTTTTAAAACTATTTCAGAAGTTTTGCGTCTTTAATAGTAAAGACAAGTGTAGAAGCCTAAATTTATTCATTCTATGAAACGAAATATAATATCAATATTGTTATTACTCATAGCTACTTGCTCTTGGGGGCAAGTTAAGAACGCATCAACCGATGACGAAAAACAGAGAATACCAATTAAGCCTATCATTATTGATGGCGAGGTTACTAGTGTTCCTGATGGAACTCCTGTTAGTTTCTGTTATCGAATAAGAAAAACAGGAGAATACAGGCATGCCCATAACACATTGACTACAACAATTACGTATGGAAAATTTCATATAGAAAAGAAATTTATATACAAAGACGATGGAGATAATGAAGAAAATGTTGAGTATATACTTTCCACAAATGGGACATTTCTTCCTGTTTACGCCAATCCTGGCACAAAGATAAAGGTTACAGCAAAAGGATTACCATGTAGTAATTGGATTGCTACGAGCAATCATCCATTACAAAAAGTATTTAACGAATATTGGACTTATAGACGCGAAAAGACAGATAATATAAATAAGAAAATACAAGAAGCATACGAAGCTGACAATGATGAAGATTTTATAAAGAATCTGGAAAGAGCAAAGGATTCTATCATTGTTGTATCTACTCTTGACTACATTAAGGCAAGAGAATTTAATCCTGTTTTTGCTAATGAGCTTCATAGAATTTCTATCATTTCTCATCAGCTTGGAAATAAAGAACTTAGTGAAAGAATACGCAAATTAATTGAAGAGAAAGTTCCCGTTGAATATAACGATGACTCTAATATAATTGATGCAAAAAAACTTCTTATTCCGTCAAGTGAATATCTGAAAGTCGGTGATAAAATGCCGGATTTAACATTCTTCGACCGTAATGACAAGGAACATAAACTTTCGGAGTTTTTAGGAAAGAAAAATGTCGTATTACAGTTTTCTACAAAAGCCTGTGGTCCTTGTCATGCTGTAAGGCCAGAGATTGAGAAGTTCTATGCAAAACATAAGGATGAGGTTGAGGTAATTACCATTTCTATGGATGATGAAAAGACTTGGAAAAGTGAAGAGAAAGTAAGTTGGTCAGATTGGAATGATCATACTTCTGGCTCTTCCATAGGAAGTAAATTCAATATTCCCGGATATCCTTATCATGTGATTATAAAATCAGATGGCGTTATCAGTTCTATTTTCCCCGGTAACAACGAATTGCTAAAATATTTCGATACATTCCAAGATTCTCAGGCACCACAATCCTCAACAGACGAGCAAACTCAATCTAATAGCCAAGCGAAAGACTTTACGCTTTACGACCGTAAAGGCAAGGTGCATAAGCTGTCAGAATTTAATGGGAAATATATTGTATTGATGTTTACCATACAAGGCTGTAAACCTTGTCTTGAGGCGAAACCTATCCTTGACGGATTCTACAAGCGCCACAAAGACAAAGTGGAAGTGATAGCCATTTCAGCAGATGAAAAGAGAGACTGGTTGAAAGAAAAAAGTACAGTAAGTTTTCATGAGTGGAATGACTATAATTATGCACTTGAATTATCAGAATATTATGGAATGAAGACATCCTTTGTGATTATACATCCGAATGGTAACATTATCAACAAGTCCCAAGGTCGTTTAGGACCTTTCTTCAGGGAATTAATCGAACATGTTCCTGATACGGAAATAGAGAATATGCTAAAAAACAGGAAATAGAAATTCCTAATATAAAATCAAAAGTCAATTCATTCTATGAAACGAAATATAATATCATTATTGTTATTGCTCACAGCTACTTGCTCTTGGGCACAGGACAAGGACACGTCTGCCTCTGACGAAAAACAGAGAATACCCATAAAGCCTATCATTGTCGAAGGGGAGCTTACTGGTGTTCCTGACGGAACTCCTGTTCAGTTTGCTTTTCGGGCAAAGAAATCGCAATTATATAAAAATGGCAATAAAACATTAGTTGACACAATAAGGAATGGGAAATTCCATATAGAAAAGAAATTTATATATAAGGATCTCGAAGATAGTGAAGATAATATTGAATATTTGCTGGACATTAATGGATGTGGCTTAAATATTTATGCATGTCAAGGTGCGAAAGTAAAAGTTACAGGTACTCCAGATCTGCCGAATTTACAATGGCGTGCAGATAGTGACAATCCCTTGCAAAAAGAATCGAATGAATATTCAGATTTCAAACGCATGATAGTAAAAGAACTTGACAAAAAGGCACCAAGAGACCTTGAATCAGATAGCGATGAGATGTTGGAAAAAGTGCAAGTCATAAGAGACTCTATCTATATTGTGTCTAAGCTCGACTTCATGAAGAATAGGGAATGTAATCCTGTTTTTATACAAGAACTTTGGGATATATCATTTAAAGCTCATCGTATAGGTAGTGAGAACCTAAGTGATAGAATACGCAATCTCATAAAAGAAAAAGTTTCAACAGATTATGATGATGATCAAACCCTAGCCGAAGAAAAGCGAATTCTTGTTCCATCAAGCAACTATCTGCATGTTGGTAATAAAATGATAGACTTCACGCTTTATGATCGTGAAGACAAGGAACATAAGCTTTCTGAGTTTGTCGGAAAGAAAATAGTCCTATTACAGTTCTCTACCGCTGGTTGTGGTCCTTGTCAGGCTATAAAACCGACAATTGAGGAATTCTATGCAAAGCACAAGAATGAGGTTGAGATCATTACTATTTCTATGGATAACGAGGAAATTTGGAAAAAAGAAAAGAAAGTGAGTTGGCATGACTGGAACGACCATGCTTTTGGCACTATCGTGGGATCAAAATTCGATATACCAGGATGGCCATTCTATGTGATTATAAGACCAGATGGGATAATAGGCTCAATTTTCCTCGGAACAGATAAACTGCAAAAATATTTCAACTCATTCTAATAATAATGCAAATAAGGTGTTCGGCAATTAATGCCAAGCACCTTATTTTTGCGTTTACACTTGATTTATGGTCGATTTTTCGTACATTATTATAAAATATCTCACAAAATACGATTATTTTTTCTTAATGTGAAAAATTTTATGTAATTTTGCATCTTGTTTTGAGGATAAACAAAATAATTAACAACACATAAATACACAAGCATCATGGCAGATACAAAGTACATCTTCGTGACGGGCGGCGTGGTTTCGTCCCTCGGTAAAGGTATTATTTCGTCTTCAATCGGTAAGTTGCTGCAAGCTCGCGGCTACAAGATTACGATTCAGAAGTTCGATCCGTACATCAATATTGACCCGGGAACCCTTAACCCTTACGAGCATGGAGAGTGCTACGTGACAGCTGACGGTATGGAGACCGACCTCGACCTCGGTCACTACGAGCGATTCACAGGCATACAGACAACCCGCGCCAACTCAATGACCACGGGCCGTATATACAAGTCTGTCATCGACAAGGAGCGCAGAGGCGACTATCTCGGCAAGACTATTCAGGTGGTGCCTCACATCACCGACGAGATTAAGCGTTGCATAATGTATCTCGGCACAAAGGGACAGTACGACTTCGTAATCACGGAGATTGGCGGTACGATAGGCGACATAGAGAGCGCTCCGTTCCTTGAGGCTATACGTCAGCTCCGCTGGGAGATGGGACGTAACGCCATCAACATTCACCTCACATACGTGCCTTACCTCAAGGCAGCAGGCGAGTTGAAGACAAAGCCTACTCAGCATTCAGTAAAGGAATTGCAGTCGGTAGGTATTCAGCCAGACATCCTCGTACTCCGTACAGAGAAGCATCTCTCCGACGGCTTGCGCATGAAGGTGGCATCCTTCTGTAACGTGGATTTGGAATGCGTGGTTCAGTCAGAAGACCTTCCAAGCATCTACGAGGTTCCGGTAAGTATGCAGCAGCAGGGACTTGACGCTGCAATACTCCGCAAGCTCGGAATACCAGTAGGCGAGACTCCGGCTCTCGGTCCCTGGAAAGCATATCTCGAGCGTCGTCGCAACGCAAAGGAAGAGGTGCATATCGGTCTTGTGGGCAAGTACGACCTTCAGGACGCTTACAAGTCAATACGTGAGTCTCTGCTCCATGCAGGTGTGTATAACGACCGCAAGACGGTTATCACATACATCAACTCAGAGCTTATCACGAAGGAGAACGTAGCTGAGAAGCTTGCCGGTCAGGATGGTATCCTCATCTGCCCGGGCTTCGGCCACAGAGGCATAGAGGGCAAGATAATAGCTGCACAATATACCCGTGAGCATGACATCCCGACATTCGGTATCTGCCTGGGTATGCAGATGATGGTTATCGAGTTCGCCCGTAACGTGCTGGGCTATCAGGATGCCGACTCTCGCGAAATGAACGAGAACACTCCACACAATGTCATCGACATCATGGAGGATCAGAAGAATATCTCTAACATGGGTGGCACCATGCGTCTCGGGGCATACGGGTGCGTGCTTCGCAAGAACAGTCGCACACACGCTATCTACGACGCAGAGGAGATAAAGGAACGCCATCGCCATCGTTATGAGTTCAACAACCAATATATCAAGGAATATGAGCAGAACGGTATGCAATGCGTAGGTCGCAACCCGGAGTCAGACCTCATAGAGATTGTTGAGATACCAGAGCTCAAGTGGTACATCGGAACTCAGTTCCATCCAGAGTACCAGAGCACAGTTCTCAAGCCGCATCCGCTGTTCCTTGACTTTGTGAAGACTTGCATTAAATAAGACCTCTCCCCCCGCCCTCTCCCGAAGAGAGGGAGCCGGAGAACCTAATGAAATTGATAATTAATAACAAAAACGCCTTTTCGCCTTCCGGCTCCCTCTCTACGGGAGAGGGCGGGGGGAGAGGCCAAATTAAATTAAATGGATAAAAACACTATCACAGGCTTTGTGCTCATAGCCGCAGTACTTTTCGGATTCAGCTGGTTCAGCCGTCCATCCGAGGAGGAAATCCGTGCACAGCACCAGCAGGACTCCATAGCAGCCGTAAACAAGGCAAAGCAGGAGAATGAGCGCAAGCAAGCAGAAGCTAAGAAACAAGAACAGGCTAAGGCTGCCCTCGAGAATCAGGACACCACCGTTATGTTCTACTCAGCCCTCAACGGCAAGGCACAGGACATCGTTCTTGAGAACACAAAGCTTGCCCTCACGCTCAGCACCAAGGGTGCAACCGTTAGCAAGGCGGTAGTAAAGAACTACAAAGACCGTAACGGCAACAAGGATGTAACCCTCTTCGCAGGCAATGACCAGCAGTTGAACTACATCCTCGTGGCTAAGCAGATGAACATCTCCACTAAGGATCTGTTCTTCACCCCTACCGCCCAGAGCGATTCAACGGTGACCTTCGTTGCAAAGGCTGCCGAGGGCAAGACACTTGAGATTTCATACAAGCTCGGTAAGGACTACCTTCTCAGCTGCTCTATAAAGGCAAGCGGAATGGCAGGTCTCTTCGATCCTAACAACTCCCAGATCAACATCGACTGGAAAGACCGTGTGCGTCAGCAGGAGCGCGGATTCACTTTCGAGAACAACCGCTCTGCCCTCACCTACCACTTCTCTGAAGGCGGTACTGACGAACTGAGCGAGACAAGCGAGAAGATTGACGAGGCTGTGGAGGAGAAGATTGACTGGGTAGCATTCAAGAACCAGTATTTCTCTGCCGTGATGATTTCAAAGAGCGACTTCGCCGACAATGCTCTGCTCACCTCTATTCCTTATGAGAAGAAGAACGGCAACGGCTATCTCAAGCAGTATGAGGCAAAGCTCAAGACAGCGTTCGACCCATCAGGAGTGAATCCTACACAGTTCGAGTTCTACTATGGTCCTAATGACTTCCGTCTTCTTCAGGACGTAGAGGAGGGGTCTGCATTCGGCAAGGACCTTCAGCTCGAGCGTCTTGTATATCTCGGATGGACTATCTTCCACTATATCAACCGTTGGTTCACACTTTATATCTTCGAGTGGTTGAAGGACTTGGCTATCCCAATGGGTGTAGTGCTCATCCTCATCACCTTGATTCTCAAGGCTCTCACCTACCCTATGGTGAAGAAGAGCTATATGTCAAGTGCGAAGATGCGTGTGCTCCGTCCAAAGCTCGACGAGGCAACAAAGCAGTATGACAAGCCGGAGGATCAGATGCAGAAGCAGCAGGCCATGATGCAGCTCTACTCAGAGTATGGTGTAAGTCCGCTTTCAGGCTGTCTGCCAATGCTCATTCAGATGCCTGTGTGGATTGCAATGTTCAACTTCGTGCCAAACGCAATACAGCTCCGTGGTGAGTCATTCCTGTGGATGGAAGACCTCTCAGCATACGACCCTATCTGGGAGTGGAGCACCAACCTTTGGCTCATAGGCGACCACCTCTCACTCACCTGTATTCTGTTCTGCGCAGCCAACCTCATCTACTCATGGATGACAATGCGCCAGCAGCGTGACCAGATGGTAGGTCAGCAGGCACAGCAGATGAAGATGATGCAGTACATGATGTTCCTCATGCCGCTGATGTTCTTCTTCATTTTCAACGACTACTCTTCAGGCCTCAACTTCTACTACTTCATCTCATTGTTCTGCTCAGCAGCAATCATGTGGACTCTCCGCAAGACCACAAACGAGGAGAAGCTGCTCGCAATACTCGAGGCAAAGCGTGCAGAGAACAAGGCGAACCCTAACCGCAAGGTAAGCGGTCTCGCTGCTCGTATGCAGGCTATGCAGAAAGAGGCTGAGGAACTGCGCAAGAAGCGTGAGGAACTCGCAAGGAAGAACGCTCGCCTCAGAGGTGAGTAATCTTCACTTGAAATTACACATTTCCGAAGATAAACTGAAAATCCAGATAAAAGTGAAGAGTGAATAACTAAGAGTGAAGAATTTAAGTTAGTATTGCAGTTTTAAGGCAATTACTCGCCCATTCGCGATAAAAGCTAATTCAAATTCTTCACTTTTAACTCTTCACTCTTCACTTTCAACTTGAGCTAAGCGAATAAAGTTGAATTAATATGATAAAAGAACTGGCACTTACCGCCATTATGGCTACAACCCTAACAACATCTCCTGCCGAGGCAAAAGTAAATATCGGTAAGAGTGACATCTCACTCAAAAGCGATCTCATGACTCCTGAAGCCCTGTGGGCTATGGGACGCATAGGTGGCGTGGCAGCCTCTCCCGACGGCTCGAAGATTGCATACACCGTATCTTATTATAGCGTGAAGGAGAATGCCTCCCATACCGTTATCTATGTTATGAATGCTGACGGAACTGATAACCGTCAGCTTACCACCTCTGCCGACTCGGAGAATGAACCTGCATGGGTACAGACAGCTAACGGAACCGTTCTCGCATTTATCACAAATGGCCAGATATGGACTATGAATGCCGACGGTTCTAACCGCAAGCAACTGACCAAGGATGATGACGGCATAGAGGGTTTCAAGTTCTCTCCTGATGGCAAACAGGTAATCATCGTCAAGTCTTTGCCTTTCCATGAGATCATTCAGAAGAATCCCGATGACCTCCCAAAGGCTACTGGCCGAAAGATTACCGACCTTATGTATCGCCATTGGGATCACTACGTGGAGTCTATCCAGCATCCTTTCCTTGCATCAGTTTCTGAGGATGGCACTATCGCCACAGCAAATGCAAAGGATATTCTCGCAGGAGAGCCTTACGAGTGCCCGGGTGAGCCTTTCGGTGGAATGGAGCAGATGAACTGGAGTCCTGACTCAAAATCAATAGCATATACCTGCCGTAAGAAGATTGGTCGCGACTATGCCGTATCTACTGATACCGATATCTTCCTCTACGATGTAGCTTCAGGCACTACTCGCAACCTCTGCAAGCCAGCCGACTACAAGGCTCCTGCCATTGACTATACCAAGACTCTCGCAACACAGAGCGTGAACAAGACATCGCAAGACCTCAACCTCGGCTACGACGTGAACCCTCAGTTCTCTCCAGATGGCACCTATGTGGCATGGCTTAGCATGGAGCGCGACGGATATGAGTCTGACCGCAACCGCCTCTGCATCTACACCCTCGCTAATGGTAATAAGCAATACGCTACCGAGGCATTCGACTCAAACGTAGATGATTTTTGCTGGGCAGCCGACTCCCGTTCCCTTTATTTCATAGGTGTATGGCATGGCTGCGAGAATATGTATCGTACAAACCTCAACGGCAATGTTGAGCAGATAACAAACGACTGGGCTGACTTCGGTTCTCTTCAGATGCTCGGCGACAAGAAGGGAAGCCTCATCGCTACCCGCCATTCTTTCTCCGCTCCTGATGATATCTACCTCGTTACACCTCCAAAGGCTTCCAAGCAGAAAGGAAACAACACCCTTTCTGTTGCTCCGAAACTCGCAACTGTGGCGCAGCTCACAAAGGAGAACGAGCATATCCTCTCAAAACTGTCTCTCGGAAAGACTGAGCAGCGATGGGTTAAGACAACCGACGGCAAGGAGGAACTGGTATGGATTATCCTTCCATCCAACTTCGACCCTAACAAGAAATACCCTACCCTCCTCTTCTGTGAGGGTGGTCCTCAGAGCCCTGTGTCTCAGTTCTGGTCTTATCGCTGGAACTTCCAGATAATGGCAGCCAACGGATATGTAATCGTAGCACCTAACCGCCGTGGTCTTCCTGGCTTCGGAAGCGAATGGAACGAGAAGGTATCAGGCGACTGGACAGGTCAGTGTATGGACGACTATCTCTCAGCCATTGACGATGCCTGCACCCTCCCTTACGTTGACAAGGACCGTCTCGGATGCGTAGGCGCAAGTTTCGGTGGTTTCTCCGTTTATTACCTTGCCTCTCACCACAACAAGCGTTTCAAGGCATTCATCTCCCACGACGGTGCTTTCAACCTTGAGTCTATGTACACCGACACCGAAGAGGCTTGGTTCTCAAACTGGGAGTACGATGATGCCTATTGGAACAAGGATGCTACGGCACGTGCAAAGAAGACTTACGAGGACTCCCCACACCGCTTTGTTGACAAATGGGACACTCCTATCCTCTGCATCCACGGTGAGAAGGACTACCGCATCAATGCCAATCAGGGTTTCGGTGCTTTCAATGCAGCACGCATGAGAGGCATCCCTGCTGAGCTCCTCATCTTCCCTGACGAGAATCACTGGGTACTCAAGCCACAGAACGGCATCCTCTGGCAGCGCACGTTCTTTGAGTGGTTGAAGATGTGGCTATAGCCCACCCAGTCCCTCCCAAAGGGAGGGTTCCATCCCCCTCACCCCCGCCAGGGGGAGTAGATAGTATTATTAATCAAAAGAAAGAAACACCCCTTCATAGGGATAAATACTATAAAACATCCTTCCCTTTGGGAAGGCTTGGTTAGGCTTTTTCTATGAACAAACTCAGCAACTCCCCAGCGGCACGCTGGACAGCCCTCACCATCGTATCAGTAACGATGATGTTCGGTTATTTCTTTTGCGACGTAATGTCACCGCTCGAACCACTTCTCACTGCCTCAAAAGGCGCAGAGAATGGACTTGGTCTCGGATGGACATCAAGCGAATACGGATGGTTCTCAGGCGCATACGGCTTGATGAACGTATATCTCCTGCTGCTCTTCTTCGGCGGTATCATCCTCGATAAGTTCGGCATACGCTTCACCGGTCTCACCTCCACAATCCTTATGTTTGGTGGTGCATTGATTAAATGGTGGGCAGTAACAACCGATTTCGGCGATGCAACTATCTGGGTACCCTTCGGTGGCGACGTACAGTCACAGGTGGCATACGCAGGTCTCGGCTTCGCCATCTTCGGAGTAGGATGCGAGATTGCAGGCATCACCGTGTCAAAGGTTATCGTGAAGTGGTTCACTGGTCATGAGCTTGCTCTTGCCATGGGACTTCAGGTGGCACTTGCACGTATCGGAACAGCCCTCGCCCTCGCTGCATCCCTGCCTATTGCAAAGGCAATGGGTGGAGTAAGCGCATCCGTAGGACTTGGAGCTGCATGTCTTTGCATCGGTCTCATCTCATTCATTGTTTATAATGTAATGGACAAGAAAGAAGATGCAGCATCAGCAGCAGAGTCAGAAGAGTCAGAAGAAGGCTTCAAGTTCGCCGACCTCAAAATCCTCTTCCTCAATCCCGGCTTCTGGTGCATCACCTTCCTCTGCCTTATGTTCTATGCAGGAGTATTCCCATTCCTGAAGTTCGCCACCAAGCTCATGGTGTTCAAGTACGGTGTTGATCAGGAACTTGCAGGACTCATCCCTGCCATGCTCCCATTCGGCACCATCTTCCTCACCCCACTCTTCGGAAGCATCTACGACAAATACGGTAAGGGCGCAACCCTCATGCTTGCAGGAAGCATACTCCTGACCATCGTTCACGTTACTTTTGCGTTACCCGTCAACAACTGGGTTCTCGCCATCGCCGTGATGATAGTACTCGGAATCGCCTTCGGACTCGTTCCGTCAGCCATGTGGCCAAGCGTTCCGAAGATTATCCCGATGAAGCTTCTCGGCACAGCCTACGCCCTCATCTTCTGGATTCAGAACATCGGTCTTTCCATGGTTCCGATGTGGATAGGCTCAGTAAACGAGGCTAACACCGACGCATCCGGCTTCATCGACTACACCCAGTCAATGACCATCTTCGCCGGCTTCGGAGTCTTCGCCATCATCATCTCAGTGATGATCATCGCCCTCGACAAGAAGAACGGCTACGGATTGCAGAAACCGAATGTAAAGTAAAACAGCCCCTCACCCGTCACTTCGTGACACCCTCTCCCCAGGGGGCGAGGGAAAAAGTTACCTATATATCGCTAAAAAATCAACAAATAATAATTAACAATTAAAAAAATCCTTGCCTTTCATCTTCCCATGATTGAAGATACTAACTTCCTCCTCGCCCCTTGGGGAGAGGATGCCCACAGGGCTGGTGAGGGGCCATTATTTAACTATCTATGTTCGAAGGACAACCTAAAGGTCTATGGACCTTGGCATTAGCCAACACAGGTGAGCGTTTCGGCTACTACACCATGCTCGCCGTTTTCACACTCTTCCTACAAGCCAACTTCGGCTTCGACGAGAAACTCACAAGTACCATCTTCTCGAGTTTCCTCATGTTCGTGTATTTCCTCCCTCTCTTCGGCGGTGCCCTCGCCGACAAGGTAGGCTACAGCAAGCTCGTCACCATCGGCATCTTCATCATGTTTGCCGGCTACGTTCTGCTCGCCCTGCCTCTCGGCAGCAACTCCATAGCCATGATTGCAATGGCAGGAGCACTCGTACTCGTCAGCATCGGAACAGGACTCTTCAAGGGTAACCTGCAGGTAATGGTGGGCGACCTCTACAACGAGGCAACCTATTCTGCAAAGCGCGATGCAGGCTTCTCGCTCTTCTATATGGCAATCAACATCGGTGCTATGTTTGCGCCTACCGCAGCCATAAAGGTAATGGAATGGGCTCAGAACTCGCTCGGCGTATCTGTATCCGAGAGCTACCACTACGCCTTCGGTGTGGCTTGTGCCTCATTGATTGTGTCTATTCTCATCTTCTACATTGGCCGACCAACCTACCGTCAGGTTATCACTACAAAGACTAAGGTAGATAGTGGAGAGAGTAAAGAGACCGTCGAGGAACTCTCACCAGCCGAGACAAAAGAGCGCATCATCTGCCTGTGCCTTGTTTTCGCCGTTGTCATCTTCTTCTGGATGGCATTCCATCAGAACGGACTCACCCTCACCTTCTTCGCACGCGACTATACCGCAACAACATCCACAGGCATCGAGGCTATGCAGTTCGATGTAACCAACCTCGTAGCCGCTATCTTCATCGTCTTCGGCCTCTTCTCCCTCTTCCAGGGCAAGACAGGCAAGGAAAAGGGAATCGGCGCTACTATCGTACTATTGCCATTGGCATACCTATTCTGGAACTACACACA
This sequence comes from uncultured Prevotellaceae bacterium, assembly GCA_900315105.1. Next base: position 46,930 of record OMXX01000005.1, on the reverse strand, counting down.
GTTGCCTGCCGAGGGCGTAAAGGTTGACGCACCAATCTTCCAGCAGTTCAATGCATGCTTCGTTGTAATGCTCACCCCTGTCAGCATCGCCATCTTCTCATGGCTTGGCAAGAAGGGACTTGAGCCAAAGGCACCTGTGAAGATAGGTCTCGGAATGCTCGTTGCAGCCATTGCATATCTGCTCATGACAGTAGGCTCTATCGGTCTCCCTGTGCCAGAATATGCAGCCGACGGCTCTAACCTCCACATGGCAGACGTATCGCCAAACCTCCTCATCGAGACCTACCTCATCCTCACCTTCGCCGAGTTGCTTCTCTCCCCTATCGGAATCTCATTCGTTACCAAGGTAGCACCTCCAAAGTACAAGGGAATGATGATGGGTGGCTGGTTCGTCTCAACCGCCATAGGCAACTTCCTCGTTCAGATTCCGGGTTACCTCTGGGGCAAGGACCTCTACATCGTATGGGGAGCCCTGATGGTCATCTGCCTCGTAGCAGCTGTCTTCATCTTCTCAATCATCAAGAAGCTCAACAAAGTATCGTAAAAAGAACCCCCATAACATTTCGGGCTGTCTCTTCAAGCGAGGAGGCAGCCCGATTTCGTTTTTAATCACGCATCAACACTTGCTTTAGATTGTTTGAGCCTTGTGAATAATTATTGTCAGTTAAAAGCAGCTTGCTGCTTGTCCTCGTCAAGTCGTCGAACCCACGTTATTTTAACAACTATGCACTATTAAATGTGTGTCTCTAAAAAACATCTTCTTACTACTCGTTAACTTCTTCTGCCTCGAGTGATGAGAAATCTACTTTCTCGTATTCCTGAGTGCGCACAACCCATGTGCCGGCAACGAGGTCGCCGAGACGCTGCTGATGCTTGGTGAAGAAGACACAGAGGGAACCGATGCCGGCAGAGCCGAAGACATCAAGCGGAAGGATGAGCCAACGGAGGATGAATGCCGAGATCTTCGGACCACCGCCTTCAAGGTCCACCACACGGATGTGGAGCAGTTTCTTACCCAACGTCTGGCCGCTTGCCACGGTTTCACTGATAAGAGGATACAAATAAGGGATAAGTATCACAAGGGTAATAACCAAGGCCCCGTTTATACCTTCAAACGCCCCTTCTTTGAGCATTAGTAAGAGAAAAAGCCACGCAATGCCCATCAGCATGAAGTCGATGGAAAATGCGGCCAGACGGGCTGCAAAGCTTGCCGGTTCCTGATGTATTCTTATACCTTGTGATGAGAGGATGTATTGCATGATGAATGGGGTTAAGAGGTTAGGGGTTAGGGGTTAGAGGTTAGAGCAGTACACTAAACACCCAACTCTGAACACTAAACTGAAATTTTATGGCAAAAGTAAGAAAAATAAATGGAAAAAGTATCATTTTCCAAATATTTTTTGTATTTTCGCAGTCAAAAAGGATAAAAAGCCCCCCTCCTACTCCCCCGAGGGGGAGGGACTTTAGATAGTATTTTGTATAAAAAAACTCCCCCCTCGGGGGGATGGAGGGGGCTACGAACAATGACAGAAGGGCGATTTATATCCAAGAATAAACATCAATGGGACAGGTATCAGAACATGCTTGACGGCTGGAAGCTGTACTCTCCCAACGAACTCGGTCAGGCTTATCTCTCAGTATGCAGCGACCTTGCCTATGCGCAGAGCCACTACCCTGAGACACAGGTCTGCAAGGATCTTAATGCCCTTGCCTTGCAGTTTCACCACATACTATACAGGCGACAGCCACAGAGGTGGACGGAGTTGTTGCATTTCTTCAAGCATACCGTACCGATGTCGTTCTACAGGAGCAGACATTTCCTGCTGTTTTCACTATGCTTGTTCCTTATCGGCTGGGTTGTCGGTGTAATGTCGCAATGCCTTGATACCGGCTATTTCAAGGCGTTCTTCTCAGGCGGATACTATCATGAGACAATGAACAACATCAAAAACGGAAATCCGATGGGAATATACGGCAGTGAGGGCGAGGTGGAAATGTACTTCAAAATCACTACCAACAATATGTTTGTAGGCCTTCACTACTTCGTATCCGGACTGTTGACCCCATTCTACACCATCTACAAAGCCATAACAACCGGTACGATGATGGGCTGCTTCACAACATTCTTTGCCCAGAACGGATATCTTATAGATGCCCTGATAGCTCCAAATGAGCACGGCTCACTGGAGTTGCCGGCAGCAATAGTATGCTGCGCCGCAGGAATGCAACTGGGAATGGGATGGTTCTTCCCCGGCAAACTGACACGCATGAAGGCCCTGATGCAATCGGCGCAGGAGGCATTGACAATGGCACTCGCCATGATGCCGTTCTTTATGATAGCAGGATTCATTGAGAGCTTCATCACGAGGCATCAGGAATGGCCTATGGCTTTAAGAGTGCTGCTCATGGTAGCCGGACTTACCTTCTCCGTGTATTATATAATATTGTTGCCAAGACAATTAGCAAAGAAAGAAAGACAATGACAGAATCGGGGATATACAAGATAAGGGAACGTGGACAGGTTGTAACAGAAGGCTGCCAGTGGATTGTGACCCACAGCAGGCTTGCAATGCAACTTGCCGTGAAGCCTGTGCTCATTCTTGCCGTCATCGAACTGGTGAATATAATCTTCCTGAAGAGCATACTCTTCTCGCTTGGAATTGCCTTTGTCGCATTACTTCTCATACCTACAGTTCCTTCGATGATGATGTATGTGGTAGAGCACGCTGAGGAATTCGACTACCCGAAGCGACTGCCAAAGCTGTTTGAGCTATGGAGGATGTGGATAAGCCTACTTCATAGTGCCATTGTAATAGGCGGCATAAGTGTTGTTGCGAGTTTTCTCAGCTCTATGACGATTGCAGCACCTTTTTTCATTGACTCGATAAGGAACATGGCACTTGTGATACATCATAGGAACAGAGAGGATGGTATGATGTCGGCTATTGGCAATGCGGTAACGCTATCGTTCTCAAACTTTGTAAGCCTGATGTTCATGATTCTCGGAGTCACAATAATCACGATGTCGATGGTTATAGGTCCTCTCCTGTTGATTCTGTCATTTGCAGAAATACTTTCACTATATATATCACCGGCACTGAAAGAGCCCATAACAAGGCTATTCAACGACACAGAAACACAGATTAGCCTCATACTGGAATGCCTGGCAGTGGGCTACGTCTTTGCCGGCATGATATCAATCATTGTCACGCACTTCTTCTATGGTCACTGCATGATGTGTGAAGAGAAGAAGGAAGCGGAAATAGAAGCAAGGAAGAAACGAAGATTAAAACAGCAAGGTAAGTGATATACATTTCCGACATACCAGACTACGAAGAGGATATCATCCGACTCTCGAAGACAGAGAAGATAGACTTCAGCAAAGCCCTCGGCGAATTGCTCAAGTCAATCTTCAGCATACATGTTCCCGAGGGTGCGCTCAATGTTATCCAGATACTTATGTGGGTATTCCTGATATGCTTTATTGGCTGGATTATATATAAGGAGTTCGGCAGTTTCTATCGTGCTCCTACCGTTGAAGCCATTGATCCGCAGTATTTCTCATCCACCACGGAAATGGGATCTACGGAGGATGCAGATATCAGGGGACATAACTTCGTTCAGGAACTTCAGAAGGCGGTTGATGATGGCGACTTCGCACTTGCCATACACCTGCGCTATCTTATGACTCTTCAAAGGCTTGACAATATGAAGAGGATAGCGTGGCAACCCACGAAGACTCCGATGATGTATGTGAGGGAATTGAAGTGGGGAGCAGACAAGCTCAGGGAGATAACCATGGCTTTCCTGTATATAAAATACGGCCACTACCCTGCAAGCAAGGAACTGTTTGACGATGTGACAGCCATTAGCAACACCCTGTGTACGATGACTGAGGAAGGAGGTGAGCATGAATAAAAGCATGAACTTCCTGAACAGGCACGCCACATGGATATACATTCTGGCTGGCATCTGCATAGTATGCGTCCTACTGCTACCCTATGGCAAACGTATCTATGACCAGACTCCAAAATACGAATGGGATAATGAGCAGATGGGCAGCACGAAGTCAAAAGAGCCTTTCGGCGCGAAATATCTTGACGAGTATCTGCATGACTATTGGAAAGGAAAGGTGTATGTTGAGGTTGATGCAGACACTGCCTTTGCAAAATTCGGAAAGAAAAAGGCAAACTACCTGTTTGTGGGTTCCGGATATCAACTAAATGCTGAAAAAGAACAGTTTGCCAAACTCATAAGCATGGTTAACACAGGCAACAGACTGCTTATTGCCGGTGGTGTTAATTATAGATTATCCCGACAGCTGCTTATCGAGTCAGGGAGCGGTATATGGGGCTCCTTCAACATTCTCGACTTCCTTAACAGGGAGAGCGATATAAAGCGCACCAGTCTGTATCTGCGTGAAAAGTCGAACGGCGAACCTGACTCTATCATGGTATGGGAGAACATGATAACAGAGACTATCTGTATTTTACAGGAGGACAGTTTACAAGAGGACAGCTTACAGAACGACACCACACAAGGCGACATAGTAGTAGCAGACGAATACTGTGATTTCTACGGTGACATTCCTTTAGGCTTTTACACACCGCTCATATCCTTTAACGATAAATACGATGTGGTAGCAAGGAGGGATATAGGAAAAGGATATGTCACGCTAACCTTCAACGACTATTTATTCTTCACCAACTACGCTGTGCAGAATAAGGATCTGCGTATTGGCATGGAGCATATCATGGAGTGTACGTTTGACAAGTCACTGCCACTGATTATCATCTACAATGACTATGAGGAAATAAACGAAGTTGAGGGCACCACGTTCATGGTTCTGCTAAAACATCCTGCCACCGCCCTGTTCCTATGGTTGTTGTGCGCAGCCCTTGCCCTTGTCATCATCTTCAATACACGACGCAGGCGCAGACCTGAGAATGTGAACAAGAAGGTGAAGAACTCAAGCATTAACTTTATCAGACATCTTGCCACAATATACACAGACGATACGGATTACCGTGAACTGCTGCGCATAGAGAAGCGTGTACTGCTCTACAAACTTCGCAAGGAGTTCTACTTTGATATGCGGACAAGGAATTTCTCGGAAGTATCACAGTTTGCAAGCATACTGGCAGCAAACAGGGGACTCAATGAGGAACATGTCAAGGAGGTGCTCTCCACCCTGGAGGAACTGACGGCAAGCGGAGTACAGGTGGATGCCAAGTCGTACAGGCTATGTCTGGAACAATTAGATACAATCAATTGAGGAAACTTGCTTTAGCTTGATGAACTTTTGCGAACAATAAAAAAACAAAGATATGGAATATTCTTCACGTATAGACCTAACGGAGTTCAACTCCAAGATTGCAGAACTGAAGTATGCAGTCAATAGTATTGTAAAAGGACAGGATGAGGTTCTTGAGCTTTTGCTCACTGCCCTCCTTGCCGATGGTCACGTATTGCTTGAGGGTGTGCCTGGAGTGGCAAAGACTCTTATGGCAAAGACACTCGCACAACTTATAAGTGCAGATTTCAAGCGTCTGCAGTTCACTCCTGACCTTATGCCTACCGATGTTGTAGGTACATCAATCCTAAACACCCAGACACAGGACTTCACCTTCCGCAAGGGACCTGTCTTTACGCAGTTCCTGCTTGTGGATGAGATCAACCGTGCCCCTGCCAAGACACAGGCTGCATTGTTTGAGTGTATGGAGGAAAGACAGGTTACATTCGACGGTACTACCTATCCCCTACCCGACTTCTATATGGTGATGGCAACGCAGAACCCTATTGACCAGGAGGGTACTTACCGTCTGCCAGAGGCTCAGATGGACCGTTTCCTTCTGAAAGTTACCGTTGGATATCCTTCCGTGGAATCAGAACTGAAGATTCTTCAAGAGTATCATCAGGGCAACAGATTGCATGAGGTACGCTTCGACAAACCTGTACTCACGCTTGACGAGCTCAGAACACTCAGGGGGATGCTCAAGGATGTGGTAGTAGATGATTCATTGATGAAGTATCTGTGTAATATCGTTGCAGCTACACGCAATTCTGCCTATACGTGGATTGGAGGCTCTCCACGTGCTTCCATCGCTCTGTTGCAGACAGCCAAGGCTCATGCCATATTATCAGGAAGGGATTTCGTTACTCCTGATGACATTCATTTCCTTGCTCCTTACGTACTTGCCCACAGGGTGACGCTTACGGCAGAGGCAGAGCTTAACGGCATGACAGTAGCACAACTCGTAAAGCAGATTATAGACAGCGTGGCAATTGATAATTAACAATTAACAATTAATAATTAACATGCCTGTACGCGCAAACCTTCGTGTAGATTGACGCCCATGCCCTTCCATGTTAATTTTTCGCTGAAGCTCAACAAGCTAAAGCAAGTGTTAATTATTAATTAATATGATATGTTCCTAAAAAAGCGATTTTTCATCATCCTGTTTGCCATTGCAACCATATCAGCCCTTGGTGTGATGGTTGATGCGCTGTACGGCATAGCACTCGTATTGCTATGCCTGTTAGTCGTGGCATCGGCTATCGATATCGCGCTGCTCATGATGCTGCGTATTGATGGTGGAAGGGATATTGCCTCAAAACTCGACCTTGGCGAAGAAAACGTATATTCCGTATCTTTCAAAATAATAAAAGGATGGATTAAGAGTGCATACGCCATTGACGAGATACCTACCGAATTAAAAAAAATGGAGGGTGACAGATTGCCTTTTTCCAACAAAGAGAAGTCAAGTTTCAACTGTCAAACATCCATAATGCCGTCGTGCAGGGGGCATTTCCTACTTGGCAGGTCTCTTGTCTATGTATCATGTCTTGGACTGCTTGAACGCAGAATAATACTCCAGCCAGAAGGACAGGAGGTTGATGTATATCCAGCTTTCTCAAGACTCCGCGAGAAGGATGAACAGGTGCGCTCCCGACAGACAATATCAACAGGAAACCACAAGAGGCAGTTGCCTGCCAACAAGACAGAGTTCCGTGATATCAGGGAGTATGTGGCAGGCGATGATATACGTACCATAAACTGGAAGGCAACGGCAAGAACAGGGCATACCATGGTGAATGAATACGAGGATGAACGTTCGCAGCACGTCATCAATGTGATTGACTGCGGTACGGCTATGCAGCGCACCTTTAATTCCTTGTCACTTCAGGATCATGCCATCAATGCCTCTCTGCTCGTTTCCTACTCTGCCCTGGAAAGGGAGTCTGACTGCGTAGGTGTCTGCTCATACGGTCCCAAGGGCATAAGCTTTCTGCCTCCAAGGGCAGGGAAACCGCAATTCAACAGTATAATGCAGCAACTATATGCCCTTGACACGGAGTATGGCGAGAGCGACATAGAGCAACTATGCCTGATGATTGACCGTAACGTAAAGCGCAGAAGTCTGATATTCCTCTATACTGAGATTCCTACCATATCGGTTCTTGAGCGTCAGTTGCAGTTCTTCAAGCGTATTTCCTCACGCAACTGTCTTGTCATAGTCAATTGCCTTGACCGCGAACTTGAAGGCATGGCGGAAAGGGAAAAGTATAAAGTAGAAAATAGACTTGCGCAGCTTGATGAGCCAAAGCGAAGAACTGGCTTTAGCTTGATGAGCTTGCGAATAAAGGGTATTGTTGAAAGTAAAATAGGCAGAACACACTCCCAATGCGTGGAGAGTACCCTTGCCAAAGACATGGTGAACCAGAAACAGCTTATAGCCGACACCCTTCAGCAAAACGGCATCTACTGCCTTTCAATACATCCTGAGTCTCTCTCCTTCGGCATACTGAGCAAATACATAGAACTGAAGGCGAAGAGGGCGTGGTAGAAGCCAAAAGCTGGGGCTTAATTGATTAATAATTAATAATGAATAATTATTGGTGCCCGGAAAATCAATGTAACTCACCTTACATCAAGAATTAGAAATCAAACAAGATCAAAATAGCTCCCTGCGGTCGTAAAAACATGTAGAGAACGTGGAATTTGATTACAAAGAATTCCGAAGATAAATCCATACGAGATTGGGTAATGCGCCAGCCATTTTTTACGACCGCAGGGAGCTATTTTGTCCTCGTATTTTGTCTTTCCGTAGTGATTTCCGCTGGGTGAGGGCTCATTTTCTTGGGAAGCCTCAAAAAGGCTTACCAAAAGAAAAGGAGAACTCGCATCAGCAGGGATTTGCCACAAGCAAAGCCCATAAGAGGGAGACACAAGGAAAGCATTTTGATCTATTTCACATTGAGTCTTTTTTACCAGACACAATAAATATTAAACGAAAAGACGCAGAGGCTCTGAGGTTTTAAAGCCTCGTGGCTCTGCGTCTTTGCATTTTATTTAATTCCAATCGCTATTGACTGGTATTCTTTGTCGATAGTCAGTTTTCAACTTCCCTAAAGCCCTAACATGAATTTCTCTGCCTTATTCATAAACAGGTCATGTCCCTTGGAATTCAGGTGGGTATTGTCTTGATACGTATGGAAGTACCGTCGGGCAAATTCCATATCCCAGACATAGATACCGCTTTGTGTAGAACAATCATAAACAGGAATAGCGAATTTACCACCTGTCTCTACCATTATACGAGTAATATCCGGATAAGGAGGATTATTGATTCTCCAAGGAGTAAAGACTGCAACCTTAGCACTTGGAGCCTTATGGATGAAACCACGAAGAAGCTTAGCATAGCCTTCCTCAAACTCCTCTAAGGTACCTTTACCCTTGATGATCTGCTCCGCGTCACTATGACCGCCAATAAGGAGGATATAGTCACATGTATCCATTTCCTCATAGAACTCGTTGATTGGAGCGCTCCAACGCTCTCTACGACGGTCGAATGATATACAGCAATTGTTTCGGGCATAGTTGCGATAGAGCATGTGATACTTCTGTGCAAGCTTACAATGCCATGTTTCTGTAACATCCTTACGGTTGTTTCGGGCACGGCTGGCACCAAACACATTGATGGTCTTGCCGAACAATGGAGCATTGCGAATCTCATAAGGTATAGGATTCTTTGAGTCATTGAGGGCTTTCTGATCAAGACGATAGTCATAGACTATGGCATCCTGTGCATGCATCGCCAAGGAGTATGCAAAGCAGATGAGAATCAAAGTGATTTTTACAGTTATCTTCATAAGTAATTTTTTTAATTAGACTAAGGTCTAAAGGTTAAGGACTAAGGAAAATATGGATTAAGGACTAAAGATTAAGGATGAAGGGGTGTTAGTATCAAACCCTATTCCCTATTTCGTCAACATTATTCTATTTGCCTTTTGTCTTTTGACCTTTTTGTACCTTTGTTATTTCATTTTTGGTATTTCAGTGGCAAAGATACAACTTTTTTTTGTTAAAACAAAGGATTACGACTTTTTTTTATAAAAATGTACATTTTTAACTAAGGTCTAAGGTCAAAGGAGTAAGGTCGAAGACATTTTGAGCTTTGACTTTTGACCTTTCACCTCTAATACCACCTCACATTGTTGGAATATCCAGACCGCTTATCATACTTGAGGGCATCGGCAAGTGTTGACGCTTTACAGTAGAACGAGAAGTTATAGCTTGTATATGGGGATATTACCACCTGACAGCTCATGGCGAAGCAATGAAGGTCGCGCATCAATGATGCGGAAGTTCGTACCAGTTTATGAACATCGAAGTCGTAGCCAGACATAAATGATATATTCCAACCATCGGAAAGGCTGATGTTTCCGGATACGTTCAGAGACTGTGTGAATTTATAACCTAGGTATCCACCTGGAATTCTTTCTATTTCATTGAAAGAATTTTTATAATCCACGTACTTACCATATTCCCTGAATTTCGAATGATCTTCACTCATGGAAATACTATAGGCAAAAGTCAGGCTCCAAGGCATGGAGTAACGCATATAGCCGTCATCATCGGTCTCTGCCTTATTGCTACTTCCTCTATCGGCAAGGGCGTTCTGTCCTTTCATCATGACGGGATCGACGTTAGTATCCAATCCTGTGTCATAATCATCATCACTCTCATCATCGTCTTCCTTTTTCTTATCGTCTCCGCCTCCGAAGAGTTTTCTGATTTTCTCAGGGTTAAGCGTATATGATATACTCTGCGACATTCCGGCAAACTGTCCAAAATGTCCTAAACTATAATGCGTAGTCTTACTCTGTACTATATTTCCCTCCTTCGTTTTTCCCCAGGCATAAGTGCCAAATCGGCCAGTGAGGCTGAAGGTGTAGTTCTTCCACCACTTTAGACGGATATTCATGGTAAGGTCACTCCATGTCTTGGAATCCATATAGTACGACATACTCGCACCGAGTTCGTCGATGAGCGAGATTTTCTTGAAGCCCGTAGAATCCTTGTCGGACTTTACTTTCATCTCCAATTGGTTGGAAATCTGCATATTGATAGCTCCAGTCTTTCCACCTGCCGAAGCACCTTCATATTGTATATAATTAACTTTTTTGCCAGAACGTATATATTGAGTTTGATAATCAGGAGCATATGCATAAGATAGTGACACAGTAGGTGTGAAGACATGTCGGATTGCCTGAATCTTATCACCGAAAATCTTTCTGTTAGGCATAAACATACCGTACAACTTGGTATTGAGACCGATAGATGCAGTCAAGTTATACACGTTTTTAAAATCACCAACCGTGTCTGTTTTCTCATAGCCTCCTTCTTTATAATCCGCATCCTCTACCCATGTCTTTTCGAATCTCCTGAGAGACATACGGTCGTTGAAATTGATAGAAGGCGTTACGTTTATGGCATTGAACAGGGAGAATGTGGCACCGACAGGAATGTTGTGCGTTATCGTATTAGTCCAGTGCTTTTTGAAGCTTTGATGCAGCAAATATTCTTCCTTCGTATCGATAGAGCTTTTGAAACTTCCTGTATATGATACATTTATCTTTTCGTACCAACGCTCATCACCCGCAACGTACTTTCGTCTGAAAGGGAAGAAACGAGACACTGAGACATTGAGGTCAGGCAATTCAAGCCCAATTTTGGATGTCGCCGTATTCTGATTGAGATTGATACCTGATGATAGATTAAGTCCGATACTTGAGAACTGTGTGCTCCATGACACGGAAGAACCGCGTGTATTCGAAGAAGACATCACAGGATTATAGTATGAGGTAAGGTTATTATTCTCATAGTTTGAAGTCGCAAAGTTTACACTTGCCTGGATAGTACTATAAGGATTTGCCTTTGGATCCTGGTTATGCGACCATCGTATCCTGAAATTCGTTGTCTTCTCATAGTCGGGCATTCCCTTGTCGCCATTACGTGTGTCCAGGTAAGAGGCATCGAACGAACCAGAATACCTGTATCGCTTACGATAGCTGGAAGCTGCCGCTATTCCCCAAGAACCCTTGGTATAGATCTCACCCGTTAGCTTCAGGTCAATACGGTCGGAAATGGCGAAGTAATAGCCGCCATTACGAAGATAGAAGCCTCTGGCTGTCTCATCGCCGTATGTCGGCATGATGAAACCACTTGAATATGACTTGGAGAATGGGAAAAAGCCGTATGGGATGGCTAAAGGAAGCGGAACATCCTGCACAACAAGATATGCAGGTCCGAATACTACGTCCTTGCCCGGACGCACTTTTGCACGTGAAAGGGCAAGATAGAAATCCGGGTGGTCTTCGTCACAGGTAGTATAGCGGCCATGCTTCAAATACAGGTTTCCTTCCTTGTCACGCTTAGAGCGCTCAGCCGTTAGGAATCCGTCCTCCTGCTCTGTATATACAGAAGATATAAGTCCCTTCTTCGTCTTGAAATTGAAAGCCATGGTATCGCTCTCATACGTGTCTGAACCCATCTTGAACACAGGCGTACCAAACTTCTCACGTGTTGTTGTGTCATAGACTCCCGTTGCACGCACAAGACTTGAATCAAGCGTTATGGCAACCTTTTCCGAAGCAAGATCCATATTCTCATACTTCACCGTAGAAGATCCATAGAGATGTGCCATCTTATTGCCGGCAAAATACACAAGAGAATCGTCTGCGGTATATTCCACAGGAGCGTCTATTCCGTTCTTTTTCTTTCTGTTAAGAGAGTCAAGCCTTATGGAATCGTCAATCGCCTTATTATGAAGGAGAATTGCACGATGCAGGGAATCGAGCGTATCTATTGCCTGTGCTAAAGCAGTCTGTGCCAAAGCTGTATCAACAGATTTTTTCTCTGTAATTGCAGAATCCACCCTGACAGTATCATGCTTACTGCCCGACACAATAGTATCTGTATCATTCTTCATCTCATTGAAGAACGACACACGAGTATTTGCCATTGCAAAGACAATGACAAAGGTAAGCACGAATATAGTAAAACGACTGCGCATTTTGCGGGTGCAAAGAAAACTTCGCATGAATGCAAAAAGTGCGTGTCAGCCCATAAAGCTGGCGCACGTTTCATTTTGCGAGTGCAAAGGTACAAAAAAATATCGATACTGCAAAAAAATCCGCTCCCTGATGGATTTCAGAGAGCGGATTTATATTTTTTTGAGAAAAGGAGATACCTTATTATAATATATTAAAGCCCCCACCCCCCAAGGGGGAGTTTTTTTATAGTAATGCCAATAAAAAAATGTCGCTTATGGCTTTCATACGAATTACCATAAGCGACATTACTATATAAAAGGCTCCCCCTTGGGGGGCTGGGGGCTTTTTAGTAGAACAAATATCTGTTATCTACTACATCACCCTTGATATAGAGTTCCTGCATGAAGTTGCCTGCCATCTGCATATTACGCTGAGCAAGTTTCATCTCCTGTGACTTAGCATCAAACTTGACACCTGCACGAGCACCACTGCTCTTCACCTGGAAGAGATATACACCGGCATTACCCTTAACTGGCTTTGCAGAGAACTGACCAACCTTTGTTGCAGCTACAGCACCACTGAGAGCTGGCTCTGAAGAACCTGCAATCTGAACGAATACTGGAGCAGAGAATGATACCTGATCAATAGAAGCTACCTTACCGCCCTTAGCCTGTGCGTCCTTAATGCTCTTAACACCTGCAACCTTGGCAATAATCTTCTCTGCTTTCTTATCCTTCAAAACCTCAGCCTTTACGATTTCCTTGATCTGCTCATCGTCAAGTGAACGATAGCCCTTCTCATTAATCTTTGTAAGACCAACTACGAGGAGAGCATCATTCTCACCACATTCATAGTTTGGAGAAACATCACCTTCCTTAGCGTCGAATATCCACTTGAGAGCTTCACGGGTGGCACGGAGGTTAGCAACATAGTGCTGTGTGGTACGTACATTAGAAGCTGACTCAACTGTATAGCCGTACTTCTTTGCGTTCTTCTCAAGATTCTCGATTGTCTGGTTCTCTGAAACATACTGAGAGAACTTGTTGTATGCCTTAGAGTATGTATCCTTAGAGAATGCGATATCTGTCTTGATAACGGCTGCAACATACTTTGTTGTCATTGCCTTGCGGTTTGTCACCTTAATGATGATGTTGCCAGCAGTTGTCTGAATGTTCTTCAAAGCACCCACGCTTGCATAGTTCAGAGCATTGAGGTATGTCTTTGTATCTGCATCAAGAGATGGAGAATACTGATACTGCTGTGTTGTAAGCCAGTTCTTTTCACCAGTCTGACCGTACTTCTTTGCAATAGCCTCCCACTGTGTAGCATCTGCTGAAAGTGCGTTGTAGATAGAGTCAGCACGCTTGTGAGCATCCTCTGGCGTCTCGCCGCCTACCTGAATAGCCTGGAACTCGATAGAGTCTGGGAGCTCAGCCTTTGAAATAAGGCGAAGAACATTGAAGGTGTTGTCCTCAGCATTCTCCTTAATGCCTGTTGTTGTGCCTACTGATGTAGAGTCGATAAGAGACTGGATGTCTGATGGGAATGCGCTCTTGCTTACAGGAACGCCGAGGTAAGGAACGTTTGAGCCAGACTTGCGGATAACCTCAGAAGGATCCTCTGCGGTAGCAAGCTGAGCAGCATATTCCTTTGTCTGCTTCATGAGGTTAGCCTTATCGCCAGCAGATGCCATTACACGAACAGCAACATACTTGATGTCGCGTGTCTCGTCATACTGCTTGAAACGTGGCTTCAGCTCATTGTACTTAGCCTTGAGATCAGCATCTGTAACCTGCACGTCCTTATCCTCGATTGAAGAGTAAGGGAATGCAGCAAGCTCGATAGCCGACTCCTTTGTCTCCTCGTCATAGCTCTGCTTTGCCTCAACTGGGTTAGAGAAGAAAGTATGACCGAGAAGCACCTGATACTTCTGAGCGAGAGTCTGCTGACGGAGAGTCTTCTCAATGAACTGCCAGTAGTTGTATATCTTCTGGTACTGTTCCTTGAACTGTGGGTTTGTATTCTTCTTGTACTCGTTCATGAACTGCTTGAGAGAATTTGCATCAAAGCGGCCAGTCTGCTGGTTCACGAATGGAGACTGGAGAAGAATCTGGTTTGTTCCCTGATTGAGGATATCACGAATCTCATCGTCGGTTACAGTGAGACCGAGTTTCTTTGCGTCGTCCTCAATGAGCTTGGTCTGAACGTAGGTGTTCCAAACCTGATCGCGAACCTGATTGAGCTCGTCCTCGGTAAGGTTTTCCTTACCCTGTGTCAGCTTGATAACATCGGTGAACTCGTCAACCAACTTCTGGAATTCATCATAAGTGATCTTGTCGCCGAGAACCGAGCCAACCTGCTGGCGGGCACTGTTCCTCGTAGTCTCGCATGAACGGAAAGCCTCCTCGGCAATGAAGGCAAAGAGAGCAAAACCGATGAAGCCCACCAGTAATACGCCCCTGCGTCTGATTTTTCCTAATACTGCCATTTTTTAGTTTTGATTTGGTTTTTATTATTGTTTTTATCTTCTCTGTTTGACAAGCCCGAAGGCCCTTTTCACACGCAAGCAACATATTCTCGTTGGCACTCGCGTACAAATTGCGTACAAAGTTAGTAAAAAAAAAGGAAAAAACATAACTTTGACCATAAAAAATTCCATGAAAAAGAGTATTTTCTCATATTACATGGAATAAAACACGTTTTTCACCTATTCAGCAATGACCAAAAAGGTATAACTAAAACGAAAGACTTATGGCAAAATGCTTTTGTGTTTTTACATGAGTGTTGGGTGTAGGTGATAGCGGTTACCAAGCAAATCCTTTATAACTCCGTTGTAAATCCGTTGTAAGTCCGTTGTAAGTCCGTTCCCTATAATCGAAGGAAAAGCTGCCCTACCCTTCACCTGCAAGCCTAAGTTTCACAAGCTCAATCTTAGTCCTTGTGCTCCTGAGAATCTTGAACTCGAACTTTCCATCCACAACAATGACCTCGTTGAGCTTTGGGAAGCTCTGATAACGGTCAAGGATAAGTCCACCGATAGTCTTGTAGTCGTCAGACTCAGGCAATGAGAGATGCAGGGTTTCGTTCACCCTGTCAATCTCCATACGGGCAGAGATGATATAATCGCCGTCACTCGTGGTATGGCAGATATAGTTGGTGCTGTCGTGCTCATCCTCTATATCGCCGAAAATCTCCTCCACGATATCCTCAAGAGCCACTATGCCACTCGTACCTCCGAACTCATCGACCACAACGCCAAGACTCTTCTTCTGCTGAAGGAACGTATGCATCAGCGTCTTCGCTGCCATCGTCTCAGGAACGAACGGCATCTGCCGGACAGCCTTCTTGATATCCTTCAAGTCATGGAACAGCTCCGAAGAATGAATGTAGCCGATGATATTGTCAATATCGTTCTCATAGACAACAATCTTAGAGTGCCCGGACTCGATAAACATCTGGCGAAGCTCTGCCACCGTACAGAGGGATGACACAGCCTTTATCTCTGTTCGCGGAACCATACAGTCCCTTACCTTCGTATCAGAAAAGTCAAGTGCATTCTGGAATATACGCACCTCCTCGTCAATCTTCGCATCATCGCCAGCCTGATCGATAGACTGCTGTACGAGATAGTCGAGATCCACCTTTGAAAACTCCTCGCGAGCCTCCTTCTTATCCATTTTCACGCCAAAGGTACGAAGTAACAGTTTTGAAAGCACAGCACATAGACGAGAAACAGGATAAAGCACTATGTAACAGAGATATGCAGGCAAGGCAAAACCACGAAGACATTTATTGGCATTTGCCTTGAAAATGGTCTTTGGCAGGAACTCTCCCGTAAACAAGACTATCAATGTTGAGAGTATCGTATCGCCTGACACTTTTGCAGGCTCTGAGAGTCCGGCAAAGATAGTCGCATCAAAGAGCCTTGCTATCAATATACCATAGATTACAAGCGCTATGTTATTGCCCACAAGCATTGTGGAGACAAACATATTGGGATGGCGATAGAACGTTGAGACCACCCTGTCGGTAATACTTCCCTTCTCTCGATTCACTTCTGCCAGCATTCTGTTGCTTGACACAAAGGCTATCTCCATGCCCGAAAAGAACGCGGAGAAAAGCATAGTTATGAATATGGAAAGGATAAGCATTGTACTGATTTTAAAGCTAAAGTCTCAGAAAGCTAAAGCTAATTTCGAATTACGGTCTTCCTATGCGGCATTGTCATTCCACGCTTTGGTGGAACAACAGCCGATGTGTCGGCTGGTGATTTCTGGGTTGTCGTGTCCTCCTTGAACATATCGCTCTTCAGGAACGAGCCCTTGGAATTGGTGATGAAATAGCGGCGAAGCTGTTCGTTACTTCTGAAATAAGAGCCCTGCATCTCACGTTCCGGGGTTACGAGACGACTGAACTTATAAGAATACAGCTCGTGTTTGTTCTGGTCCCAGTACAGTTCCTCAGAGCTATATTTAAGACCGTCTATCGTGCGCACGCGAACATTACCGATAAGATGCCAGAGATTCTGATCCGTAAAGTAATAGGCGGTATCTGCCTGAATATACGCCTCAACATGGAATTTCTCATCAAACTGCTCAAAGAACAGTCCCCTGCGGAATATCCATCGTTTAGGGTTCACGTTCTCATTCACCTCCCAACGCTCTGCCACGATACGGTATTTCATGACACCCGAATCACTTATCAGCGTATTAACCCCATAGCTGGTCATCATAGCCACAGAGTCACGGGCATTGATAGCAGGTGCCGTGTGCTCCTTCGGATTGTTACAGGCAATAAACGAGAGAACCATCATGATGCCAAAGCACCACAATGGAACCGCTCTGTTAGGATTGCCTATAGTCATCTTCATCTTACTCGAACTTCCACTTAGCAAACCAACGCTCGTTGAAGGTGAAGCCGATATTGATGCGGAAGCTGTTCTCTTGGATCAAACCGCTTGCATCATTACGAACCCACTGAGCACTCACATTGAGTATAGAACGGTTGTTGAAAGCATTCACGATAGGAATACCTACACCAGCGCTGACAGACAACTGGCTTGGGCCATCCTTGCTGCCAACCTTGATATAAGGTGTTGAATATCCTGCACCCAGACGATAGCGGATGCGAGACATGAAGCTACGTCCCTCGGAATTCTGACAATACTCGAAGCCGGCATTAATCTTGTGACTATCCATGAGCATGCCTTTCTTTGACACATAGGAGCCACCTTGCTCCTCAGGGAACTTTGCCTCAGCCCATTGCTGCAAGGTGTAGTCAACACCTACTGTCCACTTAGTGCCGTGAGTATAAGAAACACCGGCTGCAATCTGTGAAGGGAAGTCAATGCCATCATGAGCAACATACTCGGTAGTATCATGAACACTACCAGAACTTATGATTGACAAAGTAGGTTCGGCATTAAGACTATGCCCAAGTCCATATGTAGCACCAACGGTAATAACATCCTTGTCATTCAGGTTATGCTGATACTGAACGCCGAAGTCGAGCTTATAGCTGCCTATACTGCAATTGCGCTTTTTCTTCAGGCTCTTTGCAGAAGCGTCAGTATATGAGTTCTCGACAACATGCTCCATTTCACCCCAGAGATATCCGCCGTTGAGACCGAATGAGAATCCCTTAACAGGAGACCAGCCCAAACCAACGAACGCCTCGTGGAGACCTCCAGTGCCAGAATATGTGGAAGTAACCGATGTTGTATAAGTCTCATCGTATTGTTTATTTGTGAACTGATAGCCGACATTTGAGACTGGCAGGATACCAAAAGCGACACCAAGATTAGGAGCTGCACGGAATCCGGCAACAGCATATTCAAAGTTTGCGTTCTTAGCATTCCTGCTCACTTTGCCCTCCTTGAAGTTGGTCATCTGAAGAGAAAGACCTGCGTCAAGGATAAAGGAAAGGGAGTCAACAGCCGAATATGAAGCCGGATTAAGATAGTTTATCTGATTGTGCGGACGGAGGCCTAAGCCTATGCCATTCATTCCTCTATTGAAACTGTTACCCTGATCTGAGAGCACGCCTATTCCATACTGAGAATATGGAGAGTTTGTTCCACTCTGAGCCAAAGCCGGAGTTGCGAGCAAAGCAATGCTCATTGCAGCAAATATTTTCTTCATTTATCTGTTTTTTGACCGTTTTTTGATTACAGGGTGCAAAATTATCGAAAAAAAATGAAATAATCGCACGAAATGTGATAAATTAAAGTTATTTTTGCATCGTGAAACGAAATATAGTATATTTTTACACGTCAATCGTGGTCTTTTTGACACTTTTTGCAATTAGAGTGTCCGCAAAGACGGAAATAAGTTTGCTGACTTGCAAACCGCACGCCCAGATCTATAGTCTTTATGGACATACGGCGTTAAGGGTTGTTGATACGGAGCAAAATATGGATGTTGCCATCAACTGGGGAGTATTCGATGCTTCCCAGCCAAATTTTGTTGCCAAGTTCGTCCTCGGCTTCACCGACTATACCATGGCTATAGTCCAGACTGATTACTTCCTTCGTGAATACGAATATTATGGAAGTCCCGTTTATCAGCAGAGGCTCAACCTCACGGAAGCAGAGAAGGCTCGCATAATGAAAGCCCTCGACGAGAACTATCGTCCTGAGAACCGTGTGTATCGCTACAACTACATCTACGACAACTGCACGACAAGGGCAAGGGACATCATCATCGCCAACATCGACGGAACCCCCCATTGTGTTAAGACTTTTCAGCAGAGAGGAGAAAAGACGTTCCGCGACCTTCTTCATTGGAAGACAAACAAATACAAATGGTGCAAGGCAGGCAATGACCTTGTTATCGGATTAAGAGCCGACCGTAACGCCGTTCATTCAGAAAGAGAGTTCCTTCCGGAAATCCTTGCAGCCGACTTCGACTCGGCATTCATCACGAGAGCAGACGGAAAGCAAGTGGCACTTGTGGATAGCGCCTTCTGGCTTCTGAAAGATGTGCAGCCTCAATTCGAGCCTATGCCCGATTTTCCGCTAACGCCTACAATGTTTGCGATTGTAATATTGGTATTGGTGGTAGCGTGGACAATATACAAGAAGACCGCTGGCCGCTGGTTTGACGTCATACTTTTCTACATCTGCGGAATTGCAGGTCTGTTGCCTCTGGTAATGGTTTTCAGCCAACATCCATTCGTGCAGATTAACCTGCAGCTACTTGTCCTGAATCCGCTTTGGTTCTACCTAATGTCACCTTGGACGAAATGGAAGCATCGCTGGAATGTGGCACTTGTAATGGTCATTTTGTTCTTCGTCGGAAATATTTTTCAATCGTATGCCGAAGGAATGAACATTTTGGCATTATCTTTGCTTGTAAGGATTGTTTGTGGTATAAAGAGTCAAAGATTAAAGAATAAAGTGTAAAGAGTAAAGTGTAAAGTTGAAAGAATGAAGAATTCATCAAACATATACAGATATCTGACCGCGCTCCTCGTAGCAAGTATGTGCACCAACGAGGTTGCTGCCCAGATGAAAGAAAGCGGATTGCCTAAGCTCGTAGTCAACATCACGATTGACCAATTACGTTCCGACTACCTTCAGATATTCGAGCGATTCTATGGTGACGGTGGTTTCAAGCGTCTTATGAGGGATGGTCTCGTCTATGAGAAAGCCATAAACGACTATTTCCCTGCCGACCGTTCCTCGGCAACAGCCACTATCGTTTCCGGCGCAACGCCTTACTACAACGGTATCGTAAGCGATTCATGGATAGACCGTAAGTCCCTACGTAGAATGGGTTGCGTAGAAGATAAGAACATAAAGGCAGGACAAGGTCGTGATGCCGTTTCTGCCAAGAACCTGATGACCACTACAATTGGTGACGAACTGAAGGTCTTCACCAACGGAATGTCAAAGGTGTATAGCATTGGTCCTGAGCGCGATGCGGCTATTATAAGTGCAGGTCACGCAGGCGATCTCGCACTCTGGATTGACGACAATACAGGTCGTTGGACAACCACCAGCGCATACACCCTTGCAGCCGACCAATGGGCTATGGGAGTAACCGCAAACTTCCCTATCGCGGACAAACTGAAAAGTCTCAAATGGTCACCTCTGAGCGGTCTTGGCGAGACGCTGAGCCTGTTTATGGGCGAAGGAATGCAGAAATCATTCTCACACCCATTCACGGGAGAGAGGAAATTCATTGATTTCAAGCGAAGTGCGCTCGTCAACGAGGAAGTATCACTCATGGCATTGAAGTGCCAGAAAGACAATGGTCTCGGAACTGACGATGTGACAGACCTTTTGTGCATACAATACTATGCAGGCAAGCCTCTGGAGAGTGTTCTGTCAAGCAACAGAACCGAGCTTCAGGACACATACATGCGCCTTGATCATGAGCTAAATCGCATAATAGAGACTCTTGAGAGCCGTCTTGGCAAGGGACAGGTGTTGTTTGTATTGTCATCAACAGGCTACTCGGAGATAGAGGATGTGGATTATGACAAATATGGCATACCTTCGGGCACATTCTACATCAACCGCACATCAAATCTGCTCAACATGTACCTTTCCAACGTCTATGGCAAGGGACAGTATGTAGATGCCGTCTATCACAATCAGATTTATCTCAATCACAAGCTCATAGAGCAACAGCAACTAAGTCTCTCTGAGATACTTAAACGTTCCCGCGACTTCCTATTCCTAAGCGAAGGAGTAAGGGACATTCAGACATCCGAGAACATTCTTTCCTCAACTAACGAGAACCTGCAGAAAATCAGGAACGGATATAGTCTGACATTGTCGGGCGACATCATCTGCGAGGTTGCCCCAGGATGGCAGATTGTCAATGAAAATACGGGCGAGAAGTTCAACCCTACCCCATCAGCGGTAATATTCCCAATCATCTTCTACGGATCAGGTGTAAAAGCCAATCATATAGAGACTGTCGTAAGCACAGACAGAATTGCGCCAACCATATCAAAGTCATTACGTATTCGTGCCCCGAACGGCTGCAAGTCATTGCCTTTGTTTTAGGTCATTTTCAGCCTAAAAATCAAGGCTTATGTAATAAATACATACTGTTTTCTCAAATAATCACAGTTTTATTCGCATATTTGAAAAAAAAATATTATTTTTGCAGTCAATTACCGTTTCGGCAAAAAGAATACACCCAAACCAGATATGAATTTCAACGCATTATTATCAGCATTTTTCGGCAATAAGGCAAGCCGTGACATAAAGAAAATACAGCCACTCGTAGAGAAAGTTAAGGCTGCATATCCAGCCATTCAGGCTCTCTCTAACGATGAGCTCCGTGCAAAGTCCAAGGAGATACAGGCATACGTACAGAATTCCGCAAACGACCTGAAGAAGCAGATCGAGGAACTGAAGGCAAAGATTGAGGATACTCCTATCGATGAGCGCGAAAGCATCTTTGCAGAGATAGACAAGCTCGACAAGGAAGTTCTCGAGAAATACGAAGTCGCTCTGGATGAAGTATTCCCAGTAGTATTCAGCATCGTAAAGGATACAGCACGTCGTTTTACAGAGAACGAGGAAACAATCGTAACAGCAACAGATTTCGACCGCGAACTTGCAGCAGACCCAAGCAAGGACTTTGTTACCATTGACGGCGACAAGGCTATCTATCACAACCATTGGACAGCAGGAGGCAATGATCTCAAGTGGGAGATGATCCATTATGACGTGCAGCTCTTCGGTGGTATTGTACTTCATCAGGGTAAGATAGCCGAGATGGCGACAGGTGAAGGTAAGACTCTGGTAGCTACATGCCCGGTATTCCTTAACGCACTTACAGGCAATGGCGTTCACGTAGTAACTGTGAACGACTACCTTGCAAAGCGTGACTCTGAGTGGATGGGCCCACTCTATATGTTCCACGGTCTTTCCGTAGATTGCATCGACAAGCATCAGCCAAACTCAGAGGCTCGTCGCAGAGCCTATCAGGCAGATATCACATTCGGTACTAACAACGAGTTCGGTTTCGACTACCTCCGCGACAACATGGCTATGCAGCCAGAGGATCTCGTGCAGCGTCGTCATAACTTCGCCATCGTGGATGAGGTTGACTCAGTACTCATTGATGATGCCCGTACCCCACTCATCATCTCCGGTCCTGTTCCAAAGGGCGACGTACAGATGTTTGAAGAGTATCAGCCTCTCGTTGAGCAGCTCGTTGCAGTTCAGAGAAAGCTTGCCACACAATATCTCGCTGATGCCAAGACTCTCATTGCAGAGGGACAGAAGACAAACAACAAGGAAAAACTCGATGAAGGTTTCCTTGCCCTGTACCGTTCGTTCAAGTCTCTTCCAAAGAACCGTCCACTGCTGAAGTTTCTTTCAGAGGAAGGCATCAAGTCCGGTATGCTGAAGACTGAGGAAATTTACATGGAGAACAACAACCGTCGCATGCCAGAGTGCGTAAAGCCTCTGTATTTCGTAGCAGACGAGAAGTCAAATTCAGCAGAACTTACAGACAAGGGCGTAGAATGGCTCTCAAGTCAGGTTGGCGACAAAGAACTCTTCATTATTCCAGACATCACAGGCCAGATTTCCGCTATTGAGGCAGACAAGTCTCTGACAGAGGAAGAAAAACTGATGAAGAAGGATGAATGCTTCCAGCACTATGCAATTCAGTCAGAGCGCGTTCACACTATCCAGCAGCTTCTTAAGGCATACTCAATGTTCAACAAGGACGACCAGTATGTCGTAATGGATGGTCAGGTAAAGATTGTTGATGAGCAGACAGGTCGTATCATGGAAGGTCGTCGCTGGAGTGACGGACTTCATCAGGCAGTAGAGGCCAAGGAGCACGTAAAGGTAGAGGCTGCTACACAGACATACGCAACAATCACATTGCAGAACTACTTCCGTATGTACCACAAGCTCGCAGGTATGACTGGTACGGCTAGTACGGAGGCTGGAGAGTTTTGGGATATCTACAAACTCGACGTTGTGGAGATTCCGACTAACCGCAAGGTTCTGCGTAACGACATGGATGACCGCGTGTATAAGACAGCACGCGAGAAATATACAGCCGTTATCGAGGAAATCGAGGCAATGAGAAAAGCAGGTCGTCCTGTTCTCGTTGGTACAACATCAGTTGAGATTTCCGAGCTTATAAGCCGAATGCTGAAGATGAGGAACATTCCTCACAACGTACTTAACGCTAAGGAACACGCGCGCGAGTCTATGATTGTTGCAGAGGCAGGTAGATCAGTAAACGGTCTTGGCGCAGTTACCATCGCCACAAACATGGCAGGTCGTGGTACTGATATCAAGCTTACTCCAGAGGTAAAGGCTGCAGGTGGTCTTGCAATCATCGGTACAGAGCGCCATGAGAGCCGTCGTGTTGACCGTCAGCTCCGTGGTCGTGCAGGTCGTCAGGGAGACCCAGGTTCTTCTGTATTCTATGTATCTCTCGAGGACAAATTGATGCGTCTGTTCGCTTCTGAGCGTATCGCAAAGGTTATGGATCGTCTCGGTTTCGAGGAGGGAGAAAGAATTGAAAGCCCACTTATCTCTAAGAGCATCGAGCGTGCTCAGAAGAAAGTTGAGGAGAACAACTTCGGTATCCGTAAGCGTCTGCTGGAATATGATGACGTAATGAACAAACAGCGTACCGTAATCTATGAGCGCCGTCGTCATGCCCTTATGGGAGAACGTATTGGAATGGACATCACGAACCTGCTTTGGGATCGTGTAACCTCTATATTGAACAACAATGACTTTGCAGGATGCAAGGAGCAGTACCTCAAAGTGTTTGCGATGGATATCCCATTCACAGAAGAGGAGTTCTCAACATTAGGCAAGGAGCAGTTGGAAGAAAAGGCATTCCAGGTTGTAATGACAGAGTTCAAGAACCGTACGGAGCGTATTCAGAACATGGCTTGGCCTGTTATCAAGGACATTGCAGAAAACCACGGTAATGAATACCAGCGCATCGCAATTCCAATTACCGACGGTCGTCTAATTTACAATATGACATTCGACCTTCAGGAACTCTACAAGTCTGAAGGCAAGGATATCATCAAGCAGTTCGAGAAGATGATTATGCTTCGCACCATCGATGACAACTGGAAGGAGAATCTCCGTCAGTTGGATGATCTTCGCCACTCTGTACAGAATGCGAGCTACGAGCAGAAGGATCCTCTCCTCATCTTCAAACTCGAGAGCGTTAAGCTTTGGGACAACATGATCAACGAGATGCACGACACCATCTCTATGACCTTAACACGTGCCCGCATTCATCAGCAGCAACCTGACATTCCAATGGATATGATGCATCAGGCACCTGCAGAGGAGTCAAAACGTGAACAGCCAAAGCTGACTACACAGCATGACGAGCTTCAAGGCGACGGTAGTCCGGTACAGGACAAGGAGCGTCCACATTACAACGATCCTTCAGCAAGACAGCAGCCTCGCACTCCTATTATAAAGGATAAGATGCCTCGTCCGAACGATCCATGTCCATGCGGCTCTGGTTTGAAGTTCAAGAACTGTCACGGAAAGAACATCTAATCTACATGATTAAAGCGACAAATCTGACAAAGGACTACGGAGAGCAAAGAGCCGTAGATATTCCAGAACTTATTATTCCCGATGGGACCATTCTGGGTCTCGTCGGGAACAATGGTGCTGGTAAGACCACCCTTTTCAGACTTCTTCTCGACCTGATAAAAGCGACCAATGGAGAAGTTGTCTTGAGCAAGTCCGAAGAAGAAGAACTTCTGAATCCTGCCAAGTGCGAAGAATGGAAACACTTTGTCGGAGCATACGTAAACGAAGGATTCCTCATCGACTTCCTTTCACCCGAAGAGTACTTTCTCTTTGTAGGTAAAGTAAATGAGATTCCTGAGGAGATAGTGAAGACCACCGTTGATCGATATTCGGAATTCCTCACAGATGAGATAATAGGAGCAGGAAAACTGATTAGAGACCTCTCTGCCGGTAACAGGCAGAAAGTCGGAATCGTATCAGCACTCCTTGCCCAACCCAAAATTGTGATACTTGATGAGCCTTTCAACTTCCTAGACCCATCAAGTCAGAACAGGCTCAAGAAACTCCTTTTGGAGTATCACGAGGAAACAGGTGCTACGCTCCTGATATCAAGTCACAACCTGAACCACACCGTAGATATCTCTACGCATGTGGCACTAATGGAAAAGGGAAAGATCATATCTTTTATTGACAATATCGATGGTGCAGCCAACAAACAGTTGGATGAGTACTTTAGTTAGACAGAAGAAAGTATAAAGTTGAAAGTATAAAGAAATTGTCATGGCAGAAAAAATTCAGTCACAACTTTCGCGAATGCTAAATAAGGTGTCGCAGAAATTTCCACAGGCAGAAGAGCCTACAGTGATGACAGACATCCACATCCGTATCAATCAGGAAACAGGTGATGTCATGGTATATGACGACGACGAGCAAGAGATTACTCGCATTGTTGTTGACGAATGGATTGACAATCAGGAGGATGAAAAACTGTTCTATCAAAAGGCAGCCAAAACACTCCGACAGTTATTACTCAATGACGGCTTTGGTTCATCAATGGGCATAATAATGCCTTATAGTTTCGTACTTGAGACTGAGACAGGCGAACATATCGATGAATTGTTCATTGCAGATACAGACGACACTATTATAATAGGTGGAGCATTCATGGAAAATCTCGAAAAGGATCTTGATGATTTCATGAAACACCTTATGGAGGATTGAAAGAATTGAAAATTGAAAACTGAAAATTAAAAAGGGAAAACTTGTTAGAAACATTATGGCAGAGAATCATAATCATCTTGTAATTATGGCAGGTGGCGTTGGAAGCCGCTTCTGGCCAATGAGTACCGAAGATAAGCCAAAGCAGTTTATCGATGTACTTGGTGTGGGACGCTCTCTCATGCAACTTACCTATGATCGTTTCAAGGGGGTGTGCCCTGCTGAGAATGTATGGGTTGTAACCAATGCGGCATACGTAGAGACTGTTGCAGAACAGTTGCCCGAAATTCCTCGTGGCAATATCCTTAGTGAGCCATGTCGCAGAAACACAGCTCCATGCATTGCATACGTAAGCTGGAGGATCAAGGTACAGGATCCTAACGCTAACATAGTTGTCACTCCAAGTGACCATGTAGTGATGAACGTAGCAGAATTCCAGCGCGTCATCACAAGTACCCTTAATTTTGCAAGTGAGACTGATGCCATAATAACACTTGGCATGAAGCCTACCCGTCCTGAGACTGGCTATGGTTATATTCAGGCAGACCTCGCTCAGCAGAGTCTTCGCAACAAGGAAATCTTCCGCGTTGATTCATTCCGCGAAAAGCCAAATCTTGAGACAGCAAAGGAGTATATCTCACATAACTACTACTTCTGGAATGCAGGTATCTTCATATGGAACGTGCGTACGATCGTAAACGCATTCCGTATGTATCAGCCACTTATTGCCGCTACATTTGAAGAGATAATCCCTGTAATGGGGACACCAGAAGAACAGAAGGTTGTTGACGAGAAATATCCAGAGTGCGAGAACATAAGCGTTGACTATGCCATCCTTGAGAAGGCAGATGAGATATTCGTGTTCCCTGCAGACTTCGGTTGGAGCGACCTCGGCACATGGGGTTCTCTTCAAACACTCTCAAAGAAAGACGACGAAGGAAATGCCATCATCAGTCAGAACGTAAAACTTTTTGAATCAAGCAACTGCATCGTAAACGTAGAAGGTGCAAAGCAAGTTGCAATCCAAGGACTTGATGGATATATCGTTGCAGAAAGAGACGGTCGTCTCCTTATCTGTAAACTCGCTGACGAACAGAGAATCAAGGAGTTTTCTAAGTAGAGAGTAGAGAATAAAGTAAAATGTGTAAAGTAGAAAAAAATAAAAAATAAAAATGGAAAAGAAGAATATTGCATTAATCACAGGTGTTACAGGTCAGGATGGTTCATATCTCTCAGAGTTCCTTCTTGGCAAAGGTTATGAAGTTCATGGTATTATCCGTCGTTCCTCTGTAGATTTCCGCGAGCGTATCGCACATCTTGAGGGTACACCTAACTTCCATCTCCATTATGCAGACATGAGCGACTCTATGTCACTCGTAAAGCTTGTAGGCAAGGTTCAACCAACTGAAATCTATAACCTCGCTGCACAGTCACACGTACAGGTGTCATTCGATGCTCCTGAGTTCACAGCTGACGTTGATGCTGTAGGTGTTCTCCGTGTACTTGAGGCAGTTCGTACCAACCACCTCGAAAAGACTTGCCGTATCTATCAGGCTTCTACATCAGAGCTCTACGGTAAGGTAGAGGAGGTTCCACAGAATGAGAATACTCCATTCCATCCATACTCTCCATACGCAGTTGCTAAGCTCTATGGTTTCTGGATCATCAAGGAGTATCGTGAGGCATACAATATGTTCTGCTGCTCAGGTATCCTCTTCAACCATGAGTCTGAACGTCGCGGTGAGACATTCGTAACACGTAAGATTACTCTTGCTGCTGCTCGTATCGCACAGGGTAAGCAGGAGAAGCTTTTCCTCGGCAACCTCGACTCTCTCCGCGACTGGGGTTATGCAAAGGACTATGTAGAGTGTATGTGGCTCATCCTCCAGCACGAGACACCAGAAGACTTCGTAATCGCAACAGGTGTACAGCATTCTGTTCGTGAATTCACATACGCAGCATTCAAGGCTGCTGGCATCGAACTTAAGTTCGAGGGCAAAGACATCAACGAGAAGGGTATCTGCGTTGACGGTCCTAAGGAACTCATCGGCAAGACTCTTGTTGAGGTTTCTGAGGATTTCTACCGTCCAACAGACGTTGTAAACCTCTGGGGAGATCCAACAAAGGCAAAGAAGGAACTTGGTTGGAACCCACAGACAACAAGTTTCGAGCAGCTTGTTGAGATTATGGTTCAGCACGATATGGCTAAGGTAAAGGCAGACTCTGTTGCAGCAGAGGTCCGTACAAACCTTGCAGAGTATCTTGAAAAGGGTATCGTTAAGTAAAAACTAATCATCGTGTTAGATAAAAACAGCAAAATATATGTAGCAGGTCACCACGGTCTCGTGGGATCTGCTATCTGGAACAATCTCAAGTCTCGTGGCTATGAGAACCTTGTAGGTCGTTCACACAAGGAACTGGATCTCACCGACCAGTATGCAGTAAAGAAGTTCTTTGATGAGGAACAGCCTGATGCAGTAGTACTTGCAGCTGCATTCGTAGGTGGAATCATGGCAAACTCACTCTATCGTGCCGACTTCATGATGATGAACATGAAGATTCAATGCAACGTTATAAGTGAGGCTTACGCTCATGGTGTTAAGAAACTTCTCTTCCTGGGTTCTACCTGTATCTACCCAAAGAATGCTCCACAGCCAATGAAGGAGGATTGCCTCCTCACATCAGAACTGGAATATACCAACGAGGAGTATGCTATCGCAAAGATTGCAGGACTCAAGATGTGCGAGTCATACAACTTGCAATACGGCACCAACTATATAGCAGTTATGCCTACAAACCTCTACGGTCCTAACGATAACTTCCACCTCGAGAATTCTCACGTTATGCCAGCTATGATGCGTAAGGTATATCTTGCAAAGCTCATTCATGACGGCGACTGGACTTCTATCCGTGCCGACCTCAGCATCCGTCCTGTTGGTGCAAATATGAAGGAGAATGGCGAGACTGTACGCTATGTCATCGACGGCAACTCTGACGAGGCGCTTATCCTCAAGGTTCTTGCATTCTACGGAATTGAGAACAACAAGGTTACTCTCTGGGGAACAGGTAAGCCTCTCCGCGAGTTCCTTTGGTCAGAGGATATGGCAGACGCATCTGTCCATGTACTTCTCAATGTTGACTTCAAGGATATTATCGGTATCGAGAAATATTCAAGCGTACATTATGGTGTGAAGGCTGATGGTGTAGTTGACCGTAACCATTCTACAGGTCGTGGCGGAGCAATCCCATCACTTGGCGAGATCCGCAACTGTCACATCAACGTAGGCACAGGTAAAGAACTCACAATCCGCGAGCTTTCAGAACTCGTTGTAAAGGCCGTTGACTTCAAGGGCGAGGTTATCTTCGACTCAAACAAGCCTGACGGAACTATGCGCAAGCTAATCGATGTCAGCAAACTCCACTCTCTCGGATGGACTCACAAGGTTGAGATCGAGGATGGTGTTCAGAAACTCTTCGATTGGTACAAGTCCTCTCTTAAGATTAAAGAGTAAAAGTCTAAAGTATAAAGAAATAAAATAAAAAATGAACGGTAAAGTAGATGTCCTGCTCGGTTTGCAGTGGGGCGATGAAGGTAAAGGAAAGGTGGTCGATGTATTGACCCCTAAGTATGATGTAGTAGCACGTTTCCAGGGTGGCCCTAATGCTGGTCACACCCTCGAATTTGAAGGACAGAAATATGTCCTCCGCTCTATCCCTTCTGGTATCTTCCAGGGAGGTAAGGTAAATATCATAGGTAATGGTGTTGTACTCGCTCCAGACCTCTTCATGGGAGAGGCAAAGGATCTCGAGAAGAGCGGACATTCACTCAAGGAACGTCTCCATATCTCAAAGAAAGCTCACCTCATCATGCCTACCCACCGACTTCTTGATGCAGCCTATGAGTCTCTCAAGGGTAAGAACAAGGTTGGTACTACAGGCAAGGGCATCGGTCCTACATATACCGACAAGACATCTCGCGACGGTCTTCGCGTAGGTGATATTCTCGATGGCTTTGAAGAGAAATATGCAGCTCACAAGGCTCGTCATATCATGCTTCTCAAGGCACTCGACTTCAAGTACGACGAGGCTGCACTTGCAGAGACCGAGAAGGTATGGATGGAAGGTGTAGAATACCTCAAGCAGTTCCAGATTGTTGACTCAGAGCATGAGGTTGGAAAGATCCTCAAGTCTGGCAAATCTATGCTCGCAGAGGGTGCTCAGGGCACTATGCTCGATGTTGACTTTGGTTCTTATCCTTTCGTAACATCTTCAAACACCATCTGCGCAGGAGCCTGCACAGGTCTCGGTATCGGTCCGAACAAGATTGGTGAGGTGTTCGGTATCATGAAGGCTTACTGCACACGTGTTGGTGCAGGTCCGTTCCCAACAGAGCTCTTCGATGAGACAGGCAAGAAGATGCGCGACATCGGTCATGAGTATGGTGCCGTTACCGGTCGTGAGCGTCGTTGCGGATGGATTGACCTTGTAGCTCTCCGCTACTCTATCATGGTCAATGGCGTTACACAGCTCATCATGATGAAGTCTGACGTCCTCGACACATTCCCAACCATCAAGGCTTGTACAGCATACAAGGTTAATGGTGTTGAGACACGCGATTTCCCTTACGACATCGAGAAGGGTATCGAGCCTGTCTACACCGAACTCCCAGGATGGCAGACTGATATGACCAAATATACAAGTGAGGATGAGTTCCCACAGCAGTTCAAGGACTACATCAAGTTCCTTGAGACAGAACTCGAAACTCCTATCACAATAATCTCCATCGGTCCTGACCGCGATCAGACAATCGTTAGGAAATAAGAAAAAACTCCCCTCCCCCGCCCTCCCGAGGGAGGGGGTCACTTAATTTTTAACATGGCACAAAAACCAAGCATACCAAAGGGCACTCGCGATTTCGGTCCCGTCGAGATGGCGAAGCGCAACTATATCTTCAACACCATAAAGGATGTATATGCCCTTTATGGATTCTCACAGATAGAGACTCCTTCCATGGAGAACCTGTCAACCCTCATGGGTAAGTATGGCGAGGAAGGCGACAAGCTCCTCTTCAAAATTCTTAACTCAGGAGATTTCCTTCACGGAATGACTGCCGATGAAATAGCAAATACAAGCACCCTGAAACTTGCGGCCAAGTTCTGCGAAAAGGGTCTTCGCTATGACCTCACAGTTCCATTCGCACGCTATGTGGTACAGCATCGTGAAGAACTTCAGCTTCCTTTCAAACGCTATCAGATACAGCCGGTATGGCGTGCTGACCGTCCGCAGAAAGGCCGCTATCGCGAGTTCTACCAGTGTGATGCCGACGTTGTAGGCTCTGACTCCCTTCTCAACGAGGTTGAGCTTATGCAGATTGTCGATACAGTCTTTACAAAGTTTGGCATCCGCGTACAGATCAAGATCAACAACCGAAAGATACTCTCAGGTATTGCAGAGGTAATAGGTGAAGCAGACAAAATCGTGGATATCACCGTTGCCATTGACAAACTCGACAAGATAGGTCTCGAAGCTGTCAACGAGGAGCTTCGTGCTGACGGCATATCAGAAGAGGCTATCGAAAAGCTCCAGCCTATCATCAAGCTCGAAGGCACAAACGAAGAGAAACTCAACGTTATCGCGGAGGTACTCGCTTCTTCCGAAACAGGCATGAAGGGTGTTGAGGAATGTCGCTATATCCTCTCTTCACTCGATTCAATGAAGGGATATGTTGAGGGTAGCACATCTGTTCTCAAGAACGAACTCCAGCTCGACCTCACCCTCGCACGCGGTCTCAACTACTATACAGGTGCCATCTTCGAGGTAAAGGCTCTCGACGTTCAGATCGGCTCTATCACAGGAGGCGGACGCTACGATAACCTCACAGGCATCTTCGGAATGCCAGGACTCTCAGGTGTGGGTATCTCATTCGGAGCTGACCGCATCTATGACGTGCTCAACCAGCTCGACCTCTATCCAAAGGATGCAATGACAGCCACACAGCTCCTTTTCATCAACTTTGGAGAAAAGGAAACTGCCTATTGTCTTCCAATAGCAAACAAGGCACGCACACAAGGCATACGCACGGAAATCTACCCTGACTCTGTAAAGATGAAGAAGCAGATGAGCTATGCCAATGCTAAGCAGATTCCATTCGTTGCCCTTGCTGGCGACAATGAGATTGCAGAGGGGAAAGTCACCCTCAAGAACATGGTCACAGGTGAGCAGACACTCGTAACACCTGAACAGCTTATTGCAACTATCGGTTAGGGGTTAGAGTAAATAGGTAATTTTTCGCAAAGCTCAACAAGCTAAAGCAAGTCGTCATTCGTATTTAGTAATTATTCACGTTATGCGTAAATACATCACAATAATCGCCATGAGTATCATGACACTCGTCACGATGACCTCATCCAACAAAGCGTTCACCATCTACCTCATAGGTGATTCTACAATGGCCAATAAGGACATTGAGAAAGAAGGTCGTGAACGTGGTTGGGGAATGGCACTTCAAGGGTTCTTCGCCGAGGAGGTGTATATTGACAATCGTGCACTCAACGGACGTTCCACGAAATCATTCATTGATGAAGGGCATTGGAAGAAAGTGCTTGATGACATGAAGCCTGGCGATTACCTTGTGATTCAGTTTGGACATAACGATGAAAAAGGTAAGATTGGTGACAAAAGACATACCATTGCAGGTCTCACCTTTGACGATAACATCCGTATGTTCTGTCGTGGAGCCCTCGGCAAGGGAGCTACGCCTATTGTGATGAATCCTGTTGTTCGCTGTGAATTTACAAAGCGAATTGACCGCGAAACAGTAAACGAGACTCGTGCCAAGAAAGGCTCGTCTGACGATGTTGACATAGAAAATAGCGAGAAGCTCAAGGATACTCACGGAGCATACGCAGTAACACCGAAGTATGTGGCTCGCGAACTTCGTGTTCCTTTTGTTGATGCAACAAAGATAACGACAGATCTTGAAAACCGACTCGGCCCTACCAACGCAAAGCTCCTCCACATGCTGAGTGCCGACAAGAACAGCAAGGACAACACCCACTACACCGAATACGGAGCACACCGTGTTGCAGGACTTCTCGTTGACGCAATGGCAGAGGCATGCCCCGAACTCAAGCCCTACGTGCGTCATTATGACTTCATAGTTTCTGCCAAGGGCTTCGGCAACTACCTCACTCTTCAGGCAGCCATCAACAACGTGCCTATCTATGCCAAGTCAACCATCTGCGTACTCGACGGCGAATGGAAAGAACCGAAGATCACTTCCGGAAAGAAAATCAAATACGTGAAATTCTCTGGTGCAAAAGTGGAATAAACCCCAGATAACAAGGCTCGCATTCGTGCGAGCCTTCTTTTTTTGTCTATACGACCAATGGGGACTTACAATGCGGATTTATAAACAGTAATATAATTTAAACGAGAATGAAAAATGCTTTCAAATCAGGAGAGTGAGTTATGGCAGACATTGAGTCTGCCATTAATAGAATCTATTGCCACAAAATCATAGAAAACATGCTGGTAACCGGTAACGGGTAACAATAAGAAAAATAGTGTAAACTTATGCATATATTTATTATTTTTATATATAATAAGGTATATAAACTCCTTAGAAGATTTCAGTAAAATTTGGCCATGCACTAAAATCCTTATTGTTACCTGTTACTTGTTACTGGCCGGGATTTTGCTTGCTTGTTGAGCGAAACCCCAATCTTGTTTGCAGACATCTAAAACAAAGATAATGAGACTGTTATGCAAATTAGAGGGCAATTTATGGGGTGGCTGACAGCCTCAATAACATAACAATAAGCATTAATTTCTGGCTGATTCACCTTATTCAGAATGCTTGAAAAATGGTGTAAAGACGTGAAAACCATTCCAAAACCATCCCCAAAACTATATACTGGCTTCAATGAGATTCTGCGAGAACATTCAACTCCCTAAGATGCAGGTCCGTTGTAAATCCGTTGTAAGTCCGTAGATGCTCCATCGATGTGAGCGAACCTGAAGCGAAGGCATAGCGAAGGCAGAACGGAGGCAGAACGACATTTCTAACCTTGCAGTAACGGGTAACGGGTAACAATAAGGATTTTAGTGTTAGCGTATCTCATTTCAGACATAGCACCCTCCGTCTGGATATGCTCTGTTGGGGGTGAATGAAGCTAACAAGGTATTGTGGAATACTTGGGGGGCATGGAAGGCGATGTAAAAAAGCAAAGATAATCAAAAATTTTTTACCAGACAGCAATATTTTTTTTAACTCACATTAAAATCCATGAAAACATTTGCATATTTGTAATTTTTGTGTACCTTTGCGAAAGATTCTATTAACTTAGACGAAATAACCTAAAACATTAATTACAAAAATGACAAAAACAATCCTTTCTATCCTACTTACTCTCTGCATGCTAAACGCATCGGCAGCGAAGAAACCTGTTATCTGGGAAAGCCCAATCTATCTTTCTACCAGTATCAGCCAACTGCAACTCAATTCCGTTGAGTTCCACGACACGGCTACAATCGTAAAGGCCTCAATAAACAATCCCGAAATATCCATCGGAAGTAATATACACATATACGGAGAAGACGGCAAGAACTACAAATTGAAATTCGTTAAGGAATTCAAGACCGATAGCCCAATTCCCGCTGATGAAAAAGGTGTGGCTTCAATGACTCTTGTCTTTGAACCTCTGCCTCTTAATACCCAATTCTTTGATATGCTTGAGGGATTTGCACTCAAGAGCAATTGGACTTTTGGAATCTCAGATGCAAAGACACCCGTAAAAACAAAGCCATACAAACTAAATGAAGAAAAGGTAGAAGCTTTCAGAAAAGACTTTTTCCGTACTGATACCGCATGCATCAAGGGAAAGATAGAAGGCTACTCTCGTTCTCTCGGATATAACACACTAAACATCGACAAACCCAATATTTTTACAGGTGAATCTGACCCTATCTGCATAGACATCAATGAGGATGGTACTTTCGAGCGCAAGTTTATTCTGCACTTTCCTATTTTTAACGGTCTGTACGATGAAAATAGGAATTACTTGATTCTATTCCTTATCAAACCAGGACAGACACTAAACTTTACTATAAATCCGTATGGTGAAGCTACCGTTAAAGATTCTTCTGGCAATCCATCAGAATATTCTGCAATCACATCAAGAATGCCTACCTACAACACAGAAAAAAAATCCTACACATTATTAGAAAAAGCGAATCAACTACGTTTCAAGAATTACACAAGATTCATAGAAGATACGTATGAAAATATTGCTGCCACCCACGACTACCTTGCAGAACGTTTTCATTACAATGACATCGAGTATATTATGGGGAAAAACAACATGCAGATGGAGTATGCTTTTTATATAGCCTATTATTATATGGCTAACGGAAAAGTACGAATGACTAACGTAGACGAATTACCCGACTCTCTCAAAGATGTCATAAAACCTGAATACTATTCCTTCATGCGTAAGATTCCTCTTAATGAAATTCTGGCATTAAGTATGCCAACGTTCTATCATGTTAAATATTGTCTCGAAAATGGTCGTGTGTATAATTATAAAACTGGCTATTATGAAGAAACAAAAGACGGAAGAAAATATATTTCCTATGAGGATTCAATTGTAGATAGCATACAAATGTGTATAGACAAGGCAATCTTTGGTGAAGATGAAATATCATTACCAATGAAGATTCGCTACCTCAATGAGTTCTATCGTAAATCAAGGAGCGGCGACTATAATTACATAACTTTCAAGAGCGATTTTATCAACCGCTATCCTGCTGATTCCGTAGATATAATGGTAAATGAAAGAATTGAAAGCATTAAGCGGAGGACAAAAAATATAAAGGCTGTCCTCAATAATCCTTTGTTTGAGTCTTTACTTGATGAATATGTAAACTATGGTCTCAACGACAAGCAGATGTCATATTCCCTTCCTGACTGTGAGGCTACCACTATCCTTAGAAAGATAACTGACAAATACAAGGGCAAATACGTTTACATTGACTTCTGGGCTACATTTTGCGGTCCATGCCGTCAAGGCATTGAGGAAAGCAAGACTTGGCGAGAGGAATTACGCAACAATCCTGACTTTGAGTTTATCTTCATAACAGGCGATAAAGATTCTCCCAAGAAGGACTTTGACAAATATGTAGCAGAGAATCTCAACGGAGCGGAGGTTTATCGCATTCCTCAAGCCGAATACAATAAGCTTATGGAACTTTTCAAGTTCTCTGGCATTCCTCAATATGAAGCCCTTGATCGAAATGGCAATGTTCTAAAGTTTTGCAACAAATACCGAGATGGTGGTAAGGAACAGTTCCTCAAAAATATAGAGCTATTGAAGAAACTGGAGAAATAGACATTATTCCCAAACATCAATATAAGCTAACGTGAGTTATGTTATGCCTCCGTTGTTCCTCCGTTGTAGATTCGCCGTAAAACCGCTTCTTCTCCGTTCCGGAACTATAGGATCAACGGAGGTAGAGCGAAGGATCATAGGAGGAAGAAGGAAGGTACTAATTACTGATAAATCCATTTTCCTTCGCTTTTTCTTTGTTCCAAAGCTAAGGATGAACGAAAGCATAGCTAAGGATGAACAATGAAAGAACAGCCACAATCCTTAATATAAGTTAAAAACTGAAATTATTACAAGGGATTTGTAGGTGTTTCAAGTTTTTTCTCTATCTTTGCAATCAAAGAAGGCAAAAGGCTTGACTTGAAGTCAAAAAAAGGCAAAAGGCAAATGACAAAAGGCAAAAGACTTTAGACCTTAGTCCTTAGTCTTTAGACTTTAGTCATTAATCTTTAGACCTTAGTCCTTAGACCTTTAAGAACCAACCTAAACACCATACCAAAAAGATATGCAGGCAAAAGAGGCATCAACGATATTAACATCCCACGGCATAAAACCTACGCTTCAACGAATAGCAATAATGAGCTACATACTTGAACACCGCATACACCCCACTATAGAGGATGTATATAACGGTCTTGTAGCCAATTTCCCGACTCTCAGCAAGACAACAGTATATAACACGCTTAGGATGTTCTCGGAACGTTCCGCAGCACAGATGATAACAATCGACGAGCATCGGGTATGCTATGACGGAGATACGCATCCGCACCCACACTTCATCTGTAGGAAATGCGGTCAGGTGTTCGACCTTATGAATCTGCCAATGCCATTGCTCCCCACAAAGCAGGAGGCTGACGGATTCCAGATAGACGAGGCACAACTTTACTACAAGGGACTGTGCCCCGACTGTAGTACGACAACGGTAGAGGATTAAAAGCCCCTCCCCAGCCCTCCCGAGGGAGGGAGTATTTAGACACAAAGAGATACGATCTAAAAAAAAGCCCCTCCCTTGAGGAAGTACGATGTTGATAACATAGAAGTATGTGTCAGGGATGTGGTTGGGTCGGAATCTATAAATATCTTAATGTAAAAATAAACCCCTAATTTTTTTAACAAAACAAAAAACATTATGAAGAAAAAATTCATTTGTACCGTTTGTGGATATATCCACGAAGGTACCGAGGCACCAGAAAAGTGCCCGATTTGTAAAGCACCGGCCTCGAAATTCAATGAGATGTCGGTTGAAGACACACCAGAGTTTGCCACAGTTCACAAGCTCGGTGACGGTAAGCTCCCTGGAGCTGATGAGGAAATGATAAAGGACCTCAACAACCACTTCAATGGCGAGTGCGGAGAAGTCGGCATGTACCTTGCTATGGCACGTCAGGCTGACCGTGAGGGCTATCCAGAAGTAGCAGAGGCTTACAAGCGCTACGCTTGGGAAGAGGCTGAGCATGCTGCAAAGTTTGCTGAGCTCCTCGGTGACGTTCTCTCTGACACAAAGTCAAACCTCGAAGCTCGTATTGCAGCTGAGAAGGGTGCTTGTGAGGATAAGTTCCGCATCGCAAAGAATGCCAAGGCAGCAGGTCTTGATGCTATCCATGACACAGTTCACGAGATGGCAAAGGACGAGGCTCGTCACGCAGCAGGCTTTATGGGACTTTACAAACGTTACTTCAAGTAATAAAGACTCATAACAACAGGTGAATCTACAAAACAAAACCAGAGGCATATCACAACTAGTGATATGCCTCTTTTCGCTCCTCTCCTTCTCCTCAAAGGGGATTGATTTAGATACTTACTATCTAAGACTCCCTCCCTTGGGGAGGGCTGTGGGGATCAATTTCTTAATTTCTCCGCAATACAACCCTTAACCTTATTCGAAATACTGTCATAAGTATCTCCATTCTCAGGCATTACAGGCTTCAGATATTCAACTTCTATCTTCTTAGGCTTAACCCATTTAGAGCCTCTTGGAAGAACGTCATAAGCACCACGGATACACACAGGAACAACAGGCACATTCAGTTCCTTACTCAGGATTGCGAAAGTCTTCTTGAAAGGCATCATCTCACCATCGAATGAGCGTGAGCCCTCTGGGAAGATAACAACATTCTTACCGAGCTTCAACACCTCAGAGAGCTTCAGTATTGAGTTCTTCAGGTTACGCTTCTCCATGACGACAACGTTATTCCTCCTGGCAAGGAACTTAACCACAGGATGCTTCACATGCTCCTCTGTGGCAAAGAAATATGAATTCTTAAGAGTATTGTAACTCAAGCCGGAAGACACGATAGGACCGTCGAGGAAACTCTGATGATTAGGCGCTATGATGAAAGGTCCTTTCTTCGGTATATTATTCTCTCCGACAATCTTCAATCGGTTGTTCAGTTTCAGGAAAGACTTGAACAGCCTTGCATGAATCGGATAGAAAACGGAAGTAGAAGGCAGTTCGAGCGAGGAATTATTGGCAAGAAGCATTTCATGCCAATCCATCTTGTTCACGTCGATATGCGTCTTGCCATTCTCCACCTTCTCCGCAACCGACCTGAGCGTTGTCATGACCTCTGGCTGGATATCCACACCGAAGGTCTGCTCTATGAAGCCTTGCAACCCCACCTTGTCAAGAGAGTCAAAGGCAAGGTCAGTCTCCAGATGATCATCAGCATGAACAGGAATCTTCTTCTCAGCCTCTATATACTCCTTGAGGATACGCATCTCGTTGGTCATCTCCTCATTTCCCTCAACTTTACTCCTTACACTTTCAACTTTATTCTCAATAATATCCTTCAGCTTATATCGCTGAATCTTATCGAGCTTGGTTCTTGGAAGGTCGCCACGATAAACGAAGATGCTCATAAGCTTCTTATAGTTCGTAACCGTGAGGTTATAAGGCTCGATTACCTCCTTCTTCAAAACTATCTCCACCTCTTCATCAGAAAGGTTTCTTGCCCACGCCTCATTCGGAACAATGATACCCATCAGCATATCACCATTCTGAACGACAGCAGCCTCCTTAACACGGCTATCAAACTTCTCAAGCTTATACTCAATCTCATTAGGCTGCACGTTCTTACCATTCGAGAGAACAATTATCTCCTTCGTTCTGCCAGTAATATACACCCTACCCTTCTCATCCAGATAACCGAGGTCACCTGTGTGGAGATATCCATCAGCATCAATAACATCAGCCGTTTCCTCCGGACGGTTGTAATAGCCCTTCATCAGGTTATTTCCCTTACAGCAAAGCTCACCGTTCACTATCTTACAGTCAACAGAAGGCAAAGGCAATCCTGCACAACCGCA
Source organism: uncultured Prevotellaceae bacterium (assembly GCA_900315105.1). The sequence goes on along the minus strand of OMXX01000005.1, from coordinate 7,180 downwards.
TATATAGTCTCCTGGACGTGTAAATGCAATAATAGGAGCCATCTCCGTCATGCCATATCCTTCAAGAAGGTGGAAACCCAAAGTTGTAAGACCTTCACCAACTTCCTTGTCGAGAGGAGCGCCACCACACACACAGTAATCCAGATGTCCTCCCATCTTCTTATGCACAGCAGCAAAGATGAGACGGGAGAACGTAAGGCTATGAACCTTCTTACACAGATTGAACAGGGCACGGGTAACGAAACTCGCATTTACCTTCTTCATGATACCCGCATAAAGCATCTGCCAAAGTCTTGGCACACCTACAAAGATGCCAACCTTACCTCTGCACAATGCCTCCATGATGTCAGGTCCCTGCATAGACTCACAGATGACGATACCATCCCCCTGCAATATTGGCGCAACAACCGTACCCATCAAAGGCAACACATGATGCACAGGAAGCAGCATCAATGTTCGTCTCTTGCCGTTGAATACCGGAACTTCATCACACACACCAGCCTTGTTTGTCCACAGGTTCTTATAAGTCAGCATAACGCCCTTAGGCGAACCTGTCGTACCTGATGTATATATGATAAGCGCAATGGCATTGTCATCATAGCTTTTTTCATCAAGGGTGGAGCTATCTGCATCAAAGCCTTTGGTATCCTCTTTCTCAACCTCATTGATAATGAGAATCTTTACATCAAAGTCAAGATGTGAAACAACTTCCCTTGCAACCTTCTCGCAAGCCTCAGATACCCACATGCACTCAGGAGTACAATCCCTGACTATATACTCTAAATCAGAAACTGTTGCCGTCGCATCTACAGGAACAGCTGTGCTCTTATTCTGCCACACAGAATAGAAGGCATACACCCATCCTACCCTATTCTCGCTGAAGATAACCGTCTTCTTTGGATTCAGTTCCTTAGTATGACTCCCAAACACACTTACATGCTGCAACATCTCCTGATAGCTCACATCACCAGCAGAAGACATTATCGCTATTTTATCAAGACTAAATTTCATGCCCAATAAAAAATTATTATCCTTGTTTCTATTGCAAAATTACAACATTCTGCTTACATATAGGCAAATTATCCTATATTTTCTACATTTTACAAAAGCATTTGGTTATATAATCCTATTCTGCAAATAAAATATCCTATTTCCATATCATATTTTCGTCAAAACACTCACAGATAAAACTTTAGTTTTATTATCCATGCCATTTATTTATACCGAAATCAAAAAAAATATTGTAAAAATTCCACTAAAAAGCCTTTTTTTCTGTATTTTTCAACCTCTTTACTACCAATTCAATACAAAACACTCAAAAAATATGCAAAAAATTTGTTTGTTCAGTTTTTTTTGCTAACTTTGCAACAAATCCGTTTTCGAATTTTAATAATCATCCAAATAAAAACAATTTAACACTTATTTCCTATGAAGCCAGTAAAAGACACTCTATTCCTGATAGTATTATTGCTATCGCTATTCCCAATAAAGTCTATGGGAATGTCAGAGGATGATGCCCGTGATTGTATAAAGGAATTCATCAGCAAGCGTCAGGATTTCGGACAATACAACGAAACCCTTAACTTGACATTCGCTAACGTTAATATAGACGACAACAGCATAAAAGTGATCTTCAACAAGGAAGATGATGTTTTCAAACCGTTATTCCCAGAACTGACCGAAGGAAAGTTCAAGACCATTGCGCAAGAGAACCGATACGTAAACCATCAGTTCGGACTCTATCTCCTTATGAACGAGGCTATAGAAAATCCAAAATTCCTTGATGCACTCAAGGATGCAAATCTCTCATGGGACGTATTCGTCATGAACCCACGTCAAAACGTACCTTATTACACCACGACCTTGAATTACAGAGATGTAACCAACGCCATACTCATCAATAATGGTGAAGCAAACACCGACTTCAAGACATTCCTTTCAATAACACTCGTTGACCGTGCGCTCAAAAGTCTCATGGAACAGGTTTACATTCCACACGACAGCGTTGGTATCTCGTATGCACGACTGAGCCAAAACGTACTTAACTGCACGATGCTTACCACAAGCGACTCATATCCAAAGATAACAGCAACCAACGGTATGGTAGCACGAAACGAATGGATTGAGGCATTCATTGAAAACTGCATGGCAAAGAACTACTACAAGCAACTTCTTGCCCTCCTGAAGACAAAACTGCCAACAGTTAAGATTCAGGTGGAAGACATACACAAGCAATTCGCCCCCGTAACATACACCATTAACACCTACGAAATACTTGCAGCTGCACAACAGAGCACTACAGGCGGTCTATCTGCAGCTGACTATATCGTACAGCAGATTGGCGGAACAAAGCAAAAGGAGAAGGATCTCGGACTGTTCATGCTAAAGTATGGTGATGTGGTAAATCAGATGAAACAGGTAGCCGAGATAAGCGTTGACAAGTCAAAGCGCGTTTACGAAGTTGTTGACGAAATGCCTGAGTTCCCAGGAGGAAGTCATGCTCTCTCAAACTATCTCTACAACAACGTGAAATATCCGATAATGGCACAACAGAACAAGGTACAAGGACGTGTAACTTGCGAATTCGTTATCACAAACGAAGGCAAGGTTATCAACGTGAGAATCTCGGAATCAAGAGATCCGTATCTTGACGCAGAGGCAAAGCGCGTTATCGCAGCAATGCCGAAATGGATTCCAGGACGTCATCATGGTGAAAGAGTCAACACAAGATACAGCGTACCTGTAACATTCACTCTCCCGAATTAAGAATACTCATTGACCATATAACCAAGAAAACGCACCATAAACATCTCATGTACATTTCAAACTAAAATTGTACATTGTATTCATGTCTCACTCCCAGCGCTTCGGTGCTGGGAGTTTCATTTTTCTTAAGTTCACCACCAAAAAGGAAAAGGAGCACTTCCCTTTCTGGAAAACGCTCCATTCCATGTGACCTTGATGGGATTCAAACCCATGACCTTCAGAACCGGAATCTGACGCTCTATTCAGCTAAGCTACAAGGCCAAGTTATTTACTATTTTACTATTTACTATTTACAATTTTCACTACATCGTCACGCTCATGACATACACCACAGCAGCAGGAATAGCCATCAGAGATGAGTCGAATCTGTCAAGCATACCACCATGACCAGGGAGGATGTTTCCACTATCCTTCACACCAAGTGTACGTTTGAAAAGGCTCTCCACGAGGTCGCCCCATGTTCCGAAGAACACGACAACCAAACCCAAGCCAATCCATTCCAGAGTGGTCAATCCTGTAGGAGTAGCACCAAAGTTCTCCAACAAATTGTTATGGTCAATATATGCCATCAGCCACGCAATCAGACACACGATGATACCACCACCTATACTGCCTTCCCATGACTTTGCTGGAGAAATCCTCGGGAACAACTTATGCTTACCGAGAAGTGAGCCTGAGATATATGCTCCCGTGTCATTACACCACAGGAACACGAAGATGCTCAAAGGCAACAAAAGGCCGTATATTGTAGCACCCTCCATACTACGGAAAGCAAGCATATTGATACAAGCGAAAGGAATAGCCACATACATTTGCGAGAGCATGGTATATGCCCAGTCGTTAATGGCATCATCATTCTTCTGATATATCTCGCTTACGAAGAGATATACTATAGTAATGAGATAAGGAATGAAAGCTGCAGATTGAACTGTACCCCAACACCATCCTGCAAAGGCAAGGAACAGGTACACACCAGCAACGGTAGAGATGAAGCGGTTCACCTTAACGTTCTCACGCTGATTAACAAGTCCGGTGAACTCCCATATCGACATACCTGTCACAAGGGCGAAGAAACAGACCATTGCCAATGGCTTGAGGAAACAAGTCACAACAACAGCCACGAACAGAACGCCCGTGATAGTCCTAACGACGAAGTTATTCATGAGCCTCACCTCCATTATTATCAGCAGAAGCAGAATCGGAAGCGGAATCCGCAGTACCCTTAGTACGTCTCTCCCACTCCGCAGCCTCAGCCTCAAACTTGGCTTTCTGCTCATCATTTGCCTGGATGATCTCCTGAGCGCGTGAAGTCCAAGGACGCTTACCGAAGATACGCTCCACATCCTCTGCGAAGATCACCTCCTTGTCGATAAGCATCTGAGCAAGCTCATTATGACCTTCCTTATGCTCAGTAAGGATAGCCTTTGCACGAGCATACTGCTCATTAATCATCTTCAGTACCTCTTCGTCAATCATCTGAGCTGTAGCCTCAGAATAAGGACGCTGGAAACTATACTCATTGTTATTGTAGTAGCAGATATTCGGAAGTTTATCGCTCATACCTGCATACGCAATCATACCATACGCACTCTTTGTTGCACGCTCAAGGTCATTCATAGCTCCTGAAGATATATGACCTGTGAACAATTCCTCAGCAGCACGACCGCCAAGCAGACTACACATCTCGTCAAGCATCTGCTCCTTTGTGTTAAGCTGACGCTCCTCCGGCATATACCAGGCAGCACCAAGGGCATTACCACGAGGCACGATGCTGACCTTAACCAACGGATTAGCAAACTCCGTGAACCAAGAGATAGTAGCGTGACCAGCCTCATGAAGAGCGATAGCACGCTTCTCTGCTGCAGTCATCACCTTTGTCTTCTTCTCCAAACCACCGATGATACGGTCAACCGCATCAAGGAAATCCTGACGACTAACCACCTTTGAGTCATGGCGGGCAGCAATCAAAGCAGCCTCATTACATACGTTGGCAATATCAGCACCAGAGAAGCCAGGAGTCTGACGTGCAAGCATATCAATATCAAGGGTTTCCTCTACCTTGATAGGCTTCAGATGCACTTGGAATATCTCCTTACGCTCGGTAAGGTCAGGAAGGTCAACATGAATCTGACGGTCGAAACGACCTGCACGAAGCAAAGCCTTATCGAGCATATCCACACGGTTGGTAGCAGCAAGGATGATGACACCTGAGTTAGTACCGAAGCCGTCCATCTCGGTAAGCAAAGCGTTAAGGGTATTCTCACGCTCGTCATTACCACCCATTGAAGGGTTCTTTGAACGTGCACGACCAACGGCATCAATCTCATCGATGAAGATGATACAAGGGCTCTTCTCCTTTGCCTGACGGAATGTGTCACGAACACGTGAAGCACCAACGCCCACAAACATCTCAACGAAGTCACTACCCGACATTGAGAAGAACGGAACACCAGCCTCACCTGCAACAGCCTTCGCAAGCAAGGTCTTACCAGTTCCCGGAGGGCCTACAAGCAAGGCTCCCTTCGGAATCTTACCACCAAGATCTGTGTATTTTGCAGGATTCTTCAGGAACTCAACAATCTCCTGCACCTCCTGCTTAGCGCCTATCTGTCCGGCTACATCCTTGAATGTAACGCCAACACTATTTTCCTTACCATAGACACGAGCCTTTGACTTACCAACGCTGAAAACACCTCCTCCGATGCCTCCACCGCCACCCATTCTTCCCATGAAGAAGAGCCAGATGAAGATAAAGAATGCCAAAGGAGCGATATTGAGAAGGAAACTCATGATGCCACCCGACTTCTCGTTGTCGTAAGCCACATCACCCTTGAACTTACCCTCTGTCTGCTTTGCATTAAGGAAGTCCTCAACCTGATCCACGCTACCAATCTCTACCTCCACGTAAGGATCACGCCCCATTTCCTTGGTAGATTTCTTGAACACATCGCGCACGTTTCTACCATATACATACATACGCAAATAGTTCTCAGGCTTATTAATCACTACCCTATTGGCATAGCCTTTTTCCACATAAGCCTTGAAAGTGCTGTACGATACCTTATTAGCGCTACCAGAGCCACTAAGCAACGAACTGCCTCCGTCTGTGAAGAATGTCACACACAGGGCAATCAGAATCATCACATAGAGCCAGTTCATATTGAACTTAGGCATCTTAGGCTTATTATCGTTATTAGAAAAATCCTGCTTTTGCATTGTATAAAACTCCGATTTAAGCTTCGGGAGCTTCAAATTGTTTTGGTTACAAGGTTTTTGGCTACAGATTCAAGCCCTATTCCTTTTACGGGTACGAACCCGGACTTACGAACGGGGAAATCAGTCAAGATCCGGGATATCCTCTGCAGGAGCATCCTCCCAGAGATTCTCAAGATTGTAGAAATCACGAGCCTCTGGCATGAACACATGAACCATAACGTCCACATAATCCATGGCAATCCAAAGAGCATTCTCCGTACCTACAACATGGGTAGGCTTGTCCTGCAGCTCTATACGAACCATATCCTCCACAGAGTCTGCAATAGCACTCACCTGCTGAGGGTTCTGTCCCTCGCATACGATGAAATACTGACAAATAGCACCGTCTATATTGCGGAGATCCACGATTCTGATCCCTTTACCTTTCTTCTCCTGTATGCCTTTAACGGCTACATCAACTAATTCCTTTATTGAATCCACTTAAATACTTTTTCTTATTTTTAATTATCACGCGCGAAACAAAATACTACGTGAAACTCTTTATATTGACACACGTTTTTATTTTTAGAGTGCAACGTGCGAAGCATCCTCGCATAACGGAAATAGTGCGTGTCAGTTCTTAAAACTGGCGCACGTCTTTGATTTCCGCGTGCAACGTGCGAAGCATCCTCGCGCGAAGCAAAAACTACGTGAAACCCTTTATATTGACACACGTTTTTCATTTCGCGGGTACAAAGTTACTCAATATTCTTGACATTCTCCCCCAAAACTCCCAAAATTTGCATTTTTTTTTAGTTTTTCGCGCAAAACTGCCGAAAGATGACTTTTTTCGAAAATTTTTCTTGATTTTCTTGCAAGATACAGAAAAATGTTGTACCTTTGCACTCGCAAACAGGGAACAGGAGTTTTTCTTGCTTTGCTATCAAAAATTGGGATATGGTGTAATGGTAACACTGCAGATTCTGGTCCTGCCTTTCCTGGTTCGAGTCCGGGTATCCCAACAAAAGCGCTGAATGAGAAATCATCCAGCGTTTTTTTATTTACCATTTGACAATTTACGATTTACTATTATTGCTGTCCGGTAAAAACAAAAACCAGAAAAAAAACATTTATGTTCTAAAAGGCTTGCAGCCTTCATAATGTATTGCTTGTCTGAAAGCCTTTGTAAGCCTTTGGGGCTTCCAGTCTTTCATCCAAC
>OMXX01000272.1 GCA_900315105.1 uncultured Prevotellaceae bacterium | reverse complement strand
AGAATGATGCCCAGCTGTTCTGAATGTTTCCTAGATCATAATGCTTGTAGAGCCAATCGGAAAAAACAGACCTATCTAAAGAACTATCGTTGATTTCCTTCAGTCTGGACTCAAGGAATAGTACGCTCTCGAAATCCGCATTTGATGCAATTACCGCAAGGATCTCGTCCTCTACTACATGAGAGTCATTCTTGGCAATTATCGCTTCGATTTTGCCTTCAGTCCTTGCAACGACATTTATAGGGGAATTAGCCGTAGTTATCGTTACGGAGCACTGTACCCTGTCTGGGAATTTGATGAGGCAGCTCCCCAGGAAAATTAATGCGAAAGTGAAGAAAATCACGGTTTCTCCCCATGTGATAGTCCATGAAGGTATCTTCCCAAGAATCTCTTGGGCTTCTTCGCTATGGCTGTTGAATTCGCTGAGTGGCATGTCATTCTAATTTCCTAATTCGAGCTGATTTTTCACTAGATTGTAGTAGAGCCCACGCTTTGCCGTGAGTTCCTTGTGAGTTCCTTGTTCGGCAATTTTCCCCTTATCAAGGACGATGATGTTATCGGCGTTCTTCACGGTGCTCAGGCGGTGAGCCACGATGACAACAGTCTTGTTTTTGAACAAATCGTTGAAATTATTCATTATGGCCTTTTCATTGTTGGCATCTAAGGAATTCGTTGCCTCATCTAAAAACAGGTATCTTGCATCCCTGTACGAGGCTCTAGCGATGAGCACTCTCTGCTTTTGCCCAGTACTCAACCCGTTTCCCTCTGACCCTATCTTTGTGTTGTAGCGCATAGGCAGTTCGCTTACGAAATCGTCTATATTTGCGACCCTTGCAGCATTCTTTACCCTCTTCATGTCAGGAATCTCATCAGACAACGCTATATTGCCTGCGATTGACTCTGAAAATATGAAACCTTCCTGCATCACCGTTCCGCAATTTTTTCTCCATGCAGTAGGGCTGTAGTCCGATAGCGGGAGACCCCCAAGAGTGATTTCTCCAGATACAGGCTTATAGAACCCAAGCATCATCTTGACCATGGTTGTCTTTCCGCTTCCGGAAGCTCCAACGATTGCAGTGACTTTATTGTGAGGGATGGTAACATTGACATTATCGAGGACTTTGTCAGAATGAGGACCGTTGTACTGGAATACCACATTACGGAACGTAATGTCTGCATCATCTGGAATTTCATCGATGTATTCCTTATCAGGTTCTTCCTCGTCTTTCTTTTCCTGAACTTCACCAAGTCGCTCCACTTCTAGATTTGCACCATCGTTTGAAAGAGAAGATTTCAACGGTGGTGTGAACTATCATTTTGTATAGACCACATATCTAACTTTTGTATTAGTCGCCACCGTTTGTTTACATACAAGTCTGTCGATCGAGCAGTTCAGACACATAGATTATCATATCTAAAAAAAGTGTTGGCAATCGGCAGACTTTCTTGAGACAATAATGGATGACAGGCTGAACTATGTGAGTCAAGAGACAAATGTCTATAAAAAGTTTGAGTACCTATCATACTTTTCATACAGAGAGGTCGACCTTAGCGGCATAAGAGTCATTGATGTCTATATTATGTTTTAGGCCCTTTCTGTTTTATTGACAGGAGCTTCAATGAAGCAAATGGTTACCTTTGAAGGACGTTTAACAAAAGGCTAACCAGGGAGAGAGTGTTAACAGACGTTTCATTAGCCGTGCGTGGCCAACTTAAGTAATCGACCCTCTCTCCCAAACGCATTGAAGTGACCAATTAGAATAATAGACCACAAGTGTCTGATAGAAGTTTCAGTCGGTGGTTCAATACGGAGGTTAACCGAACTAGCACCAACAAAGTTATGCAATTTTCTCATTACATTGGAGTAGACATCTCCAAAAGCACGCTGGACGCAGCCATTTATGCCAGCGAAATGAAGAAGGCGGACACCAAACATGTCACGAACGATGCCGCCGGATTGAAGGAACTCATGTCTTGGGCCAAGACTAATGGCGTAAAGCCCAAGACAATGGTCGTATGTGCAGAGCATACCGGCGTTTACGGCAACGCACTTCAACTGTTCTGCGAGAAAAAAGGTATATCCCTCTGCCTTGAGAGCCCCCTGCAGATCAAGCGTTCCATGGGCCTTGTTCGAGGCAAGAATGATCAGATAGATGCCATAAGGATAGCGCAGTATGCATATGACCATAGGGAGAAGCTTGAGTTGTTCCACCGTCCCTCTGTCAATATAACCACATTATCGAACCTGCTCCGTGAAAGGCGCCTGTATGTACGCCAGAAAGCTACTCTCACAGCTACACAAGGCGAACTTGGTCAATATGAGACATCTCAGAGTAGATCGCGTCGAGACTGTCTCATTGATAAGCTTTCATCCATGACCAAGGCCATTGAGAAGCAGATGATTGACATCATCAACAAGGACGAAGACCTCAAGAGGACATATGATCTTATAACAAGTGTTGTCGGAATAGGTCCCATCACAGCTATAGATACCATAGTATATACCAACAATTTCCAGAACTTCTCAACGCCAAGACAGTACGCGAGCTTTATCGGCGTAGCTCCGTTTGATCACACGTCAGGAACAAGTGTCAACGGAAGGACGAGGGTGTCCCAGTTCTGCAGGAAGCAGCAAAAGACATCAATAACAATGGCTGCACGCTCTGCCATAGTGAACGACCCGTGGATGAAGAACTACTACCGTCGGAAGATGAAGGAGAAAGGAGAGCAGCGCAATCAGCACGGAGTTGTGCTCAATGCAGTGAAGTTCAAGTTGATACTCAGGATGTTCTCCGTGGTTAAGTCAGGGACTCCATACAAGGTTATGAATTATTGACATACAATCGGTTGAACTATCATAAATCTATTTTCTAGTGCCAGATTGTACCCGAGCGGTTGCAAATTAGATATTTAGACCATATGTCTACTGGAAGTTATAGAAAAGCTCATCTCGGAATCAAACCTGGTTGATAGTCAATCATATATACATAAAAACCATCGTGCGCAAATATGCAATATTGCGCACCGGTACATTATGTCCGTCTATGAAAAACTTCTCAAGGGAAGGCCGCGCGGCCAGGGGCGGAACGCCCCTTTGAGCGCAATAAATATATATAAACTCAACACCAGCCCGAAGAACTGACGTTAATGAAAATAATTGCAATTTTATTTGGAAAAGTCTTAGAATACAAAAGAGATGAATTGCGATATAGGAGCATTCAACTGCCCGATAATATACTGCATGGCTGTCATCATACCAAGGGTCATATCTCCATTGATTACAGCACTTGCAGCAAAAAAGGATACTAGTACATTTTTTGTCTGATCTATGAAGGTGCCGCCTATTTGTTGCGTCTGTCCGAGAGCCAGCCCTTTTACGCTCACGTTGAAAAGTCTGGCCTGTATC
>OMXX01000146.1 GCA_900315105.1 uncultured Prevotellaceae bacterium | reverse complement strand
TTCAGGTGTCGCACTTACAGCGCTCCTTTAATCACGCATCTATAGAATAACAGCCCTTACGGACTGCCCTATTAGGTGTCGGGCTTTCAGCCCTCGCAGAGGGTGACGGCTTGATTGGATGAAAGACAGGAAGCCCAAAGGCTTACAAGGCTTTCATTTAATCAAGACGGCGCAGGCTTCATAGATGCATGCAAACTTGAAGGTGTTTTTAAGGTTTTTGTTATATTTCACAAGCGAAACTTGGAATAATAACAGATTTTATTTGTGGATTCCGAAGAAAAGTTGTAATTTAGCAAGCAAAATCATAATCATGAGAAAAGGTCAAAGAAAACTATCGGGATTCAGAAAAAGACTGTCGCAGTATCTGGGTAGTCTCGGGTATGAGTGCTTTCATCGTGACAGGATGAAAGTAAACGATAAGTGGTTCTGCTACAAACAGAATCCTGAGATTGACGTGGATTTCCTTACACGCGATCTTGCACAGATAAATAAGGATGAGGCTTTCTTTTATGGAGAAGGCCTTACCGCAGATATTGCCTGTCTTCCTCCAAATTTCAAGGATCCATTTAGTATGCCAATAGAAGAGGCAACGAATTTGTTTCATGGGTATCTGAAGTCGGGTATGGAGTATGAATATCCGAATCCTTACCGAGAGATGAACGACAATGGGGAGATTGACTGGGTGAAGAACAGCATGAAACTTATTGACTATCAGAATGTAGGCGCTAATACATTTCGTGCGGTTGAGTGTTGGCAGGGCAGAGTGGATGCGGATTTCCTTTGGGATTATGTGATCTGCGTGAATACCTTGCCACTGGTCGCTATTGCCATAGAGCCTGACGAGGAGGGCGATGCCGCCTGTCAGCGTGCATACGAGGCTATGAGGCATGAACTGGATGAGGATTATGTGCTTCGCACCTATCTGCAATTTTGTGTCATTTCCAATGGGGAGACAACTCTGGTAGGCTCACCGATTGATACTCTTGATGATTTCAAGCCTTGGCCTTCGCTAATGGGTGAAGAGCCTCCTGTGGGATTTCAGGTACCAGCAGAGACAGCCGTTGTGTCATTGCTGAGACCTGACCGGTTGCTCGATGTGCTGCAAAACAATGTTCGTGTGGAATACCGTTCAAATGCTCAGTTCCGTCATTTCTTTGGCGACTATCACTTGTACTTCTCCTTGCAGAAAGTTCAGGAGGCTGTAATGGAGCATTTTTCTAAGTCAGAGAAACCATTCCTTGGGCATGTGGATTTGTTGAAGTCGGAGGCTGAACTGTCAAGTCTGGCTGGTAGTCAGGCAGAGAGCTGTACCATGCTCGCCTATTTTCGCCTAATGCCAGTTTTGATGCAGGTTGATGTTTGTGATAGATATCTGGCATGCTATACATGCGGTCTTAATGCAAAGATTCTTTCCGAACTTAGAGAAGTTGATAAACCGTTGTTCCTCGTCTTCGGACCAGCCTTGACAATGGCTGACTATCATAGACTTAAGACCGAGTTTCCTGATGCCTCTATTGTACAGTTTCGTCAGTTGCCTCTCGACAAAGAGGAAAATGAAGAGATTGGAGATTGTATCTATAAAGCCACTTTTCCTATTCGCTGATTGCCTATGAAGACACTTGAAGAGCATAAGAGACAATGGGAAGAGGTAAAGGCTGGGCTTACGACTGCTTACTCTGCAATCAATATGGTGGACAAGGATTCTCCGTATGCCAAGCATGCACAGGACTTTGCCCAGCAGTTGCATTCCATGATACAGCAGGCATGGCTTGCTGATTCGCCTGTCATTTCTAAGCCGAATCATTTGAAGAAACCTCGTAAGGGTGGCAGACCAAAGGTGACGTATATAGATGATGAGGTGGCGGGCAAACGGCTGGTTGATGTCATCGGGCATATCATTGAGACGCGTTTCGAGAATGGCAGGATGGTTCTTGACAATGGTCAGACAGTACCTCCGTCACAATTCTTTGCGTGTGTATATTCTTCTGTGTATGAGCATGGTATGTCAAAGTCGAATAATCTGAAGGAGTTTGCTAACATAATGCGAGCTGGGGTAGAGCAGGTTGAAATGGCAGAGAATTTTACGTTGCAGTATGATGCTATTTATAGTCAGACAAAGAAATGGAACATCTTGGCATCAAGGAGCAATCCATACGATTTTGTGCATATCTACAGCATCTCATATTCGGACATTGGTAGTGATGAGAAACGCAAGACGGAATTGCGTTACTGGAAAGCCCTCTATGATGCTGTTGATGCCATTCTCATAGATGAAGGATTGTTTTTGTTGAATGTTGAGAACTGAATTTTATTCACTTCTACCAATCCCTCTTATCGTCCATAGCTTGTATGATATCTTCTCTTCCTTCGCTAATGTTGGTCTCGTCAAGGATTTGCTCGAAAGCAGTAAAGATGTCTTCGCGCTCTTCTGTCTCTATAAAAGGAGAGCGGCTATCAAGCTTATTGAATCCTTCAATATATTCAACGGCTATGTTCTTGATGGCAGGGAAATCAATCTCTGTTTTATTAGCCTCTTCTAAAATACGACGACGAGTATCTTTCCACAAAGCTACGGACTTGTTGTATTTTGACTTTGGTATGAACTCACTACCATCCCAATGGCGTAGAGGATTATTCATGTTTTCCTTAAGCCATTCATCTGAACGTAATTTTTTAACAGAGAAATCTTGAACTTTACTCTTGTATAACTTCCTTATTGCCTTTCCCGCATTTCCTGGTATGCTCTCTATCCATAACCTTCTAAGTTCTGGAAGGTCTTCGGGACGAGGAAATTCATCATCGTAGAAGCCGAACAAGTCGTCCATTGTTAATATTTCCAGTTCGTGCAGTTTAGAGATTTCTATCAAGTCGTGGATATAACCAGGCTTTCCTGCCAATCCTAACCATGTAAGGCTCGGGAATCGTGAAGGAATACTTTTTAGGCTGAAATCCTGAATGTTTGTAAGGCGCAAATTTGTTAGTCGGCTTAATCCCACATCGGGCAGGAAATCATTATGTAACTCCACACGAAGGCACAAAAAAATGCCATCGTGTGGAGAAATGACACGGAGTTTTGGAGATAATTCACCACTTAGCCTTAAAGAGTTTATGCTTGAAGGTAACTTTATAAGTTCTACATTTTTTCCGCTAATATCAATATCTTCTAGATGTGTACGGCTGAGATCTAGTTCTTTTCGTTGACAATCGTCCCAGTTCAATTCGCGAATAAGGTATCTACGTTCCAAAAACGGTATAAGTTGTGGATAATCTTTTGTTGTGCAGATACGTCCTAATCTTGGCAACTTGTCTAATTCCGAGAAATCAGTAACGGCGCTGAGAGTATCGTCAAATAGTCCATTAAGATTAATTTTCTTTTCCTGACCAGCCACGATGACGGTTTCGTTCCATCTTGTTTCTGCATCTTTGTATGCGGAAATCTGATCTTTAGGGAGTTTGTACCATCTTTCTTGCCATTTCTGTTGACTTCCATCTGTCCAATTACTATAGGTTCTGCATTCCTCAAGAGGGACAATGGGCATACTCCCTATCAGTATCGCGTGAGATGGAAAATACTTGATTGGTGCCCAACAATGATCAATCTTATTGTTCCAACTGTGGTGATTTAGTCGTAGATAAGCCATATTCTTGAGATCACTTTCTTCTGGAAACTTATCGCTCCAATAGTCTAAATCTACATGAACAGCATTTTCTTCACCAATTTGCAAAATCTGGAAAGTGAACCACTTCCCAGTTTCTTTTTCTTGGAGAGCATATACCTCTCCTGTATGTAATATTTGCTGCTTCATTTTTTATCCTTGTCGATTAAAACATAGTAAAGAGTCTTTGTGAACTCTTGTGCTACAAAATTATAAATATATTGTCATTCTGACAAGTTTTTCATGGAAAATATAATTGCTATCTGTTATTTCTTGGCTGTTTCTTCTTGAATTTCATGAAATAGTTGTATCTTTGCACAACTCTAATTGAGTTTTTTTGAAAATACTATGCTTAGTAATGATACATTGATTTTCGTTGCGGCTTTGTTGCCTGTGCTTATTGCGCTATACTTCATATACCGAAAGGACAAGAATAATCCGGAACCGACTTGGCAGTTGGTGAAGGCTTTGTTCTTCGGGGTGCTTTCCGCACCATTGTCGATGCTCCTTTCCGTTCCTTTCAAGGAGATGGGACTGTATAGCGAGGAAAGTACGACGATAACAGGACAGTTGGCTTTCGCTTTCTTCGGGGCTGCTATTCCAGAGGAATGCTTAAAGTTCCTCATGTTATGGCTTGTGGTAAGGAACAACAGGCATTTTGATGAGCATTTTGACGGAATTGTTTATGCCGTCTGCATAGGACTGGGATTTGCAGGTATTGAGAATGTGCTGTATTTGTTTGAGAACTATGACAACTGGTTGGGCGTTGGTATAATGCGTGCATTATTCGCCATACCCGGTCATTTCTTCTTCGCCATTATCATGGGATATTTCTATTCCTTGGCGCATTTTGCAAGTAATGTTGGTAAGAAACCGATGTATTTGATGCTTGCCATCGGAATACCGATATTGGCTCACGGACTTTATGACGGATTCCTGATGGTGCAATCTGTGCTTCCGGATATTGCGTGTCTGCTTAGTATTGCAGTTCTGATTCTTCTTAACCGTTTACGTAAGGTTTCGAATAAACATATAGCCAGTCTTCTTAGAAAGGATGGAGTGGCTTAGAGCCTGCCTCGGTTCCCCTGTATAGGGGGAGGGGAGGTTTGCGGTTAGAGGGGAGAGGTTAGGGACGCTTTTCACGCTTACCCTTTAAGGGGGAAGAGCCAATTCGCGAAGAAAGTCCCCCTATTCAGGGAGATGTAGAGGATCTAGAATATTAATAACAAACTAAAAATTATAAAAAAATGAAGAAAACGATTGTATTTGGTGCACTTCTCATGCTTGTAATGGGATTGTGTTCTTTTGTTAATGTTTCTGATGAAGATGTGCTTGCGCAAGGTGTGGATCAGGAAGCTTTGAACGAGGCGAAGGCGGACTCAATTAAGGGAAAGACGGGCGTTGTGAATTTTCCTGCCTGTCATGCTTCGATTAATGTTCCTGCCGGATTCGTTTTCCTGGATAGTATTCAAGCCAGGACTCTCTTGATTGGCTATTGGGGTAATCCAGAAGACAGAGCCGAGGGACTTTTGGGCGCATTGGTTCCTAATACTGCATTGTGCTTTTATCAGGTTCCAATGGCTTATATCATCTCATATGAAAATTGCGGATATGTAAAGGATGATGATGCCAATAGTGTTGACTATGATGATCTTCTTGCTAATTTGAAGAAAGGGGCAGAAGAAGAGAGTAAGACACTTCCAAAGGAAAACCAGTATTCTATAAAAGGATGGGCTGTAAGTCCTAAGTACTTGGCAGATAGTCATGTTCTTGTATGGGCTAAGACTTTGTCGTTCTCAGGAGAGGATGTAGTAAACTATGACATGAGAATATTGGGTAAGGATGGTTTGGTGTCAATCAATGCTGTTATTGATCCAAAAGACTGCAAGGAGGTTGTTGATTTAGAATCAAAGATTATTGATTGTTTGAAGTACGATAATGGGTATGCTTATACCGACTTTGACTCAAGCAGGGATAAGGTTTCTGAATGGACTATTGGCGGACTCGTTGCAGGTACAATATTGGCAAAAACAGGTATCTTGGCTAAAATTGGAATCTTCCTTCTTAAGTTCTGGAAGATAATTGCAATTGCAGTTGCCGGTGCTATTGCTGCATTCGTGAAGTTCTTCAAAAAGAAGGATGAGGATGAAGAGGAAGAATGATTGCAATTAACATGAAGACAATTAACAATTAACATGAGGGCAATTAGCATGCCTTTCGCCCTCCGTGTTAATTGTTAATTGATAATTGTTAATTTGAATTGATATTGTTTATGAAAAGAATTGCTTGTAACGTACTGATGTTGGCATCGCTTGTGGTGATGTTGCTGTCATGTGACTCCAATGTGGCGAAGAAAACGCTGCTTAATATGGAGATTAAGAAGATACAAAAAGAGTTGCCTATCAGATTAGGTAGTATTGGTGATATGACGACTGTTACCTATGAGGATGATGTGGTGACACTAACGTATCTCATGAATGAAAATCTGAATGATATCGATGGATTGATTAAGGACACCACTTTGGTAAAGGAGAATTTCCAATGTATGGTGGCTCGAAATAATGCTTTTCAGAAAATGGTGAAGGAGATTGCCGATGCTGATGCTTCTTTAACTTTGAAGTATAAGGGCAAGACTTCTGGCAAGGTGGCATCTGTGACAATCAGTAATGAGGAACTGGCTAATACTGACAAATTCATTCTTACTGGTACTGCGGCTGCGGAGAAGCTTGTGAAGAATATTACACATCTAGAGCGCAACAGAATGCCTACAGATGTGGGGAGCGGCGTGAAAATCGTTGATGCATTCTGGGAAGGTGACAATTATATATATCTGGCAACTCTTTCAAAGAGTCTCTATACTATCGAGGGATTGAGGATGGCGGACAAAAACGCCATGAAACAGGGTGTTATTGCAGCATTGGCAAATGAGCCTAGCTCACGAACCTTTATTGAGGCTATGATAACCTTGCGCAAGAACATCGGCTACAGATACCAGTTAGAGGATTCTAAGGAGCATGTGGATATCTTGATTCCTTATTCTGAACTTAAAGGGGTATTGGGAAGGATAGGAAAGTAATGCCCCGTAATATATATGCTTTTTTCTTCCCTTCTCGATTTCTTTTTCCCGAGGATGTGTCCCGTATGTGGCAAGCGTCTTGAGCTTGATGAACATCCTTTATGTCTGCGATGCAACGTGGACATACCCAGGACTATGTTCTGGGAGCATCCATACGACAATCCTTTGGCGAGGATGTATTGGGGGAAGATTCCTGTAGAGAAGGTTGTGGCCTATTTCTATTTCACCCCTCAGTCTGCCCAAGCCCGATTGGTATATGGCGCGAAATATCACGGACGGGCTAGTATCGCCATTGAACTTGGGGGAATGCTTGTTGATGAGATGAAGGGCGTGTTTGATGATATTGATTGCATCATTCCATTGCCTGTAAGTATCAGAAGAAGAATGATGCGTGGCTATAACCAAAGTGAAATGATAGTACGAGGAATAAGCAAGGTAACAGGAATACCTATTGAAAGACATGCCGTTATAAGAAAAAGCTTTGACAGGAGCCAGACCCATCTAACCCGAGAAGAACGCCGTGATAATGTGGATAATGTCTTTGTGCTGAAGGATGCGGATGCTATCAGTGGCAAGCATGTGCTTATTGTGGATGATGTTATAACCACCGGTGCAACTACAATCTCGTGTGCGGATGAGATTCTGAAAGCAGAAAACGTGAAAATAAGCATCCTTGCACTTGGATTTGCTTCAAAAGCAAAGGCACAGGAAGTCCCTGAACCTATGTTAATCTAACGTGAGTTCGACGAATTTATTCAGTTGTATATTGTTGACTATCATGTGGTTGAAAGAGCTCTGAAGGAGCGATACCTAATAGGGCAGTCCGTTA
>OMXX01000178.1 GCA_900315105.1 uncultured Prevotellaceae bacterium | reverse complement strand
GATGCGGAGCCTTTCGGCAGTAATACTCTTGGTGAACTCGCCCAGCCGGAAGTGCTCCGACAGGCGTATTCCTGGGTTGAAAATTATTGGTTTGTTCATAATACAAAAATCTAATTTTGGGGATTAAACGATACAGATGATACAGATATACAGATGAAATTATAAAAGTTTTCGCGTACGTGTGTGTATGTACGCAAGAAGTTTTTAAAAAACAGGTGTATTATCTGTATCTGTATTTGCCATTTGGTAGCGCATGGAGCGCATTTCTTCGGCAGAACGACGCACGACGATGTAGCCGCGGTATTTGGAGGTACGGCGGGATTGGAAGCCCAGTGATGTGAAGGCACGACTAGTGCACAGGGGGACAGTCCCCCTGTGCACTACTACTTTTCTACCAATATAGTATGCAAAAAATCGAAAATGTTACGTCTGGGCGTCTTCTAATTTGTCTTGATGACCGAACCAGCTTCCTTCATGTTACCTCCGCATTTACACGTATGGGCGAAGACGAAAGTGAACGAACATATCAGCAATATTATGTCTTTGTATAAATCTACCGAGAATAGAAATTATTATAATCTTTAAGCATTGGTATTGCCGAATTGTCAAGCGCAAAATCATGAGTGAAAAGTTTAACAGGAACCGCGTTGCCAACTAATTTGTACACCATTTTTAACTCAGAACTGTTTTCATAAGCTAAATAAACTGCACTAATTGCATTTTCAATATTTAGGAAGTCACACTTATTACTTAAAACTCTATATTCATTCTCACCAGCCCAACACTTTTGCTTGGTAAAAAAGAATTCTTTCTGATTCGTTTTTATAAATTTTTCAAGATCATCTTTAGTCTTTACATCAGGACTTATACAATGATACTTTCTTAATATGGATTTGTAATTTACTATCCCTTTTAGACAACCATGAGGAAATTGTATTTTATTATAATCAAGTTCAATGCATACCCCTCTAGTTTTACCTCCATATAATCCCCACATCATTGGAGACATACATCCTTTCAAATATGTATCATAATCCATAGTAAAGCTAACTTGTTTATAAGTTTTCCTCATTTCAATTAGCCTTTCAGCAATTTCTACTTGATTCAGATTGTTTACAGATGCTTCAATTGTCTTTTCTTGAATATCATTCACACCTGTTACAGGCGAAAACCTGAGAGTTTTATTTAGCCATATTCTGACAAAAGATTCAAAAGAAGTATAATGATACAATTTCTCATATCGTTTTGCCCCCTTAAGTTTCTTGCCTGGGAATTCTCCATTAATTGTAGAATATGACACTCTCATATCTTAATATTCTTAACTTCTTTTGAGAAAACATCCCTAAAAATAATGGTTTGTTTAACCATCCAATCTAAGGATTCTTCAACTTTTGCTGGGTCTGAAAGGTCAGTATGGTGTAGTAAAACAATTGTTTTATCTGTTGCGTTGGGATTGGGGAACCATTCGGGTTCGCAACCTAACGCCTTATTAATCTCTGCTTTTCTTGCTTCTAATGCGGGAATAAAGGTATCTGCATATCTGCCTGAAATGTACACCCTTATACCAACTATACTCTTTTGAGCGTTGCAGGTATTCGAAAGATTTATACCGCTTCTTCCCAAAGCCACGTCAAACCAATATTGAGGGCGAGGCGTGTGAACAGAACTAAATTTCTTTGTAGCCAGTAACTTTTCTCTAAACTTTGTCCAATATCCTAATTGTATCTTTGTGGTTTCAGACTCAGTGTTACTCTTGGTCTTAATAGTCTTTATATCAGAATTAGGACGGCATACAGTATTAAACCGCATAGATGCAGTATCTTCACCAACTTGCCATAATTCTAGTTGAATTGCCCAAAAGGCCAAATCTTCGTTTGTATTATCATTCAGCCAATCGAAAGCTTTTTTATGTTCCTCTGTAAAGTCGGTTGCTATCCAAACAATGGTCTTAGCATTGAGTGCTGAAGCGTATGTGATGCTTTTGCCCAAATGGTCATGATTGGTTTTTTCAAGCTGGTTCTCTATAACAACATATTCATTACTGCTATTATCCTTAGCCAAAATATCTGCAGAATATGGACCAACAGAGACTTCTCGGCCTATCACCTCCAGTTCCATTCCTATTGTTTCACCCAACTCGTCGATATGCTCAACAAGCCAAGGGGTAAAATCAAACTGCTCGTTTGGCCACATCTTTCGTGGGCTTATTTGTTTTTGCTTTATTAATTTCATATTCTTATTTTTTCGTTAGTTCTTGGTATAATTTAAACAATTCTGCTACACACTGGCTTTCAGTCATTGTTCTCACATTAAAACCGTAGGCTTGCATCACAGCACGGTCGTTGTCCTGATGAGCCTTACGAAGTTCGATAGGCATACTCAATTCATCATATAGGTCTGCCAATGATGAATCTGGGTAAAGAGCACGAGCATCAAGGATGGCTTTAGCCGTTTGCTCTATCTTTGCCTTCTGTTCTTCTGTTGGATTGGGCCAAGGGAATGTATTATAAACCATGGTGCTTGTGTAGGAATAATCACTTTTTAGACGCCCCGCAACCATGCGCATCCATGCATTATGAACATTGGATGTCAGTACACCAAAATGGAACAATTCTGCATCTGGAATGATAAATAATTTGTCGCCTGCAATTATTTCCTTTGAAAGGAAGCCAATTGGAATATATCTCCTCCTGCATGATGATACTTTAGGAATCGCAACATAATCTTTGTTGGGTTGAGCTATCTGTGCAAACAGAGTTGGTATTTCGGCAATCTTAACAGTTGAACTTGCTGTGCTAGAAAGACGATAGTTACGTACTCTTTCGATATGTTTCATGATAGTTGGGCATTTCCTTATTTCCATTGGATCAGCTCCCACAAGCCAAATACAATACCTCTCAATATTATTAATAAACTCGCGTCCCATCATATAACGTCGAATAAATTTCAATGATTGTGGCTCGTGCTCTTTTATTAATTGATATTCTTCAGGATCAATAAGGAAACCGCCGCCATCCTTTGGCATACTGCCAAGAATTAGTTGTGGAACATCCGTTATAGTCTTAGTATGTTGCATAACTATTACGTCATCTCCCTCTACTAAATAAGGGTTGATATTCTTAACTATCTGATATTTACCATTTATATCAAAAAGCAAGCGATCTTTTCTTGGACTTTTTGAGAAACCAAGTATAACACAATGGACTGCAGCAGTCTCTTTCGACTCACTATTCCATTTAAATGTACGGTACGCGAAATCAATCTTAATACCTTTCTTTATAAGTGGTTCCCATAAGCTTGGTACTTGTACTCCCTGCACAATTGAATTTGTTGAAACGAAAGCACAATGAGTCATGCTATCTAGAATATTGGCAGCTTTCATGTACCAGGCAGTCACGTAGTCTAATCTTCCTGTCTTATCAAAAAACATCTGCATATCTTTCTTCTGATCAGGTGTCATCCAGTCATATCCCACAAACGGCGGATTACCAATGATATAGTCGTAGTGGACTTGATAGCGTTGTACGCTTGGTTTTGCCTCACCATCAAAACGACTTGCAATAACATTTACTTCATCGTATTCAATAGGTTCACTGGCAACCATAGGTTCTGGCTCTATAATCAGGTGGACATTCTTTGCATGAATCGTTGGAATGTCAGAAGGCACTTCTATCACATCCCAGTCCATTCTTAGGGCATTACCTTCGCGTATATTATGGTAGGGCTTCAGTGGTAGGAAGTCGATGTCTTGATGCACGATGCGTTCTGTCTCAGCCAGCATCTGGGCCTCGCTAATCCATAGTGCAGTAGTGGCAACAGTGACGGCAAAGTCGTTAATCTCGATGCCGTAGAACTGCTGGATGCTAACCTTGATTGGATTGACAAAGGCTCCCATCATTGTCTGGCCATGATACATCTCGCGAATGACTTCGTTTTCCAAACGGCGCAAACTCAAATAGGTCTCTGTAAGGAAATTACCGCTACCGCAGGCTGGGTCAAGGAAGGTCAACGATGAAAGTTTCATCTGATACTCACTCAATTTGCGCTTACGTTGTTTCTCTACCTTTTCTTCCAGTATCTCATCTAACTCGCGGCGCAGGTCATTCAGGAACAGTGGGTCTATCACCTTGTGGATATTCTCGATGCTGGTATAATGCATACCTCCACTGCGACGAGTCTCTGGATTCAGCGTGCTCTCGAATACGGCGCCAAAGATGGTAGGAGAAATCTCACTCCAGTCGAAATCCAAAGAGGCGTTCTGCAACAATGTCTGTTTCAACTCTTCTGTGAACTGAGGTATTTCAATCTCCTCTTCGAACAAACCGCCATTGGTATAGGGGAACGCTTTCAGGTCATCTTTCAAGTACTTGCTACGTTTGTCCTGTGGCGTCTTTAGTACATCAAATAATCGGATGAGCGCATTGCGTAGGTCATCGGCTTCATAGCGCACTAAATAGTCGTGGAACTGGTCGTGGGTAAACACGCCAGCATCCTCAGCATATAGACAGAACACTAAGCGGACGCAGAGGATATTGAGCCAACGAAGTGCTTCAGGGGAATTGTCGTCGTATTGCTTCAGCAAAGCTTCATAAATCTTGCCAACAATTTCACCTGCCTGCATGGAAACCTCCATCTCCTTGCTGATATGTTCATTCTTGGCATCAACAAGGAATTGTAGACGGTAGTATTCCTTGCCTAAGTTTTCCAACAGGATCTGTTCTGGTTCACCATTGGGTTGCTCCATGTCGTAAACCAGGAACTCTGCAAAGTTGCAGGTTACAATCCAACGTGGATGTTCTGAAACGGGAAGACTGACCACATAGCGGCGAGCCTGCTGAAAGGGATTGAGTAAAGAACCGTCACTCTGACGGATGCCTGCACGCAGGTCCTTTCCCAAAGATTTCTGTTCTATCAGCACTTTGGTTGATGGGATGCGACCATCAATGAAGTTGGATGCATCTACCATGCGATGATCTTCAAAGGTAATGAAGCCATTAGTAGGTGTATCAATGCCAAACACATTGCTTAAAAGGTCAATCCAGAATGGCTGTGACTCACCTCTTTCATATCCTCTGCCTTTCCACCGCTCAGCAAACTCAGCTGCAGATGCTGCTATCTGTTTATCGGTCTTCATTAAACGATTTCGTTTTAAGTTCCATGCAAAGATACTCACAATTTCTCAATCTTCCAAATTATTCGACTTCAATTTAATTTGAATAGTGTTTACCTGCGTGGTTTACGCCTTTCACATACTCACTTGCCAGGCTGCCAACGGCGGCCAGAATTACAAACAGGAAAAATGCACCTTCCATAATCGTCTTGTTTTAAGTTAAACTTCGAATTATGGGTGCAAAATAAACGAGAAGGTGTCCCAAAAGTCGGGACACCCCTCTAAACTTTAACGTCTTTTAAGAAACTGCACACGGGGACACCCTGTGCACAGGGGGACAGTCCCCCCCTGTGCACATGATTTGTTCGCTGTGCGGGAGCGACGCCCCGCAGAAGACTGAGATGTGCATTGTGGTGGCTATTGTGCGACAGTTTTCAGCGTGAAAGTTTGAAGATG
>OMXX01000035.1 GCA_900315105.1 uncultured Prevotellaceae bacterium | reverse complement strand
GACGACCTTTTTCTTACATGTTGTGATGAGGGAACATTCGATAAATATCCGGAATATTAACAATCATTGAGGGTCGTCGGTACCTGTCCCCCTGACCCTACTATTGGGCTTCAACCTTTTAGAAGGCCAGCAGTTCAAAAAGGCTTTTCTTTAAGAATTAAAAAGGGCGACAGTGTAAAATGTTATATCTACCGATTCACATTTAGTTCTGAAGATTCGAAACATTACTATGACAAATTCGAAGGCGGTAGTAAGTTGTTTATCCAAGATGACATTGCTGACAAGACTTTAGCCATATCAAAACTTTTAGAATTTTCATATAAGACTTTTGATGAGACTTATAGTTTATTTAGACCAAAGGGATATTCCAAGACAAAATTAAAGAAGTTATTAAAGAATAATTTAGGAGTGCTCTTTAATTCCAAGTTGCCATATATCTTATTCAGTAAAGACGAGTCCAAAAAGATAGTTGATAAGTGGAACGTTTCAGAAGGAGAGAAAGTTGCCAATAGTATTGTGCAAAAGTGTACTATAGAGCGCTCTGGTACGGACAAGAATGGGAACCCTATATTTTCTGGTAAAAAAACTGAATTTAGAACATTGAGAATGTTATCCTTAAAAAATTTTATTGCCACTTTATATTCCCCAGGTGGCCCTTTGAATTCAACATGGGTCAATTATACTAACACTCCAGCTCCACAAAGAAGTTCAAAAGGAGAAATTGAAGTTATACCAGCAAGTGGAACAGAGGTTTTTGGAAAGCCATACTTGAAAGAAGAGGATTGGAAGATAAATAATTGACAAATATGTCAGTTACATTATAAGATAAATGTCCTATAAGGACTTCTTAAGTGTAAGCTTCCAAAATTGACGTGTTGCTCAAGCCATTGAAATCTTTTACGCTGTCCTCGACTTCATTCATACAATTTATGGAGGAAACTTCAAATTTTGAAAAGCTGCCCTTCCTCTACAAGACGCGAGAAAGTACATTAACATGGAAAGTCCCAAGTAGTAATCCTTCGGTTAACGATAGTCACATTTCTCTAGTAACACTTCCTTTACTTGTCGGGGATACATCTGAACTTATATAACGAATTAAATAACATTCATTATTTGTCATTTGAAATAAATGCCTACTACAATAGATAATAACAAACGAATCGCTAAGAATACTATATATTTGTATCTCAGGATGTTGTTAACCATGTCCGTAGGAATATACACTTCCCGTATAGTCCTTAAGACTCTTGGCGTTTCTGATTTTGGTGTATATAATGTAATGGGAGGTGTTATTGGTATGTTAGGTTATGTCAATACACTTCTCGCTGGTGGTACTTCAAGATTTTTAACCATTGGCTTAGGAGAAGGTAATCCCGCAAAACTTAAGCTTACATTCTCTACAACCTTTGTCCTGACGATGCTAACTGCTGGATTAGTTATAGTTTTGGGCGAGACAATCGGACTTTGGTTCGTAAACAATTATTTGAACATTGCAGAAAATCGCATGGAGGCTGCCAACTGGGTTTATCAATGTGCATTAATATCATCAGCTCTTACTATTACACAATCTCCATTCACGGCATCTGTTATATCTCATGAGAAGATGAGCATATACGCTTACATGAGCATTTTGGATGCTCTCATGAAATTAGGAATAGTGTATATGTTATTGGCATTCGATTTTGACAAACTCAAACTATATGCTTTTTTAATGTTAGTTGTCAATTTCATTGATATTGTTATCTATAGGACATATTGCATCCGAAAATTTGCAGAGTGTGCGTTCTCCTTGAAGTTTGATACCGATACTTTCAAGAAAATGTTTAATTTTTCCGGATGGAATATGTTGGGGAGTCTATCAGCTGTTTTAATGAATCAAGGAGTATCTATCATTCTAAACATTTTCTTTGGTACTGTCATCAATGCAGCAAAAGGCGTTTCTAATCAAGTCAATAATATAGTCCAGCAACTATATAGTAATTTTCAGTTGGCTGCTCGCCCGCAAATTATGAAATACTATGCACAGCGTCAATATGATGAAATGTTCAAATTGATGACAAATGCCTCTAAATATTGTGCTTTTTTACTACTTTGTATAATCGTTCCACTTTTGATTAATATTAGGGGACTACTCCATATTTGGCTTGTAGAAGTACCAGATTATTCTGTTGCTTTTATAAGGCTTACTCTTATATATCTTCTTTTCAGATCTATAGATGAGCCTTTAACAGCTGGAATTCATGCTGTAGGTAAGATGAAACTACCTAACCTAACTACAGCAGTGATAAACTTGCTTGTATTCCCGATTACATGGATTGTCTGTAAAATGGGAGGGTCTCCAATAACTGCGAATATCATTTTTGTTATAGATGCTCCTATAATTCTCTCAATAGACTTATGGATGTTAAATAGATTTATTAATTTCCCTGTCTTAAAATTTCTCAAGAATTCTGTCCTGCCGGTTATTTCAGCTTTAACAGTTTCGATGATTCTTCCTCTAATTGTTTATAGTCTAACACCTACTGGAATAGTTTCTTGTTTGGTCAATAGTGCAGTGTCATTCATTTGTGTTACAGTATGCATATATTTTTTATTTCTCCCTGCTCATATTAAAGAAAAAGTTAATCACACAATTATAAATAAAATAAAAAAATGATACCCAAGATAATACATTACTGTTGGTTTGGTAGGAATCCACTTCCTAAATCGGCAAAGAATTGCATAAATTCATGGAAAAGATTTCTTCCAGATTATGAAATTAAAGAATGGAACGAAGATAATTTCGACGTTAATATCGTTCCTTACACAGCAGAGGCATATAAAGCTAGAAAATATGCCTTTGTCAGTGACTATGCCAGATTTTGGATTCTAAGCAAATATGGAGGCCTCTATTTTGATACTGATGTCGAAATTATTAGACCATTAGATGATATCATTAGTAGAGGCTCCTTCATGGGATGTCAAAACGAAGTTTCGACTAAGCAAAACACTGATGTTAATCCCGGACTGGGGTTAGGGTTGCAAGTCGCACCGGGGCTGGGAATTGGCTTAGAAGAGAAAGAAGAAAAACTTAGTCTTCTTTCTCATAGATTATTTGAGGAATTGTTGAATAATTATAGCAATATCCACTTCATAAACACTGATGGGTCTTTGAATAAAAAGACAATTGTCACTTACACTACTGAATTATTGGTACGAGACGGCCTACAACCAAGGAATGAGATTCAATGTATAGACGGTATTTACATCTATCCCAAAGAATATTTTTGTCCAAAGGACTATCCAAGTGGAGAGCTTCATTTAACATCGAATTCGAGGTGTATCCATCATTTTGATGCAACATGGTTAAGAGTCCCAATAGAACAACAGTTGGAAGCAAGATTCTGGGATTCACTAGGAATTAATCGTCATAGGTTGATGTGGCATTTAGACAACTTCTTAAACAAACTCGGTTTTAAAAGGTATTAATACGCTCTGATTTTATGGAAACCGTTAATCCTCTTCTTATAGGGAATCCAATAAATTACTGGATTTTACGTATAATCCTATTCGTAATTTTGATATTCTTCGGATGGGGTGTCTCTTACAAGGCTAACACTAAGAAGAAATATTGGATATGGACTACACCTATCATTATAAGCTATTCTCTTTTCTTTGGATTGAGGTATGGTCGTGGTGCAGATTACTTTCATTATTATCAAGACCTCGTTAGTACACCATTTGCGGATTACTCAGAAC
The DNA here is from genome assembly GCA_900315105.1 of uncultured Prevotellaceae bacterium. Next base: position 36,220 of record OMXX01000035.1, on the reverse strand, counting down.
CAATTTACATTATATGGATAGATTTATTTAAGACTTTACACTTACCTTATTATTTTGGTTTTATTTTCTACAGTTTTCTGCTTATCCTTGGTGTTGCTTTAATGCTTAAGCATTGCCCAAAAGCCGCCATATGGGTCTATCCTATTTTCGTCATACTCACACCATCTTCAGAGAACCTTATTAGACAATATTTTGCAGCCGCATTCATTTTGATTGCTGTTGCCGCTTATTATAATGGAAAATTGAAATGGGCTATAGTCTATGCTTTGGTTGCACTAAACATCCACTTCTCAAGTTTCTTTATCATTGGCGTGTGTTTGGTAGCTAAGTATGTAAAAGCAAGTCGAAAGGTAAACCTTATTCTTCCGATTCTTTTGGTAGTTATCTATCTATTTACATATTTCCTATGGGATAATAGTTATTTTGGATGGGTGGCTGATATATTATCAAAGATTTCCTTAAGCGAAGTCACCGCAGGTGCTGGCTACCTTGAAAACGCAGACCGATGGTTTACAGATGAAGGTGACCTAAATGTAATCATGGGCAGAACAGTCGGAGTACAATCTTTATTGATGCAGGCCACGACATTTCTTAGTGATTTCATAGTTATTATATTAGGATATAAAATAATAAAGAGGCAACCCAAGTGGAATATTATTTTTTGGTGCTCTTACTTAGCTATTATCCTCAATAATATACGTGGCGGCATTGAGATGTATGCCAGATTTTATAACTGGGTTGTTATCTTTTTGCCTTTCATGTATGGCCTTATCATTATAAATTTGAAAAGCCTTACGAAAAGTCAATTGATTAGAGTAGCTATTATTGCCATATTGCTTATCCAGTTCGGTTACTATGGAATTATTAGATCCATTGGAAGTATTGGCTATTCAGGATGTGCTTTTGTGTGGGATTTATAAATTGATACACTATGTCAACAATAGAAAAACTGAAACATTTTAAGAGGCAGATCAAGCCCTTCTTACAAATGTTGTTCTATAATAGCATATGTAAAGGCTATATAGAATTGTTCGGTAAAAGGGATAAGAGGAAACTAAAATATCGAATCTCTTTGTGCCTCATATTCAACAATGAGGCACCATTTCTAAAGGAGTGGTTAGACTATCACATTGTAGTTGGTATAGATCATTTCTACCTCTACAATAACAACTCCACCGACAACTATATTGATGTCGTAAAACCTTACGTAGACAACGGGGTGGTAACTTTGATTAATTGGCCGGAGCCTCATTCCCAGTTTAAGGCATATAAAGATTGTTATGACCATGTTCGAAATGAGACCAACTGGCTTGGATTCATAGATGCTGATGAATTCATTTGTCCTATCAAGGACATGAATATTAATGATTGGATAGCCAGATACCAAAAATACCATGCGATTAACATCCAATGGGTAATGTTTGGTACAGGAGGATCCCTAAAGCATGATTATAACAAGAATGTTATCGAACAATATTTTGCTTGTTGGAAGGATTTCTATCATCATGGGAAGACTCTTGTAAACACTCGATTTGACATATCAAATTTTGATAAATGGCATGTCCACCATCATACATATACTTTCAGAAGAATCTTTGGCGTAAGAATCAGTCTTCCTGCTGCAAATCAGTTTAAGTATATTTGTACTGTTGGGCATTTCTGGGGTGGCGGTAAGCACAAGTTGCAGAATGCTTCCATACAAATCAACCACTATTATACCAAAGCATGGGATATATATAGTGCAAAACGGAAGAAGGCTGACGTGCTTTTCGAAAAGAATCCCAAAGCAAACATTGACTATTTCTACAATAAGGAAATGAAATGTACGTCAACGAACCATACCATACAGAGATTCCTTATAAAACTTAAACTATTTCAAGGTATAATCGAATGACATATCCCATCTACTATATTGGTCATTCTGCAAATAAGGATGACAGGTTTAAAGCTTCTTCCGGCGGCGTTGGTACTTCTATAATAAAATATCTTTTAGAAAGTGGACAATACGGTACAAGTATAACTTATAAGTATGACCGAACCGACTATAGATACCACCCCAATATCATTCATTCTTCTGAGGAAATGTTCCCCAGTGGAAGTATATATCAAGAAATCGATTTAATTCGATTCGTCCGGGACAATATCAGCAAGATAAGGAATGGGATCGTTCTAACCTGTGCCCCCTGTCAGGTTAAACCAATAAGGGCCATTTTGAATAAAAACGCTATTAAGAACTTCATCATTTCATATTGCTGTTCTGGTCAGACCGAGGCTGAAGGAACCTGGTTCGTAGAAAATTGTTTGGGAATTGATAAAAAGGAAGTAGAATCCTTGCAATACCGTGGTAATGGATGGCCAAGTGGAATACAAATTACATTGCAGGATGGAACTAAAGTTTATAGAGACAATTATACGGAGCCATGGAAGACCATGCACCAATCCTGGCTTTTCCGACCCTATAAATGCTTTTTCTGCAAGTTAGATACTGGCAGAGCTGCAGATATAGCTCTTGCAGATCCTTGGTTGGATGAATATAAAAAGAAAGACGGGATTGGTAATACTATGTTTTTAGTGTTTACAGATGCAGGAAAAAGCGTCATTGATGCTATGCATTCATCAAAACTCATCATTTCGAGGCTGTCTAACTATGAGGAATATGCAATTGCCCAGGCTCCTAACATTCATAAAGAAATCTTTGCGACTGAACATAAAGTCTATCTAAAAAGATTGAAGCGTTTAATTTCCAATCAACGCTATAGGAATTGGGCAATCTCATCTACAAAGCATGTTCATATCCACATGAAAATCATGCGAATGCTGAGACGTACAGAGTCAATTAAATCGATAAATCAATCAATTATGAATATAATTAAGAAAGTACGAGGAAGATTAAGACGTTTGCATTACTCCAAGAAAATGCACACTGACGGTTCGGACTTTAATGTTCGGGGGGGGGGCTAGTATTAATAGCTGCAATTGACAGTTCATTTTCGTTAAATCATAGAGCCGCTTGATTATGAAGAATATATTAAAGCGGCTCGCGATGATGGCAAGAGAAATGAGGGAATTCTACTTTGACTCCATTTCCTATGTGAGATATAACATTGATGGGACCCGCACATCAGAAAAAGAACGTTTAATCTCACGTATGTTATTGACGGCTCACTCCTTGGAGAAAGGAATGTGCTTTGAGAAGAAGAAAAAGAACTGGGGAGAAGCAAAAGCAGTACATTTGCTAAGTTTGATGAATAAATACCAAAGCTATGGACAGGATGAATACTTCACGTTAGTCCTGAATGTTCTTTACAAATATTCATTGGATAAAGATAGTTCTAAGGACAAGAGCTTGGTAAACGATATTCGTTCTATTACAAACAAGTATCATGCTTTATTGACACCTGATGAATATGGCGTTAAGAGAGTATGCGCCCCAATTTCTTTCGACACAAATGAGTTGTTGAGTTTCTTTTCTTCAAGGTCAAGCGTTCGTTTCTACAAAGATATAGATGTTTCCGACGAGGATATTCAAAAGGCATACGAGATAGCGAAACTGACTCCGACTGCTTGTAACAGACAAACCTGTAAGGTATATGTCTTTAAGGACAATGCGACTAAGAAGCAAATCTTAGAAAATCAATTAGGTGATCAAGGATGGGCCGGCAACGCGCCAGTCATGTTTGTAGTTACATCTGATGTTTCACGATTCAGTGGAACCTATGAACATGTCCAGGCTTATATTGATGGAGGCCTATTTGCTATGAATTTTGTTTGGGGCTTGCACTTATATCACATTGCAAGTTGTTTCAAGATGTTTGTGAATGAACACAAAAGAATGGCTGAATTCCATAAGCTCTGTGACATACCAAACAATGAGGTTCCAATAGTACTGATTCTTGCAGGGTATTACAAAGACGAGGAGATATTATGTCCAATGTCGCATAGATTTGGCAGCCAAATTATATTTAAGGATTAGGTAATTCTGATATTCGTGACAGATATAACGACAAATTTTCGTCTTTACAATTTAACTCTAAAAAATGGGAAAAGATAAAAGATTAGTTATTATCTCTGGATTTAACACAAGAGACAATAATAGAGGAACTGCCGCGTTAGGCTATGGCTCGCTATATTTTCTACGTGAAAAGGGATGGCTTAAAGATGATGACACATTAGTGAACTTTAGGGTGTATAAAAACCCCTTAAAAAAGGAATATAGAAAGCATTACGTGTCTGAGGTCAAGGCAGGCAACGTTACCTATCGACACATTTTCATCAATGTGTTGTTTCTGGAGAAGTTGCTCTTTGATAAATTAGGAATTTACTTACCTTTTACTCATTTCGGAAAACTGTGCAAAGGTTTAAGGTTTGTAGCTGCAATCAATGGAGGAGACGGCTTCTCTGATATATATAGCACTAGCACATTCTTATCCCGACTACCTGACACCCTATTGGCTATGAAGCTCAAGAGGCCGGTAATCCAACTTCCCCAAACCTTGGGACCGTTTAAGGATGCTACTAACTATAAACTTGCTGAGGATATTTTGAAATATTCTTCTAAGGTTTATGTTCGCGACAAGAAGTTCACATCCGAATTAGATAAGATGGGAGTCAAGTATGAGGAAACAAAGGATCTTTCATACTATATGCAGCCTGAGCCTTGGAATATTGAGATTAAACCAGATGCTATCGGCATTAATGTCAGCGGATTAGCATATTCCAATCATTTCCGCACACTACAAGGAGAGTTTAAAGCATATCCGGAACTTATCAATGAATTAATAGCTCACTTCCAGAAAATGGGAAAGCCAGTATATTTGATACCCCATTCCTATTGCTATGGCAGTCCCGAAACAGATAACGATGACATGGTTGCATGCAAACTGGCATTTGAGAAGTTGACTGATAAAGATGGTGCTTATTTCATAGACAAGGATCTTATCTCACCTCAAGTAAAATATGTTATATCAAAGATGACATTCTTTATCGGTACAAGAATGCATGCTAATTTTGCTGCCATCTATACGCATGTACCTCTTTTCGGGTTAGCATACAGCTACAAGTTTGAAGGTGCTTTTAATGCTAATGGCATCTATAACCGGACCACAAATATTGTTGGTCTGAAAGAGAAAGATATTCCTAATGTGATAGAAATGATAGACAAAGCATATAAGGAAGATGTTGTTAATGGTACAATTCAATAAGTATGTATAGTAAGAGAATATTCTTGGTAAATGCATATAGTTCTTTTCGGCATTATAATGAATACCTGTATGACAAGCTGTCTTCTGAAGGATTTGAGATAAAGAAGACTCTATATGTTAATCCCGATTTCTTCAGTAACGGAGGCAAATGCTCGAAAATAAGACATTGGTTTCTTGAAATCAAAAATGTTATTTACCTCATGTTGCATGCTCATCGTCATGACATTATCCTGTGCTGGGACTCTCATGGTGAAGCAAGAATTTTAGGACTTGTCTTTTTTCTTTTTGCAAAGAATCTGAAGGTTATCAGCTATAATTGTTCAATGGACCCAAGGAAGTGGAAGAAGGGTACTTTGAAATGGAGATTGAACCGACAAGCCTTTAAGAATATTATAGGTACAGTTTCATCTGAACCACAACGACAAGCATATATAGATACGTTTGACCTACCCGAGTGGCATTTTCATGTTCTACAAGATTCTTTGAAAGATCATCCAGAAAGATTAAAGAGTATAGTTGACAATAGTGATCATGGGTATATTTTCAGTGGCGGCGGTGCTGGACGAGACTGGAACACACTAATAGAAACAGCAAGGTTGTTACCTCAATACATTTTCAAGGTCGCAACTAATGCAGCTAATGCAGCTATGCTAAAAAATGCTCCGAAGAATGTAGAAGTTTATTGCTACCGTTATCATGAGTTCAACCAATTGGCAGCTAATGCAACTCTTTGCTTCATTCCGCTCCTTGGCTCTTGGCAGGGGGGGGTAACAGTTATAAACGATGTTGCATATTTGGGCAAACTTACTGTAACAACAGACTTCCTCGGAATATGCGGCTACTATACTAATGGCAATGATATTGTAGTTGTCAACCAAGGGGATGCCAAGCAGGCAGCAGAAAAGATTGACTATCTTATGCAACATCCAAATGAACGTAAAGCCATGGCTGCACGAGCACAAGAGAGAGTGCAGGACTTCAGATTTGAGAACTTCTGGGAGAAAATGAAAAAAGAGATTTTTACGATGCTTTAACCAAAGCATTACACTCTCTTCTATTTCATTTCATCTATTTTGAATAAAACAAAGATTACATTTTGAGCTCCAAACTACATATAGAGGTTTGTCTATTTTACTCTTGATGTCCAAACTTAAAGACAACGTAAAGTTATAGATATGGATTTAAATGCAATAAAAACAGAAATGAGGAAGATGGCAAAAGCATCCTTCTCTGAAAATAACATTCCTGTGACAGATGAAGAATTGAAAGATGATATTCGGATATTCTTCAATCTAATCATGACTAATGCAGGCTATAATCAGATTGATGGCTTAGCATCTGAGATGCCATTGGATCTACAGTATTTACTTGTGGATAGTCCGGGAAAATTGTCAAATTTGAAGTCGGTCGCTTCTTTGTTTGATGCTTTCGCAAAAAAAGTCCTTCTTATGACTAGACTGTGCTCGTATAACGGTGTAATAAATAAAACTATGATGCCGCTATATAAAGATATAGTTCAAAATCATAATCTACCTAACATTTCAAAATTAACCGTTGCAAATTTCAAGGGCGATCCTTCTGGATTATATATTTTCGGAATTGCTTATTTGACGAGAAACGAGATTCACAATTCCCCTGATTGGGATATGTCGGAGATTTTCCGCAGGTCGCGTTATGTGGTTTCGTTATATGTGTGGGTTGTCTTCAAACTAAAAAGACTGCTTTTGTCAATCCACCCAGAATTGAGCATGAATAAATTATACGAGTATGGAGATACGAAAGAAAGTCAGACGGCATATGACTTTATTAGCTATAGTAAACCATCAAATAAAATAAAGAATCAGGTCCTGAATTCATTTATCTCTCATACACTCTATAACGATAGCCCGATGCCTACAAAAGACCTTGTAGGAAAGGTTCTCGATTTCGCACAAGGTACTATAACAGAGGATGCTGCTCAAAGAATTATACAAAATCAGATTTCAAAAAGAATTCTTTTATTTGGTAAGAATAAAGGTGAAATCTTAATATCTGACTCGGAAAGAGAGCGTGTATCAACTCTGATAAGCGATTATAATGATTCTCTGTCATTATTTCATTCCGCAGTAGACAAAATAATTTATGAAAATAATCTCAACATAAATAAAGATATATTAATCAAGAACTTAGGGGTTTTCCTTGAATCTAATTTTAACCTTGATGCCAAGGAAATATCTGATGAGGAATCTGAGAATACTACATATACTTATTATCAAGAATTCATAAATTTTATCAAAACAGGTGGAGCTGATGATGAGAAAGCCGAACTAATCTTTAAGGAATTAATAGACGCTTGTAGAAATAATGATATTATCATAAGAATTAGTATTGGGAAAGTATTCAGTAAAATTTCCAATCCTGATCAATTTGGAAATTACGTCAGGAGCTTGCCTCATGATGTTTATCTCGATACACAGATTATTCTATATATAATGTGTATTAATGAAGACTATTTGGCATACGACAATGTCTTCTATAGAGTAGCAAAGAACATTATTGATCTATCAAGAAGAAATAAGAATTTCGTTTTGAAGGTTAGTGATCATTATCTTTCTGAGGTGGTTTATCAACTAAAGCAAGCATTGTTCTTAATTCAATTTACTGAGATAAACGGTATGCCTGATGTCCCTATTTCTACTAATGTATTTTATAAATATTATTATTGGCTGCATAAGAATAATGGATTACCAGAAGGTGTAGACACATATAGGGATTTCATGGATAACATGTTTGATCTTAGAGAGGAAGATGCCTTTTCAAGGGACTATGAATCAATAGGGTTTGGGGTTGTTGAAGGTATTCTTAAGGAAGACTTTAATATTTCAATTGATCAAACATCCCAATACGATACATCTAAATTAAGCCTTGTCCAAGAATTATATGAGAAAGTAATAAAAAAGAATTGTTGTGAAAATAAAGTTTATAAGATTTTAAAGAATGATGCATTAGAATGCATTGTCTTATTCGGCCAGCCTTTTGACAAGCCAGAACCCTTCTTTCTCACTTGGGATCGTTCTTTTGGCTATATGAGACCTGCTTATAAGCAAAAATTCAAAAGAGGTTCAGCATCATTATTCTTTCACCTTTTTTCACCTGCTAAGTTTGTAAACCATGTTGACTTGGTAAATTTCCATGTAAATGCAAACACTTTATCCGACGACCTGCTTTCTATGATAGAGTCTCATAATTATAAGGAAACCACTTATAACGTGATAGATTCTATCAATAAATTTTTGGACATACCTGACATTACACCAGAGAAACGGGCAAGCTACATCAAAAAAGTACAGAAGGAAATTTATAATGAAGAGTTCTTCCCTTATGAACCTCTTGATTTAGAGATGACTGATACAACCAATAAAAGGTCGTTTTCTTATATATCACAAGAATTATTCAATTACTTTAAGGATAAGGGGGCTGGATATACAAAGAATTACAGAAATACGTTGCTTGACGAAGCTTCTTTTGAAAGTGTACTCGATGTGATAAATGAATACTTGAAATCAGACGATATAAATTTCAACATTTCAAATACAATTTCAAAGGTATCGAATATAGTGGATACATATGTAAAAGCTAAACGTGAAAAGAAGAGCTTTATAGATTAGCTATAAATGAGACTACAAATGTCATTTATAAGCTACTACTAAGAAGTTATAATAAAGTTTTATAAGAATATGAAACCACAAATAATAGCTTATTATCTTCCCCAGTTCCACCCGTTCAAAGAGAACGATGAGTGGTGGGGAAAAGGATTCACAGAGTAGACAAATGTCTGCAAAGCAACGTAGTCGCTACTTGCGACTTATATAAGATTAAAAACTTTTAGCAATAACAGTAGATATGCCTAAAGGATACGCTATATATCTTGCGAAAAATAATAGAAGCCTCAAAGTTGTTGAATTTCCTATTCCTCAGTATGCCCGGATGCAGCAACTGATGCAATTCTTGAACGAGCATACAGGTAGTACAGTCACTTGTTCAGACCTGATTGCTGCTGGTTTTAAAGAAATAACAGAAGATTTGATGGCTCCCACGCAACCAATGGGTAAAAGTGGAGTAAGCAAGTTGCCTGATAATGCTAAGATAGTACTTGACGATAAAGGAATTAATGAAATACTTCAAAGAATAATTGCTTACAACAATTGTAAGTCGACCGAGAGGATAAATATGAATCGGCTTGTGCGCATTGATTACAGTGAACAATTCATTAAGTCTTCTTTGGAGTCGATAGAAAAATGCATTCAGCATTTCTATCATTTGGTAGATAAGCTGAAGTCGGTGTTTTCCAATATTGCTGGAATATCCTTTGGCATGGGAGATGAAGAGGTGCAATATGCAAATCTCTATTTCCGCCTTTTCTATAGGGGTCGTGTGTTTCTACAACTTTTAGGGAAGTTGGGTGGAGCTACATTCATACATATCATAAACTCAAAATATCTATTTCCACAATGGGTGGTAACAGTATCACCGTTTGAGGAAACGTGTCAGTTAAATGGAACTTACAAGGAAGTACACATCCAAAATGCGACAGACGATGATGTTCTTCAGAAGGTAACGGCCTCCTATAATGCACGTGTTAAGCAGTATGCAGAGGTAAAGAGGCTATTTGCTGAATTATTCAAAGTAGAAATTAGTGATAGTGAGTTTGAGTTTGATCTCGTTCGTGAATGTATAATGCTTCACGAAGATACAGAGCGTAAAATCATTGGCGAACTTTTGCCCATGCCTGTAAATAAAGACGTAAAAGAGTTCTACAAGTATACCACCCTAGAAACATTTATGAAGATATTCCAAAATAGAATTATAAGAATGAACTCTATAGTTGCAATGAACGACACGTCAGAAACCAATATTCTTCAAGATGTCATTCGGAATTTCAAAGAGCCCATTGAATCCGAGGGAGATGCATATTTGGAATCAAATACCCATTTTATAACCTCATTCTCAGCCCTTGAGGATGCCTTGCCGATGTGGTCACAGTATGGAAATAAGGGAACTGGAGTCTGCCTTGTGTTTGAGCGAGGACCGTTTTTCAAAGAAGGTGATTTGTTACAAATAAAATATATTAACAAGACAGAACCCATAGTAAAGAAATTAGAGAAGTTGCAGACCTTATTGAAAGAAAAGTCCATCAAATTCTACTTCGCGTTACTCGATAAATATCGTAACTTCATTAAGTTCGACTTTTATGATTCGGAAAAAGAATATCGCTATCTAGAAGTTAAAGACAATAATACAGACTGGACTATCAATACAGAATATAATTTAGTTGCGCCATATATAGACAGACCATTAAACATTGGGAATGAGAGTCGAAAGAAAATGCAGAAGAATTCGTTCCCATTTGTGCTTCGAAGAGTGATATTAGGTCCTGCTATGGTCAACCAGAAGTATAATGTTTGGCAACTAAACTATATGGCTTCACGGAGGAATATATGGAATTTTAAGGTTGAGCCAAGCAAGATTGATAACTTTAGATAAAACAGTAGAAAACTGGGCCTTATGGAAATAAAGGATATTTGTTGAAAGACTGATTGGGAACACAGCCAATAGTAGAATTGGAGCTTGAGGTGTATTGTGCAGTGCAAAGATTCAGGCATATAATTAAGACAATGACAACTTCAAGATCTAAATAGACAAATAATCGAATGGTTATTCTAATGATGATACCTTACCCAGTCATAGGATTCTAAAGACAGTTTCGTATGGTCTGAAGACAGACGTGTTTACAGAGATTATCCCAAGAATGATAAATACTCAATGTGCAGATAATAAAATATTACAGAACATAGGGCATTAAAGAATAAGTTATAAATGAAGATTTTCTTTCAAGCCTTTTTTGGAATTGCTATTGGCATTTCTGCCAACTTGATAACGACACTTGCTCACCAAGCAATAAATTTGTTAGGATAAATAAATTTGTTAAATTTAAGTTTTATACAAATATTATATTAGAAAAATGAAACCACAAATTATAGCATTTTATCTTCCACAATTCCACCCATTCAAAGAGAATGATGAGTGGTGGGGAAAAGGATTCACAGAGTGGACTAACGTTGGTAAGGCAAAGCCTTTGTTCAAAGGACATAACCAACCGCGTGTTCCGACAGAACTCGGATATTATGATTTGCGTTTGCCTGAAGTGAGAGAGCAACAAGCACAGATGGCACGAGATGCAGGTGTGACAGCCTTTTGTTATTGGCACTATTGGTTTGGCAATGGCAAGACGCTTATTGCTGATATCTTTGACAGCGTGCTTGAGTCAGGCAAGCCTGATTTCCCCTTCTGTCTCGGTTGGGCAAACCATTCCTGGTATGCCAAGAACTGGAACAGCGATGGCACGAGTACCAACAAGTTACTCATCGAGCAGACTTATCCTGGATTAGAAGACGAGAAGATGCACTTTGCCTTTTTTATCAAGGCGTTCAAAGATCCGAGATATGTAAAGGTGGACGGCAAGCCGCTACTCTATATCTTTGCACCATATCAGGTTCCGCAAGAATATCTTGACCACTTGAAACAGTGGACTAAAGAAGCCGGTTTCCCCGGACTCTATTTAGTTGCAAACAAGACAGACCCTCACCACACAGAGGAAGATGCTTTCAATATGGGCTATGATGCGGTTTCCTATCAACGGTTAGGCAAAGGTCTTCCCAAGGGTAACACCACTTGGGATAAGATCAAGCGTCAGTCATACATCAGATGGCGTAAGGTGTCAGGCTTCTTCCGCCACCGTCCACCATTCATGGAGGATTATCGTAAAGTTTATCATTATCTCATCCAGCCTCATGATGCAGACGAGCGTGTCATTCCTTGTATTCTCCCTCAGTGGGACCACACTCCACGTTCTGGTTGGAATGGTTCTCTTCTCGTCCATGCCGAGCCAAAGTACTTCTACAAGCATGTGAAGGAAGCTTTCGACGTCATCCGCAACAAGAAGCCCGAACATCAGATCCTATTCCTCAAATCGTGGAACGAATGGGGTGAAGGCAACTTCATGGAACCGGACATTACATATGGCCGAGGGTTCATTGAGGCTCTGCGAAAGGCTGTGGATGAAGAGAAAGAGTAAGAAAATATAAAGATCGACGATTATGTTGAACCATGCATTTCTTATCTACGCTCATGCGTATCCCGAGCAACTAAAGGAGATTATCAGTCTATTGGCGGCTCCCAACCACTATTGTTTCATCAATATTGATAAGAAGACTAAATGGGCTGAGAAGTTTATTGCTGAGAATAAATCCGATCACAACATTTTCCTCGAAGGTAAGGAGCGAATGGAAGTTACTCACGGCGGATACTCACAGATAGAGGTTACATTACGGCTCCTTCATAAAGCCTATAATCAATCTGGGGGGGGCAGATCGACTATTTTCATCTCATAAGTGGACAAGACTTCCCCATACACTCCAACATGACTTTCGACAAATTCTTTGAGAAGAATGAAGGGAAAAGCTATATGGAGATTGAGTCCGAAGAATATCATGCAAAATGCATGGTAAGGAAGTATCCATCTCGCGTGCAACCATGGTACTTGATGGATATAAGACATAGAGATAACAGACTTATTAATTTATATGCTCGTGCTTTTAATTTCATCAGCAAGCGAATCTATTGGCGAAAGATGATACCCGGACTTTGGGGTGGTTGGAATTGGTTTACTTGGCATCGTTCAGTTGCTCAATTCGTTATTCAGCAAGAACAAACTAATCCAAGTTTCTTCCGGCGTTTTCACCATACCAGTTGTGGAGATGAACTTATATTCCATACTCTGCTCTACCCTCACTTATCAGAATTGAATATAGAGAAACATTCTTTGAGATATATTAATTGGACAAAGAAAGCAGATGGACGTAACCATGAAGGCTCACCTCTTACACTCAATGAAGAAGAATACGAAGACATCATTAAAAGTGGTGCGTTCTTCTGTAGAAAGATAGATCCTGTGATTTCGAGAAAACTGAAAGACTTATTGGTATATAGTATAAACAGAGAATAAGGAGTCATGACATCTGATCTGTATAAAAGGCTTTGTGACGCTTTCCCTTCATCGTTAAAGATGAGGCTGGACAACATCAAGAGCTACTTGTATTAATCGTGTAATCGTGACCACGCATCAGGTACTACCAAAACTACTTTTTAAAAAATTTAGAGTTTTGTAGCAAGAGCATTCTTTCGACTTATCTTATAGGTGGTACTATTACATAAAGAATGCCATTAATAGAAAATGTCAATAGATAACTCAAAACATTTCGACACGGTCGAAGAGTATCAGCAATATCAGAAGGAGTATCAAGAACTCTTAGGCTACTGCAAGAAGATTCGGCAGGGTATCGATAGTTTGGAAGAGAAAAGTGGTGAACGGGCTATATGGGAACTGATTCAGAATGCTCGTGACCTTAGTGAAGATTGTCATATCCGCATCGTGCTGGATAACGACAAGATTGTCTTCTCTCATCATGGTCGCCCCTTTGACTATATGTCATTATTGGCATTGGTCAATCAAAACAGTTCCAAGGATGACAAAGAGTCTGAACAAGTGGGGCGCTACGGAACAGGATTCATGACCACTCATGCATTCAATGAAAAGGTCTATGTGAGTGGTCCTTTTGAGGTCTTCTCAAATCCTGGCGTGTCGGATGGTTTCTACATCATCAAGGATTTCCTCCTAGACCGTTCTTATACAGAACCTACTGAAGGTGTTGTCGAAATGCGGAATGAAATGAAATTCGTCAGAGAGTTACACAAACTCCAGCCTCGTGTCCTGACACAAGATGAATGGACTTCTTTCCGCTATGAACTAAGTCCTGAGAAGGTAAAGAGCATATCGGATCAGCTTATGAGTGTATTCAAGCTCATGCCCTTTGTACTTGTTCTCAATAAGGAAATTACAGAAATAGAGCTTAAGAACAATTATGCCAATAACGCCTTCACTTTTCGCAGGTCTGTCGGTGAACAAAGAGTTGATTTGGAATACATCGATAATTGGCAACTGGTAACAACCACTATTGAGACTTCTGATAATGAGAAATATATTTGCAAGAGCCTTCAATCGAAAGATGGAAAGGATGTAGTCATCATACCCCCATTCCCCACCTGCACTCCTTCCATTGATGAAATTCCAAGCTTATTCCTTTATTTCCCTTTGATAGGCACAGAACATTTTGGGGTAAACTTTATCTTCCATTCTAAGCGTTTCTATCCGGTTGAGAAGCGCAACAACATCATGCTCCCAGAAAATGTGGATTCAAAACGAGCTAAAGGCGATCACAACGCTCAGGTCCTGAAAGAAATGATGGAAGTGCTATTTCATTACTACAAGGATGATAAACATACAGCAGACCTCACATTGGACATGTGTAAGGTATCTTTCAGCAAGGATGATGACGATGGGGTGCGGAAAGCATTCTATGACGACCTGCAAAATATTTGGAAGGCCCAAATCCAAAATTGGAAGGTGATTCCCACAAGTAAGGGAAGAAAAAGTATAACAGATAAAAGGGTTCGCTTGCTCCATCCCGATTTCTATGCTAAGTTGTCAGATGAGCAACGAGAGTTATATGAACCTACTATCCTTCATTTTGCGAGTATGGTCGTTGACGAAGAGGGACAGCCCTATCTTATGCCTGAGAAAAACTTGATTAGGTGGTCTGAGACCGTAAATAGATGGGATTGTGGAAGAGATGAGGAATTTTTCATCACTGTGGAGAATGTTTGTCAAGCTATAAAGTCGAAAACTAAGGAACTTCATAGTTTCTTGGTTTTCTTGAAAGATAGCGGTAATGAGAAATTGCTAGATAACTACGCTCTACTCCCCAGTCGCAATGGCAACCTCCACAGGAAGGGAGAACTACATGATGGAGCATTCTTAACGGATGAAGTCTATTCGTTGGTTAAGCCTTTAATGGGTTTGGGGGTAGAGAAGATCTTCGATCCAGCTTATAGAGATGTATGCTCAGTGGGCTCCTATGAAATAAGGGATTTACAGAATGCAATAAGTAATACGATTTCAACTTGGAGAAGAGAAACTTTAATCGCACAACCAGTCGTAATGCCAGAAAACGATAAGTTGAAAGCGATGGTAACCCTGTGCTCTGCATTTTCATTAGCACAACCGAACAGCTATCGCTATCGAATGATTAAGCAAATCTGTAAGGTTTTTAGCTTTACATTCCAGCAAAACATATTGCCTAAGTTAACAGAAGACGAAGAGACGTTCTATGCTCCTACTTTCAACTATCTTTGTGATTGCTCGCTTTATTTCGTTAGCTTGAAAGATTCCGATTGGGTTAAAGACAATGCTGATTTACTTCATGACTTCGTGATTACTTATGCTTCCTCTACTGATAAAGACCGACAAGACAAACTCAACGTATATGGTGTTATTCCTAATCAGAATAATGGTTTGTGCAAGAAGGAAGATCTACTTAAGAATGATGGTATTTCTGACGAGTTGGCAGATCTCTACCAGGAGGTCATAAACAAAGACCTTCATGATGAATGGGTGAATACGAGATATGAAAGTCTCATTTCCGAAGCTATAATACCAAAGGATGTAGCTAGAGAAATATATGAAACAATAAAAGATGAACTTGGGCAGGAGAAGATAACCCATTACACAAAGCCTCTTAGACAGATTATCCTAAAGCTGAATGAGGATACTGATTGGCAAAGTTGGTTTCCTGAAATCAATATGCAGAAGGAAACGATAACCTTCAAGATGCAAAGTGGACCAGCACAGAAAAGCTTGTTCTCTCTAATGGATTTAGCAGATGATGACCTCAATCGTCTGGCAAATCTCAAGGAGAAAGGCGATATCCATGAGTTCATGGACAAAATGGAACACGAACAAGAACTTGAGAATGAACGGCAATCGAAGTTCTTCTTCTGTCTTCGTATTGGAAAACTCATTGAAGATGAGATAAGGAAGGTGTTGACAAGTGACATCATTGAAGTCGTAACCCGTAAAGAGATTGGCGAAAACCTTACAGTCGATGACATTCAGAATGGTCAAGATATCATTGTCATGGCTAAACATAATGATAAATGGGTAAACATCTATTATATTGAGGTAAAAGCTAAATGGAACTTTGAAACAGACTATTATGCTCACATGAGTACAAATCAAGTTCTTATGGCGGCTACCCATCCAGATTGTTACTCTCTTTGTTGCGTAGACTTGAGTGACAAAACGAAGGTAAACATTCCATCTGACTCTACTCAAGAATACATTGAACAACATTCTGAAGATATTATAGCCAATACTCATGTTCACCTAGAGATAGGCAATGAACTATCATATATGCAGCCCATCGTCGATGCAGACAATGATGTTACACAAAGAAAGATACGGTTGGATAATTACAGGGGCAGCATCTCCAAACTTGCATTCCAAACGGGTGCTTCATTCGATGAATTGGTGAAGAGAATAGTGGTGACGATAAACAAAAGCAGATAATTAATTCAACAGAAAGGAAAATTCAAAATGGGTTGAAGTCCGATTACAATATACTCATAGCTCCCCATCATGGTGGAGAGAATAAACGCTCAGACAGAAAGTATGTTCCACCGTCTCCGATGAAATGTGCCACTGTATGTATTTCTGTTGGAGCCAATAACGATTATAATCATCCAGTAGCCATAACATTGAAATACTTAGACCGAATAAGTAAACATCGGATTAAACGGACAGATGAAATTTCGGATATTTACATTACGATATAAGCAGCAGGTATCTTCATATATGTTCTTATTTGTGTACAAATATAGGTAAGGGAAACATACGTTTACTAATCTCCATTATAATTAAATCTTAAATTATGAACGTTACCAAAAGTCCAATAGATGTTTTCTTAGAGCAAAGGTTGGAAGAAGACAAAATTAAGTTAGGTACGTCTCTTAACGATTCACTACAGAAAGAGATGGCTTGTCTTGACCTGATAAAGCAGAGCATTGATCATTGTAAGAAAAATATAGGATTGATAGACAAACTTTCATCTAAAGGTAGCATCTCAGCAGTTCACAATCTTCAGATAAAAAAGGATGCCTTTCGCGACAATCTGAAAATTTGGAATATGTTCGGTCAAATACAAATGGTGAGTATTGAATTGAAGAAAAATATCAAGAATCTGACAAGCGTTAAGGATGATTGGATCAAACAATCATTACTTGTCACCATGAGCGTATCAATATATGAGACATCGAAAAAATTGATAGATGAAACTGCTAAGGTGATTAAAATCTTGATCTCCTATGGACCAGAAAGCCTTCTTGAGGAATTTAAAGCATCAAGGAAAAAGTTAACATCTTTCAGTGAAGAACATAAACAAGAATTAATCGAAACAAGAAACACGGTTGGAGCTCATCGTGATGAGGATGTAAGCAAGCAAATATCCAAATTAGAAGGACTTGAATTATCACATATTATTCAAATTGCTCTTGACTATAATAAGATAATTTTAGAAATCGCAGAATTTCAAAATGCCTTATCAGCTGTAGGCTTTAAGAGATTAGAAAAGGCTAAAGTAACAAATCACAATATATTGTGAATTAAATGATACCTATAATACCTTAATGCCTTAGACTCATAATCGCACTTTTATCTTTATGAATGATTTCCACCGTTACATAGCATCTTATCTGTTTTATAGGCAAGTAAGAATATTTTTATTCATATTCTTTCTCATAGTTGCTTGCCCTAATAGCAATGCTTCTCAGGTAGTCGACTCCTCCCCACTCTTCAACCAGTGTATCAGAGAGCAGAAGACTATCAGCTTACAAAAGGGAAAAACCTATTATCTGAACTCAAAGATTATAGCTGGTAAGAATATTTCCATCCACGGGAATGGTGCCAAGATTGTCATTCCTAAGTCCTATCCCCTAAGCAGATACGACGATATTTTCTCATTGAAAGATTCAGGAAAGATATACATGGAAAACGTAAATATAACATGTTTACTCGGCCAGAAATTTTCTAAAAGAGACAGCACAGGAGATACTTCAATACTTTCAGCTAAGAAAGGGATGATCAGGTTGAAGAATGTGAACTTTGAATGTCGTACCCATTATAATAATGTAACGTTCATCTTCTCTACGGGTGCCGATGTCTATATGAATAATTGCAAGATTGTTAACGACACATGGTCTAAGCAGGGAGGTATTCTTTGGTACATGAGTAAAACAAGTTCTTTGGGATCTATAACTCTAAAGAATTGCTACTTTGAGCACGATGCAAAGGATGAGTGCATGTGTTTCTCGGTGAGCGGGACAGCCAATATACAAAATTGTTTGATCAATGTAAATGTAGATAACTGTACATATTACTCCCCTTGTCAATCACGATCATCTGGTATGATTATCCTGTACAATCACAACAACCACGTCTTTGCCGATGTTCATGTCAATTACAAAAAATGCAAGTTTATATGTAAAGGGCCAAACAAAAGAAGCATCTCTACCCTTCAGTGTGGCAGTGATATGACGTGGCATTACGGAAGATTCGTTTCGCAGTTCAATCAATGTGAGTTCAATTATTCTGTAGATCAACCTGTTGAAAACGGTATCCTTGGTCTTTTGCCTTCAAAGAGCAAAGGAGCTATTGACGATGCAACATATGGATTTGAGAATTGCTCATTCTCTGTTCATAATTATGCTTGTATGATAGGAGACAAAGATGGTTATCGGAAGGGGAAATACACATTTAAAGATTGCCAATTATCCAGTGATGGACGACTGTTTCAAAAGAGATACAACCTGGGTACTGGCAAAATATTGATAACTTTGGATAAGACCACATGCAAGTCCGCAGACATGTATTACTCTACAGAGAAATTATATTCGACAAAATCTCAATTTACCAACATCAACGGTGAAGACATAAAGTCGTATCGTAGCCTCAACAGCCTTAATCACTGTAAAATAGTTCGATAACTTCCAACTCAATAAATCAAAGAATCATATATTTTATGGCAAAACCAATTAAAATATTATTTGTAGCTACAGAATCCGCCTCTGGTATGAGACCTTTTGCGGCGTCGATAGCTAATACTTTAGCCGCAGATGAAAGGTTTGAAGTCCATATCATTTGTTGCAACAAAAAAGGAGAGAGCTATGAAAGCATGATAAGTAAAAAGGCAAATCCTATTTTTGTTGAAATGCCTAACCATTTTTTAGGGAAACTGGTTTACAAGGTTTGGCCGTTTCGAGTTATTCGACAAATAAAAACACAAACTAAAAAGATTAACCCAGATGTCGTGCATTTCTTAACGGGAGATTTTTGTCTCGCATATTATATTTCTTTGCATAATAAGAGTAATTATTATTACACTGTTCATGATTTACATCCTCATGAAGTGGAAAAGATGAGCAAAAAAGACAAGTTTTTTAGAGACTATTTTGTCATTAGGGGGAATAGAATATGTAGGGAGAAAATCAACAATCTTACTACTAGTTCGAGAAGTCAAATGTCTCAACTGCATTCACTATTTCCTTATAAGCATTGTGAGTTTACTTGTTTCCCCTCGTTAGTTACAAAAGGTATTACGACAGGAACACAATTCCCTAAAGAAATCAATACGAATGACAAGTACATTCTTTTCTTCGGCAATGTAAATAGATATAAGGGAGTGGACTTGTTAATGGAAGCCTTCACTAAATATGTTAATGATAGTAACTGTAAATTGGTCATTGCTGGCAAAGGGCACGTTTACGAGACCCATGATAAGAGAATTATTCGTATATGCCGTTTCATAGACGATTCCGAGATTGCAGAACTTTTCAAAAGAGCACAGTACATAGTCTATCCATATCGTTCAGCCACAATGTCCGGTGTGTTGTCTATCGCATATTATTTTAATAAAAAAATATTAGCTTCAGACATCCCATTCTTCATTGACAACATTACTTCTAACATAGAATTATTTAAATGTGGGGATGTGACTGATATGGGAGTTCAGATGAATAGACTTTTACGTCAGCAAAATCTCAATGTAGACAAAGATAGCTATAATAAGCTATACAGTCAACAGGCATTAGCTGACAGCTATTATAATTTGTATAAAAATGATTTCAAAGTTAAGAAATAACAGAAATGAAAGAAATTAAAATTGCTGTGGCCGGCACAGGCTACGTTGGACTGAGCATTGCAACACTACTCAGTCAGCATCATCACGTAGAAGCGGTAGATGTAATTCCTGAGAAAGTTGATATGATCAACAATCGTAAATCTCCGATCCAAGATGATTACATTGAGAAATACTTGGCAGAAAAGCAGCTTGATCTGCACGCAACGACCAATGGTGCATCTGCATATAAAGATGCGGATTTCGTGGTGATTGCCACCCCCACCAATTATGACTCAGTGAAAAATTACTTCGACACGTCACATGTAGAAGAAGTGATTGAGCTGGTGATGAAAGTAAACCCCAGCGCTATTATGGTCATTAAGTCAACCATTCCCGTTGGTTACACAGAGAGCGTACGCAAGAAATACAATTGCGACAACATCATCTTCGCACCGGAATTCCTGCGTGAGAGCAAGGCTCTCTATGACAATCTCTATCCCAGTCGTATCATCGTGGGACGGCCCGATGGTGACGAGCGGTTGGATGATGCTGCTCATACCTTTGCCGCATTACTTCAAGAAGGTGCCATCAAAGAGGATATTTCCACCCTTTTCATGGGACTGACAGAAGCAGAGGCCGTGAAGCTCTTCGCAAACACTTACTTAGCTCTTCGCGTAAGCTACTTTAACGAATTGGATACATACGCCGAAGTGAAAGGACTGAGTACTAACAGCATCATAAAGGGCGTGAGCCTTGATCCTCGTATCGGCGACTTCTACAACAATCCTTCATTCGGTTACGGTGGTTACTGCCTGCCGAAAGATACAAAGCAACTTCTTGCCAACTACAAGGATGTTCCTGAGAATCTCATTCAAGCCATCGTGGAGAGCAACCGTACCCGCAAGGACTTCATCGCAGACCAAGTGCTGCATCGTGCAGGCTATTATGACTACTACAACCGTGGAGACTTCAACCCCAAAGAGGAGAAAGTATGTACTATCGGCGTTTTCCGTCTCACCATGAAGTCGAATAGTGACAACTTCCGCCAATCAAGTATCCAGGGCGTGATGAAGCGTATCAAGGCTAAGGGAGCACAGGTCATTATTTATGAACCGACACTTGAAGACGGCAGCACGTTCTTCGGCAGCAAAGTCGTGAACGACCTTGAAGCCTTCAAGAAACAGAGTCACGCAATCATTGCCAACCGCTATGACAAGTGCCTCAATGACGTAAAGAACAAGGTTTATACAAGAGACCTTTATCAGCGAGATTAATACATTAGTAAGATCTTTATGAGAATTGTGATATTCCGTACAGGAGGATCTATACTCGACTATAAGACCTATAACTGCCAGGAGCTTGGATTAGCTAAGGCACTGGCAGATTTAGGCCACGAGCCTTATGTGATTATGGCTGGAGGCAAGTATAGCTGTGATGTTATGAAAAATGATAATGGAAATTCAGTTACTGTTTTTACATTATCTTTTAAAGGCATCAATCAGGCACTGTCTATATTTAATGGGTGGAAGCCTCTCCTCGAAAACATACGCCCAGACATAATTCAGGTACACGAATTTGGAATGCTCATGTCATACAAGGTTGTAAGATGGGCAAAGAATAAAAATATACCCACAGTTCTCATACAAGGTACCTATGAGACAACAAGGAAGCCCGTCTTTAAGAATCTTGAGGTGATGTTTAATAAGACATTTGGCAAATACATCATCAAGAATGTGAGTGGTATTGGTTGCAAAACGATAAAGGCATCCGAATATGTAAAGAGCTATTATAAGAAAAGCACTACCCTCACCCCTGTTGGCTTAGATACTGGTAGATTTGCCAATTCTGTTGATAGAGACTGGAAAAAGGATTTGCACATAGAAGGCAAGAAAATATTGCTTTATGTGGGCAAGCTCGAACAGAGACGAAATCCTTTATTCTTAGTCCAGGTTGCAAAAAACTTACCTTCAGATTATATTATGCTTTTAGCTGGTAATGGACCTCTAATGGATGAGACGAAAGAACAGGCAAAAGATTGCGACCGCATCATATTCTTGGGTAAGTTAACACAGCAACAACTTCCATCTTTGTATCACCAATCGGATTTATTCATATTAGCATCCTCTTATGAAATCTTCGGTATGGTCATCATGGAAGCCATGTACTTCGGACTACCAGTTATCTCAACCGACACTGCAGGTGCAAAAACACTCATTTCAAATTGGCAAGACGGCATAATTGAGGACAATATGAATGTAAATTCATGGATTGAAGATATTTGTAAGTTGTTAAGTGATAACGAGCTTTACCGGAACCTTGCAGAACAAGCTAACAGAAAAGCTCAAGACAATTTCCCATGGAGATATGCAACATTGAATTATGTTGACCTATATAAAAGCTGCATAAGCCAAAACTAATGTACTGTAATGAAAAATAAAGTGAGAAAGGTCTTATACATATCAAACATTAAGGTTCCTTATAGAGTAAGATTTCTTAATGAATTAGCCAAGGAATACGATTTGACCGTATTGTATGAACGAAAGAAATCTTTAAACCGCAATGAGAATTGGGCCTCTTCTGAGGCGATAAACTATCACGTTGATTATTTAGGTGGTAAACCTTTCAAGAACGAGTATGGTCTATCGACAAGAATTTTAAGCATCGTTTTAAAAGGATGGGACGCTATCATTATCGGTTGCTACAATTCACCTTCCCAAATATTGGCAATGCAATTAATGCGAATGAGGCATATCCCATACATCATTAACTTGGATGGCGAACAGTTCATCGGCAATGGTTTGAAAGACAAAATAAAGAGGGTTATACTCCATGGTGCATCTGGCTATCTTGTTGCTGGAGAAAAATCGGGAGAAACCTTGGCAAATGCTTTAGACCTATCAGAAGACTTGGCTAAAGTAAAAATAACTCCTTATTACTTTAGCAGTTTAAGTGAGCAAGAAATTGAAGTACATTCAAAAGAAAGGTGCATAAGAAATAATAAAGTATTGGTCATTGGACAATACTTTGACTACAAGGGAATGGACGTTGCTTATGAAGTAGCAAAAAGAACTCCTTACATCTCCTATAAGTTTATCGGAATGGGGAATCGCACGTCACTCTTCCTTAAAGAACGCACTGGGGGGGGCATAAGTTAAGTAATGTAGAAATCATCCCTTTCTTACAGAAACAAGAATTGGCTGAAGAGTACAAACAGTGCGGTTGTCTTCTTCTACCATCACGGCAAGAGTGTTGGGGACTGGTTGTCAATGAAGCTGCGTCATTTGGAACACCGATAGTCTCTACGTGGGGAAGCGGTGCAGCCGTAGAGTTCTTATCAGACGAATATCCTCAATACCTTGCTAAGCCTGATAATTCAGAATCATTACTTAATTGCTTACGACTCTGCTTGAACTCTGACAACTCACAATATAGTCAGTATCTGATGGAGAAATCGAAAAACTATTCTATCGAGAGAAGTGTAGATTGCCATCGCAAGGCCATAGAGATGTTGACGAGATAAATGTATTTGAGTGTTATGATTTGCCTTTTATTATCCGTGGTAGCTGCAACGCAATAAAATGACAATTATCACGTTATTCCGTGGTAGTTGGCACGAAATCGAGTGACAGCTATCAGATAACACTAAAAGCAACATATCTATGGATATACGTTACGACATTCATACATTGAACAATGCTGAGGGAGCGGGAAAAGAACGGAAGTACGTGGTGCTTCAACAGCGTGAGCCAATGACAGAAGAGGAAATGGAGAAGCAGATAGAAGAAAACTGCTCGCTGACATCGAGTGATGTAAAGGCTGTGTTCTCGGAAATCAAGGGCATGGTGGTACGGCAACTTTCGCAAGGTTCCCGCTTCTGTCTTCCAGGCATCGGATGGCTGTCGCTGTCGGCTGGGCTCGCCAAGGCGGCACAAGACCCAAACCACAAGATAACAGGCAAGGACATCTACCTGCGTGGCATCCAGTTTCGGGAAGATAAGAAGCTGTTCACAGAGATTGCGCATCAGGTGAACTTTGTCAACTCCAAGTACTCTTCCCTATCGGTAACCTATAATGCCGATGAGCTATGGTCAAAGGTAAGCGACTACCTCTCCCACAACGCTTTCATCACTCGCAAGATCATGCGCAGCGAGTTTGGCCTCAGCGAATACAAAGCCAACCAATGGCTGAAACGATTTGTAGAGGAAGGCAAGCTGGTAAAGGATGGAACGAGGCATATGGCGATATATCTAATGGGTAGTGTTTAGTCTGTATTTGGTGTATAATAGCAGAATTAATAAAAAGGAGGTCTTCCGCCTACTGCAATCGGAAGACTTCCCCTATAAAGGAATATAGTTCAATTCAATTAGTTAATATAGTTCAAGAAAGTAAAATTTACTTATTCTTCTCCTTAACAGTAGTTGCAGGATGACGATCCGCGTAAGTTTTAGTTACATACTGACCTGTCTTCGCACTACGATAAGAATAATTACTTGTTTTAGCCATAATAATTTTCTTAATATATCGTTCTAACACTAATAAATTACATAACAGGCATTTCGCAGATGCCCTTTTCGAGAGTAATCAATCAGTAGGTGCAGCAGTACCTGCTGATTGATGAAATCCTAACCAAGAATAGATCTTGATTCATATAACACAAAGGTAAATATTTTATTTGAAACCAACGAAGCTTTCGTCATAAATTTTAAGATTTACACCTAAACGACGGAAAATATGACTCAAATCTTTGAAGTTTACCATAAAGTTATTATCTTTGCAACGACATTCAATTCAATTATATTCTAACAACAAAGCACTATGGCGAATACAAATAATCTTGCTGCTAACTTGCGATACCTTCGCAAGAAGTTTGGCTTTACCCAAGAGCAAGTAAGCGCTTATTTGGGAATCACACAGTCTGCATATAACAAATATGAGTCTGGTGTGAACGACGTGCCTATGGAGAAACTTGAGATGCTTGCAACTATCTATGGTGTCGAAGAGTATGATCTCCTTACGGCAAAGGAAGAAGACTTACAGGTGAAGATGGTTTTTGCTTTCAGAAACTCCTCTGACAAAGTGGATCTGAGTAAAATTGCTCCATTCCAGAAGATTGTACAGAACTATTTAGAAATGGCCCATGAACTTGAGGACTAATATATTCTTAGAGAACAAGGCAAATCGACTACGTGAAGAGATGGGGATTCTTAATGCCGACCCCATCAGTATTCACCAGATACTGAAGCATAAACATGTTCTTGGTTATTTCGCTCCACTTGGCAAAGACCCATCAGGCATGGCAATAAAGATTAAGGATGCCAATGCTACGGATGCCAAATTATTTATGCTTATCAACACGAGTGATCAATATTGTAAACAACGGTTTACGGCAGCGCATGAACTGTACCATCTTCTTGTGCAGGAAAACTTTTCATATTCTTATGATGAGGATATGTGGAGCGATAAAGACCAAGAGGAGGTTAACGCCAATTATTTCGCTACTTACTTGCTTCTGCCACAAGCTGGTATCAAGCAACTGATTCCAATCGAAGAACAGAAGAAAGATAAGATATCTCTTGGGACCATTTTGTATCTCGAGCATAATTTCCGTTGCTCAAGACTATCACTGTTATATCGTCTTAGACACCTCGGATTGGTAACGGAGGCGTTTGTCGATAGGATGAAAGGCTCAGTCCAGAAAGGAGCCTTGGAATACGGTTATGACCTAAGTCTTTATACCAAAACAGAGAAGACAGAACTTGTGGGGGACTATAATATCTTGGCACGTAGACTCTATGATGAAAATAAAATTTCACTAGCCAAGTATTATTCTTATCTAAAGGATATGAATATCAACCTGAAGGAGGCGAGGAATGCAGAAGAAGGTAATCTTGGTTGACTCGGATGTAATTTCCCACTTTATTGCTGCTGGGAAAATTGATGACTTGACAAGAATCCTCTATCCTCACTCTTTGCAAGTGGTTAGTCAAGTTTACAAAGAATCCACTCATCATCCTTTCTTTGAAGAACGGAAGGATGAGGTAGATGAATGGATGAACCGATGTCATATCGCAAAAATCGACTTCCCCTATTCCAACGTAAATATCAAGTTGGAATACTATCGCTTGAAGAAAGAGAATCCCAGATTTGGCGAAGGAGAGCGTGCTTGCATGGCCATTGCCAAATATTGGAAAGATGTGATAGCCAGCAGTAATTTCCGGGACGTAGCTGAGTACTGTGATGTCAACGGCATTGAGTACATTGGTTTTATGGACATACTTACCATTGCTTTAAGAAAGAGCATTTACACTATTGATGAATGCAACAAGATTATTCACGACATTACGATTGTCAATGATGCTAGATTACCTGTGGATGACATCACGAAATATAAACCCACAAGAGACTTGTGTGGGTATTGACTAAATAAACTTTCGTTGCCCGAATATTCATAAATTCTCTAATTCTTGAATCAATACATCATGAAGATATTATTAGCAAACAAATTTTACTATAGAAGAGGAGGAGATTGTATCTACATGCTCAACCTGGAGCAGATGCTTAAGGCTCATGGACATGAGGTGGCGGTATTTGCACAACAGTTTCCAGAGAATATTGAAACGCCGTGGAGTAAGTACTTCCCTTCACAGATGACGGGGCTGAAGGCCTTCAAGCGGCCTTTCGGCGATGGAGAGACAAAGAGAAAGTTCACACAGTTGCTTGATGACTTCAAGCCTGACGTGGTGCATCTGAACAACATACACACGCAGCTGTCACCGGTCATTGCAGAGATTGCCCACAAGAAAGGTATCAAAGTCGTTTGGACGTTACATGACTACAAACTGCTCTGCCCTCGGTATGACTGCATGAGGGATGGAGAGAACTGCGAGCTGTGCTTTTCCCACGCAGAAAAGTCTTTATCCCACGCAGATTTCTCAGATAACGCAGATGAATTATCAGCGAAATCTGAGAGATCAGCGTGCAATAAAATGAAATGGAACTGCGTGAAGTACTCCTGCATGAAAGGTGGAAAGTTAGGGTCGTTCATCGGATACAAAGAGGCTGTGAAGTGGAACAGAGAAAGATTAGAGAAGGACACAGATGTCTTTATAAACCCGAGCAAATTCATGGCAGAGAAGATGACCCAGGGAGGATTTGACAGGAAAAAGTTGGTACCGCTTTGTAATTTCATAGACATAGAGAAGTGCAAGCGTACTGATGGCTATCAGAAAGGTGACTACTATTGCTATGTAGGCAGGTTGAGCCATGAGAAAGGGGTGAAAACGCTGATAGAGGCGGCTAACCAACTTCCCTATCGTCTAGTGGTCATCGGCGGTGGCCCGTTGATGGATGAACTGAAGGCCGTCGCACACGATAACATTGAGTTCGTCGGTTTCAAGCAGTGGGATGACATCAAGCAGTTGGTCGGTGGAGCACGTTTCTCAGTCATCCCGTCGGAGTGGTATGAGAACAATCCGCTGTCGGTCATTGAGGCGGAATGCCTTGGCACTCCTGTCCTCGGATCAAGGATTGGTGGCATCCCAGAGTTGATAGAAGAAGGCAAGGACGGTATGACATTCACAAGCAAGGATGTCAAGGACTTGAAAGACAAGATTCAGCAGATGTGGGATGCTACTTTTGACTACCGACAGCTTGCTGAAGAGTCAATGAAAAGATACAATGCGGAGGAGTATTACAAGAATATCATGAAGATATATCAAGGTTAAGATTATTAGCCACGGACGACACAGACTTTTATATCAAGAATTTGAGAATTAGAGATTTATAGCCACGGACGAAACAAACGGCACTGACTTTATTATATTAGCCAGTGTGTGCTTTGCTGTCTGTGGCAATAAGTAGAATAATCAACAACATTATGAGTAACAATAGAATTCCGCGTCCTACTGACGCAAGTATTATTTTGACGTACCGCTGCCCTATGCGGTGCGTGATGTGCAACATTTGGAAGAACCCGACAAACCGTAAGGAGGAGTTGAAGGCAGAAGACTTGAAGTGCCTGCCCGACTTGAAGTTCATTAACCTGACAGGTGGCGAGCCCTTCATACGTGAAGACTTGGCGGATATTGTGGAGGAGTGCTATAAGCACACCAACCGTATCGTCATCTCCACATCTGGTTGGTTCGAAGACCGTGTGGTCGCTCTTGCCAAGAAGTTCCCAAACATAGGCATCCGTATCTCTATTGAGGGACTTAGCCAGAAGAACGATGAGCTGCGCGGACATGCAGGCGGCTTCGACAAGGGCTTGCGCACGCTGCTGACGTTGAAGCACATGGGACTGAAGGACATCGGCTTTGGCTGTACGGTGAGCAACAACAATTCCAAGGATATGTTGTCGCTCTATCAGTTGTCCTTGGCAATGGGCATGGAGTTCGCCACAGCTGCTTTCCATAACTCGTT
Organism: uncultured Prevotellaceae bacterium; assembly: GCA_900315105.1. The sequence continues at coordinate 7,494 of OMXX01000035.1, read as the reverse complement.
CTACTTCCATAAGTACGATAACCAGATTACCAACAAGGATGAAGTTTGCAACAACTTCAAGCAGCTCATCGAATGGCAGTTGAAGGAAAAGCATCCGAAGAGCTGGTTCCGCGCTTGGTTCAACATGGGACTCATCAACTATATTGAAGGTGGCAAGCGTATGTTGCCTTGCGAGGCAGGTTCGGCCAACTTCTTCATCGACCCATGGGGCGAGGTGCTGCCTTGCAATGGCATGGAGACTAAGTACTTCGAGGGCTCTATGGGAAACATACACGAGAAGCCATTCATGGAGATTTGGGAGAGCGAACAAGCTCAGAAGGTCCGCGAGGCTGTCCGCACCTGTCCGAAGAACTGCTGGATGGTCGGTACTGCCAGCCCTGTGATGCACAAGTATGTGAAGTATCCGGCAAAGTGGGCATTGAAGAACAAGTGGCGCTCAATGTGTGGCAAGGAGGCTTGTCTCGACTTCTCACAGTGCCCGGTAGGTCAGGACCCACGACAAGGCGACTTGAGAGTGCTGCATCCGGATGCAGAGGAAGTGCAGCCAGCAGGAGAAGGTAAAGCCAAACTATAATCACGTATTTTTTTGCTGTGGACGACACAGACTTCTTGTACATTATGCTCCGGTCTGTGTCGTCTGTGGCTAAATATATCGAATCATGACAAAGATAGTTGTTACTGGCACACGTGGCATCCCTAATGTCATGGGTGGTGTGGAGACGCATTGTGAGGAGCTCTTCCCACGCATTGCCAAGATGGGGTTTGACGTGACTGTCATACGTCGCTCCACCTATGTCCATGACGGGCTGACGGAGTGGAAGGGTGTGAAGCTCGTGGATGTAGACACGCCTAAGAAGAAAGCTTTTGAGGCTATCATTCATACATGGCGTGCCATCTGGAAAGCGAAAAGCCTGCATGCTGACATCGTACACATCCAGGCCATCGGCCCGGCGATGCTCACCCCACTTGCCCGTCTGCTCGGCATGAAGGTGGTGTTCACTCATCATGGTCCCGACTACGACCGTGACAAATGGGGCTTCGCCGCCAAGACGATGCTGAAGTTTGGTGAGCGCATGGGTTGCATGTTTGCCAACGACGTGGTGGTCATCTCTGATGTCATCCGCAACATCGTAAAAGACAAGTATGGCAGGACGAAGGGCGTACACCTTATATATAATGGTGTGCCGCAGCCTGAGATCTGCGATTATCCCGAATACTTCTCAGAGCTGGGTATAGAGAAAGGAAAGTACATCCTTGGTATGTGCCGCTTTGTACCCGAGAAGCATTTACATGATTTGGTGCATGCTTTTGTGAAGTGGCAGAAGAAGCATCCAGAGCGTAAGGACATCAAGTTGGTTTTGGCAGGTGATACGGACTTTGAAGATGACTATTCGCGTGGACTGAAACAATTGGCCAAGGATAATGGTGTCGTGTTGACAGGATTCATCAAGGGCAAGAAGCTGCATTCGTTACTTACCAATTGCTTGTGCTATTGCTTACCCTCTTCCCATGAAGGCCTTCCCATTGCTTTGTTGGAGGCTATGAGCTATCAGGTACCAGTCATCGTAAGCGACATTCCCGCAAACTTGGAAGTGGGGCTACCGGAAAAAGATTATTTCCCTATGGGTGATGTTGATGCACTTGCTTCTAAACTCGAAGACATTATTGCTGAGCCAGCACATCATGTGGCCTATGATATGAGCAAATATGACTGGGATAAGATAGCTGAGCAGTTCGCTGAAATTTACAGGAAATTTACTAAATGATTATCTCACAAATATTATAATTTAAACGCACACGAATTCAACAGATTACGGATTATTCTTGTTTAGATATAAAGTGCTTAAGATAATTCAGAACTTTGAGAAACAGAATAACTTAAATATCATAATATTACGATAAGATGAACAAAGTGAATACCCCCCCCCAGCGACCTAATCACGTAGAAGTAAAGAATGAACATTACACGGCGCTTGATGGTATGAGAGCCTTTGCTGCCATTGGTATAGTTATGATGCATGTGCAAGCAAATCTAACAATTAAGCCGACAAGCAACTATTTGACAGATACGATAATCCCATTCTTTACAGATTTCGTTTATTTGTTTATGATGATAAGTGCTTTTGGCCTGAGTTGCGGGTATTATGAAAGAATAAAGCTAAATCAGATAACGCCGAATGCTTTTTACCAAAAGAGAATAAAACGAATCTTACCGTTCTTTGCCATCATGGTGCTAATAGATGTACTATGGGAAAGGAATTTGAATTCTTTGATTGAGGGATTTGCAGACATTACACTTTGTTTTGGCCTATATCCCAATGCAGACATCAAGGTTATTGGAGTAGGTTGGTTCATAGGTCTTGTGTTCGTCTTCTATATGGTTTATCCATTCTTCGTGTTTTTGATTGACAATAAAAGAAGAGCGTGGGTAACATTAGTAACGTCCTTGTTATTAACTCTGATAGGTATTCACTACTTCTCATCAAGCTCATTCTTTGATCATCCTATGAACTTTGGAAGAAAAAACATTATGTATTGTGCCCCTTTCTTTGTTGTTGGTGGTATTGTCTATCTTTATCGAGAAGGTTTGGCAAAATGGGAATGCAAGCATCAATGGCTTATGTTGCTGATTGCAGTTGCCATAACCATCCTGGCTTTCGTTTCCTTCGACTATGTTCCCAAATATATTCCGACTCTGATTCTTTTTGCTGCATGGCTCGTCTATGGTCTTGGCAGCAAGGACGTAATATTGAATAACAAGGTGGCATTATACATTGGGAAAATCAGTATGGAGATTTATCTTTGCCACATGTTGTTCTTCCGAGTTGTAGGGATTGCTCATCTTGAAAGGCATATCCAAAATTCAAATCTATTATATATAATCACCCTTTTAGGAACGCTTATAGGAGCCATCATCTTCTCCCACGTATGCAAGTTTTACGTGATAGGGAGGATAAATTGGCTGAAATAAATCACATCTCAATGGGAAAATACATAGGAACAAACAAGCGACTCGTCAATTTTGACATAGCCAAGGCTATTTGTATCATTCTCGTGGTAATAGGGCATTACTCGCCAGATTTGCAACCTGGTTGGTATGCATCAAATCACGACTTTATCTACTCTTTCCACATGCCATTGTTTATGTTTGCCAGTGGGTACATTTACATAACATTCAAGAAAGAAGAAAGTTATGGGCATTTCCTGATGAAAAAAGTCAGACGGCTAATGATCCCCTATTTTGTGACATCCATTTTAATTGTGAGCATCAAACTTATTACTGAGGGAAATGCCTACGTGCAAAATCCAGTGACAGTGATGTCGTATCTAAAGGTGTTCTATAGTCCAGAGGCTGGATATTTCCTTTGGTTTATTTGGGCGTTGTGGTGGATGTTTGTCATCGTGCCAATTTTGAAGTCTAAGAAGTTGAGACTGATTGGTTTTGCTATAGCATTCGTGCTACATTATCTCCCCTTCTCAATTACTCGAGTATTCTGCTTTGAACAAGCAAGAGTGATGATGATGTATTTCATGCTAGGAGTTGTATCTTATGACTACAAAGAATATTGCCTAAGGTTTGCGAGATTATTAGCTATCCCTATTTTTGCACTCTTTGCTGGCTGCGAATATGTTTACTTATCTAACGAATTTAGGGGGGGGCAAGTCTATGCCTGTTATCTAAATCCTTATTTGGGGATTGCGGTAATTTTGTACATCTCTACATGGTTAGCCAATAAAAGAGATTTGTACTTAAGTAAGGCTCTTTGTTATATGGCGCCTTCAACTTATATCATCTATTTATTCCATACCACCTTTGAGGGATTTGCCAAAGCTATCGTCCACAAAATACCGTGGATAGTTACTGCCGAGAATGGTTGGATGTTTATAGCAGGTGCTTTGTTTGTGATTACTTCAGGCGTGGTTGGACCCGTGCTTTTGCACAGATATGTTCTTGTGAGATCACGGATAACGAAATTCTTGTTCGGATTAAAATAATAATATGGAGATTCACAAAATCTTCTTTCAACTTATACAAGTTTCCATAGGGAAACGGGCGAAACTTGATATCACACCGAGTCCTGAAGAATGGGAACAATTGTTCGATATAGCCAATAAGCAGAGCTTGGCAGGAGTTTGCTTTGCAGGGCTCAAGAAATTGCCGGCTGAGCAATCGCCTGGTGAGGACCTGGTGATGGACTGGATGGGAAAGTCTATCAGCACGCAGCGACGAAACGATAAGGTAACGATGGTATGTGGTGAGCTTAATGACTATTTCCGTTCTAAGGGGTTCAACACGTGTGTCTTGAAAGGCCAGAGCAATCACGTGTATTATCCTGCTGATATGGCAGGCAATCGCACATCTGGCGATATAGACATTTGGTTGTTTCCAAAGGACGGCGAAACATCACAGGTTTGCAAGACCATGCATTTTCTTGAGCAGGAAAATTCGATAGTTTCTTTTGCATATCTTCATGCAGAATTGAAGCCGTACAAGACAGTTGCTATCGAGGCTCATTTCCGTCCGACATTTCTCAACGAGCCTATACATAATCATCGGTTGCAAAAATGGTATTGGGAGAACAAGGCAGACTGCATCATGGAGATTGAGATAGCAGATGGTATAACGATACCGATGCTGAAACCGGTCTATAATATCATTTTCCAATTGGTGCATATATACCGTCATCTGCTTGACGAGGGTATAGGGTTAAGACAGTTGTTAGATTATTATTTCCTCCTTCGTGGGACACGGTCTTAACAGGATTGCTGGTGCTGTCATGTTTGTTCTACGTGAAGTCTTCTTGATTGAGGAGAAGTATATGATAGTACCCGTCAATGAGAGATATGGTCGCCAACTCCTTGATGAGATTATGATAGCCGGCAATTTTGGTCACTATGACCCACGATTGAAAGATATTGGACAAGCAAGCCATGACACCAGTTATCAGATACGACATGCCATCCGCCGCTTTACTCGCAACACCCGATTTTTTATGGCCTACCCATCGGAAGTAATTTTCGAGCCCTTCGCCAGAGTCATTCATTTCTGGTGGAGAAAATTTAAGTTGTGGAGATATTGATGATGCCTAATAATCGTATCTTTGCTTTAGACATTCTCTCCAATCTCTTGCATGAAAACAAGATAGATTTCATTGTACTCAATGGTCTATCTTTAGCAAGATTGGATTCTGGGTCAACATCGTGTATGGATGATGGTATAGATTTCTATGTATTCAGTAAAGATCGCGAAAAGGCATTGACGTTACTTAAGGAACATGTACAATTCTCAGAAGATAATTCCGGCAGTTATCGCCTATTTACTATTGGAAGCATCTTTTGCAAACTGTTCTATCAAACGGCTATTTGGGGTAGTAAGAGCAAACAACGCTATTGGGACGACTTGATTGACAGTTATTTTGGAGACATACTTGATTATGTGAGGATAAATGATGTTGAGATTCCAATCTTGCCACCCACTCTGTATGCCATCAATCAGTTTGCCCATATATATAATCTTTACAAGGGCCGAAGCCTAACTATAGAACATTTCTTGGAGTGGAAGAAGTTCTTTGAGGAAAAGCATGACGAGATTGTAGTTCAAGAATTGACTGCAAAACTCGATAAACTTAGTGCATTCCATGAATTCAAGGCATTTGGATCTGTGCTTGTTAAGGCACTTGGCATGGAGGGTAAATGCTTTCCATACACTATCACAGATTCATACCTATTTCCTATGGTCAAGATTATGGAAAAAGTGAAAAATAATTAGTCTGATAGAGATAATAATTCAATTTTTAAGATTCAATTGATTAGTGGAATACGAGGATATTTGGCGAAAAGTTAAGGACATGAGTCAACGGGGGCGGAAGATGCTTGCGTTTGAGATGACTACAAGGGGCTTCGATGTTGGATATATCCATCCCCATTACTACTTTGATGCTAAGGCAGTACATGACATATTGTTCTATCCATCAGACAGTCAGCATGAAATTGAGGACAAAGATGGCACTTATTACAATGCGTTGAAAAAGATTATCGAGAACGACGAAATAATACATCTTAGTGTCAGAAGGTATTCTTGGTTACCTCGCTTCGTCAACGATATTCACGAAGCTAAGATTGTAAAATCATATATATGCTCTCGTCTGAATGACAGTTTCGAGAATGCCCATTACCGTATTTTACCAGGAATAGCCCTTCATGGAGATATACCACGTCTGTTATCTATAAGGCTAACTAATGGCATAGAAATTACATATAAGATGACGGAATGCTCCCATAAGAATGGTTACGAACTTCTGACTTTGTCCAGAACTGATTATTGATGATAGATCCGCTTAAGAAATCGACAGGATCCAGATGGCGTAATTCATGGCATAGGTATGCAGAGTTCTTGAGAGAGAACGGCCGCAGACCAGTACATGAGCGCTATAAGGAAAGAAGTCTATATGTTTGGTACAGTAATAGCAGGTCTAAATTAGATAACGGACTACTGTACAAGGAACTTGTGCCTTCTTTCTTAAAACTCACCGATGAAGGCGATACTTATCGGTTTTATGTTGTCAATCGAGAGAGAAATATACAAATGTTGGCTTTCTTAGGAAGTGAAAACAATATTTCTGGAAGCGAAGTCAATGATGATAGAAAGGTGAGCTTCATTGATACCTGCAAGATGTATGTGGATTTCTGCAATCGGTTGGAGCGTCCTCCGTTGATGGAGATAAAAGAGGAAAAGGAAATAGCCAAATGGTTCTTTAAGGCTAAGGATGACTTTACCAATAGCAGGCTCATGGACAAAGAGATGAGTGCCTTTGATAGGCTATTGCAGAGTACGAAGCAGTACGAGAACGATAATGTCACCAATCATGTGTCTGAATTGCACGAGAGTAATCTTAATGAGGAAGGAAAGAATGAGGTTCTGAATGCTAATGACGGAACAGAATCTCATATGGGAGCTTGGGAAAGAAACTGGTATAAGATGCGTGACAGGTATTCGAAATACCTCGACGACAATAAAAAAGTTCCTAGGCAAAATGGTGACGGGCAACTGTACGATTGGATATACAGACAGAAAAAACTCCTGGCGAGAGGTGACATAGAAGACAACAGAAAAGCTGCGCTGAAGAAACTGCTTGCTAAGATTGAGGATGTAAGGAAGAATCAAGTTGATGAAGCAAATAAAAAGAAAGAAAGGAAACAAAGCAAAAAGGAAGGAATAATCTTAGACGGTAAACATACCATTGTCACAAAAAGCGCCAAGCCTAGAAAAGTCAAACGCAAAGCCGTCAAGCAGGACGATTTGTGGAACCATAGGTGGCAGGCATACATGGGCTACATGAAGAAGAACCAATTCTGCCCTTCCAGATATTATACGGAAGATATGGTGTTGTTCAGCTGGTTCAAGCACAACAAGATGTTGCTTAGTAAGGGCAAGATGCGTGAATACCGTATTGCCAAGTTCAAGCAACTCTTAGATGAGGTTAAAGAGTTGCA
>OMXX01000215.1 GCA_900315105.1 uncultured Prevotellaceae bacterium | reverse complement strand
CAACGTGATTAACGACAACAAAACACTGCGCGATATGCTCGACAGATACATTCAGGAAACCGAAAGCGATTGGTTGGGAGAATTGCTCAGATGTTTCGACCAAAGAGCCGTTGACTACTCTATCGGCTTTTTCAACAACAATTACTTCACTGTAAAGGACAGCGATTTGTTCCTCGATGGTGTCCGTGAATCTTATAAGAATTACGGACTGTCTACAAAGGCAGAAAAGCTGCTCAAACGGTGCGAGAAATTGAAGGGCACAAACCTCTTCGGTTACTGGTGCAATCAGCTCGCCGAAATGTATTACGAAGGTGATCTAAAAAGCATGGTAGATTACGTGGAAGATGCGTCCTATGAACTCTACCAAGGATTTGTTGGTGAAAAGTCGAGGAAATATGTAGACTGTTTTGTCGATAATATTATCGGAGATTACTTATGGGATGAGGAAAACGGAACATTCTACAAACAATGCAAAGTTTCTGCTTAAGAATTTGGGAGGTTTGATCCTCCCTTATTCACTTAACTTTTATTGCAAAATAATATGGCAAAAAGAATTAGAAGATTCCATACAAACGGAGTGTGGAATGTGTTTGAAAATGGTGAGTTTATTGGGCAGGTAATAAAGCAACATAATGGTTGGAAACCAGCAACACCAAATAGTTTCACTTATTCAGACCTAAAAACGGCAGTAGAAATGTTGTAATGGATTGCCCACACTAATCTGTGGGCATTTCGCTTAACTTTTAATACGCAAATAATATGGAGCAAGAATTTATTAAGTGTGAGGTTAATTTCCGCCTCAAAGACGGAGAAATTATAACAGGCGATCGCAAGGTAGTTTACACCTCAAACGTTGGCGACTATGTGGAGCGGAAGATAGCCGAATATCGCCAACGTTATGGCGAGGAATTAAGCAAAGCTATGGTGGTGCTTTTCACGTGGGAGTTTGTACCGCATAAGCAATGCAAACCGCTCGGTATCTGCAAAGACAAAAAGGTCAAGCAATACGAGGTGAAAATCTGATCCGTTAAGCCGCATGTTCCCTGACGAATATGCGGCTACATTGTCTAACTAAAATTAAACGCAATATGAAAGCATTTGACATCATCGACGAATTGACAAGAAATTCTTACGAAAACAACGGCACATTCACGGCTGATACAGCCTCAACTATGTATCCGTATCTTCAACAGATGTTCGGCAAAGAATTCGAGGTCGTTTATGACAAGGGAAATATCCTGAATACACCTGTAAAAGAGATGAGGTTTTACTACTCTTACAACGACAGATTAGGAAGAACATTTGACGGGGAAATCTATGCGATTCTCAGGGATAAAGACGACCTAATTTACATCTACGAAGTCGAGTAGTACTCATGGCTGCAATTCTTGATTGGATTGCTGCCTGCAATTAATTCAATAAACCTAAATAATATGATTGATAAAGAAGCCAACATTGCATACTTCTTTGTCGTCAAAGACGGCAAGAAGTTCTTAGTTCAGAATTTTGAAGGCGAAACATCCGTAAGTCCTGCTGATTTATCTTGGACCAATACGACCTATCAAAAGCGAAGGGATTTTTACCGATGGTTGAAAGAACATACAACCTTTCAAGAGAATCCGAATCGCAAGAAGTTATTAACCAAGGAAAATCTATGGGGTGTTCCACGTATGAGAACATGGTGGGAAATACCCTGTATTCTCACATGGAACGAGTAGTCAAAAGGCTGCAATCCTTAGTTGGATTGTGGCCTGCAAACATTAACAATTTAATACTCAAAAATTATGATTAAAGATGGACGTATCTATTTGGAGTTAATCAATGCTGGTGATGTGAAGATTTTGGTGGAGAAATATCCGCCAAGAACTTACTGGACTCGCTATCGGAGAAAGGACGGCGAAACCAACGAAGAATTATTCAAGAGAATCATGGACCATGTATACCTGTTATCAAAGAACGAATGGGACACGGGACATACTCCATTATGCCTGCCAATTAAGCAAGCGAGAGAAGCCTGCGGTATTTATGATTAATTTTGGGCTGCAATCCTCGGATGGGTTGCGGCTTTCAATATTGAACTATTAAATGTTTAAAAATATGGCAAACAAAAAGAAACAAATTCTTGCATTTTATCGGGTCACTAATCCTCTTGGTTTCGACAGGCACACGTTTGATACATGGGACGACGAAAGTACCTACAAGGAATTGCAGAAACTATTGGAGTACACCAACGATAATTTCGACAGCTATGTACGTTTCTATTCCGTGGAAGATCTGACGGACTTTCAGGAGGACTTCAACGATGAGGAATGTGATATGTGTGACGGAAGCAATTGGTGGTGCAGATTGCTGAATGTTTCTGAGTAGAATTTAGGCGGCAATTCTTTAATGAGTTGCCGTTTGCTATTATTCACCAAAATATAACGCACATGGATTTATCAAATTTCTATGAAGTATCAAAAGAGATACGAAAGTACGATTATAGTATCGGAATCAGTATTGAAAACCTCTACGTTTTATGCTCGCATTGCAAGGTTGAAGAGTCAGACTATAGCGACCTAAAAAACGACCTGACAGAATTGGTAGAAAGACTTGCAGTAAAAACACTGTTAAAGTTGAAGATAAACGAAGAAGGTTTGAAAGAAAAAGAGGTTGACGAAAAATGGCGTCAATACCAAGCTATTTCCGAAGAGAACCGAGACTTGAAAGCTGATGCTTATGAAGCCTACAGTGATGCAGAGGATGAGGTTTCTGATATAAGGGCAGAAATCGAGGAGATAGAGAACCATATCGAAGCCGTAATGAAAGACTGAATTAAGGTGGTAAATCTTTAATGATTTGCCGCTTGCAATTATTAACATTAAACATACAAAATTATGACAACAAAAGAGCAGTTAAATGACGCAAGGGAGAAGTATTATGATGCCTATAGTAACTACATCAAAACGGAAAAAGATGCAGTACGGGAGTACATGGGGTTTTACCTCAAAGATGACGACTCCGATGAGGATGGTCAACCGGTACGTATTCACACCTCAAACTTAGACCACAACTACGAGTTTTTCCCCTCATTTGACCAAGTAAACGTTCAGGTGAAAAATCTGTTTGGCAAAGAGAGAATAGTCTTTATATTCCATGTGGTTGAGGGTGATGATTTGTTCCCTGATAACACATGGGTCTCAGAGGACGATTTCTCTGACGAAAGGTGGTCGGAACTTCTTGACTACATTGTGTGGGACATCTAATACAAAAAGGCAGTCGGTATCAGCTTACCGATTGCTTGCCAATATCATCAAACAACAAGAGTATGGAAAAATTTGTATGGAAAGTTGGCGACAACGAAACAGGTAACAAATGGACAGTATATGTCAGAGCTACATTAGCTGATATGCAAAGACGTCTTTACATAGGCGGAATAATGCAGTTCTTGGCCTGCCCATTTGATGAGTCTAAAAATGTGCCAA
>OMXX01000131.1 GCA_900315105.1 uncultured Prevotellaceae bacterium | reverse complement strand
TGCAAATACTGCGCTTTAAGGCGCGACTGAATTTTTGTCTACTCATAATTCTTAAATGATATTAAAATTTTAACATTTAAGCCTTTATGGGAGTCAACCCATTTCAGTACAAGACAGTTACGTTTTCCCTGTCATTCATAAGAATATTTTCTTCAACCAATTGACCATCAGGGCTTTCCTTTAAAAATACGCTAAAATCAGCATTTCTTCACACAAGATTTTGGTACTATGGGAATCTCTTAGTAACTTTGCACTCGGGAATTGGGTGATGGGTGTTGGCGGTTCGCACTCTAACCACTACCCCTCTACCTCCGTTGTAATACCGTTATGAATCCGTTGTGAGTCCGTTCCATAAGCCCTATCCGGAAAGGGCGAATGAAGGGAAGTTCATGGAATGCATAAGGAACTACTCAGCAAGAAGGACCACGCCAAGCTGCTTCATGCCGTCCATCATGATTTTGAGAGGCTTGGGGAACCGTACATGACGCACAAACTTCGTCTCCTCCACCGCTGGCATAGCGTCAAGTATCTCCTTGCGGAAAATACCCTCACCACGATAGGGGTTGATAGTGAAATAGCCTACACCGAGCGAGGTTAGGTTCTGGAAAAAATGAGTACCCTGCGAAGGATCCACACGATAGTTGTCAAGGCCGACCTCTACAATCAGCTTCGCAGCGCTGATATGCGGCCACTTCACAGGCACGCCGAGCCAATAGTCACTTGAACCCCATCGCCCCGGACCTGCAAGGATATAGTTCTCACCACGGGCAAGGAAACCACGGTTTATACGCTCAATATCGTCTGCCACGTATGGATTGTTTGAAGCCGTAAAATTCTCATCGGTCTTGACATAGACAACATCCATCACATCCTCCGAAACACCATGACCGAGCGAAGTTGAAGTGCGGATAAGGCACTCATCGTCAGAATATTTCGTAAGGTCTTCGTTGAGTTCCTGTTTCGAGTCAACGATAGGACGAATCTGAAGGAGATAGAAATCCACGGTCTTGTCGCCCTTGATATTCGCAGCAAACTCAATCTCCACCGGACGGCGCATAGCCTCAGAACCGAACTTCATAGCCATCTGCATAAGTTCAGGAATAGGGGCAGCATCATTCTGGAGTACTCCTGCAAAGGATATTAGCTTCCTGCCCTCGTCATACTGGCCGTCGCGAATGACATTGTCGTATGGGTCGAAGGTTGAGACGATATGACGCATAGAACCGTCGTTGTAGTCAGCATCCTTAACCCTCACGCGCTTGATGTTAAAGCCGTCATCCACCTTGAAATCCTCGTCGGCAGTACTCATGTCAAGGGCATAGAAGATTGTCTGAGTCTCTTTCAAGGCAATCTCCATCTCGCTCATCTGCAATACCTGACGCGGATGATAAGGACAGACACGAAGGGTTCTGCCACCATCCACGATGTACTTGCCCAAGCCCATAGCCAGCGAAGCAATGCCCTCTTCAGAGGTCTCGTCGCCTATAGGATAATAGTTTAGCGAGCGGAGCACGCCCGACATGTTCGGGTAGTAGAGCGTCTCGCCATTGCAACTGTGAGGCATACCCACGACCTCCTGAAGCACCACCGCCATTTTCTCCTGGTCGATGACGTTGGAGGTAGCGGTCATATATGCCTTGGAATCCTTGTAATAGACAGAGGCATACACGCTCTTGATAGCCTTCGCAAGCATACTGAGCATCACATCGTGGTCTTCTATATAAGGTATCATATATGTGGAATAGACACCTGCAAACGGCTGATAGTGGCTGTCCTCAAGAAGTGAAGAAGAACGGATGGCAAGCGGACACTTGGTGGCACGTATGAACGTCTCGCAGTCGCGACGCATATCCTCTGGGAACTGAGCCTTCAGGAATGCCTCAAGAATCTCCTCGTCAGAGGCATCGCTCAGGGCTATAGGATAGAGATCGTTCTCTTCCATGAACCTGTCGAAGATGTCGGTACAAAGCACCACGGTCATCGGAATTGACACCTTAACACCTTCAAACTGGTCGAACTCAGCCTTGCTCTTGATAACATTATCGAGGAAAGCCAAACCACGCCCTTTACCTCCGAGAGAGCCTTCGCCAATACGGGCAAAGTGGCTGTAGGAGTCGAATTTCAACCTATCGAAAACAGCCACCGTACCGATATTCTTCATGTGACGGTACTGCACGATAGCATCAAATATAATCTGTCGGTGGGCATCCACATCCTGAAGTTTATGCCAAGTGATGTGCTTCAGGAAGGCAGACACAGGGAAGATGGCGCGGGCTGAGAGCCAGCGAGATACATGATTTCGCGAAACGTGATAGAGCATAGATTCACGAGGGATGCTGAACACATGATCCTGCAATTCCTTCAACGAGCGCACACGCTGGACAACCTCATGCGTCTTCGGGTCACGGAAAAGGAAATCACCGAATCCCATGTGCTCCTCCATTGCCTTACGGAGGTCAACGCTTATCTTCTTCGAGTTCTTGTCGATGAACATATAGCCTTTCTCCCTTGAAATAGCCTCATTCTCAGGCTCTGCACTCTCCATAATAAGAGGTACATATTCGTCCTGACTGCGGATATAATCGAGCAGTTTGAAGCCCGCATCAGCAACTTTCTCGCTCTCACCGTTGAGTTGGGTATAGCCCGTGATAGGGAAACGGCAGTCGGAAATCACGCCAAGCATGTTCTCTTTGTACTTATCGTAAATCTTCACCGCCTCGGTATAGTTACGGGCAAGAACCACCTTCGGTCTGCCTCGCATACGAAGGGCAGCGGCATGAGGGTTGAGAGCCTCGGTTGCGAAGCGCTGGCTCTGCATGAGGATGAAGTTGTAGAGATGCGGGAGGAGCGATGAATAGAAACGAATGCTATCCTCAACGAAGAGGATTACCTGAACGCCCTCGTTCACATCGTGCTCAAGGTTCATGCTGTCCTCGATAATCTTGATGATAGAGAGGATGAGGTTAGTGTTTCCTAACCAACAGAACACGAAATCGAACATGGAAAGGTCCTCGTTCTGCATTCGTCGGGTGATACCGTGACTGAACGGTGTGAGCACCACGCAAGGCATATGAGGGAAGTCGGCCTTCACCGCGCGAGCCACGTCGAAAGCACCGTTGTCTAAGTTACCAGGCATACAGATGACGAGGTTCACGTCAACAGACGTGAGCACGGCACGAGCCTCCTCCGTTGTACTCACCTGAGTAAACGTAGGTGGGTAGCGAAGACCAAGTTCGGTGTATTCATTGAACAGTTTCTCATCTATACGACCGTCGTCTTCGAGCATGAAGGCATCGTATGGATTAGCGATGATAAGCACCCTGTAGATGCGTTTGTTCATCAGATTGAGAAACGTGACGTCGCGTAGTGGAGTAGAATTCATATTGTAAAGAGCCCCCCCCTCCTTCTCCCCCGAGGGGGAGGGGCTTTTAGATAGTATAATTGTATCAAAGAGTTCCCCTTGGGGGGTAGGGGCATCTTTTAATCTTTTGGTTATTTAGTCCTTTAACTTCTCAGTTCCCCTTTAAGGGGATTTAGAGGGTCTAAAAAAAAGACTCCCCCTTGCTTCAAGGAGGAATCTTCTTCGTTGCATTTCCCTTGAGATTATTGGTTGTTTACGTTTGCTTTCTGTCCATTGTGCATAGCATAATCATAGTTAATCAACGTGCAACCGATGACTATGCACTATGAATTATGAACCATGAACTGAATCAAGTGCAAAGGTAACAAAAAATAATCAGAATGCAATATTATTTTACAGTTTTTTTTGCATTACTTACTTCTGAATCTTTGTCTTACTGGTTGCTACCTCAATCGACAAGGGTTCGCCCTGCGTTCTGCCGTCGAGAGACACAGAAACCTCGAAACTCACGTTGCCGTCCTTCAGACTTCCGTCAGCAACCACCATAGCCGTGTAGCGGAGAGTCTGACCTGGGAGGATGTTCTCGATATGAGCGGAAGGAGAAATGAGAATATGGCTGTTGCCTGTGCACTCCACAACCGCAGGAATCACGTCGTACTGCATCTGTGAGGTTATGTTCTTTATCTCGAAAGAGACCTTTCCCACCTCTGAGCGCTGTAGGATTCCGTCACCATTGGCATCGTTGAAACGCACGTTCTTCAGTTCAAAAACTGTGGAACTTGACTCTGCCACGCTTGACTCGAATTCTATGCGGTCATCACCAGAATTGGTTGAATCGAAACCGCTGTCATAATCCTCTTCTGTTTCGCTCTTGGCATGCCCACGATGCTTCTGACCACGATGGCGCGCTATACGCTCATAACGACGTTCCGCACGCTCACGACGAGCCTCCTCGTATGCCTCAATGCGTCGTTCCTCCTCTTCTGCACCATTCTGAGCACCGATGACAGCACCTGTAGCCATTCCAACCACCGTACCGACATCGTGACCGTAATGACCACCGATGATACCGCCTATGGCAGAACCAAACCATCCGCCAAGCATAGCACCGTTGAAAGCACCTTCTCCTGCAGTTGAACCACAAGAGCTCAGCAACAATACGCTACAAGCACCTATAATGATTGACTTTCTCATATACTTGAAAATTACATACCTTTTTTTCGATGGCAAAATTACACAATTTCGCTGATACGAAAAAGCCAGAATCCCGAAAGTAGAATAGGGATTTCCCTATTTCAGTCTCTTCACGCTACCATTCTTCTTAAATTGCAGTACACATTTCTGCAGGCAATGGTTCACATGATCAAAAATAAATGCAGGGTCAAAGGCACGACCGGCTATGCGGGTTTCAAAATGCAGATGCTCTGTAGTGGCACGTCCCGTACGGCCAGTTGTGCCTATCACATCGCCAGCCTTCACCTTGTCACCCACATTCACATAGTTCTTGCTATTGTGCGAATAACGGGTCTCAAGTCCGTTAGCGTGACGTACCGTTATGCACTTGCCATAGCCAGAGAACACTCCCGACTGCACCACAAGTCCGTCAAATGCGGCATATACCTCCTTATTCGGAGCATTCTTTATATCCACGCCCGAATGACGTCTTCTACCACCATAGCCGCTTATCACATGAGAATCTTTCAAAGGGTAATGCCACGATTTGATAGCAGAAAGGTCAAGACGATAAACCGACTTGTCACCGAAAGGATCATTGGTATCCATACTCATCCCCTCCGGCTCCTTCTTCTTATGCTCCTTGCGTGTTGTAGTCACATTAACTGTTTTACCAGCCTTGGTAAAGGTAGCCACCTGACGATGAAGTACATGTGCTTCCAAATCGAGAATGATTTCAGGATTAATCTTGCAACCATTCACCATTATGCTGAACAACAGACTTCCACGACCTCCCTCTTCGCCTATAATAGCGATAGTCTGACCAGCCTTAACACGCTGTCCGACCTTTACGAGGTTCTGCGCATTATGTCCATATACCGTTTCAAGACCATTGTCATGACGAACCACAATCACATTGCCCATATCATGAATATGTCGCGATAGTCTCACCATACCGCCGAACATAGCCTTCACGGCATCTCCTTTGCTCGACTCTATAGTAATATCAGAAGAGGTCACATTTGTTATCTTTCCCACAGGAAGAGGGAAAGAATATTCATCCTTGGCAAACTGGGCAAAATCCACCAAGAAGGCATTGGAATGAGAGAAAAGTCCAGGAGTCTCAACACTTATCTGATGCTGCTCCACATTAGTGAAATCATCCACAGCAAAGCTTGTCAGACATAGTATCGAGATACATACGAATATAGCTGTTTGAAATTTTCGATTCAGGCTCATGACTGCAAAGGTACGAAAAAAATGCCGTAATAACAAGGCGATTATAGAAGATTAACGATATTCATCATAAATTAGTGATGACAAAAATTATCAAAATTCATCAAACTCACGTTAATTGCCACAGATAACACATTGATATCGCATTACTTTTTCAAACACAAAGCACACGAAAAAAGTGAAGAAATCCCATTCTTGTTCCACAATATTACTTCCCGAGATACTCCATAGATACTCCATAGATACTCCATAGTTACGATGGACTATCGATGGAGTAACGATGGAGTAACGATGGAGTATCTACGGACAAACAACAGAGGAACATTACCTATATTAAAACGACACCTGGAGAGTTCGAAAATTCTGTATTTATTGTCTGTTTAGGGAGGATTGCCAGATATAAGACTGTGAAAATTTGGTCATTCCGATAATTCTTTGTACCTTTGCACGTGATAAATACAGCCAGCAACACACGTTGGTTCACATCATCTGATATGGAAATAAAGGACTATGCTATAAAATGCTTCCGAGATGAGGCGCAAGCCATACTGAACCTCATTCCATTGCTCGACGACAACTTTCAGAAAGCTGTGGAAATGATATATAATTGTAAGGGAAAGCTCATCGTTACAGGAGTTGGCAAGAGCGGTCATGTGGGAGAGAAAATTGCCTCCACACTCGCTTCTCTTGGCACCCCATCCTTTTTTCTCAATCCGCTTGACGCCTATCACGGCGACCTCGGAATGATCGACAAGGACGATATCGTGATGGCCATATCCTATTCCGGCTTCACCGACGAGCTTCTTCGTTTCATCCCACTTCTCATAGAGCGTAAGGTGCCTATCATAGGCATTACGGGAAATCCTGACTCTCTCCTTGCACAATACTCTATCTGCCACCTAAACATAGCCGTTGACCATGAGGCAGACCCATTGAACCTTGCACCTACCTCTTCAACCACCACGACAATGGTTATGGGCGATGCCCTGGCTTGTGCTCTCGTTCACATGCGCAACTTCAAGCCAAACGACTTTGCACTCTTCCATCCTGGCGGTTCACTTGGCAAGCGACTGCTCACCACAGCCGAGGATGTGATGTTCAAGGAAAACCTCCCTGTCATTCCTGCCGATATGCGACTTGGCGAGGCTATCATAGAGGTAAGCCGAGGAAAACTAGGAATGGGCGTATCACTCGATGAGGAAGGCCGTATCATCGGCCTCATAACCGATGGAGACCTGCGACGTGCTACCGAGCGCTGGCAAGAGCAGTTCTTCAACCATAAGGTTAGTGATATCATGACAACTTCTCCGAAGATTGTGCTTCCAACGACAAAGATCACCGCCATTCAGGCTGTAATGCAGAAATACAAGGTTCACAGCGTACTCGTAGCCGACAAGCAGAAGCATCTGCTCGGCATCGTTGACCACTATGGATGTATGTTATAATGGAATATCATTTTTCAGAAGAAGACAAGAAGAGATGGAACGACATCCTAATGGGATGCCTACATAAGTTCGTGGAAATATGCGAGGCTCACAATCTCACTTATTTCTGCGTAGGAGGCACCGTTATAGGAGCCGTACGACACGGTGGCATGATTCCTTGGGATGACGATATTGATATTGCCATGCCCCGTCCCGACTATGACCGTTTCCTTGAGCTCAGCAAGACAATTGACCTCGGTCATTACGAACTTGCCACGCCGGAAATGAAAGGCTATCCTTTCTTCTTCTCAAAGTTCTGCGACAAAGACACCTCGCTAATCGAGATTGAAAACGTGCCTTGTCTCTATGGCATCTACATCGACATCTTCCCTATCGACGGCACATCATCCGACAAGGTCGAGGCAACTCGCATGATGAAAACCTTCAAGCGCTGTTCGAATAAAATTGATGCAACAATAGCGCATCTTTCGTTCAAGGAATACGTAAGCCTATTGCTACAGCCAAAGCAATGGGGACGCATGGCATTCCAGACAGCCGCTTTCCTTTTCGGAAGAGAGACTATCCGCAAACGACTTATCCGCAAGCTCAACGCCATTGCCACATCACACGACTTCAATACTTCTGTAAACATAGCCAATTATGGAGGCGCATGGGCAGAGAAGGAAATTCATCCAAAGGAATGGATTCTTCCATTAACAAAGAAGAAATTTGAGGACACCGAGGTTTATATTCCAGGAAACTATCACGATTACCTCACACAGATGTATGGCGACTATATGCAGCTACCTCCAGAGGAAAAACGCATAAGCCATCATAACCACGCATTTGTGGATTTGTATAAGAGGGTAAAGTAAAAAAGCCCGAAAACGCGTTGGTAACGAATAACAGGTAACAATAAGAAAAATAGTGTAAACTGCCGCCTATATTTTTAATTTCTATATATAATAAGGTATATAAACTCCTTAGAAATCTTCAGTAAAATTTTTAGCCATACACTAAAATCCTTATTGTTACCCGTTACTTGTTATTGACCGGGATTTTGCTTATCAATTGAGCAAGGACGTATTACCGTAAGACGAAGATAATGAGGCTGTTATACACAAACTAGAGAGCTTAACATAAGCGGCTGCCAGTCTCAATAGCATAACAATAAGCATTAATTTCTGGCAGATTCACCTTATTCAGCATGCTTGAAAAACGATGTAAAACGCGAAAATCACCCCAAAACCATCTTACCAAAATTAATATAGGCTTCAATGAGATTCTGCGAGGACTTTCAACTTCCTCCAATGCAAGTCCGTTGTACCTCCGTTCCAGGTCCGTTATAAATCCGTTATAAGTCCGTTCATCCTATAGTCTCTAGAACGAAGGAAGAGCGAAGGCACAACGGAGGCACAACGGCATTTCTGTGTCTTATACTGAAATTGGTTTACACTTTTCTCAAACCAATTAAAGTATAAAAAATGAAACAACGAACCTTTTACAAGAAAGAAGACCGCATCTCGAT
>OMXX01000211.1 GCA_900315105.1 uncultured Prevotellaceae bacterium | reverse complement strand
TCTCTCAATCTCACCACTCAAAATGGATACTGCCACATATATTACGAAACCGATAATTCCAGCAAGAGACACTTGTAATATCTGCTTTTTATTCATATTTATTTTAGAGTTTTTCTAATTACTTTGATTATTGTCCTTTGCTAATACCACCTACAACGTCATTATTCTCAATTGTTGTCTCGGTCTTCTTCACACTTGCTTTGAGTTTGCCGAAACGGTAGGAAAGACTGATCTGGAATCTGCGGCCAAGGTAATCGTTCTTTCTGAATCCTGTATAATCACCCTGATTAGTGACAGACTCGTTATGGTAATACTTGTTGAAGGGCATATTGGCGTAGAGGCGTAATGTCAGACGGTCTTCCTTGAGGAAGGAGCGTTGCAAGGCTGCACTATAGCTGAAATAAGAACTGGAATAGCCATAGACATTATAAGCTTCATGACCAATCTGTCCGTAGCTACTAATGGTCAGCCTCAGTTTCCATGGGAGTTTCTGTGTTAAGGATGCATAATAGAATCCACTCCAAACGGAATTCTCTAATTGCAGACTGGGATTCTTATAATAGTCATGGCGGAAATTTCCGTTGAAGACAACGGTTGTCTTGTCAAAAGGTTTCCATTGCAGATAGGTTTCCATTTCATAGCGACGCAAGCGTTCGATGTTATCGTAGGTGCAGTAGATCTTGTTGTTCTTGACATAACGGATATCGCTAATACCACTATTGTAGAATCGGTACATAGGTGCCAGTTGTAACGTCAGGCGGGGCGAGACATACATATATAATAAGGTTAGGGACTGTTGATGTGAACTGGTCAGATGGTCGTTTCCGAAGTTAACACCTTCAGGACTTTCAGTGACTGCAGGATTCAGATAGGAAATACCAGGGCGAGAGATGCTGGTAGTGTAGTTCAGCTTCAGTGAGTTGGCATCGTTAATCTGATACTTGATGCTAGCCTGAGGTACCCAGTCGTTCAACCGGTCACTAAAGTCTGTACTCTTTCCGTCAGGATAATGAGCCTTCATATAACTGTATTCATAGCGTAATCCTGCACGGGCAGACCATTTGCCTAATATCAGCTGGTAATCAGTATACACGGCAGCCACCTGTGTGGTATGTTCAAACTCTGTATCAAAAGACGGGGGCTGAGGCGACTGGATAAACGACTGAGTCGAATGACTGTTGTTGTGACGCTCAATATACTTTCCGCCTACTTCTAACTTATGTCCTTTCCAGAGCGGCCTGACATAATCTGCCTGAAAGGTGTGTTCCGTAAAGTTCTCCCTGCTGTTGATAAGATAACCCGTATAACTGAAAGGGTTGCCGACAATCTCAGTAAAATTACTTTCCTGTTCTGTACGCTGACGAGTCAGGGCAAGCATATAGGATAAAGTCAGTTTCTCACCTTCACGTTTGGTCTTGTGTTCATAGTCCAATCGTCCATTCCATGAATGATGTTTATAGCCAGGCATCCAGTAATGTTCGTAATAACTATAGAGAGGTTGCTGACTGGCATCGTACATGGTTGTCGGTCCTCCACCTTGAACATTGATCTTATAGAAATAGCCACCGAATGAGGCTGATATCAGATTGAGTGTATCAATATCATAACTGGCACTAAGGTCTGTATAGAAGATATCGCCAGGGTTAGAGCCTTCCGAATGTGACTTCTGGGTTCTGCCAGATTCCAGATAGGTTCGTTCCATATCTCGGATACTCTGGGAACTCTCTTCCGTCATCTTGTTATAGCCGGCATCAATGGATACAATAGCCTTACCGAATTGTGTAGTCATGTTTCCACTAATACTCGGTGCTTTTGTGGTGCTATAGGAGAGGTTTACTCCACCTGTGACACCATTAAAGCTACGGCCATCCATCATAACGATGTTCAAAATGGTATTCACGCCCTCAGCATCTTCGCGAGCTCCAGGGTCGGTAATAACCTCGATACGCTTCACCATGGAGGCAGGCATAGACTTTAGAATCTCCTTGGCGTTTTGGGTAAGGCTGGGATCAAGGTGACCGTTCTTGTATATCTTAAAACTGCTGTTTCCTTTAACCTTTATATTGTCTTCGCCATCAACGGTTACCATCGGCACCTTGCGCAACATATCAAGCACGGTTTGTGTTTTTGACTCTTCATCGGCCTGGACATCGTAACCTATACGATCGATGTCCTGTTTGATCAATTGACGTTGAGCCTTGACGGTTACGCCTTCTAATTCCTTATTCCAAGTAATGGAGTCGTTTTGCACCTTTGTGCTGTCGGTCTGTGCCATCCCGAATGTTGCTGTCAAAAACATGACAAGCAAGAGCTGTAATCTTCTGTAGTGTTTCATATTTCTTATTTTGATATTTTCAAACCGAGTTTGGCAGAAGGTATCCTGCCTTTATAAAAGTCCTGTGCCTCTTCATTCTGATACGCAGGTTCGTTCTGTTCCTGCATCCAGTCCGTGCCTCGAAATGTTTTTTTGTTCCAGGTTCTGTTTTCCTTCTCATCCAAAGTCATGTTGAGAGAGGGCACAAGATTGCATGATTCTGAGACTTGCGCTGTGGTTATCCATTCCACAACGACGAATACACCTGTCTGGGGGAACGGTATAGGACGATTAAGGCTGATGCCATCCTTGCCGGGCTTCTGACCGGAAGGAAGTATAATTCCACCATCAATGAGGGACTCATCTTTTGGAGCACCAGTCTTGGCATCTGTCTGTCGAAGATCAAAGCGGAGAGTGGCATAGATGGGATTCTTGATTTCCGTGAAAACCAGATAATGGGTGGAGTAATCGAGACTTGCCAATATGGAATGAATGTATGGTGTTTCTGTCCAAGTGCTATCGTATGGAATGAACAAAGCCATCTCAAATCCATTGGCTCCCTTGTGTTTGGTCTGCGTCTTTGCTTTCATCGATCCCACTTCTGTGGTCTTTATTCGTTTGGGAGCCTTCGCACTGACAGCGACTTCATCAAGATTAATATTTTTGGGAACAAGAAAGACAATTTGCGAGTCGGGGGCTACTTTATCGATGCTCTTAGTCTCATAGCAGATATGCGACAACCGCATCTGTGCTGCTTCGTTTGGAATGGCAATCATCCCTTTTTCGTCCGTATAGCCACCAGTGTCATTCCCGAAATAGACACTCACAAACGATATTGGCTCATTGGTGATGCTGTCCTTGACAATTACCGTCTGTGCCATTCCAAATGTCGCTGGCGACAGCATTGTCATCAGAATTAAAAATAATATGTAGCTTTTAATCTTATTCATAGCTCTTCTCCTCGAACTAACTGTTCCCTTATTCTTTCTGGTATAGGAAACATTCCAGAATACTTCTTATAATCTTCCTGCAACAGTTCTGACGAGGATAATTCTTTTGTGTCTGTGTATTCATATTCGACAACGTAGAACATGTCTTCAACATCAATGTCCCTTACAAGGTTTTCTTTTTTATGGGTCAATGTCAGATGTCGATAACTGTTGGAAGATTTTAAATTGAAAACGCAGGGAGCGTTGAAATCATCATATCGATACAATTCCGTCTTATTGTGTTTCGACAACACCTGTGTGTACCCGAATAGGTTCATTACAAGCGTACTCTTGGGCCATAAAGCATCTACAGACAAAAGCATCTCGTCTTTGTCAGGGAAGACCTCGCAACTGCCTATTGAGACGGTATCTGCATAGACAACC
>OMXX01000196.1 GCA_900315105.1 uncultured Prevotellaceae bacterium | reverse complement strand
CAGAAGAATCCGGGATGAAATAAAAGAAGAAATAATAGAGTGTCTTGAAATGAACTGTAGGGGAGGAAAGCAAGATGAATGTCATATCTGTTGATGAATATAAAGAGTCAGGAATTTACACAAAGGAACAAGCAGTAAAGCAGACAGTTCCAATATATGAAAAGGTAACACTCACGATCAGAGAAGCAGCTGAGTATTCCAATATCGGCATAAACAAGCTGGAAAGCCTTCTTAGATCTCCAAGGTGTCCATTTGTTCTGTATGTGGGTAAGAAAAAGCTCGTTAAAAGGAAGGAATTCGAGAAGTTCATAATGGACAACATTGAGATATAAACGCAGTAATACTCAGTGTTTCACTGGAGTTCGCGAGTGCCACAAAAATGAAACAACATTGTAAAGAAGCCCCGGTTAGTGTATAATATACGTTGCTAATTTGGGACTTCTTTTAGTTTGAAAGGAGTCGCAGATGGGTAAAGATCTCAAAGCCCCGGTTAGTGTATAATATACGTTGCTAATTTGGGACTTCTTTTAGTTTGAAAGGAGTCGCAGATGGGTAAAGATCTCAAAGGAAAGGAGATTGGAGACGGAATTTATCAGCAGCCTAATGGAACATATTGTGCCAGATTTGTTGATAAGTTCGGTAGAAGAAAATCTAAACGTTCAAAGAAGCTTCAGGAAGTGAGACAATGGATTGCTGATGCAACTTATATTGATGAACACAGTGATTTGGACCAGGCTACGGATATGATAGTAGATGCCTGGTTTGATTATTGGATAAGCATCAAGAAGCAGACAGTAAGACCTAATACAGTCAGGAACTATTCAGAGCGATATGAGCGCAATATTAAGGATGTTATTGGGAAGAAGCTTTTGACAGAGGTTAAACCGATTCACTGTCAGACTATTTTTTCCAAGATGGCTGAAGAAGGTTATAAGACGACTACTATTTATCAGACCAGAATTGCTCTTTACAACATGCTGGAATTTGCCAGAGAAAATGATGTTCTCATAACAAATCCTTGTAAGAAATCAGTGAAGAGTGATATGGGTAAACCTTCGACCAAGAAAGAAGCCCTTACCATTGATGTTCAGAAGAAGTTCTTGGAAGCTGTGGTTGGCTACAGCTATGAGAATCAATATCGTTTTGTATTGCAGACTGGTCTTCGTACCGGAGAGCTTATAGGCCTTAAGTGGAGTGATATCGATTTTGAGAATCGTACAATGAAGATTGAGAGATCGATGGAGTACCGCTATAAGGTAGGTGAGTGGAGAATTGGTCCTCCTAAGAGTAAATCAGGATATAGAACTATTCCTCTTACTGATGAAGCAATCCGTATCTTGGAGAATCAGAGAGCAAAAAATAAAAAATTAAAACTCATTCCGATAGAGTGGAATGATACCGTGTTTCTGTGTAGGAACGGCACTCCGGTCAAGAATAGTACGTATGACACTGGATTGTTTAAGTATTGTGATCGTGTAGGCATTCCTCATTTCTCAATGCATGTGCTCAGACATACTTTTGCAACAAGATGTATTGAGGGTGGAATGAAGCCGAAGACCTTACAGAAGATTTTAGGTCATTCTAATATCGGTATAACTATGAATCTATATGTTCATATCACAGAGGATGAGAAACATAGAGAGATAGATTTAGTGGCTGACGCTTTAAAAGTGATATAAAACTTAATGCAAAATAAAGACTCGTGGCACTCGATGTGGCACTCGGTCAGAAAGACATATAGCGAAAAGCCCATAAAATAACAATGTCATTAACTTAAGAATCTCCATATGTAGTGAGAAAAATAACTAATATTAGTTCCACTATATACAGCTTTATGCTATTCTCTGTAGTGAGAAAAGAGGTTGGCATAAAGCATGTTTATCAAAATACTTACAAAAACATACAAAGGTGAGAAACGGTACTATGCCAGTCTCGTTGAAAACAAACGGATCAATGGCAAGGTAGTTCAAACGGTAAAAGCGAATCTGGGGCCGGTGACGGAAGAACAGATACCTTATCTCAAAGCTGCCTATGCTGCAAAAAAGCCTCGTCTTGTTTATGACGACGATTGACGCGGAGGTACTGTAGTGAGAAAATCCGGCTCCCGCATCAAGTGCGATGTTGACAGAATTCATTCAGACTCTTTCGTAGAGTTTTGCAGGAATGGCAATCCTAATGTTTTTGTCCGCAACCGTAAGATGCCGCTAGATGATCTTACTTTCTCCATGATCAACAGGAAGGGGCTTACCCTTAAACTGGAGCTTCGTGGATATATGAATATTTCTCACCCTGGAACACAAATTTCAAAACCCGGATATTTAAAACAGCGCATGAAATTGAATCCGGCTGCTTTTGTTGATCTGTATCAATTCCACAATAGGAATTTTTATTCAGATCCTGAAGCAGAACTATATACCGTCAATGGATTTCTGGTGCTTGCCGCTGATGGTTCAGATATCAATGTTCCAACGACACCGGAAACACTTGCCTTCTATGGAAACGCATCCAAAAGAGGAGGGAAACCCTGTGCACAAATCGGGCTTGGCTGTTTGTATGATGCTTTAAACCGTATGATTCTGGATGCCAGTATCAACAAGGTCAAATTCAACGAAATGGCCGTTGCGGAGGCACAAATCGCATCCGTTCATAAAACCATCGGCAATCATCCGTTTATGGTCACAATGGATCGAGGGTATCCATCTACACCGGCATTCTTAAGAATGATTGACGGCAACGTCTACTTTGTAGCTCGTCTGAAATCATCTGATTTCAAAGCAGAACAACAGGCATTGTCTTCAGATGATGAGGATGTCGACATCCATCTTACAAAGGGCAGACGGGCGCATTATATGGGAACTGCTGACGAAGCCATCGTCATGAGCCGTGACAGTTTCCCACTTCGTATGGTGCGAGTTTGGCTGGATGAAGAGCATA
Organism: uncultured Prevotellaceae bacterium; assembly: GCA_900315105.1. The sequence continues at coordinate 1,802 of OMXX01000196.1, read as the reverse complement.
CAGAATACGAGATTCTTGCAACCAACTTGCCGCGAGATCAGTTCCCGGCGGATTGTTTTGGTGAGATTTACCATCTGCGCTGGAATATAGAAACGGCATACCAGACTCTTAAGGATCGTTTGCAGATGGAGAACTTCACCGGCACAAAACCCATCTTGTTGGAGCAGGATATCTACAGCACTATATATGTCAGTAACATAGCAGAAGACATTGCTCGCGATATTGAGCAAGAACAGGCCAGTCATCTGAAAAACGATTACAAGCACCGTATGTCTGTCAATCGGACACTATGTATCGGATTGCTAAAAAGTGATCTCATCTATATCCTCTTGGAAAAGGATCACAAAAAACAGGATGAGTTATTCCAAAAGCTCTACGATGAGATCAGTGAAAACATAGTACCGGTCAGACCGGATCGACATTATCACAGGACGAAAGGCCAATTGGCAGGTAATTATTCGAACACCCATAAGCGAAGTTTTTAAAATCATCAGGATAAGTCTGCCCAAAATACGTAGTCCAGTTGTCGTAAGGGGTCTTCTCTGGTACCAGTAGTTTGCCTTATAGATTGAACTGTACACTGGATCGTTAAAAGCAGGCGCATCAGTTGGTTGTGGTTATCTTATCCGTTTTGTAAAGTTAATGACATTGGGATTTTGAGAGGGTTCTTCGGCTTCTGCTTATGAACTGGGTCGGAGATGTGAGGTATCTGAAGGAAACATATCCGGATTTTTATGCCACGGCAGCAACAAAGATCGAATAATAGGCCGACTTACTTTAAGCAGGATTTCTTGCTATGGCCATTTTTGATGGCGGCAGAAAAAAACGAAAAAAATCGTTGGAAAAAATCTGAAATTCCCTCTTGATTTTTTGTTTGGGATTTCATATAATACCACTGTTGCAGCGATAAAGGCTGTAGCAATTTATAAGATGCGCCATTAGCTCAGTTGGTAGAGCAGTAGACTCTTAATCTATTTGTCCAGGGTTCGAGTCCCTGATGGCGCACATCGAAGCACTGTTTTTGGTACCTAGAAGTACCGGGGACGGTGTTTCTTTTTTTGATATTTGTAAGGCGGAAACGCAAGAAATTGGATATGAGTTATCAAGGCAACGATGCCCAGAAAAAAGGCAGGAAAGGAGTCATCTTGAAAAAGAAAGTGGCAAGAGGTCTTTTTTATTTATCCGGGATGTTGATTTTGGCGCTTGGAATTATCCTGAATACAAAATCAGCTTTTGGGGTCACTCCGATCATTTCAATTGCTTACTGCCTCTCTCTGATTCATCATTGGAATTTTGGTAACGCGTCTTTGGTCATGTATGCAGTTCTTGCTGCTGTGGAATTTCTGATTAAGGGACGCTCCTTCCGGCTATATGATTTGCTGCAGATTCCGCTGTCAGTTGTACTGACGCGCTTTTTTAACCTGTTTAGTGCCATTCTTCCGGACGAGCACAGTCTGCTGCCGCGAATTATATGTTTGATCTTTGGCATTGCTTTTACAGGTATTGGTGCTGCGATGAATGTCAATGCCCGTTTGGTTTCTAATCCTGGTGATGGTATTGTTCAGGCTATTTCTGATAGAACTGGTAAAAGGATGGGAAATGTAAAAAATGTTTTTGATTTGGCATGTGTCGCGCTGACATGTCTGATCGGTTTTTTCTCGACCAGGCATCTGGTCGGTGTGGGTATTGGCACAATCGCGGCGATGATCGGAGTTGGACGGTTCATCTGGATATATAATCAGCTTTTCAGGGAAAAGCAGCTTCGGGCAACCGGACTTCTGCGGTAGATGTCTGCACGGTTG
>OMXX01000045.1 GCA_900315105.1 uncultured Prevotellaceae bacterium | reverse complement strand
GTTCCATCTGGAGGCTGCAAGTTCGCGTATACCATCGGCTGAGGGCTGTCCGTCCGAGGCGCTAGCCACGATGGAGGGTAGAATGCTAGAGCCGTAGGGCAACCTGCGGAGTAGATAAATGGCAGACGCCCCGCAAGGGGTACAGGACCCGGCTTACAGGGGCTCTGCTTTCTTTTATAATAATATGTTGCTATGCCTAAAAACAACCTGCAGAGTATCATCAAGTTCTTTCAGACCGACATCTGGAGAGTCACTCCTGATGAGGTGTCGCCACTGACTTTCCTGCTGTTGGAAATAGCCAAGAAGCTGTTGCTGGCTATTCGCTTCTTTACCACGAAGCGTGTGATGCAGAAAGCGTCGGCACTGACCTATTCCACGTTGCTGGCCATTGTGCCCATCACGGCTGTCGTCTTTGCCATTGCCCGTGGTTTCGGCTATAGCAAGTATATCGAGGTATGGTTCCGCGGTGCCTTCGAGTCGCAGCCACAGGTTGCAGAGGTGATTATCGGTTTCGTCAACAGCTACTTGGTACATACCAAGAGCGGCGTCTTCCTGGGTATCGGTTTGATATTCATGCTTTACACGGTACTTATGCTGGTCAGCAATGTGGAGGACGCCTTCAACGAGATTTGGCAGGTTAAGAAGCCTCGCTCCATCTTCCGTACCTTCACGGACTATCTGGCCATGTTCTTCCTCTTTCCCATCATCATTGTGCTCACATCAGGTATCTCCATCTTCATGGCAACGATTGCCGACTCCATGCCCGATTTCCTGCTGCTGGGTCCTACCATCCGTTTCTTCATTGACTTGATACCCTATCTGCTGATGTCGGGTATGTTTATTGCGCTCTATATCTTCATGCCCAATACGCATGTCAAATTTCTCAGTGCGGTAGTGCCTGGCATCTTGGCAGGTTTCGCCATGCAGGGACTACAAATCTTCTATATCCATTCTCAGATGTTTCTCTCCAGCTACAACGCTATCTACGGTTCGTTTGCCGCCCTGCCGTTGTTTATGCTGTGGCTGCAGATTTCATGGACTATCTGTCTCTTCGGTGCCGAACTGAGCTACACCAACCAGAATCTCGACTACTACGACTACGACGCTAATACGGGCGAGATCAGTCACCGCTATAAGATACTGCTCAACGCGCTGATTCTGAGCCGTATATGTCGCCGTTTTGCCAATGGACAACGGCCACTGACAGCCCTTGAACTCAGTACGGAGACTACCATTCCTATCCGTATTGTCAACGACCTCTTATACGAACAGATTGCCGCAGGACTGGTCATTGAGATTACTGTTGACGAGAAGGGCGAGACGTCGCGCTTTATGCCTGCCGAGGACATCAAGAATCTCACGCTGGGCACGATGATTGACCGCCTGGAGTCGCATGGCTCATGGAAGATAGATCTCGACGTCAGCAATCTCTTCTCTGAGAAGTGGGGTAGGGCGATGGAACTACGCAGTACCTACCTGCACGATGCACGCGATATCCTCTTACAAGACCTCTAAAATCCCATGAGGATTGTCCTGTTTGCCTCGTTTTTTGATAAAAACACCCCTTCAATGCACTTTTTTTGAAAAAAGTCTGCAAAATATTTGGTGATTCGCAAAAAACTCCGTACTGTTGCACCCGCAAATCAGAAATCGACCGCTGCGTTTAGCGCAAGTCGGACAAGAAGAGGAGCCAAGAGAGGGTTCCGTAGCTCAACTGAATAGAGCATCTGACCTCTATACCTTTTTTATATATGCTAATAATATGTCAGAGACCAGCAAATGGATTCCTCGCTTTTCTCCAAGACGAGGCAGCGTATCAGCGTGTGAGTGGTCATTTCGGAGTGTCTAACAACTATCTCAGTTCAGGACGTAGTTTCCGTCGTTTTCTCCAAAGCATGGGAAGGCAGGATGTCTCTTTCAAAACACTGACGGCAGTCTTCATCAGTGGCTATGAGACCTGGTTACAGACCAGTGGTCTGTGTAAGAACACCTGTTCTTTCTATATCCGTTCCCTTCAGTCTGTCTATAACAAGGCCGTGCGACAGGCGATGACCGTCGACCGCCATCCTTTCAAGGATGTCTATCGTGGTGTTGCCAAGACGGTGAAGCGGGCTATCGGCCCTGAGGACATCCGTCGTCTCTTCACTTTCGATATCCATGAAGCACTGATAGCGCAGGGCTATAAGGATGGTACCCGCCGTCTTGCCCGTCGCCAACAGTCACTGGCGTTCTCGCGCGACCTGTTTGTGTTTTGCTTCTGTGCACGTGGTCTTACGTTCGTTGACCTTGCCTTTCTGCGCAAGTCCGACCTTGCTGGTGGCATGATAACCTATGTGCGCAGAAAGACCAAACAGCGCATCGAGGTACGTGTGGAACCGATGATGCAGGCCATCATCGATCGTTACCCCTCCCATACCGTCTATCTGTTCCCCATCCTCACCAAGACCGGTGGTGGTGAGCAGGTCTATCAGCAGTACCGTTACGCCATCAGCCGTTACAATGCCTGTCTCAACCAGTTAGGCGAGATGTTAGGATATCCCAAACTCACCTCGTATGTCTGTCGTCACTCCTGGGCAACTGCTGCCCACAGACAGCATGTGCCCTTGTCCGTTATCAGCCAGTCTATGGGTCATGACTCAGAGAAGACGACAGAGATATACTTAAAATCGTTAGAGGGAAATGTTATCCATCAGACTAACAGCGAGTTACTCAATCGAGTATTCCAAACCACTTAAACCTCTTAAACTCTTTAACGCAAAAACTACTGTATCTCTGACATAGAGAGATGGATGTTTTTGTATTATTTGTTACAAAATATCTAACATCAAATTGAGATATCCTATAAAAACAGGACAATATTGCTTTTTTACTTGGTTAAATTTGCATATTTGTATAATATTATATAACTTTGTAGCCCAATTTACAATCTCTCTATGTCAGAGATGCAGAACTTCCAGGATACCCCACAGAGACCAGAAGATATGCTCACGGCCTCTGGCTTTGCCGTAGGAAACGGTGAGGTACGGTGGTATATTGCTGAGTGTAAACCGACTAAGGAGAAGCTGGTCCGCACCATGCTGCAGAAGGCAAACTACGAGGTGTATGTAGCCAGTCGCGTGGAGGAGCGAATTTATGCCAACCGCACCCGTCACACCAAGGAGGCAGTCCTCATTTCTGGAAAGGTGTTTGTCCGTACCACTGAGGACCAGCTGATGCCTATCATGCTCGGCTATTCCTCTGTCTGGCGCTTTATGATGAACCGTGCAGCTCAGGGCCGGTCGTATGCCTTTGTCTCCGATCAGGAGATGCAGCAGTTGCAGTATATCCTGGGCAAGGCCACCAATCCTGTCCACATCACTGTCGACAGTCTCCAGGTTAATCAGCGAATCAAGGTGATGCGTGGTGCATTAGCCGGTCTTGAAGGCTGGTACTATAAGGAAGGTCACGCTTCCTATGTCGTCATCAAGTTCTCCATGGGCATCAGTCATTACGTCTTCACGGAAATTCCCATCGACGATATCCAGTTGCTTTAACTTCCCTCTTACATCTTGCCTCTTACCTCTTACCTCTTACATCTTACATCTTACATCTTACATCTTTCACCTTTCACCACTCACCTCTCACCTCTCACCGCTAAACTTAAAAAATTATATAATATGTCTGACGAAAAGAAAATCACCCTCGAAGACCTCGAGGACTTATTGGAAGAGGATGGGGGAGGCACAGGCCGCAAGCGTCTGAACTTCCAGACCATCTTTGCCGCACTGGTGCTCAACTGGCACTGGTTCCTGTTGTCACTCATCATCTTCATGTGTGGAGCGCTCATCTACCTGCGCTATGCCGAACCCGTCTATAAGGTTTCTGCCCGCATGCTCATCAAGGATGAGAATAAGAGCAAGAATGCCAACCAGATGCTGGCTGGCGTAGAGGATCTGGGTTTCCTCACCAATTCCACCGGTATCGACAACGAAGTAGAGGTCCTGCAGTCTCGCATGCTGTTGCGTGATGTTGTCAAGGACCTGAAGCTCTATACCGAGTATCGCCGTGAGGGCCGCGTTCACCACATCATCACCTATAACTGGCAGCCCATCAACATCGACCTCGATCCAGAGCATCTCGACTCCCTCGACTATAACCTGCTGGAGAAGTCGCAGTCTCTGAAGATGAAGGTCTGGCGTGAGGACAACAAGTATGTCCTCTCCTACATCGTGGTTGTCGATGGCAAGGAGTCTGAAGAGACTGTCTGCTCTCGCAATTCCTTGCCTGCCAATATCAAGACCCCGCTGGGCATCCTCACCATGACGGCTGCTGCAGGTCGTGAGTGGGAGGAGGGGAATGTCTATCGTGTCACCCTGCGCCCGCCCATGCAGGTCGCTACGGAATATTTAAAAAACCTGACTGTCGAGCCCACCTCTAAACTCACCTCTATTGCCATGTTGACCCTCCAGGACAAGGACTACCGTCGTGCGATGGATGTGTTGCGCCAGCTCACCGTCTGCTACAACCGTCAGGCCAATGCCGATAAGAACGAGGTGGCCCTGCGTACGGAGGAGTTCATCAACGACCGCATGACGAAGATCAACGAAGAGTTAGGCCAGTCTGAGTCGACCATCCAGCAGTTCAAGCAGCAGAACGCTGTCACCTCACTGGCCGATGCCTCTCAGTCGGTACAGATGTCCAATGAGTTCTCTGCTCGTCTCTCGGAGGCCAACTCCCAGGTCCAGATGCTCGACTACATGCGTGAGTATGTCAATAATCCCAACAACCGTTACCAGATTATCCCTTCCAATGTCGGTGTTACCGACGCTGCCTCCACGCAGCTCATCAACAATTACAACCAGGCGGTGCAAGACCGTAACCGCCTGTTGAAAGCCGCCAGTGAGGAAGCACCTCAGGTACGTACCCTGACCGCCACCATCGACGAGTTACAGCAGAGCATCCAGACCGCCCTGTTGCAGGCACGCCGTTCTGCGGATATCAACCGTCAGGGCATCATGTCCCAGTTCACCAAGTTCCAGGGGCGTGTCTCTGCCGCCCCTGTTCAGGAGCGTGTCCTCAACCAGGTCGGTCGCCAGCAGGATGTCAAGTCAACGTTGTACATGTTGCTCCTCCAGAAACGTGAGGAGAACAGCATCGCCCTGGCGGCCACTGCCGACAATGGTAAGCTCATTGACGAGCCGCTTGTTGAGGGTGTGGTAAGCCCCAAGAAGATACTTGTCCTTGCCGGTGCCTTTATGATGGCATTCTTCGTTCCGGGACTCATCATCTGGATCCTCTCCCTGTTCCGCTATAAGGTCGAGGGCCATGAGGATGTTGCCAAACTCACCGACCTGCCTATCATTGCCGATGTCGCTGTGGCTTCCGACAATGTCAAGCAGAAGGCAGGCATCGTGGTACAGGCCAACAAGAACAACCAGATTGACGAGATCTTCCGTTCCATGCGTACCAATATCCAGTTCATGCTCACGGGCGACCAGAAGGTCATCTGCTTCACCTCCTCCACCTCTGGAGAAGGTAAGACCTTCAATGCTGCCAATCTGGCCGTTTCCTTTGCCCTGCTGGGTAAGAAGGTCATCCTCTGTGGTCTCGACATCCGCAAGCCGGCCTTGGGACGTCTCTTTAGCATCTCCGACCGCTTCGAGGGCATGACCAATCTGCTCACGCTGGAGAAAGTCACCAAGGAAGCCCTGATAAGCCAGATCCAGCGCTCGGGTGTCAACGACAACCTCGACCTGCTCCTTGCCGGTCCTGTACCTCCCAACCCCACCGAGCTCCTGGCCCGTGACAATTTCGGTCAGGTCGTCACCTTCCTCCGTGAACAGTACGACTATGTCATCTTCGACACCGCCCCTGTCGGTCTCGTCACCGATACCCTCCAGATTGGCCAGCATGCCGACCTCACCGTCTTCGTCTGCCGTGCCGACTACACGCCGAAGTCCTCCTTCGGCCTGCTCAACACCCTCGCCAAGGAGGGCAAGATGCCCAACCCCTGCGTCGTCCTCAACGGTATCGACATGTCACGCCGCAAGTACGGCTATTACTACGGCTATGGCCGCTACGGCAAATATGGCCGTTACGGTTACGGCCGCTATGGCTACGGTCGTTACGGCTATGGCAACTACGGCAATTACGGCAACTACGGCCAGTATGCCGAGTCCCACTATGGCAACAAGAACGACGACTCTATCAAGAAGTAATCTATTCTCTCACCTCTTCCCTCTTACTTCTTACTTTTTACATCTTACATCTTACATCATCCATCATTTATGATTATCGCAGTAGATTTCGACGGAACCATCGTTGAGAACAAATACCCCGAGATTGGCCAGGAACGTCCCTTCGCCATCGACACCCTGAAGATGCTCATCAATGACCGCCATCGCCTGGTGCTCTGGTCCTGCCGCGAAGGTGAGCTATTAGATGCCGCCCTCGAGTGGTGTCGTGAGCGTGGCGTAGAGTTCTATGCCGCCAATCGTGACTACCCTGAAGAGACCACCGACAACAATCCCCACTTCACGCGCAAGCTGAAGGCCGACCTCTTCATCGACGACCGCAACGTCGGTGGACTCCCCGACTGGGGCACCATCTATCGCATGGTCAGCCGTGGCAAGAAGTGGCGCCACCTCATCGACGAGGCCTATGCCGGCCAGAAAGACTATGAGGAAGCCTCCAACTACCACCACTCCTACACCCGTAAGCGCCACTGGTGGCATTTCTGGTAATATTCGTGTCATTCGTGAAATTCGTGTAATTCGTGTTCAAAAATAAATTTGAGTTCAATATGAAAAAAAATTACTTCTTACATCTTACATCTTACATCTTCCTTCTCTTTCTTCTTACATCTTGTGGCAGTGTCAAGAACGTCGCCTACCTCCAGAATAGCGACTATATCGACTTGTCCCGTTCAGAGTATCTGTATGATGCCCATATCATGCCCAAGGATGTGCTGACCATCACCGTCAGCACCGTCAATCCTGAGGCTTCCGCCCCCTTCAACCTTATCGTCCATCCCACGCTCACCAATACGTCAAACAATATCTCCACTTCTGGTGGCTCCCTCCAGACCTATCTGGTGGATAATAAGGGCCTTATCGACTTCCCCGTGCTGGGCAGTCTGCAGGTCGGTGGCCTCTCCAAGTCAGAGTGTGAGAAGATGATTCACGACAAGCTGCTGCCTTATCTCAATGCCACCGAGAACCCCGTGGTCACCGTCCGTATGTCCAATTACAAGATTTCCGTGCTCGGTGAGGTCAACAAACCCGGCATGTTCACCGTCAGCAATGAGAAGATCAATATCCTTGAAGCCCTAGCACAAGCTGGCGACCTGACTATCTATGGTGTGCGTGACAAGGTCAAGCTCATCCGTGAGAACGCCTCTGGTAAGAAGGAAATCATCCGCATCAACCTCAACGATGCCGAGATCATCAATTCCCCCTATTACTATCTCCAGCAGAACGACATCGTCTATGTAGAGCCCAACAAGGTCAAGGCCCGCAACTCCACCATCGGCCAGTCCACTACCCTGTGGCTCTCTGGTACCAGCATCCTGGTATCCCTCGCATCCCTCATCGTCAATATCCTCCGTTAACTCTCTTCTCTCTTCCCTCATCCATCTTCCCTCTTCCTTCTTACATCTTCCCTCTTCCTTCTTACATCTTACATCTTCCTTCTTACATCTTATGTCTGAACAACAACATCATCACCACCACCATCACCACAAGGACAGCGCCACGCTGTTCAAGGAGCGCAGTCTCAACGCCATCGTCCTCCGCCGCAAACTCGAGAAGTGGCTCAAGGTCGCTCTCATGGTCCTCGCCCTCCTCATGATCCTCGCCGTCATCTTCGTCTATACCATGGGGTAATGTCAAGTAAACAGTAAACTGTCAATTTTGACGTCTTGTGTATGAACAGAGAATTTGATACCTGATAAATGGTTCAGGGTTAATGATTAAGGGTTTAAGGTTCATGATTAATGGTTTAACACGTCAAATTGACAGTTTACGAAAGAAGATAACTCTTAACTTTTAATTTTTCACTTTTAACTGAAAGATTCTTACTTCTTCCATCAAGTTACTCTTCCTTCTTACATCTTACTTCTTACATCAAGTTACTCTTCCTTCTTACATCTTACTTCTTACATCAAGTTATTCTTCCTTCATCGACATGCCTCGAGGCAAAATATATAAGAATCGTTATGTATCCGAATTACAATTATAAAAACATAGATAATGAAAGCATTAATTTTGAACAGTGGCTTGGGACACAGAATGGGTGTAATCACAAAGGAACACCCGAAGTGTATGACTGAGATTTCACACAAGAACACCATTTTGAGTCGACAACTCAGAATGCTGGTGTCTTTCGGTGTGGAAGAAGTCGTGATGACCACAGGTTATTACGACAAGGTCTTGGTCGATTATTGCAATGCACTGCATTTGCCCCTCAAGTTCACGTTCGTCAACAACCCCGTTTACGACACCACTAATTACATCTACTCCATCAACTGTGCCAAGGAGCAACTGAAGGATGACGATATCATCCTGATGCACGGCGACCTGGTGTTCGAGAGCTTGGTAATGGAGGCTGTCATCGATTGTCCTACCAGTTGTATGGCAGTTAGCAGTACACTCCCTCTCCCCGAGAAGGACTTCAAGGCAGTCATCAAGGATGGTCAGATACAGAAAGTGGGTATCGAATTCTTCGACAATGCCATGGCAGCCCAGCCTCTCTACAAAATTCTCAAGGACGATTGGCTTGTCTGGCTCCAGAATATCGAGAAGTTCTGTGAGGCCGATAATCGCAAGTGTTATGCTGAGAATGCCTTCAACGAGGTGAGCGACCAATGTAAGATTTATCCTTGTGATGTCAAGGACATGCTCTGTGCAGAGATTGACACCCCGGAGGATTTGGAGGTCATTACCAAGAAACTTCAGGCTATCAACGAGCGTACGGTTTATATGTCATTTTCTACCGAGTATATACACTCTGGTCATGTGGCCATCATCAACAAGGCCCGTCGTCTGGGCCGTCTCATTGTGGGTATCCTTAGCGACGAGGCTGTTGCCAGTTTTAAGCGCTATCCCCTCATCCCCTTCGAGGAGCGCAAGGCACTCATCGAGAATATTGCAGGCGTGGAGCGTGTAGTGGAACAGAAGTCGCTCTCTTATAAGGACAACCTACTGGCCCTGAAGCCCGACTATGTGGTTCACGGCAACGACTGGTGCGAGGGATTCCAGAAGCCTATCCGACAGGAGGTCTGCGAGGTACTTGCCACTTATGGCGGTAAACTCGTGGAATATCCTTATAGCAACAATCCTATGTATAAGGAGTTGGACGCAAACCACCGTGCCGAGGCTTCGATGCCGGATGTACGTCGTGGCCGTTTGCGTAAACTTATCAATATGAAGGGCTTAGTCACCGCCATGGAAGCCCACAGCGGTATTACTGGTCTCATTGTGGAGAATACCAAGGTGCTGCAGGATGGCAAGACCTATCAGTTCGATGCCATGTGGGTCAGTTCGCTCTGCGACTCCACAGCCAAGGGTAAGCCCGACATTGAACTGGTCGATATGACCTCTCGTTTCCGCACCATTGATGATATCATGGAAGTGACCACCAAACCCATCATATTTGATGGTGATACAGGTGGTTTAACAGAGCACTTTGTTTATACTGTACGTTCTCTGGAGCGTATGGGCGTTTCCATGGTTATCATTGAGGATAAGACAGGTTTGAAGAAGAATAGCCTCTTTGGTACTGAGGTCAAGCAGACCCAAGCTGCAATTCCTGACTTCTGCGAGAAGATCCGTGCCGGTAAGAAAGCCCAGAAAACCAGAGAGTTTATGATTTGTGCCCGTATCGAGTCTCTGATTCTCGAGCAGGGTATGGACGATGCCTTGGAGCGTGCCTTTGCCTTCTCTGAGGCAGGTGCCGATGCCATCATGATTCACTCTCGCAAGAAGGATCCCGCAGAGATTTTCGAGTTCGTCGCCAAGTTCCGTGAGAAGAACACCACCACTCCTATTGTGGTTGTTCCTACCAGTTTCAATACGGTTACCGAACAGGAGTTTAAGGATCGTGGTGTCAATGTGGTTATCTATGCCAATCAACTCACCCGTACCAGCTTCCCCGCCATGCAGGATGCAGCCCGCACCATCCTTGAGAACCATCGAGCCAAGGAGTGCGACGACAAGTGTATGTCAATTAAGGAGATTATAACTCTCATACCAGAGGAATAATTTTCAATTTTCAACTTTCAATTTTCAATTTGAGAAATGATTAGTCCAAAGTTTTTCTATGATACATTGGCCAGCTATGGCATTGATTTCTATGCTGGCGTACCTGATTCCCTGTTGAAGAATCTCTGTGCCTACATTACCGACCATGCTGATGCTGCCCATAATATCATTGCAGCCAACGAAGGCGGTGCCATGGGTCTGGCAGCAGGCCACTATCTGGCAACGAGCCAAATCCCTGTTGTCTATATGCAGAACTCCGGCGAGGGAAATATCATCAATCCCTTGGCCTCTCTGACTGACCCCGATGTCTATAACATCCCCGTCCTTCTGGTCATCGGCTGGCGAGGCAAACCCGGTGTTCACGACGAACCCCAGCATGTCAAGCAGGGTAAGGTCACCACAGGCCTGTTGAATGTGATGGGTATCGACTACACAGTCCTCTCCAAGGAGGAAGACAAGGCCGAAGCCCAGATTAAGAAGGCTGTTGCCTTTATGCAGGCTACCAAACAGTGTTATGCCCTCGTCATCGAGAAGGACACCTTCGATGCCTATACCCTTCAGAATGTGGAGAAGAACGACCTGACGATGTCTCGTGAGGAAGCCATACAGATCGTTGCTGCAGCCCTTGCCCCTAAAGACGCAATCGTTTCTACAACAGGCATGATTTCTCGTGAACTCTTCGAATATCGCACGGCGATGAACGAAGGCCATGAGCGTGATTTCCTCACCGTCGGTTCCATGGGACATGCCTCACAGATAGCCCTTGGTATTGCCTTGGCAAAACAGGATCGTCGTGTCTGGTGCTTCGATGGCGACGGTGCCTCTATTATGCACATGGGCAGCATGGCCATAGTGGCTAATAAAGCCCCCAAGAACTACATCCATGTGGTCTTCAACAATGGTGCTCATGACTCTGTAGGCGGTCAGCCCACTGTTGGTTTGAAGATTGATTTACCTGCAGTGGCTAAGGCCGTTGGCTATAAGGCTATTTATAGTGTTGAAACCAAAGAGTATCTCACAGAACTTCTTGGTAAGGTAAAAGACCAAGAAGGACCACTTCTCCTTGAAGTGAAGGTTAAGAAGGGTAACCGTAAGGATCTTGGCAGACCTACTACAACACCAATCCAAAACAAGGATGCCCTCATGACTTTCTTGAAGGATTAATTTGTGAACAATTAATGGTCAATTCGTGATAATTAATGTTTATGATGAAACAGACGATTTTAAACGGCATATCCCATTTGTCTGAAGTCTTGAAAGATTCCAAAAAAGTCTTTCTTGTCTGCGACAGCAGCTATCCCTTCCTTAACATAAAGGAAGACATAGAAGGCTTAGACTTCCCTCACGTGGTGTTCAGCGAGTTTACACCGAACCCACGTTATGAAGAAGTCTGCAAAGGTATCGATACCTTTCAGATAACAAAGTGCGACACTTTGTTGGCAGTTGGAGGTGGCAGTGCCATAGACGTTGCCAAATGCATCAAACTTGCAGTCCTGGCTCAGGAAGGCAACGCCGCTATCATTCCCCCTCTGGTGAACACAAGAGTTGCCTGTGACGGCACAAAACTCCCCTTCATTGCCATTCCAACAACTGCAGGAACCGGCTCTGAGTCCACTCATAATGCCGTGATGTACTACGAAGGTGCCAAACAAACCGTCACCAATGATGGCATTCTCCCCGATATTGCCATTCTGGAACCGAAGGTCCTCAAGACCCTTCCCCTCTACCAGAAGAAATGCACCATGCTTGATGCCCTTTGCCAGGGCATAGAGTCCTGGTGGAGCGTCAATAGCACTGAGGAGAGCTATGAGTACAGCCGTCAGGCCATCGAACTCATCATGGCCAACTGGCATAAGTATATCTTTGAGAACGACGAAGAGGCTGCTTCCAATATCATGCTTGGAGCCAACTATGGAGGCCGTGCTATCAATATCACGGCCACCACAGCAGCCCACGCCATGAGTTACAAGATCACATCTTTGTACAAGCTCCCTCATGGCCATGCCGTTGCAGTTTGTCTGCCAGAAATCTGGCAATACATGATAGGCCACATGGAAAAGTGTCTCGACTCTCGAGGTCCCGAATACCTCTCCGGCATCTTCCAGCGCATCGCCACTGCTATGGGCTGCAACACCCCTTCCGATGCCATTGCCCTTTTCCGCAAGATGATGCAGGATATGGAAATGCAGAGCCCTACTTCGGATAATCTTCCATCTGACATCTTACTTCTTACATCATCAGTTAATCCCATCCGCCTCAAAAACAACCCTGTGGAATTGGACGAAGAGACGATACGTAGTCTGTATGAGATAATCATGAATAACTGACCTTCTATGTTTGGCTTGAGCCAACTCTCAAATTGGTTGTATCGGGTCTAAAGTTGCCGCTTACTTACATTTTATCGATATGAAATACAAATATTCTTCATTAACACGTTTAAAAATCCAATTTTATAAACATTTCAGAAAAGAGGAAGAGTTCACTAATTATCTTAAATTATTGATGTATCATGATTTAAACAAATACGGCCCTCGTATTTTGGAAATATTTAATGAGTTGACCTCTAAACGAAACATTGATTATTGGTTAACCTGGGGGACCCTATTAGGTTGTTATCGTGAAAAAGGATTTATTAAAGGTGATAACGATCTTGATATAGGTATGTTCTATACTGATATAACAATGGAATTTATTGACGAACTGATAAGTAAAGGTTTTAAATTTGATGATTCAATCGTCGATAAAGATTTTCGCGGTTATCATGTTACTTTCAATTATTGTAATGTGAAAGTTGATATCTATTCATTTAAAATGGATAATACAGGGAAAAGATTTGAGGGTTATACACCTGACGCATTAAATGGAAATTGGGAAGAAGCAATAAGGAACAACAAATATTTGACTAAACGCGTTGACTTCCCTTTTAACGGTATAAGGGAAGTTGATTTTAAGGGTGTTCGTACCAAAGTTCCAAATGGAGAAATAGAACAACTTAAAATACTATACGGCGAAGATTTTATGACTCCAATACCAGGGTATAAATCTAAGCCCAATGAGCATGTTTTTATAGATGATATAAATTACTTTTATTCTCAAAGCTATGACTATGATAGTTTTGTTGACTTAAAGAGTAAAGGCCTAATATAAAATGCCTTTAAATGGTAAACTGTCAATTTTGACGTCTTGTGTATGAAGTGGGAAAATGATACCTTTCTTCGACGAGCGAAGCGGACTAAAGAAACGATGAGCGCTCGTTCAAAGAATGAGAGACAAATGAAGTGCAAAACGAATGGAGAGTCAAATTTATTTAAACTATCCTGAGATGCAGCCTTCATTCAACAAAGTTTAATGGTATACAATAAAGATTATGAGAGTTTTGTTCTTTAACCCTGCATTATAGCCATCCCTTATAAGGGATTCTAAATCTATGGAAAAAGACCAGCTGATTTCAATGATTCATTTCCTTGAGAAACGTGATGAGGAGAGCAAGAAGGAAAATGAGGCTCTGAAGGAGTTGTTGAGATCTTTGAGAGAAGAATACAGGGAAGAATCGGAACATACCCAGAGACTTTTGAAAACAATAGAGGTACTCACTCAGCAGGTTAAAGACATTACTGAAGATAATAGAAAACTACAGTAGTTAATTGATAAACTGAAGAAAAAGATATAAGGAATTCTTCAAATCTGCGAGTAAGCGAGTAAAGTGTAAGCTTGCTTAGACACTTTCGAGCGCGAGCAGTCTCGACATATAGTCAAAGGTGTTTTTAATGCCTGGACGTCAAAATTGACAGTTTACCTTTAAATGCTTATGAGACAATATTCTAATAGAATATATTTCTAATTTCCTCTACGATGAGTAATACTATAAAGACAAAAACGATCAGAGGTCTTATCTGGAGTGGAATAGAAAAATTCTCATATGAAATTATACAGTTCCTCGTGGGAATAGTTATGGCAAGGTTACTATTTCCCTCAGATTATGGCGTAGTTGGAGTTCTTCTTGTTTTTATATCATTCTCTAATTTGTTCATTGATGGTGGTCTGGCGACAGCGTTAATTCAAAAGAAAAATCGAACAAATGATGATTTCAATACAGCATTCTTATACAATTTAGTAATTTCCATTATATTGTATGTTATAATATTTTTATCAGCACCTTTAATAGCAAATTTCTATTGTAATCCTGAAATTACAAATTTATTAAGATTTCTTACTATAATTCTAATAATTTCCCCATTCTCTTCTATTCAAATAACACGTCTAACAATAGATGTGGATTTTAAAATAATATCTATTTCGTCTATTATTGCCGCTTTTACTTCTGGCGGTATAGGAATTTATTTAGCATATGTTGGTTATGGTGTTTGGGCTTTAGTTTTTCAACAGATTATTATGAATATATGTAAAACGCTGTTATTGAATTTTTTATCAAAATGGAAACCTTCATTTTCCTTTTCTCGAAAATCATTTAAAGATTTATTTTCATTTGGATACAAGTTGTTATTGGCCAATTTTATTGGACGGGTCTATGACAATTCTTATCCATTAATCATAGGAAAATTTTTTCCTATATCGGTTTTGGGTTATTATACTAGAGCCCGTCAATATTCAGATTTGCCATCGCAAGCATTAAGAGAACTATTTATGAGAGTATCTTTTCCAATATTTGCTTCAATTAGAGAGGACAAAGATCACATAAATAGGGTTTATCGAATATATATAGAGTCATCATCATTCATTATTTTCCCAGTTATGTTTTCATTAATTTTAATTTCAAAACCACTTATACTTATTATGTTAACAGAAAAATGGGTTGATGTTGTTCCTTATTTGCAGCTTTTGAGTCTTGGAGTAATGGTAAAACATATTAGTGCAATCAATTTAAATCTTCTTTTTGTATATGGAAGAAGTGATTTGGCATTAAAATTGGAAATCCTGAAAAAGACAATAGCGTTCCTAATTTTATTTTTATCAATATTAGGAGGGATTTGGGGTATTTGTATAGGACAAGTTATTTATGAGTTTGTTGCTACTATTTTAAATTCAAAATATACAAAAATGTTAATCGGATTATCATATAAAAAACAATTATTTGACTTTGGTAAAGTTTGGATTATTGGATGTATATCTATTTTTCCACCGTTTTTATTAATCTCTAATATTGAAAATTGTTATTTACAAATTGTAGCTGGACTAATTACATATACATTATTATATCTATTAACTAACAAAATATGTAAAACTGGTTCTTTATATATGATGTTAGATTTGATAAGAAAGAAAAATAGATTCTAAATTATTGTAAAGTCCATAAAAAATAGAAGATTAAAAATTTCAAGAAGCAATGACTATTATTTGCGTTCGTCTGAATAGCGTCGGAAACTAATCGATGAGATGACGTGAGTGATAAATTAATGCGATAAACGTACTAAATATGGAAAAAGCATCACTCCATCAAAAAATAATTGAATTATCTACTGACCAAAAAGAATTAAAAGAATTGCTGTCATCTACTATTGATCTTTTAAGGTTTCCATTAGCTATAATGGTGATTTTCATACATATGAATCCCCAAGTTATAAATCTCATAGATGCTGATTTTAATCTCTTTTCTGGCCGTGGAATCTATAACATGACGCAAATTGTGGGGTCACATGTATTAAGCCACATTGCTGTACCCACATTCTATTTAATTTCAGGCTTCTTGTTTTTTAATTATAATTTCAACAAGTGGTCTTGGAATACATATAGAAGGAAGATTAAAGCCCGTATTAGGACTTTGTTTATACCCTATATAATGTGGAATCTACTGCCTTTTTTGTTGCTTTTGTTAACTATGCTTGGCGGTGTGATTCTCTATGACAAACCTGCTGAAGGGATTACACAGTTAATAAAAGAGAAAAGCTGGCATATTTTCTACGATTGTAATGAATGGGGAACAACAAGGGTAAATTGGCTAGGAGAACATTTGCGAATGACAGGTCCCTATGATCTACCACTTTGGTTTCTTAGAGATCTGATAGTAGTTACGTTACTTACCCCCCCCATATACTATGCTATCAAATATTTTAAGATATGCTTCGTCCTTTTTCTCTTCATAGCTTATGTCTCAAGAATCTGGATATTAACACCTGGTTTTAATATAACTGCATTCTTCTTTTTTTCTACTGGTGCTTATTTTGCCTTGAATGAGCTTAGCATGGTATCTTTCGCATGTCAATACAAGTTTCTGTTTATCCCTTTAAGTATCATATTGTTCATCATCACAACTATCTATGATGGATGTAACACTGTAATTGGTCAAAATGTATATCCTTTATTTGTATGCAGTGGTGTGTTTACCGCGTTTATCATAGGTTCTTGGTGTATAAGAAAATGGAATATTAAACCAAATAAGTTCTTGGTGCAATGTTGTTTCTTCATATATGCTTTTCATGCTCTTAAAATACCAATATTAGGTAGGCCTTTTGAACGGACAAACGGAGTTTTACATCTATTGATTCCTGGTGTCTCTGGGATTGAAGATGGATTTTGTTATGTAATAACACCATTCATTTCTGCATTTGTGTGTATTTGTGTTTTAATGATAGCAAGAAAAATCTTCCCTAAATTGACATTTCTGTTTTCCGGAAATAAATAGTTAATCAAGTTAACTTTGGCTACATATATCGGCTTAATTACGCTGCTCAACTGTCCGAAACTCGACAGGAACCTGTTAGAACAACAGCGAGTGAGATGTGAAGCGTGTCAGAACACGCGACAATTAGAACATTTTCCTATGTAGTAGGGGGTACTTTTTGAGATGAGAACTAAATTTGCCTGTTTAAAGGCGCTTTTAAACGAATATTAATCAATTCCGATTTTTATCGGACAGCAATAAATTAAAATTAAAGGCAAGATTTATTATTCTTATGAAAGCAATTCTGAATATTGATATTATATATTTGGTGCTTAATTTATTTCTATTATTAGTTTTTATCTATAGTGGATATAAAATAAGATGGAAATACAATTACTATAGAAATATCCTTTTTCCTGTTATTACCTACACATTAATTTTAGGGTCAAGATATAAGCGGGGCAATGATTATATGCACTATGTCGACATTTTTAATCATGGTTTTAAAGATGGTCATTATACACCAGTCTTTACATTGTTTAACGATTTGCTATCGGAAATCGGAGTTAATGCTTATGGGGCTTATTTCTTTTATTCTGCTGTATTTATCATTTGTTCTGTTATTTTTCTTTCAAGATATGCTAGATATTCTAAGTATATTTTTCCAGCATTTTTAATTGCAATGCTTTATTTTAATGAATACCAGATTCGTCAATCTTTTGGTTTCAGCTTTGTATTTCTCTTTTTGTATTCATTATTTGATATCACTTATAATTCAAATAAGTTTATATTTAATAAAAACAATTTATTGAAATGCGTTATTTGCATTTTTGTGTTTTTCATAATTTGGGGCATTCATAAGGCTAATGTTATACTAGTATTTGTTTTTGTTATTTCTTTCTTTTTTATCCGAAAACATATTCCCACGATAATAAGTATTCCTATGCTTGTGTTATCAGCCTATGTTATTCCCAATATATTTGATTTTTCTATTCTCAATCCATTTTTGAAAATAATGGCAGGAGATGACGAAGTCATGCAAACATATGTTGAAAATTCTCACAGATGGTTTAGTGCTTCAGGATATGATGATTTATATACAAGAAATACAATAGTACAATTATTTGAGATATTTGGTCATGCATCTTTATTCTATTTAGGTGCTAAAGCACTAAAATATTTTAAAAATCAACAAGAAGCAATTACAATATATAATGTATATGTTTTTGGAACTCTCTTTATGATTTCTTTTAGGAAATTGGAATTGATGAATAGAATGGGGGGAAATTTGGAACATTTTTGGTTTCTTCCAATATCATTAGTTCTTTATTATCACAAAAAAGTTCTTAACACAACACCACACAAAATTATATCTGTATTTCTTGTTTTCTTTTTGTATGAATACTTAAAATACTTATTCTTCCCATCGCCTACAAAAACTTCTTTTTTGTGGGATGCAACAAATATATAATATGACCTTTTCGTTAGAGCATAAGAATCAACCTCATTAACTTTGTATGTTATATGAAATACTTGGTATCACAGAATTATGGTAACACAGAGAATAATCATGCTGGAATATCTTATTTTTGCAGATTATTACAAACGATGTATCCTCATATTTATAAATGTATATATGTAGATAGAACGCCATTAATTCATTTTTTACCTGCAAAATACGGATATATGATAAAAATAAATGTGTTTATTAGAAAAATCCGACAAAGAAAAAAAATTAAAATAGCTACAAGACTTTTAATGTCACAGGTCACTGCAAATGATCAAATTATTCTGATGGAGTATTTAGATAATCAAGTAGATTATTATTTAGCTGCAAGAACAATTAAAGCAAATATACCAAAAATAAGAATTTATGGAATGTCACATCTAGTTCCAGAAAAGCTGAATAAGATGTTCAATGACAAGACCCTTTATAAATGGTTAGAGCCAATAGAAAAAATAATTACATTAGGTAGCTCTCTTTCAGAATACTATCTGTCGCGAAATATACCACAGAATCGCATAATTACTTTGTTTCACCCATTAGATGATTATTATATTGAAAAAATACAAAGGGAAAATGATGTATTGACTGTTATCGTTCAGGGTAATCAAATGAGAGACATTGATATGTTAGTAAAAGTAGTAAAAGATAATCCATCTGTTTTGTTTAGAATATGCCAAGGGTATAATGATTATAGCTCTATTTTTAAATTTGCCAACGTTCAACTAATCCCATTTGTTGAAGAACCCCTCTTAAAAAATTATATGAGGCAATCTGACGTATCGCTAAACATTATGAAAGATACGATAGGTAGTAATGTCATTGTAACTTCATTGGGAATGAGTCTAGCCATGATTTGTTCAGATGTGGGATCTATAAGAAATTATTGTACAGAAGAAAACACCTTCTTTTGTAAAACGTTGGATGATTATAATGGAGCAATTAAAAAATTATCTCAAAACGGTAAATTGTTATCCAAAATGCAGAACTCTTCTTACTATCATTCTTTAAATTTTAGAATCGATAAATTTCATCAATTGTTTGTGACCATTGATTAAATTATTGGGAAAGTAATGATACATCATAATATGAAAGCAAAAAATAATATTGTTTTCCTTATCTCAAAAGACTGTATGTCTATAGAGGCTCTACCGTGCTATGGAGGCGGTAAATATTGGAAAGGTAAAACACCCAATATAGATGATCTAGCAAAAAAAGGCACGGTATTCCTACGGCACTATACTGCAGCTCCTTCTACATCCATGTCGATGAGTGCTATGCTGACAGGACGCTATCCTTACGAGTTTACGAGCAGAATGCATTATGTGAAGGTTTCTCCATCAGAATTTCCAAGTATATTTGACAGATTTCAGCAGGAAGGCTATGAATGTCACATGATATGGGATAAGACGTGGATTCATATGGCTTGGCGGTTTGTCAGGGAGTTTGGAGATGAAGAAAAAACTTGTTTTCACAACTTGGATATAGCTCAGGCTACAGCTCCTCATAAACTTGGCGATGAGAAACTGAAGCGCAATGAAGAATTGCTTGCACAAACGAAGGGTCAAATCTATGATACGCTACACAGCATCGATTACTCCAAGTCTCAGTTTGTATGGATGCATCTGCCGCATATTTTAAAAGGCCGACGTTCCTATCAGGACGATATGGATGTGTTTGATGAAATTGTCGGAGAGGTCAGACGATTGGTGGGCGATGAAAACATTGTGCTGACTTCTGATCATGGCCATATGAACATGCATAAGCATAAATTGGGATATGGTTTTGATGTGTATGAGCCAGCTATAAGGATTCCACTAATAACACCACGAATCAATGGAATAGAGGAGGTAAAGACTATTTCTTCTAACGTGGACTTGCCTGATATTATCTTCAACCATGTGATACCTCAAAGGTCATTCGTGATATCAGACACTAAATATTATGCCCAGACTGGGCGTAAAATTTCTTTAACTGCTGAAAGGTTTAAATATATCTATAGGGCTGCCGACAAGTGCGAAGAACTATATGACTTGGAGTGGGACCCGAGGGAAGAATATAACATTTTGGAGGAACTCTTTTATGATGTGGACAGAAAGAAATATATATTTTCAATTGAACAATATTTCTATCCATATTTTGATGAGGCAATGGAAGCTTATAAACTGTTGAAAGCTGAGAAAGAAAAGATATGGCGGGAGGGCAGCTTTAAGGAGCGAAGTTTTGTGAAAATTTGGAATTTAGGAGTTAAGGTGAAGCATGCACTTCATTTGTAATTAAGAATTATGATAAAAATCAGTGTCGTTGTACCTGTTTACAACGTTGAGAAATATCTGAACCGATGCATGGAGAGTCTGGTAAATCAGACTTTGCATGACATCGAAATAATATTGGTGGATGATAAGTCACCTGATGGGAGTGCCGCGCTCTGCGATGAGTGGGCGAAGATGGATGGTCGTGTAAGCGTGATTCATAAACCTGTGAATGAGGGATTAGGATTCGCCCGAAACACAGGTATAGAAGCTGCCAAGGGAGAGTACGTAACTTTCCCTGATTCTGATGACTATCTTGATTTAAATACTTTTGAAAAGCTATATAACTATGCGTCAACGGATGGACTTGATGCTGTTTATTATGAGTTCAATACGGATGACTATCCAGATTTTCATGCTGTGGCATATCCTGATGGCATATACAAAGGAAGAGTGGCGCTTGACAGGGTCATGCTTGACATGATAGGTGCTGAACCAGATTATCAGAGTGATGTAAAGTTTCAAGTGTCTGCTGCGAAGGTGTTATATAAGTTAGATACCATCAAAAAGAATAATCTGAAATTTGTTTCTGAACGCCAAATTATATCAGAAGATTTGATTTGGAACCTTGATTTCCTGCATGTGACAACATCTATCAGGACTACGAGTGACCGTATGTATCACTATTGTTTTAATGATACCTCGCTGAGTCATAAATATCGACCAGACAGATATGTCAGACTATGTGAAATGGCAGAGTATTTAGAAAAATATAGGGTGTGGTTTGAAGATAAAGAAGCGTTTGCTTTAAGATTGAATAGAACCAGGTTATTTTATTTGAGAACTCATGTATTAGCCTTAGCTAAAAACAAAAATATTGATTTAATTAAGGAATCAGTAAACAATGATTCTATATTAGTTGTTTTGAGGGCTTACCCTATATATAAAATGCCTATCAGATATCGGCTATTTTATTATGCATTAAAATACAAACTTTTCTCTCTCTTAAAGTTTTTTGTCATAGGAATGAAGGCGAATAATAAAAAACGCCATCTTGTTGGAGGGTAAATCCTACTCATCTAATGTAAATTCATTCTGAATAGATATTTGAATTTTGTCATTCCTCTATTACTTCTCAGTATAGAAAAATAGAATCTGATTTGCTTTGGGATTTAAGTTTAGCAATTTATTGAAATGAATATTGGTTCGCATAATATGAATATCCTATTTCTGTTGCGTTCTCTTGATATAGGTGGTCTGGAAGTGGTGACTGCTGTCCTTGCAAACAAGTTTGTCTGCGAGGGACATTATGTCTCTATATTTGCCTTTGAGAAGCGTAGTGGAAAGGTGCTTGACAGATTTAGAAAGGATATAGAGGTAACAATAGCGGGAACCTATATAAGGACACCTGAGAATGTCAGAAAGCTGAAATCACTACTGATAGAGAAGAAAATCGATTTAGTAGTTAATCAGTGGGGATTACCCTTGATACCAATCAAAACGTTGTGTAAAGCTAGGAAAGGTACCTCGGTTCGAATTATTTCGGTGTATCATAACGATCCTTTGCAAAATGGACGTATACAAAGTGTAGAGTCACAACTTGCCAAGACGGATAATCTGTTGAAGAAAGTATTTCTTAGATGCAAAAAGCTTGCCTTTCGTTGTGTTACCGGTTATGCCATGCGATATATATATAGGAAAAGTGATGTATTTGAGGTCTTGTCGTCCAGTTTTGTGCCACATTTCCAACAGTTTACTTGGCTAAAGAATACCCCTAAATTAGCGGTGCAGACCAATCCTATTACCATAAATGTTGATGGTTTTGAATATCAGACGATAAAGAAACAGAAAGAGATAATCTATGTAGGTCGCATCGATTATACCCAAAAACGTGTGTTTAGGGTGATTGAAACCTGGGCTCAATTGGAATATCTGTTCCCTGACTGGCAATTGACCATTGTTGGTGATGGGGAAGAGAAAAAAAATATAGAGCACATGGTGAATGATCTGGAACTGCATCATGTTCACTTCGAAGGATTCCAATCCCCAAGGGTCTATTATGAAAGAGCATCGATATTGATGCTGACTTCTGAATTCGAGGGTTTCCCTTTGGTACTGGCAGAATGTATGAGCTTTGGTGTGGTTCCTGTAGTTTATGGCAGTTATTCGGCTGTATACGACATCATAGATGATGACGTAAATGGTTTGATTATTCCCAAAGCAAATGAAGGCTTTAATGCTGCTATAATGGCAGAACGGATTAAAAACATAATAGAGGATAATAACAAACGGAATAAGATGGCATTAGCTGCTATCGAAAAGAGCAAGAATTACTCAATAGATAAAATCTACGACCAGTGGAAAGTTGTATTTGAAAAATTAAATGGAAACACAGGGACGGTTCCTGTTTCATAAAGAATAGGAGCAGGATACAAATTTATAGTTAATCAATGCCCAGGCAAGTGAGAGAATCATCAGGGACTGGTATCTATCACGTAATGATGCGTGGTATTAATCACTATGTGATGAACCCTTTTTTGTAATGAAACAGGAACCCGTCCCTGTGTTCATGTGTTCATTGTGGCAGCCTATCTGCTGGCATATGATTATAAATGGGTGCTTGTTAAAATGAGAATGACTAAATGAACAGAATCAAGATACTGAATGTAGAAATCGATAACATCTCGCAGGAGGAGTTGTTGGCGCAACTGAAGAAGGGCGTGCTGGTGACTCCGAATGTGGATGACTTGATAAAGCATCAACATGACAAGGACTTTCATAGGATGGCTTCTCAGGCTGAGTTTGTGGTATGTGACTCTAAAATAGTAATGCTTGCCTCTAAGTTATGTGGAACACCATTAAAGGAGGCTATACCTGGGAGCAGCTTTTTTCCTGCCTATTGCGACTATCACAAAAAAGATGAGACAAAGATATTCCTGCTCGGTGCTAAGGAAGGCGTTGGGGAGGTTGCAAAAAAACGTATTAATAAAAGAATTGGTCGTGAGATAGTCGTGGATACATATTCACCTCCTTTCGGATTCGAAAAAGATGAAAAGGAGTGTCAACATATTATAGATCTGCTGAGGGCATCTAGTGCAAAAGTCGTCCTGGTGGGCCTTGGAAATCCTAAACAAACAAAGTGGATATACCGATATAAAAACCAGTTGCCAAATATCGATGTGTTCTTGGCCTTGGGTGCTACTATTGACTTTGAAGCTGGTAACATCAAGAGGGCTCCAAAGATATTTCAGAGACTGGCTTTGGAGTGGTTTTACCGCCTGATAAAGGAGCCCAGGAGAATGTATCGACGATATTTGATTGATGATATGCCTTTTTTCTGGTTGTTACTAAAGCAGAAATTAGGAATGTATAAAGATCCGTTTGAAAGATGATTATAACTAAAACACCATTCCGAATGTCTTTCTTTGGAGGTGGAACAGACATGCCATCATTCTTTAATGAACATGGCGGCGCTGTCATCTCTACGACGTTCGACAAGTATTGTTATGTAGTGGTGCGACACATGCCACCCTTCCACCCGTATATCTCAGAGTTGGTACATAACCGCTTTGAGCGTGTGAATGATGTGGAAGAGATAGAACATCCATTGATACGGGAGTGCATGAAGTTGCACGACATTCATGAGGTACGACTGACGTATGAAGGTGACCTTCCTGCTCGTACAGGGCTTGGCACAAGTAGTACGTTTGCTGTTGGAATGCTAAATGCTTTCTGTGCATTGAAGGGAAAGATGATGAGTCACCGCCAGTTAGCACAGGAGGCTATACACGTGGAAAGGGACATTCTGAAGGAACATGGTGGCTGGCAGGATCAGGTCGCTGCTGCATACGGAGGATTTAATCGTATTGACTTCAAGGATAATGATTTCTCAGTACATCCTATAATTATCAGTCCGGAGCGTAAGAAGGAATTGGATGAGAACCTACTGCTGTTCTATACGGGTATACAGCGATTCTCTTCTGAGATTCAGGCTGATACTTTTGCAAAGCCTGTGGATAAGACGCAGCAGTTGAAGGATATGTTGGTATTGGTAGATGAAGCCGAGAAGATTTTGATAGATAGGGATACTAGTCTTAATGAATTTGGTAAGTTACTGGATACAACATGGAAACTGAAGCGAGGAACGGGCGCAAAAGTTAGTAGTGGTAGTATTGACAAGCTGTATGACATTGCTATCAAGGCTGGCGCTCTTGGTGGAAAATTGCTTGGAGCAGGCGGTGGTGGCTTCTTGCTGTTTTATTGTGAGAAGGAGAAACAAGAGGCATTGAAACAAGCTATGGAGAAACTGATGATTGTGCCGTTCAATTTTGAGAATGATGGGGCGCAGGTGCTTTATTATGCACCGCAGACTTATTCTCCGAGGAAGGAAATCCTTTTGAAGTAAGATGAGAAATGTTAGAAGGAAGAGAGTATGGAAACGAAATTAGAAAAACATGTTGACCAGCTGATTAATAGATATCCGAAACTGAAAGTTTGTCGAGAGGATATCATCAAAGCATATGAGATATTAGCGAAGGCATATTCATCAGGGAGAAAATTGCTGGTGAGTGGTAATGGTGGATCGGCATCAGACTCAGAGCACATCGTGGGTGAGTTGATGAAGGAGTTTAAGTTGAAGCGGCGTGTATTTGGTGAGCAGGCTGCAGCCTTGAAGGAGATAGATCCTGAGTTAGGCCAGACGCTGGCAGATAACTTGCAAGGGGCTTTGCCTGCCATATCTCTAACAGGTCACTCTTCGATGACAACAGCATTCATGAATGATTCCATGCCAGAACTGGTATTTGCCCAGCAGGTGAATGGCTATGGCAAGGCAGGGGATGTGTATTTAGGTATATCGACATCAGGAAATAGTAAGAATGTTCTTTATGCTGCGGTGAATGCCAAGGCTAAAGGTCTGCATGTTATTGGACTGACTGGCTCGCATGAAAATAAGCTCATGAAGTATGCGGATGTGTGCATCCGTGTGCCTGAGACAGAAACGTATAAGATTCAAGAGTTGCATCTACCAGTGTATCATTGCTTGTGCTTGATGCTGGAAGACAAGTTTTTTGGGTGATGTCACACTGAAATTCAGAAATTATGAAGGTAGTAATAATGGCGGGGGGACGGGGAACCCGTATAGCAGAGTTATTTCCCAACATACCCAAACCGCTGATTCCCATTGATGGCAAGCCAATTCTCGAAAGGGAGATTCAATCGCTTGCATCGCAGGGATTTAGGGATATCGTCCTTACTGTTGGCTATCTGTCAAACAAGATTATAGAATATTTTGGAGATGGTAGCCAACTTGGGGTGAAGATTGAATACTTTGTAGAGGAGACGCCACTTGGAAATGCCGGGGCTCTTTTTCGGATGCGAAACTTAGGTAATGAGCCATTCCTCTTGCTTAATGCAGATGCGGCCTTCGATGTGGATTTTCAACGCATGTTGAGGTTCCATCAAGAGCATGGAGGCCTGGTTACATTGTTTACACACCCCAATTCACATCCTTACGACAGTGGACTGGTAATTGCTGACGAGGAACACCGTGTGACAAACTGGCTGACCAAAGAAGACCAACGGCCGCAATGGTACGAAAACCGTGTCAATGCAGGACTTCATGTCATCAATCCCCAACTTCTGGAACTGGTTCGAGACAAACTGAAGGACAAACCCAAGATAGATCTCGACAGAGATTTGCTTAAACCCCTTTGTGGTACCGGTCAAATGTATTGCTATGACAGTCCTGAGTATGTTAAAGACATGGGGACTCCTGAGCGTTTCCATCAAGTGGAAGCTGACTGCAAACAGGGAACGGTAGAGGCAAAGAACTTAATGCATAAACAAAAGGCAGTCTTTTTGGATAGGGATGGAACAATTAATAAATATGTAGGTTTCCTTCGTGATATTAATGAATTTGAATTGTTACCTGGAGTAGCTGAAGCCATCAGGCTGATTAATCAAAGCGGTTATCTTGCAATTATAGTAACTAATCAACCTGTTATTGCAAGAGGTGAAGTTTCATGGGAAGAACTGCACGAGATACATCGTAAGATGCAGACTCTGTTAGGCCAGGAAGGTGCATATTTGGATGGCATTTATGTATGCCCTCATCATCCTGACAAAGGCTTTGAGGGTGAACGCCCTGAGTATAAATTCGACTGTGATTGCCGTAAGCCAAAGCCAGGTCTGTTCTTACAAGCTGCTAAAGATTTTAATATCGACCTCTCGCAATCGTATATGATTGGTGATAAGTCAACAGATATCGAGGCTGGCCAAAATGCCGGTTGCAAGGAATCATACTTGATTGGTACCAACGAGAATAATAGTCTGTTGGAGTGGTTTAATACTAGAAAGATACAAGAGTGATATGAGAAGAAACGATAGGACAAACAGACTCATCAAATGGATGGTGATAGCCAGTGATTTCGTCATACTGAATGCCATACTGTACGCATTCAGCAAGGAGAATGGGGCATTGATGACATGGGAGTGGTCGCAATTGCGAACGTTCTTCATCGTCTGCAACATGGCGCTGCTGGTGAGCGAATGGATATTTCCAACGATTATCCATGAACGAATAGTGTCGGCAGGAGATGTGCTGAGAAAGATAGTCGTGGTGACGATGAGTCAGACGGCAATAGCTTATGTGGCCATGAGACACCTGATGTATTGGAAGGCATCGGGAATGGTGCTGTTGGAAATCGGTACGATACTCTTTGTGTCGTTGGTTGTGCTTCGCCTAATAGAGCGTTCGGTCATCAAAAGGATGCGACGACTGGGATATAACACGCGGACAGTGGTCTTAGTGGGCTCAGATACGGAAATAAGGAAAGTATATAAGCAACTGCTCGGAGACCCGACAACGGGCTATAGAATGCAAGGGTATTATGCAGAAGAGGAGTTGAAGGATGGAAGAATTCCTTGGCTGGGGAAAGTAGAGGATTTGCTGAAAGACAGTGAACAGGTGGCGCTTGCTGACGAGATGTATGTCTGTATGTCACGAATGGAGGGTAAAACCATCAGAGCACTGTCGGATCTGTGTGACAGGGAGGTGACGAAATTCTATTACGTACCGATATCTGTGGAATCAATAGGACTGAACTTCAAAAGGGAATATATCAACGATATAGAGATATTCACGACACATGAGAGTCCGTTGGAGAATTCCGTGAACAAAGTCGTTAAGCGGGTGTTCGACATCGTGGTGTCAGTGATAGCATTGGCGGTGACGGCATTGCTGTTCCCTGTGATATACGTCATCATCAAGATACAGAGCCCTGGACCGTTATTCTTCAAACAGCTGCGTACAGGCCTGGATGGTAAGAATTTCACATGCTATAAATTCCGCTCGATGCATGTGAACAAGGATGCAGACAGGCTACAGGCTACCAAGGACGATCCAAGGAAATACCCCTTCGGAAACTTCATGCGCAAGACAAATATCGATGAACTGCCTCAGTTCTGGAATGTGATGATGGGTAGCATGAGTGTGGTAGGGCCGAGGCCGCACATGCTGGCACATACGGAGATGTACTCAAAACAGATAGCGAAATACATGGTACGTCACTTCGTGAAACCGGGTATCACGGGATGGGCGCAGGTGACGGGATACCGTGGGGAGACGAAGGAGCTGTGGCAGATGGAGGAGCGCGTGAAGCGCGACATCTGGTATATGGAGCACTGGACCCTCTGGCTCGACATCCGTATCGTATGGCTCACCTTCAAAACGCTATTCATACCTGACAAGAACGCATACTAAAGCAGGGCTAGAATAGTATTATAACGAACACGAATCTCGCAAATATCACGAATAATTAATACGTTATATATTATATTAGATGATGAGTTAATATTACTGATGATGTGTTTTATTTTGTTTGAAGACTGTATGAAAGCTAGCTTTCAATCAATCTTTCAACAAAATCAATTCTTTATTCTTGAATAAAGCAGACCAACGGTCTGTCATCAGTAATAATAAACAATTCGTGTCATTCGTGTCATCCGTGTTCAAAAAAAAGAATTTTATAATACCAATCAGAAAGTTTCTCATAATATATAGGTGAATAAATAAATTGGAGCCTCATGTCTCTCATTAATTAATGAAAGACCATGAGGCTATTTTATGTATAATAACGTAATAATTTTAAGACAATGATGAAAAAGAACAATTTCAAGTCGCAGCTACGGCTGTATGAAGTGTTACAGAAAAAAATGTAACGAACAGAGAATTAGCCCGTCGTTTAGATCTGTCAGAACAACAGGTTGGCAAGTTTGTAAACCATCGGGTGGAACCATCACTTCTGCGACTTCATCAAATAGCCGACGCCCTTAATTTACGCGTCAAAGACCTTTTTGAACCTATAGACTAAACGTATAGGTTTAGTAATACTTCCGCACTGCTAATTAGTGGTGCGGAAGTTTTTTTATCCCCTCATTTTTTAGTACCTTTACAGTGCAAAAAGCTAGCTTTGTGAACGAAAAAAAACCAAAACGAAGTTTTAACGAAAACCAAAATGCTTATGACAGAGAAAGAGAAGGAGTACAGGAGGGAGCGGATGGTGCGCTCGTTGACGAAGTGTAACCTGCTGACGATGGGATGTAAGACGACGGGACAGGTGGCCCGCCAACTGCGGATGACGGCAAAGGAGCTGTACCGGGAGCTGAAGG
>OMXX01000001.1 GCA_900315105.1 uncultured Prevotellaceae bacterium | reverse complement strand
AGGTGAAAAACAGGAAAAAGCATATAACCATCAGCGTAAGGTTGTGATTGGCTTTTTTATGTTTTTTCATTTATGTTCCAACCCTCGCAGAGGGGAATGAGACCCCTTTCTGTCCTGCGGACATCTTTGCCTTCCTCCTTCGGAACGGCGATCTCTTCGACATTCCCCATAAAGGGGCAAGAAGCTGCCGCCGTTTGGACATTCTCGTTAGGCCTTTCTGCGCTAGCCTTCCCTGCCCCTTCACGGGGAAGGGTGCCTGCAAGGCAGGAAGGGGTCTTTACTAAAGGCTTTCAGACAAGCAATACATTATGAAGGCTGAAAGCCTTTTAGAACATAAATGTTTTTTTCTGGTTTTTGTTTTTACCGGACAGCAATAAAAAAAATCAAGAGAGTTCAAAGAGGGGGGTGCACTTTTACCGATTTTAGCCATGTAACGCCCTGATAATCAAAAGATAACGAAGCGTGCACCTCCCCCTAAAACATGATGATGGGGGTGCACTTGTTTTAGGGGGGAGGTGCACTAAACGTAAATCACTGATTATCAATGTATATAAGTCGTTTTTTCATTAAAAGTGCACCCCCCTCTTTCAACTCTCTTGATTTTTTTTCACTTGCACCTCTTAGCGTTCACTTTCTCTACTATGATTATTAAGCCTTTGATGCTCCTCCACTACACCCCCACTCTATCGCCCATTTATGAATGGGATTTGAATGGGATTTGGAACGGACTTACAACGGACCTGGAACGGACCTGGAACGGACCTACAGTTATGGTATAAAAGACTACAAGTGAACTTTTTTTTAGAATTAAACGCCAAACACGTACATGGGGGTAAAAATTGCATGATAATGCATTGTGTATCAAAGCGTTTACATGCATGTACGTGTTTGTCTAACACGTACATGAGTCGTACATGACACGTACATGATTTCTGCTCATGAAATCAAATTGCAAAGCATGACGACTTATGTACGTGTTATGTACGTGTTAGACAAACACGTACATGCTCCTAACTTATTTGTTATCAATATATTTATAGGCGTTTTTTGCCTCCATGTACGTGTTTGGCGTTTAATTCTAAAAAATTACAAATCCCTCTCTGAAACCTCAAAGGTTCTTCCCTTGCTCATATCTCCCGTTGTAAGACCAAGTTTCAACCATTTCATTCTCTGCGCAGAAGTTCCATGAGTGAATGATTCCGGCATTGAATATCCCTGAGCCTTCTCCTGCAGATAGTTATCACCTATCACGTGGGCACAATTGATAGCCTCCTCTATGTCTCCGTCTTCAAGCGACTGGAAACGTTTATTATCGTGATATGCCCATACACCTGCATAGAAATCAGCAAGCAATTCTGTACGCACACTAACCTTATTAGCCTCTGCCTTTGACAGCTTCGACATCTGAGAGTGAGCCTTGTCGAGGATTCCGAGCAGATACTCCACATGATGCCCAACCTCATGGGCAATAACGTAAGCATAGGCGAAATCACCATCAGCACCAAGCTGTTTCTTCATAGATGTGAAGAACGAAAGGTCAATATAAAGACATTGGTCAGCAGAACAGTAGAAAGGTCCCATAGAAGCCTGTCCATTACCACAACCAGTTCTGACACTACCCGTATAGAGCACCATCTTTGGCGGAACATATTCCTTACCCATACCACGGAACACCTCTGTCCACACATCCTCTGTACCGGCAAGGATCTGACTTGAGAACTTTGCAAGTTCCTGTTCCTCTGCCGTAAACTCACGGCCATTGTTCGACTGGGTTGTAACATTACTCATCTGCTGCTCAGCAACACTCTGTACAGCCTGAGACATATCACCTCCCGATATCCATGTGAATAACAGATAGATTATAATTCCGCCTATTCCAAGGCCACCTATACCTGCAATACCTGATGCCTTACCACGGCGATCATCCACATTGCTACTTTCACGTCTTCCGTTTAGTTTCATAATAATAAAAATCGACCCTCTAAATCTCCCTGCATAGGGAGACTTTTTTAGCGAAGGGCATGTTAATTGTTAATTATTAATTGTTAAAGCTTCTCACCACAATGCTTGCAAAAACGATCATCTTCATCCACTTTGCCTCCGCATCTCGGACAAAGACCATCCTTCACAGCTTCTTTGGTTAAATCAACCATTGTTGCTGAAACAATACCCGTTGGCACAGCAATAATGGTATATCCTAGTACCATAACCATACCCGAAAGGAACCTGCCTGTAGCCGTTACAGGAACAATGTCACCATAACCTACGGTCGTCATTGTCACGATAGCCCAATATATTGAGGTCGGGAGATCAGAGAAAGCACTCTCCGACGAGTTTCCTTCCAAGATGAACATCAGAGTACCGATACAGATGACCAGAATCCACACGAACAGGAAATACACGAGTATCTTCGTCATACTCCTCCTTATAGATTCAAGAAGCAAGAATCCCTCGTTGATGAAAGAGAACAACTTGAATATTCTGAACACCCTGATAAACCTGAACGCCCTGAACACCAGCATATAGCGTGCCGCTGGAAACAGGAGCACAAGGTATGGAGGAATGGTTGCAAGAAAGTCTATCACGCCAAAGAAACTGAGAGCATAGTCACGCTTTACAGGCGAGCAATACAGACGAAGCACATAATCCGTG
Organism: uncultured Prevotellaceae bacterium; assembly: GCA_900315105.1. The sequence goes on along the minus strand of OMXX01000001.1, from coordinate 210,741 downwards.
GTAAAGAACACGGTCAGGCAACCTTCTATTATCTCCAGCGCAAGCTTGAAACGGCCATCTACAATCTGCAGACTCTCCACGAACATCACTATCAAACTGACCGAGATGGCAATCATCACTATGATGTCGAACTTCCTGCCTGCCGGAGTATCATCCTCAAAGACAATATCGTACAATCGAGGCTTATCTTTTAGTAGAGAAATTAATTTCTTGAACATAACAGAAAATATTTAGGTTTCAACTGGCGAGGGTTTCTCCCCTACCGTCACCTTCACTCTAGAGATTCTCCTCTGCTCTTTCTTAAGCACTTCGAAGGTAAGGTTCTTGAACTTCAGCACCTCATGAATGCTTGGGAAATCACCCTTGAGCTCAAGAAGTAATCCAGCCAAAGTGTCAGAGTCCTCTATTTCGTCAAAGAAATCATCATCAAGATTAAGCAAGCGAACAAAATCGGTCAACGGCGTCTTTCCCTCAAAGACATAGGTGTTGTACGTGAGTTTGGTGTATTGCATCTCTTCCTCATCATACTCGTCATTTATCTCACCTACGATCTCCTCAAGAATATCCTCAAGTGTTATCAAGCCGCTTGTACCTCCGAATTCGTCCACCACAATAGCTATATGAACCTTGTTCTGCTGGAACTCACGGAGCAGGTCGTCAATCTTCTTTGTCTCAGGAACGAAATATGCCGAGCGGATAAGACTCTGCCAACGGAAGTTCTTTGGCTTGTCAATATGAGGCAGCAGATCCTTGATATAGAGTACACCACGGATATTGTCCTGTGTGTTCTGCCAAACAGGAATCCTGCTATAGTTATTATCCGTCACACTCTTCAGCACATCGGCAAAAGTGTTCTTGATGTCAAGTCCGACAATATCCTGACGACTGGTCATGACCTCTCGAACCATCTCATCTCCAAAACGGATAATACCTTGGAGCATACTCTCCTCTTCCTTGATATCTTCCTTGTCTGTAAGTTCAAGTGCTTGCTCTAAATCATCAACGCTAAGTACGTGATTCTTAGTCTGTACCACCTTTTCGGCTAACATTCCACTTGAGAGAAGGATTGTCTCTATCGGCCAGAAAAGCTGCCGAAAGAAGAGTATGCCTTTTACGGTTCTTCTGCAGAACGCAAGCGGAGATATACGGCTATATACCTTCGGAATTATCTCTCCGAAAAGCAAGAGAAGGAAAGTAAGCAAAACCGTGATACAAAGGAACTGCAACCAATATGCCTCACCAAAATCCACCACACGTGCAAAGATGTAGTTGCACAGCATGATTATGGTGACATTGACAAAATTGTTCGTAATAAGAATCGTAGCAAGAGTCCGCTCGCTGTCATCGCGCAGCATCTGAATGCTCTTGTCACGGGAACTATGCTCAGGATTCAGCTCCGAAAGTTCCTTCGGCGCAAGACTGAAAAACGCAATCTCAGACCCACTGGCAAAGCCGGAAAGCAATAGTAGAACACATACGCCCACCAACGAACACAGCACGCTCAGAGAAGGAGCGTGCAGCGTTACCTGTGATATTTGGTCTATTATCAAGTCAAACATTAATCATAAATTTAGGTATCAGTTCAAACTTTCGCAAGTTTATAACTTGCTCAAGTTCAAGTGAAGAGTTAAGAGTGAAAAGTGAAGAATTTAAATTACTTTGTTTTTGAGAAAGATCGATTCACGAATTTTAAGCTGCAATACAAACTTAAATTTTTCACTCTTCACTATTCACTTATTCAAAGGCTGTTCCCTGTGGGGATTCCGCATTCGGACGTTGTGATTTCGGAGTCAGCATTTCCATACTGTCAACAACAACCTCCGTAGTATATTGCCTCTGCCCCTTGGCATCATCATATACACGATACTTCAAACGTCCTTCCACATAGAGCTTATCGCCTTTGCGTACATACGTCTCCACAATCTTAGCCAGACGACGATAGAACACAAGGTTATGCCAATCTGTACGGTCAGGCACCTGAGTACCATTAGGCAGAGAATATCCTTTCTCCGTCGTTGCAAGTCTCAACTGAGCCACCGCTTGATCAGAGTCATAGTAGTGAACGTCAGGATCCTTACCCACGTTTCCTATGAGCATCACCTTGTTCATGCTTCAGGCTTGCAGGCACCAAGGAACTTGAAAGAATAGTTCTTGCCCTTTGGAGAAGGGAACTGGGAACGTGAATCCACGCGGGTAAGCAAATGGTCACAGATACGATTGTAGGCATCTAATCCTGACATAGCCTTACACTGGGCAACAAATGAAGTGTCACGATATTCACACTTGCCAGTTGCAGGAGAAACAACTACACGCTTGAAATCCAGCTTGCCCTCATACCAGCCATAGCGTTCGTCATTAAGGGCGACGATAATAGGGCTCTCTCCCTTATTGACACGCTCCATAGGACGCAAAGCCTTCTTAGCCTTGAAATCCTCCATTGTGGCAGCCTCAGTCTTGATTACGATGAAATATACGCGCGGACGTACCTTATATCTCTTAGGATAATATACGTTGGCAGCGGCATAGTCACGCAAGTCTTTCTCCAACTCACGTGTCATATTGATCTCTGAAATAGAAGAAAGGAATTCTATGGCTTCATCAACACTTGAAACCAGCAATTCACTATCAAAATATCTTAGGTATAAGTTCATGGGCTAATAATATAAGACGTCTATAAACGAGCGGAAAACGGGACTCGGACCCGCGACCCCAACCTTGGCAAGGTTGTGCTCTACCAACTGAGCTATTTCCGCAAAATAAGTGAAGAGGAGGAGACTCGAACTCCCACGTCACAATTGACACTACCCCCTCAAAGTAGCGCGTCTACCAATTCCGCCACCTCTCCGACTTTTTCCTACAAGAATCAGAAGCCATTCCTGAAATCCATCCTGGAATGTGAGTGCCCAAGACAGGACTCGAACCTGCACATCTCGCGACACACGCACCTGAAACGTGCGCGTCTACCAATTCCGCCACTTGGGCAAGTTCTGCGCTTCAGTTTCTTGTTTGTTCAATAAATGGAGCGGAAAACGGGACTCGGACCCGCGACCCCAACCTTGGCAAGGTTGTGCTCTACCAACTGAGCTATTTCCGCATTTTTTATTTATTTCTTACTCTTTTCAGAGTACTTTCAAATAAGCATTTCTCCAAATGCGATGCAAAGGTACGACTATTTTCCGAAACTACAAAACTTTTCACCTTTTTTTTTTACACAAAGTATTATTTTTATACTGCAGTTGACATAAATCAATCACATTTGCGGTTTTAAACAAAAGTATTGATGTTTTTGGCAAATTGTCATTCTACGGACAATATTGATATTCCGAGAGAACACGTGGAAATCTCCCGAAAACATACGCTCGCAACATTCATTCACAAGCATAACGCAAAAAGCCCACCGCTTTCGCGATGAGCTTTTATATGTTATAAACAAGGTATCGGTTTAGCCCTGAATAGCAGCTACACCTGGGAGAACCTTACCCTCGATAGCCTCAAGAAGAGCGCCACCACCAGTAGAGATGTAAGATACCTTATCTGTAAGACCGAACTTTGTGCAGCAAGCAACAGAGTCACCACCACCGATGAGAGAGAATGCACCCTCAGCAGTTGCAGCAGCGATAGCATCACCGATAGCCTTTGAACCAGCTGTGAAGTCGTCGCACTCGAATACACCTGCAGGACCGTTCCAGAGGATTGTCTTGCAGCCCTTGATAGCCTCTGCGAAGTTCTTCTGAGCCTCTGGACCAGCGTCAAGACCTTCCCAACCAGCAGGAATCTCGTTTGAAGGATAGTTCTCGATCTTTGCACCAGCCTTAACACTCATTGAACCGAAGTCGAAGCCGTTTGTACATGTTGCGTCTGGAGCCATAACGAGCTCTACGCCGTTCTCCTTTGCGAGCTTCTCAACGTTGAGGGCAACGTCAAGCTTGTCAAGCTCTACAATAGAATCACCAATCTCACCGTTGTGAGCCTTAGCGAATGTATATGTCATACCACCACAGAGGATGAGCTTATCAACCTTACCGAGAAGATTCTCAATGATACCGATCTTAGAAGATACCTTTGAACCACCCATGATAGCGATGAATGGACGCTTGATGTTGTTGAGCACGTTGTCAACAGCAGTAACCTCCTTCTCCATGAGGAGACCGAGCATCTTGTTGTCAGAATCAAAGAAATCAGCGATAACAGCTGTAGAAGCATGCTTACGGTGAGCTGTACCGAATGCATCCATTACATAGCAGTCTGCGTAAGAAGCAAGAGTCTTTGCAAATTCCTTCTGCTTAGCCTTCATCTCTTCCTTAGCAGCCTTATATGCAGGATCCTCCTTGTCGATACCTACTGGCTTACCCTCTTCCTCTGGGTAGTAACGGAGGTTCTCAAGAAGAAGCACCTCACCAGCCTTCAGAGATGCAGCTGCATCCTGAGCCTTTGCGCAGTCAGGAGCGAACTTTACCTCAGCAACACCGAGAGCAGCAGCAACTGCGTCCTTGATCTGAGCGAGAGAGAGCTCTGGCTTTACCTTACCCTTTGGCTTACCCATGTGAGACATGATGATGAGAGCACCACCCTTCTCAAGGATCAGCTTAAGTGTTGGAAGAGCACCACGGATACGAGTGTCGTCTGTGATCTTACCATCCTTCAAAGGTACATTGAAATCCACACGTACGATTGCCTTCTTACCGGCAAAGTTGTAATCGTTAATCTTCATAATTTCTTTTTGATATTATATAATAAAATGTGATTATATTTGCTATATCAAAGACAAAAGTACAAAAAAAAACTGACATACGAGAACAAAATGCAATCTTTTTTATTCTCCAAGCGGCAAAAACGTTTTTTTGACAACTCTATTTTGCATTTTCCGCCGATGCACCCGATACCTTCGACATCTCCTGCCGGCTGTAATTCAGGAGTTCCGACAGAGACATATCCTTATGTATCTGCATGAAAGCATCCACCTTGGAAGTCTCCGAACGACCGAAGAATTCCTCACCAAGCAACTTGTTCACCACATACCAAACACACTGGAGATGAAAATCCCTCTTCGCCTGGGAAGTGTTCTGGAAATCACCGAACGGAAACTGACTAAGCAGGTATATGCTCATACATTCAGGTATCATATACTCCCTTGTCATCTGCTTGCGCTGTTGTTCATCGAAAAAGCGTTTATATACGGGATAGTCAGGACCGAGATACTTCTCCAAAGAAATACCCACCTTACGGCCACACACCACGATACTCTGCTCAAAATCGCCTATCTGGGTATATACATCAGGCAATTCGACCTCAGGAAGAAGCCTTTGCATACGGTTAAGGCAGATACGCAACTGCTCATTCTCCTTATCCATATTGGCAAAAGTCTTGTTAACATCTTCTATGGCAGCAGAAAGGGTTGAGTCCTCATAGTATTCAAGAATCCTCTCGTTCATCCCCGACTCTCCAAGTACACCAATCTTCAAAAGGCTCTCCACAAGAGCACGGGTTTCCACGATATAGGTTGAGCGCATCTTCTGCAATGCGGAATAGTCACCTGTGGTAAGATACCGCATCTGCAACAGGTCATACCTGCGTATAGGCATGGAAGAATCGTCCAGACTGCTTATCGGAGTTCCATCTCCGTATGAACAGCCTAAAAGGGCTAACGACACGAAAAGCGCCGTTATTGCAGAAAACAGGTATTTTTTCACGATACACACAGATTAAACAATCATTTTTTGAAAAATCTGATGCAAAAGTAATAAAAAATCCCCACTCTTGCAAATTTTAAGTAAAATTTATTTAATTTTTGTTTAAAATTTTAATAGAGGTATATCCTATCACCCACTTTTGCAGAATAATCAATAGGCAATCTGTTCCAAATATAAAGACGTGAAAGGCGAACTCCATAATGCTGGGCAATAGAATAAAGGCTCTCGCCGTTCTTCACTACATGATAGCGTCCACGATACTCCTTGACTGCATGCTTCTGCTTTTTCATCAGATAGACAACATCACCATCGGCAAGCATCTCCACCCTATCGCGCTCATTGTACCTTGCAAGCTTAATAGCGCTGATTCTCAGTTCCTTGCTAAGACTCGTAAAAGTATCACCATGACGTGCTATGATATAATAGTTCTTGTTGTAGGAATAAAGGCGGTGTGGCTGCTGTCCCTGCAACTGCACCTTCGGACTCGTAACAGAATGTTTCAGCACGAAGGTATTTACGGTCTTCTGCGTGTCGTACTGATATAGCTGGTACGCCTCAATGATATTGATAAGTTTCTGTGCGTATGTTGGACTCGTGGCATATCCACAAGCCTTCAAACCATTAGCCCATCCCCTGTAGTCAGTCACCTTCAGACGGAACAGGCTCTGATAACGCGGACGCTGAAGGAACTTACTATGATCCTCAAAACTTGCACGCGGATTACTATACACGCGGAAACATTCATTAGGAGCATCATCGTCACGCAACATCGTAGGACCCGTCCAGTCATGACACTTGATGCCGAAATGGTTGTTACCCATAGTAGCCAACGAACTCCTACCGGCAGAACTCTCAAGAAGTCCCTGCGCAAGGGTGATACTTGCCGGAATGGAATACTTCCTCATCTGCTCAATGGCAAGGTCCTTGTATATCTCAATATACTGCTGATATACGGCATTGGTCTTGATCTGCCCCGACAAAACGCCCGGACAGCCCAAAGCAGCAACGACTAGAACAATATGTAGGTATCTTCTGATGCTCACGATGCAAAACAATTAAGCGGCACTCAAAAACATCATTGAGTACCGCATATATTCATTTTCTTGTAGTGGATAGGGGATTCGAACCCCTATGGCAAGATTGAGAATCTTGAATCCTAACCCTTAGATGAATCCACCGGATTAATTTGTACTGTCTCAGCCCCTTTCTTGTAGTGGATAGGGGATTCGAACCCCTATGGCAAGATTGAGAATCTTGAATCCTAACCCTTAGATGAATCCACCATCTTCCGAGAAAGTACAAATATACATTGACTTTGAGGCGGAAGGTGGGGGTAAAAACCCTTCTCTTCTTTAACCTACTGAGTGTCAACGTTTTGAGGTGATACGATTTTATTTCTGTAACACTTTGTGCATATCAAAATATACATCGTTCCTCGTTTGCGGTTGCAAAAGTATAAACTTTTCTTAACCTATGCAAATTTTTATACATTTTTTAACTAAAAAGGAGATCAAATCTCACGATTTAACCTCCTGAACTAATCCCCTAATCAAAAATATCTAACCTCTACTTATGTAAACCAGGGACTATTGACCTGGGTTTCCTGATTTGTTTCAAATGAAGCCAATGCCCAATCGTCTTTCGGGCATTTCTTATCCCTGTCAATCTTACGAGGAATATGTGGATCAAGCTTCAACCTTGCAGCAGACTCTACCCAATCCATTGCCTCATTGAACATGGTCTCTCTTGTAAGAGGAACATTTGTCGGGGCAATAAGGGCATTGAGATAGTAGAGAGCAATCGCTGTCATATAGTTGACGAGATTGTAGTTTCGAGGATCGTCCTGAACTATATTCTCATTCTCTACTGGCTCGTCTGCATTAGGGTTCATTGTAGGCCTCCAAACTTCATTCTCATAGACAACATAGTCATTGCCATCCAGATTGTAATTATAGTCTTCAGCATAGTCACCGATAAGACCATAGGCAGGACTTATCTCAGGATCTTCAGACCAGTCTATGTTTTCTGGTATGGTGGGTGTGCCATCCTCATAGTACTCGCGTTCTGACTCATCATCGGCGATTACCATATAGAACTGCTCATCGTAGGCAACAACATCGCCGACATGATAATGGATATTGGCCTCCCAACCATCAACGGCAATCTTCTCCCAATAGTTAATACCAGGGATCTGAATGTTCTTAAAATCCCATCCGTTAGCAATAAGGCATTGCCATGTAATGCCAAGATACTCAACAACGTCACCAGGTTTGTAGGTCTTCTGCTGAAGGTATGGAAGAACCTCTCGATTGGTCTCACGAAGCTGCTCTGCTGGAAGGGTAAGATCTACCGCCTTCTCCCAATAGACCTTATCGTTAGGTCTATGACAAGCATTCATGGCCTTAGCTGTCCTCCATATCTTTCCATCCTTCTTGAAGAACACATTGGAAGGATAGGTAATAAGAGGAGAGTAATCCTTAATACGCTTACCAACCTCAAGGACTGCACCAATCTCATAGAATTGATCAAGATAGTCCACAATTCTCATTTCAGCTCTCTGCTCTGCCTGTGCCAGACGGTCTGTATTACCACGAGTAAGAGAGTTTAGCCCTTCCTCAGTGATAAGGGCTAAATAATCATTATCGGTCAAAAATCTCTGATATGCCATTGCTTTAATGTTTTCTTAATAATAGACTTTTTTAACCACCAACAGCCTGATCCAGTATAATTTTTCTGAAGAGTTTGTTCAAGCCTTCCAATGCCGCTTCTATCTTTTTGGAAGCATTAGCACCTTTCAGCTCTTCCATATTGAACTTGATGTCAAGCGCATAACCTGAAAAATAGCATAACCACTTACCAGTAGCCTGATCATCTACACGCATGATTGAGAGGTCTGAGAATTGTCTGAATACCACTTCAGCCTCTTCTCCGTCATCAACATTAGGCTGTTCAGGCTTAGTGACGATATTCTTTACATCTTCCTCTTTTGCCTGTGGAACCTCCATTTCCTTTTTCTCAATCACATCTTTCTGTTGTGGAGACTTAGGCTCTAATGTACCAGTCTCTTTGTTAAATGAGTATTTAGTCATTGCATTCTTTTGTTAAGTAATCAATAGCCTTCTGATGCTGCCTAAGAACATCAGAATGGTTATTGATTTGTTTAGTTAATCCATCAATGCAGTTTTGGAAACTGCCGCCAAGACCAATAATATCGCTTTGTATATTATTGATGTCTTTCTTCATTCTCATAATCAGTGCAATCGCACCGATAAGGAGTGTGCTGAGTACACCACAGCAATACGACATTATCATATCCATAAGCCTATATCTTAAAATGTTCTCTTAACTTCACTTTCTTCACCTCTGCCAATCCAGCATCAGCACCATCACCATCGCTTCTCATCTTAGCTGTCAAAACCCTAACGATTTCCTGAGTAGCCAACACATCCGCATCTGCATCATGGGCATCATCCAAATCAATACCAAGCCTCTCTGCGGAAATTTCCAGCTTATATGTATTAATAGACCTGTCATGATTAAAAGCTAACTGGCTGAGAATGATTGTGTCTATATAGTAAGGTTGGAAATTACCCCAGAAATCCTTATGTCCCCTGATGAGCTTGCAAAGAGCTTCCCAGCGTTTAGTATAGACAAATATCTGTTGAAGAAAGCCAATATCAAAGAGTACATTCTGGCCACAGAGAATAGGCTTGTTGGCTGGTGATGTCTTAGGTGAATTAGTCTCGATAAACTCAAGTATCTGGTCGCATACATCCTCCAAAGGCTTGCCCAGTCTCTCAAGCATATCCATAGTAATGGCACTATAATCAAGAGCTGCCTCTTCATACTTCATCAGAGGTGCTTCATCATCCTCGTACTTGCTCTTGAGGACTTTCTTAGCTGCCTTTCCTGCTGACTCCTGATACTGATATGGGGAAATATACAGATTAAGGGTATCTACCATTTCAAACGTATCCAGTCTAACTGCATGTATTGAAATCTGGGTAGCTGCGCATTCCTGACACTTGAGGCCTCCAGTCTCAAAGTCAAAGACGTACATCATTACAACAGTGCTTTTATCATTACCAGCCATATTCTTTTGCTTTCTCTAAAAGGTTATTATATATAGTTTCTACTTTCTCAAAGAACTCTGCCTTAGTCCCATTGTTCTCTATCTTACAATCATAGACATCATCAGACAGAAGCTCCGCACGTTTCTTATCCCTTGCCATTCTATGTTCAGGCACTCCAGCAATCATCTTCAATGACTTCTTTCTGCTGACATATATAGCATGAAGATCGTACTCATCCTTGAACCTCTCCTTCAGGTCAAGATAGCCATTCTCATCAATCACATAGACCGTTACAGGCCCATATACCTGTGTCTTGAGAGCATAATACTTGTAACCACCAAAGACACAATAGGCAAGGAGATCATTCTTGTCGGGTACTATATCAACGAAATGGTGATCCCTACCCTCCACCTCCGTCTCTCTCGGCGGTCTGGTGGTAAATGAACAGATGACATTTGCATCCAGTTTATACTTCAGATGCAGTGAGGCCAATGTCTTTCCCGCCCCACTCTCCCCTATTATGCAGAGGATTATCTTTTTCCTTACATTGCCCTCTACCTTATCCAGATAATCGGCAACCTTTCTCTTTTCTATTTCCATAAGTATTTCCTTATATTGCTGTTTTGTTATATGACCTCGTGTTCTGAAATGACGTGTATTCTGAATGGCAACCTTTCTCATTCTCTTGTTTAGTGCCTTATCAGACAACTTAGGCTTACCACGCTCTACATATCTGCGTTTCTTCAGTTCACGATTATAGACTCTGTATTGCTCACGATGATCCTTTTGCCATTGCATCACGTTCTGTTTCATCTTATCTGTATAGTCGGTAAGATAATACATATTACGCTTCTTACGCTTGCTGTTTACTTGCTTATCGTGCGCAATCTGCCTTTCCTCTTGAGTATAGTCTTCCTTAAACTTCATCTGGGTTACATACAAAGGCGTTTCTGTTTAACTTCAACACATTCTGCTCATCATAGTCACTCCATTCAGTGTGAACTACGGCTATTACGAGACGATTAACCTTGCCTACGAACTTATCCCTACACTGCTCCCAGGCATCACCCCATATAGTAAGCAGACCAAGATAATTGTTCTGACGGACAACGATCTTTCCATAGTGCTTTGTGGCTCCTGTCTTCTTATCCTTGTAAGACTTGCAGACAACCTCAGCTATGGTAGCGCACATAACATACTTCTCAGGCATCAAGGTAGTCTGGGCAAGAACCTTCAGGTTAAGGCGCTTAGTACCGCTTATGCTGCTCGGTACTGCCTCACACTTAGAAATGATAGCATTATAGTCAATAGCTCCGAAACCAGTAATATCTATCTGTTTCTGCTGCCAGTAATAAGGCTTATCCCTCATTTCCTCTGGTGCATCCTTATCATTCAGCTCAAACCCAAGCATCCTTGCAGCTCCCTTCAGAAGAATATATCTCTGAGCTGGGTTGGTAATATGTTCTACCTCATCAAAGGCTCCTGAAATGATAAGCTGCTTGAGGTGACGAGTGGTAACGGCATTACGCCCACCATCCTCCACGCAATCATCATCAGTAAAACCCTTATACTTATTCTTCTTGAGCTTGCTCTTATAGATACGGACAACAAAATCACGAAGACTGACATATTTGCCGTTCATGTTTCTTTCCTTAACTATCTGGATAACCGCCTTAACCCCCACATACTTTACACGAGCAAGAGACCAGTATATGATACCATGCTTATAATCGGTAACAAACACCTCAGAAGACAGATTGATATTACATTGTACAAGCTCTGTACCCTCCAGGTCTTCTATCTCATTCATCAAAGTAGGAAGCTTCTCATCAGCAACCCATTTCAACTGAACGGTATAGAAAGCAACTGGATAGTGTGTCTTCAACCAGGCTCCTACATAACTGGTGAGGGCATAGGCTGTGGCGTGACTCTTATTAAACAAGTACGTACCAGCCGCCTCCATCATTGCCCATATAGCCTCTGCTGCATCTTTAGGACATCCTTTCTTAGCTGCCCCAGTCATGAACTTATCTTTCTGAGCCTTGATCTTGTCAACCTTTTTCTTAGAAATCAGCTTGACAAGCTTAACTCCGTCACCGAGACTGAAACCACCAACCTCACGAGCCATCTGCGCAAGCTGTTCTTGATAGATCAGACATGAATATGTTGATGACAATGCGTTCTCAGTACCCCAGAGATATTCTGGAAAAGCATCCTCATTCTTAATGTCAATATACTTTTGAACCGAACCAGACTCCAATGTGGCAGGACGGAACAAAGCAACGGCAGCGATAAGATACTCAATATTGGAAGGCTTCAACTGCTTGATAAACTTAGTCATACCAGGTGATGATAACTGGAAAAGTCCCTGAGTATAGCCCTTACTGATTATATCGTAAACCGCACTATCTTTCAGATGCTCATCGTCAATAAGCTGAAGGATAGAATAGCTTCTATTGTATTCCTCTTTGACTATATTAAGAGTTTCCTTGATACGAGCAAGCTCCGCAATACCGAGCAAGTCATTTTTAAGGATACCCAGCTCATCAATATCAGCTCCACCAATCTCAGATACAAGCATGTCATTCTGCTTTCTGACTGGTAAGACCTCGAAACACTCTATCTTCTGCTCCTTGATTACATCTGGTACGATAATACAGGCTGAAGCATGGATACCAGCACTTCTTGGCTGCTCAAGTATAGGTCTCATATCCTCAAACACATTAGGGTGCTTCTGAATGAAATCATACACTGTCTTGTTGGTTGCAGCCATCTTCATCAGACCAGTCCATGTAAGCTCATCGTTGATAATGGCGGTAACATAGTTGGTTGTGCCTCTTGGGATCTTATATACAGCCGCAATATCCTTCATAGCAGACTTAACCTTTGCAGTAGTAAAGGTTCCTGCTGAGAATACACGCTGTGTCTTACCATGTCCGTATCGCCTTTCGAGGTATTCCTTTACCTCTTGTCTGCGGTCTGCCTGAAAGTCGAGATCCACATCAGGAAGAGAACCATGAGCAACTTTCCAATATCCCTTGCCCACAGAACAATCCATTACAGAAACGGACTCTGACTTGTTTATATGTTTTAATGACAATACTTTCATACTATCGAATGGTTGTGATTATTGTATTCGGCATTGATTGCTTCCACAGGGTTTTGTCCTTTACTGCCTTTAGGAATATTTCTATCAACCTTACCATTTCAGTATCTGAAACAGCCCCTAAGTGAAGATAGATACATCCATCTATGTTCCTACAATCCTTAGCGGTCTTAGGTGCAAATTCTATTCCATCACTTCCATCAGGCAACTTGCAAGGTTTAGCCTTAAAGTCATCTAACTTAGCATCCAGAGCAACCACCGTACCTTGTGCGAGGTGTTCAAATTCAAAATGAATTGGCCCACTATCTGTTTTAATCGTTGCGTAATAGTACATACTTAAAGTGTAAATAATAGATCCTTGTTGTCGAAAATAATGTCATCGTCCTCCTCAAGCTCATCAGCATAGATTTTTATTTCCTTGCCGTTTCGATTTACTAAGAACTCCGCATCTCTATCAAACTTATATGTCTTACCATTCTCAAGAGTCAATTCAATATAATCTGAAGACTCTATCGGTTTGCATATCTTTGTCAACTCCTTAGCCTCAAGACCAGCACGTTCAGGAAGAAGGAAACGCTCAAAGATGAGGCTATACTTAATAGGATCAATCTGGGTAATACCCATAAGATAAAGACACAATGCACCTCCAGCACTGCCTCGGCCAATGCCGACAAGTATATCATGTTCTCTTGCCCAATTAACGCAGTCATACTGGATAAGGAAATAATCTATGTTATCGGTACTTTCCAATATGTACGTCTCATACTCCAGACGTTTACGATATACCTCCTCTTCACCTTCAGGAACAAACCTCTTAAAGCCTTCCTCAAGCAACTGACGGAACATATTACGATTTGTCCCATACTTAGCCTCTTCTTCTGGTGTCATTTCGTATCGTGGCATATAGTTACCACTCATGTCATATCCAGCATTGGCAGGCTCTATGATTTTTGCGGTATTCTCGCACATCAGATAAAAGACATCCTCAGAGTACTTGTTGGAAAACAAAGCATCAAACTCATCAAACAATTCATCTAAGGTCTTCATATACTGCCTTACCGATTGTTCATGTGCGGCTCCCAAATCAATCTTATTGAGAACTATCTTGTTTCTGTATTCATCAGCATCAGGATAATAGACATCTTGTATTAAAACTGGTTCAATACCATATATCCATCCGTCACTGGTGGCATCAAAATAGTCCTTCATATTAACAAGAACCTGAGAGTCTATCCTATTGGCCTTGTACTCACTCCAGTCTATCTGTGCGTAGGCAGCTTCAAAGTAACTTATCATGTCCTTAACCACCTCTTCATTCTCAGGCTTTACCAACCAAGACAAAGAAAGCTTACCAAAGACAATAACATTACCCTTCGCAAGATGTAGAAGGTCATATAAGGCAATCATCTTATCCTCCATCCTAAGCACGTTAATATGATACTGGATTCTAAGCATATTCTGAAAGCCTTCCTGTGTCTGAGAATACAGCTTAATACCAATCTTCTCATTACCCACCTCAACAATCAGAGAATACCCAAAGCAATATTTCAGTCCAGCAGCAGTAGCCTCACGCTGAAGATCCAGGGATGCAGCCATTGTATTAAGCTCACAAGTAGCAATTCCCTTATAACCCAGGAACTTTGCCTTCTTACACCAATTATTGAGGCTGGAAGATCCATTCAGCAACTCAAAGCCGCTATGTATTCCTAATGGATAGTAGTCACATTCAGTCTCACAACCTACAAACTTACCGACATATTTCAGTATATAAAGTTCCTCTTTAGGATCATTGATGTCCCAGTAATAGAAACAATTACCGAACTTTACAATGACATACTGGATATTGTCATTTTTGAGGTATTCATAATTCTCAACGCAAGAAATGTGAACCTCCTTAGTTTCCTTATCCACCTTAAACAAGTGGTCTCGTTTCTCCATCGACTGATAGAGACAGCGACCAAACTCAGGAATGTCCACAATGTCATTTCTGCGTAGGCTATATTGTATGTAATGGTCTTTCAACCATTGTTCCAATTCTTCAATCATAGAACTTTATTCTTGTATCTTTGACACGCATTAACAATACAATAATATGGCACATTATATTTTACCGCAAGGTCAGATAACGAAACCTTATCACAAAGATGCTCCCTTGCAATACTAATAAAGGTTTCTCTTGAAAAACAGCCATTTCTGCCTATCTTTTTCGTTTTCTCATTGCAAAAGAAATCCTCATAGCTCATCAATGCCAGATTTTCAACAGAATTATTTGTATAGTCACCATCTTTGTATATTACCTTATGCCTATCGGGAATTTTCCCTATAAAGGCCTCATATACAAGTCTGGAAGCATAGTACATGTGTACTTTCCTACCTATACAAAAACCATAACGTAAATAAGGGACTTTTCTATTAGAAGAACATGGCTTTAATAATCTCCACTCCTTACAATTGTTATGACGAAATCGACCATTTATCGACCTTACTCTCCCTTTATTGCTAATCTGATACAAGGGGCTTTTCTCCCATTCTTTCCAGATTTCTCCCTCTATTGGCTCATAGCCTATATTAAAAATAAAATCTTCTTTGCTCATAGTATAGTCTGTAAATTAAATTCTGATACTGTCTTAATATGTTCACTAAATAATTCATAGAGCTGGGAGGGCTTCATTTCATCAAAGTCCTTCTGTTCCCAATCCTGTGGCACATCAACGATAAAGACATCAAAGTACTGCTCCAGCTCCTTTGCTATCTTACAAGTAGTCTCAACTGCATCCTGGTCAAATCCCAAGACCAATGTCCTGACACCCTTAGATTGCAGTTTATAAAGCTGGGTATCTGAGAGCTTCTTCCCGAAAGTAGCAACGGCCTGTATCTTCTCATTGTCATACAACTCCAGTTTCCTTGTAAGTCCGACAACATCGAAGACACCCTCGCATACTATGATTGTGTCAGTAAGATTAGGGACAATAGCATCAATGTTATAGATCAGCTTCTCAAAGCCATTACCATCAGCCTCGGTAGAGTTTCTATAACGCAATATCTTTCTTCTGTGTTTCTCATTATATGACTCGATCTCATCCTTAGACCATGTATGACGAGCCACATAACCGACATTAACACCATCCTCAACAATAGGGATAATAACATAATCTTCCAATTTCCAGTCCATTCCACGATTTGTTCCGACTGGGAAATACTCATAGTCATCACTTCTCCATCCCCTACTTTTCAGATAGTGGTTCTTGAATACACGCTTGTAACCTTTAGGCATTTCAACTTCTACAAGCTCATCGTCAATCTCATCCTCAAACAAGGCAAGCTCCGTAGATAGTTCCTCGTTATAAGTTTCAGTTTCCTTTGGCAGAAGGTCTCTACGGTCAAGCAATTCCAATGTATCCTTCAGACTATTACAACTACGTCCGCAGGAGAAACAATGGGACTTACCGAAGATCTTACCTCCGTAATCCTTGCCAATGTAGATACCGAATTTATAACCATCATGCCCACAGAAAGGACAACGAGGAAACAAAAGGTTTCTCCGTCCTCCATCAGTCTTTCCACGAAAATCAATCTGTAAGGTGTCGATAATGGTACGTTTATCGCTTTCTACAAGATTCATAATAATTTAGTTTAATTTCTTACTTGTGGAAATTTGGAGAGACTGCGAAAGCAATCTCTCCGTTCAATCAATCAAGTTTACAATCAAACCCCTGTCAAAGAGACAGGACAATTATGAATGTAGAAATTTGCCAAACATGTGGCTCAATCAATGCTGCAAAGATAAAAATTAAATTTTAGATTTGCAAATTTTCTATTAATTAATTAAGTTTTCTTAACCTATTTGGCGCTCGATTCACACGCGCACATGTACCTTATTTATTATTATATGAGAGACTTAGGCTTCCAATAGACTGACGATTGACAGGGAGTGCATCGGTCACAAGGGTATCTATCTTCATCCTGGTTTTCATACTGACAAGTGGAACAATTCTTTATCATTTCTGAGAAAGGGATAAGGTGCGCTCTCTATCATAAAAGCGCTCATGATCATAATCTGTGGCAATACGATAAGTACCGCCCTTCTGGAAGAAACGAGACTTAGCAACATGCAATCTCATAGTCTCTTCTTCATTCTCCCTATCAGACCTATTCAAAGAAATAAGATGGGTAACTGGGCGCTGAAGACCTTTTGCCTCAGAAAGATTGTAACCATCAAGAACGTTCTTCTCATCATTACAGAATTTCCTGTCTTCTATGGTTGCTTGGTATGTTGCATTTATCCAGCAATTAGTCTCTGCGGCAAGGTCTTTTAATTCCTCTGCGACAGATATACGCAAAAATCTAAGACTATCTTTATTCCATGTTCTACCAGTACTATCAAGAAGAAGATCCAGAGAGTCTATAACACAAATATCTGGATAGAAACCAAAGTTCTTCTTGTAATCATCCATGACAGCCTTAATATCATTGGTAGTACGTTTCTGTCCGAACTTAGAATATGCCTTGACTTTCAATGAACCCTTATATTGTTCACTCTGCTTAATAAACATTTCAACTGAATGTGTATTGACATCACCAGTCTCGTAAGCAAAGGCAGACTGACCGATAAGAGTTGCAGAGTAAGCATCCAGTGTCTCGTTAGCGCTACCCTCAAGCTGGATATGAAGAACGTTAAGGCCACTTACATAAGCACCATTATAGCCTATCCAGCGAGCCACATGAGACTTACCAACACCAGACATCGCCATCCATACGGTAAGCTGTGTTCTGAGGTTTCTGCCCTGGTTGAGGTTATCAAGACAATCAATATAGAAACTATTGACTGGCATGTTCCCATCCTCAGCATAGGTGCGCTCCTTATTCTCATTCAAACGCTGCTCAAATGTTCCAGCAACATCTATGAATGTCTCAGGCTTCAAAGAGAACATCTGCATCTTCTGGCTCTGCTCCTGAAACATCTGCAAAGCCTCTATCCTATTCTCATTGTTGAACTTATCACCAATGAGCTTGTATATCTTCTTGAACTCAACCAATTTTAGAAACTCCTCAAACTGATCTCGTATTGAGTCTGTGTCCTTGTTGGTTGCAGTATCTCTGATCTCATCAAGCAATTCAGTTACAGACCTGGAAGTAGCCATTTTCTGCGCTATCACACCATATTTAGGCGCTCTCTTGTATTGTGAGAAATGCTGCTTCAGACCATTGTGTAACATCTGGTAATCTCTACTTGGCAGATACTCATCCTTCATATACTGAACAACAACGCTGCACATGTAATCGTTCTCTATTGCCGCATTGTAAAGTTCATTCAGATAAGCCTCTGTCAACACATTCATCTCTTTCTTAGCCATTTTGAATTTCCTTTCTGATTCTTAATAGTTCAGGATACTTTGTCTGCATCCTTACCCTACATTTTCCTACATAATTACATTGATTACATATTCTTGACTGGGGAGACCAGCCAGTAGTGCTTGTACCACATAAGGCATAGCCAGCCTCTGTATTCAGCCATCTTCTTTTAATTGGTTCCTCTGAGGGCATATAGACGTACTTTGCCATCTCATTCGGTTTAGGCTCTGCAATCACATTCAGAACCCTCCGCATGGTAAGTTCATTATCATCCATCCATTCATGGATATAGTAATACATACCACTCTTGCCACCCTTTGAAAGGAACTGCGCACGATATTTTTCCACTGCATTCTGAGTGAATAGCCATACAATAGTCCATCTGCTATCAGTACCTATCATATCACGATAACGATAAATCTGATAAAGGATGTAGTCTGCTATACGCTCATCAGCTAAACCCATCGGATAACATTTCTCCCTATACATCTGCATCCCCTGTTCGATATTCACAAGGTAGTATTCGTTTTGGGGAAGCCTATATTTAGGATAGATACATTTCCTGATAATAACCTCGACAGCTCTCGCTATTCGCCTAAACTGCTTACCAGTTTCCATCTGTTTTGGTGATTCCATACTCAGCTAATGTTTTCTTAATTATTTTCTTTGCCATATATATTCTGTTCTGAATAGTCTTTGCTGCATCAGGATCGTTTCGGTCAATATAGCCACGCTGATACTCGATGTTCACGATTTCCTCGTGGCTATATCCCTGAAAGTATAGAATGAATGACGATAAGAGAGCTGGGGGTGTGCGTTGAAGAGCTGAAAGTACCTTGTCAGAAACATTGTCAATCACATTTCCTACAACCATTGTTGTTGATCCACCACCACATTCCAGTACATCGTCATCATCGCCATTGTCATGATCAAAGTCATAGCTCAAGCCATGATCATGGCAATGTGCCTGGTATTGTTTCTTGTTTTGAAACTGGGTGCCGCGCCTTGCAACAATATGTATCCATGTCTTTAGTGACTTGCTTGGATCATAAGAGTGGATATACTTGTACATCTCAGTCAGTACAAAGTTATAGTTACTATCCACCTCCTGTTTGTTGCTGGAATAGAAAAACACAAGCGATCTTATCTCATCCAGATTAGGCACAATGTATTTCTCAAACAAAGGCTTATTGAGAACTGGATCATGTCTTTGCTTCTTCTCAGGTTCTTTCTTTTCTTCTACTGCTGTGTCCATACTCTCGGAATTTACTTGTTTGGTTATTGAATGTTGTAGCGTTTAGTTATGTAATGGAAGATGTGCATCGCATCAGCAAGATTGTCATCATTTTCACAGTCAAACTTCCATCGCCGTTTAGCAGCCTCTATCATTTCCTGTTTAGTAGCATTGCCCTTTCCTGCGGCAAAACGCTTGATACTGGCTACATTGCATACTATGAGAGGTATTTTCAAGGTTGCACAAACCTCATACAAAACCCCCTGGAACTGAGATAGTTTTCTAAGTGCTGTAAACTGGTTCCCGACATTAACGTCTTCGGCAACAATCAACTTAAAATTGTACTTTTTTACCATCTCAATTACCCAATCCCTGAAAGCCTTATGTTGTTCATAATCCTCACCCAATTTTTTAGGTGCCTTATCGGTGTTTGGGAAATAGACTGTTCCGTATTCCTTACATGAATAAAAGCCAGTGTGTTGAGCGCAGTCCAAGGCTAATATCTGCCACTTAGTCAAGGACTTGATAAATTCTTCTGTAATTTCCTGTGCCATTGGTTATTCTTTGTTAATAATAGTACTTATACCGCCTTCTTTCTGCACAACAAGCCTGTATGGATAACTTTCAGAAACGACATTCTGAGTAACCATAAGTGTAGTTATGCCGAGTGAATTGATTGCTTCCGCATAAGACATCAAACCTGGGTAGTCAGAAGCATCCATCAATTCATCAATAATCAGGAGATCTAACCCCTTACCATCCTCGCAGTTAGCGTTGGTAAGCTGTCTCATTGCCAGTATTCCAGCCAGTACAATACGACACCTCTCACCAGCAGAAAGCTTCTCAAAGGCTCCTGTATCCTCTCCGTTACGAAGCACAGACACAGTGATCTTTTCACGAACCTTTTTGTTTTTGAGTACCTTATAGCCACTCAGCTCCACGCTCATATCAGAGCCTATCTGCTGAAGGAAGCTGTTAGTAAGATCTGCGATTGACTCTATCTTGGTATTGGCAAGGTAAGACTTAAAGCGGACAAAGTAATCCTCCTGGGCTACCAGTTCATCATATTTACGCTGCCTACTTGACTCTATGACTCTTGCACCCTCCAGATCCTCATCAAGCTCTTTCTTACGAGCCTTTAGCTGATCCACAACGCCAGTAGCATCAAAGTTCTTCAAATCCTCAATAGACTTCAGAAGAACATCAATACTGCCCTGTTGAGAGGAAATAGTAGTCTTATAGCTGCTGACACAGATATTCTCATTAGAGATAGCCTTATCCACATTAGTATTGGCCTGAGAGAACATCTTGTAACACATATTCTCCACCTCGGAAACATACATGTTCTTATCCCTTTCCAAAGAGTCAAGTTCACGAGAAAAACGAACCTGTTCATCGGCAAATTCAGAAAGCTTATGCTTGGCTTCCGTAAGCTTGGCATATTCAGCATCAAGCGATTCACGAAGCCTCTTTTTCTCTTTCTTCATGTCAACAACCTGAAGATCATATTTGTCAAAATTCTCATCCATCTTTGCTATTTTGCCTTTGATTTCAGAGATTTGGTCTTGATGATTTCCTTTAATCGTCTTCTGTGTCTTGATAAGGTCTTTCAACTCCTCTACAGAAACATTGTCACCATCGGTTTCTACAACAAACCGATAACCACACTTAGGACAAGTAATACTGCCATTAATCTTGATATTCAACCTATTAATGGTTGCATCAATTTGGTCAATGTCCTTATTGTACTTGGAAATAGAAACTTCATATTCAGCTATTGCGTTTTCAATGTTATCCATAACATTGTTAAGCTCTTCAATATGCTTGTCAATATCTGGGATCTTAACATCGGTAGCGTTCTTTGCCTTAGTGTACAAATCTCGTACACTTTCGTATTGCTTCTGATATTCCTCGTAGTCCTTCTGTGCCTTTTCAGCCAGTTTTTTCGTTTCAGACAATGATTCTGAGAATTGCTCAATCTTAGCGTGGGTTATGGCAACCTTGCTATCATAATCCTCAATAGCGGAAATGCAATTCTGCTGAAACATCTCCTTAATCTTACGATAGCTTTCCGTAATGGAAATGTCAGTTTCCTGAAGCTTGGCAAGTTTATCCTTTACATCCTGAAGCTTGCCAATTCTCTCATTGGCTTTTTCAATTGCCTCTTCATTCTGGGTAATAATTACCCTCTTATTGGCAATTTCCTCCTTGATGTTATTGATACGCTCATTACGCTGATTTGCCTCATTCTCCTGATTATCCAGTGTAGCCTGTATCTGACTGACAATGGCCTCTACTGCACCCTGAGACCTTGCAACTTCCATCTTGGCATCAGTAAGCTGTTGAGATACAGGCTCCATGTCCTCATGAAGCTTATCAATGGCTTCATCAACCACAACACCATTACTGAAGTTATTAATGATGTCCTTCTTCTCCTTGTCAGAAGCAACAAAGAAAGACTTGAAACGTGCGCTATTCAGAAGAAAACAGCCATATATATCATCCTTAGTCAATCCCAGGGCATCAAGTATATACTTACCATACTCAAGAACTGAGGATAGGACGATGGCTTTCTCCCCATCTCCAGGAGTACCTTCAAACAGCTCAATGCGCTGCGGTTGGCTCCTTGAAATGTAACGCTCGATCCTGAAACTTTTACCGTTGTAATCATTAAGGAAGGAGAGACATACGCTTGCTTCTTCTTCATAGTTGTTGATAATATCGTTAGTGTTAGGTACTTTTTTGATAGAATCACCAGTAATACCAAATGCGATTATCTCAAGCAATGAAGACTTACCTGTTCCATTGTTCTTCTGGTTCTCATTATCTTTGTTGATACCATACAATAGGGTTGCGACTCCCTGTGTTAATTCCAGGTCTAACTCCTTGAAACTAACAAAATTACTTGCACTGACGTGCGTAAGTTTCCACATAGCCTATTTGATTTTATCCAGGTACTGAGTACCTAATGTGCTGTCTATGTTTTCCTTGTCACAGAATTTTACATACTCCTTAGAAATGGTATGCTTATCAAACTTTTCAGAAATATCAGAATTTTCAGTAGTATGCTGTGTCCTTACGACATTTACTTCTACCTTATTGAATCCCTGGGATATTAACGCATTTCGATCAAGTGTCTTTGACTCTGTTTCAGTACACTTAACCTTCAGCTTTACCTTGTACAGGCTATCATTAAGCTTATCAGACTTAAAACTGTCAAGATCAGCCGCATCAAGCTCATAGTCAACGTATCTGGTGTTCACTTGGTTCTTAATGAACTCTGTGCTTGCGTCATCATAGAATATCGTATATCCCTTTTCCTCGTCTTCGCCAAAATTATCCTGACGAGACGAGCCGATGTACCAGATATTGCTATCCTTAACATGGCAGCGATTATGATAGTGTCCTACCAGAGTCTGCTCAAAATCGTCAAACAGATCCTTTGGAAGATCGGTACTGGAAATGAAACCTCCAGGCAAACCGCCCTGAATGCCCTGATGAATATAAAGGGTAACATCTGAAATGTTGATGTCCTTCATCTTCAGGTTCTTCTTCAAAGCCTTCAATTTCTCGGTAAAAGTACCTTGCTCTGGGAAATAACTCATAACGGCAAGGTATTTATCACAATCTTCCCAACTCATTATCTTGTGGGTGTCGATCACCTCCACCCCCTTATATGGATGGAAAATATGGGAATAGCCAGCATATTGCTCTTGATCCACAAGGTCATGATTACCTTCAGCAATAGTAAGATAAATGCCTTCAGTAACCGTAGCAGCAAGAATAAACTCCTGTACGGCAAGAAAGGTATCAAGTGTCTGTCCAGCCCTGGATGTCCACAGATCACCTCCTATCACAATATCATAGATACCGCGACTCTTGCATATATCAATCAGCTCTTGCCAATTCTTTCTAAATTCTGGAATGTTGTCCTTGCTAACGTGTAAGTCATTAACAAGAATACAAAGTGGTTCTCGTTTCATACGCATTTAGGTTTGAGTTAAAAGGGGGAGTACGTGGAATACTCCCCCTTGAAAATGTAAGAATCAAACTATAAATATCTGATGAACGAGATTACTCTTCACTTCTGCGGCGGCGGCGAGGGCGAGGCTGCTCTTCTGCGGTATTATCATCGTCCTTGTCATCGTCATTGTTTTCCTCCTTCTTAGAAGGCTTCTGTTCCTCATCGTCTTCCTCCTGACGAGATGGGCGCTTGCGAGTACGAGGCTTCTCTTCCTCCTGCTCATTCTTATCGTCATTATTCTCCTCTGCTGGCTCTTCCTTAGCGACAGGCTTTGTAGGAGTCTTAGACTTGCTATCAAGAGCCTCCTCAATTTCCTCAAGAAGGTCTTCAATCTTCTTAGTATGCTTAACAACAACGTCAAGCTCGTTATCCTCGATGAACTGACGGATGTCCTCACGCAACTCCTCATACTCATCAGAGTCCTTGCCGAGTCCCTTATCAACAATGTAGTCGTAAGCCTCATTAAGACTTTCAAGAGTAATCTTACGTGAATTACCCTTATCAGAGCCATTATCACCTGACAATGAGAAATGAGAGTTATCATCAGTAGAAAGCTCACCCTTCAACTGCTCGATTGCATCAAGGAACTCCTGATCCTTGCAAACCTCAAGGTCATGCTTCTCATCATACTGCTTCAGATACTCGATGGTAGCTTCCATCTGATAGCGAGTATAGTGATAGATCTCATCTGGGATACGTGGGAGATCGAAAAGCTTCTGAAGCTGTTCCTCAGTAAGAGGCAACTGCTCCTCACCACGATCAATCTTGAACGCATACTTGGTGTCATTGAACTTAGTACCAGTACGTGTGATGGTAAGAGGCCATGCCTGTGTCAGTCCACAAAGAGGACACTCTGGCTTTGGAAGCCCCTTCTTAGCGGCCTTCTCAGATTCCTTAGTCCATACTGAACGGCGCTCGTTGTCGATGTCCTTATAGCTGCTGGTTGATACTTGCCAGAACATAGGGCCTTTAGGTGTGCCATCAGTCATGTCAAGAACGTACATTACACGCTGGTTGCTGAAACGGATACGATGGCGGCTGTTCTGACCTGTAAGAAGCTCGATAACCTCATCGTCATCGGCATACATATCCTTAGCGATCTCCAGGTACTTCTCAAGGAGGTCAACAGACTTATCTACACCCTTCTGGGTTGTCTTGATTACTGGAATGTGTAAGGTCTTGACTTTACCCTTCTTATCAGCAGGCTGGTCGATGTCAAGGAATGTGCTGTACAACTGGAACTCGAAACCATTTCGATCCATTGGCATGATTGGCTTACCCTCAGCATCCACACCAGTAGGTGCGAGAGGCAATACCCTGACAACGTACTCGCCCTCTTCAGGAGTGCGGAAACGATCAATTTTCTCAAAACCTTTCTCTGATTTTGCCTTAGCCTCTGCCTGGTCTAAGGTCTGTGCGGTTTGCTGAAAAAGATTAAACAAACCCATTTTCTGAACTTCTTCGCTCATCTTGTTAAATTAACTGTTTGATTTTTGATGAGAGAGGAATTTTGCCCAGCTTACATCGTTCTGTTTGTAAGCCACACTATACAACTGAGAGTTTTTTGAATCTCTGAGGTCATCCAAAGACATTACTTTGATACCCCATTTCTTCTCAGCGTAATCAACGATTTTCTCACAAACTTCGTTGATAATCATTATTTTTTCGCGTTTCAAATCAGAGTACTCGTACTCTTCTCCGTTGATAGTCACACTATAAAGAGGTGCGAAGATGTCCTCAAAATAGCGGTAAAGAGCCTCTTTTGGAGGATGATCAGGTAACTGTTCCGAAATCTGAGGTAGGACTACTGAAAATAGATAAGTTGATGCTGGCAACGTTCTGTTCTTCTCTTTGTCCACAATCAGAAACTCATAGTCTCGGTTATTAGGCAGTTTGTGTAAGGCTGACAGAAGCTCATCTTGATAAAGAGTGCCATCTACCTTTTTGATTGCCCCTTGACCTTTAATCATACTATATATAAAATTGAATTAGAAAATTCAACGCTTTGACTTCTAAAAAACCAGGGATGTTACACATGCGCTTAGTTGGGGACATCCCTGGAGCTTTGTCATATTTTCACAAATACTAAAAGCTTAGAATAGAAACTTTTTCCTCTTACCAAGTGCAAAGGTAAGAAGAAATTTTTATCTGTGCAAATTTTTAATAGATTTTTTTATGTTAAATTTTCTTTACGTATTATTTTACCCCTCTGTCTGTGCAAGTTACAACACTTTTTAATCTCTACAATGCTGAGATGTTTCACGTATGTACATTATTATATATTTAATATTTGTATTGTGAATAAAGGTTAAATTAACACCCTAAATGAAAGATTTTTGAAATTTTATTTGGTAGCTTAAAATAAAGTACGTACCTTTGTCATCGCTTAGATTTAGTAGCACATTGATAAGCAAAACATATTTGAATCGTTTTTTCTACGAGATACAGGGAACAACTGAAAGCTGCGTGCTACTTTAGGCTTTTGGTTGTTCCTATTTTTATCTACAGGTCTTATTGTTCTAATCAAATCCTTCTTCTACAGAAAAAGAGCATATCCGATGCCATTAGGATAGTAGTCCGTAAGGGACATGGCAACCTGGTAAGGTGTGGTAATCCAAACATCGACAGTGGTTCCTGGCAAAACTGTATCAAGCCAGACGTTAGGGACGTGCAAGTCTTATACAAGGCATAGCCTTACGTTCACTTCAAAAGAACGGCTTATTGAAAAATTGGTTCCATCAGTAGCTACCGTGGGAGTCTCTCCGATACAAAAAGCTCCTTGACTCTAAAAACATCCGTTGCTTACTATCCTGCTCTGTTCCACCGCTAACAACAGGTAACTCCAGAGGGACTTGTAAACCCCAGCAACGTAGGAGGAATAAAATATTTGATGTTTTGGGCCTGAAAAAGGTTATACATTCCTTTTTCATATTCTCTTTTGAAGGAATTTCTTTTCCTTCTGGAGGATAAAGGGCGGTCTGTATATAATATTAAAATTTAACAAAAAATAAATCATTATGGCAAAAATTGAACATTCTCAAATTTTAGATTTTCTAAAGCAATATCCCGAATGTTATGTAATCAATAGACATACAATTCAGGAAGGTGAGATTGGTATTAATGTTAAGATGGTAGGTTTAACCCAAGACAAACAATTTGCTTTGATAAGAGAAGGGGTAACTAACGCTTGCCTTATACCTAATACAAAAGATATGCCCTTAAATAAAAAGACACATTATATAACTCTTGAAGAATACCAACGCCAATATGATAAAAAGTCTAAAAAGAAGATCAAAAGGGCATTTACTGAGGAAGAGCTTGAGCAAAAATTAGCTTGGCAAAAGGAGTATCAGGAAAAGGCTAAGGAATGTGCTTCCAAGTATGAATTAATGTTACTTAAAAAAATGAAATATCTTGGGTTTGGTTATCATATTGAAAGACAGCATATATTCAAATATGGTGTTAATGGCGGTAATGTCTTTTTCTTTGATCTTTTTATTCCCAAATACAATATTGCAATCGAGGTTGATGGCGAATATCATTTTTCTAAAGAACAAAAACAAAAAGACAAGAAAAGAGACTTTATCACATCGCAATACCACATTATCACATTAAGAATAAAAAATGCTGATGTGAAGGACGATTATAAGGTAAGGCGATTAATGTCAAAAATTAGAGACATAATAGAGGACAAAAAGATAAATGCTCATGTTGCTAATTACAAAAATAAATATGCGTAATGACTATTATTAGGAAAAATTATAAATTTCCTAAATATGAGTGTATCAAAATACATCACAAAAGACGTTATCAAAACAGTCACCAGCATTGCTCAGAAAGATGCAAAGGAAGGCTGGCAAGTAAATCCTAATCCAAAAGTAGTAGAGGGTATTTTTAAGGGCTTGATAAGATGTTCAGGTCAATGCCCATGTTCTAACAACAGTCAGGAAAAAGAATGTCCCTGCTCAGGTTACAGGAACGAAGATAAATGCTGTTGCAATCTGTATGTAAAAGTATAATAAAAATGGCAGACCGTAATGATCTGCCATTTTGTTTTTAGAGCGAATTTATAAGTAATTCTATGTTGTCGTATTGTTCTGATGTGTAGGTTGCTGCCCGAAGGATCTCCCTAAGTAGCGATTTTGCCTCATTATTCAACGCAGAAGGCTCTATTGTACCTAAGTCGATAACTCCATCCACCGCCTCATAAATAACGCCGTTGAGCTTGATTTTTACACTCTTAGGCTGAAGCACAGGCCCCAATAGGTAAATAGCAAACTCTGGTGTGACAATCTTCCCAGTCTTATCATTGGTAATTTCAATATGGCTGTCTTCGTCATTTACCCTTGCGGTTACAATCTCATTTGAGATTACCTTAAAGTAATTTGACTCTGATAGTTCGTCATAGAAACCATAGCATACCTCACACTTCAGTATTCCGAGATTGAATGTGTTTGGTGGGAAAGAACATAAAACATGATAATCATCTATGCGTTGACAATTAGTGTAGGCTCCGTTAATATAGGAACATATAAAACGCTTCTGTACGGTTCCAGCAGCATAGAATGAGAGCCTAAAATCCTCACCGCTATAATTGTCTAAGGCGATAAGTATTTTGAAGCCGCTACGCTTGTTTATTGGGGTAACATTCATAGTTGTTTATTGTTATGTTGTTTTATGAATAATAGACAAAAGGCTGAGGTTAGAACAATAACAGTTCCACCTCAACCTCTTCATCATTAACACTTTGTGTCTTACGGATAAAAGCTATCTCAGCATCCAAATCAAATTTTACCTTGTTTGGTGTTCTTGCCCCATATAGTTCCCAGTCCCTTAAAGCATCGTGAAACTCCTTAGTCCTGAACATTGGATTGTCGGATTTCAACGCCATGCTACGGATGATGTCGGGATCATATTTTCTTATCGCAAGGTTTCTTTTAGCATCCTGAAGGATTTTCCACTCTGCTGGGCATTCATGGATAAGAAAATGACCTAATGGGGTTTGGGAGAAATCACTCTTCTCCCTCTTCTGAGGTTGCTTCTTTCTTGAATCTTCTGGCTTTCTTCTTGCCTTCTGTTGATTGAACTGAAGCCTCCTCTCCCTTATTGCCTTCCTTACCTGTCTCTTCAGACTGGTTTGCTGTATTAGTGACTTCATCGCTCTTTTCTACTTTGACTGAACGCAACCTTGCTGCAAGTGCGTAGTCGTTTCCAACTGGTATAATTTTCATAATAATTTATTTTTATTTTGCTACTCTTATTATATATGCGAGCGTATAGTATGGTGGAAGGTTATTATGAGCGCCGCCGCCGCCAGCAGGACCAGAATCACATACACCACCATCTCCACTTTCTCCAGGACCATAACTTAATTCTCTATAATTTTCAATACCATACTGTGAATATGGTGGGGCACCTCCATTATCCCAATCATCTGAAGGAACAGTATGTCTATGTGTTGGCATTTGATCAACTGTGAGAGCTACTTCTGAAGCACCACCAGTACTTTTGAATGTAAACTCCTTATCACCTGTACCTTTGCCCATACCAACAATGAAACGACCTCTCAAATCTGGAAGAGCAAAATAACCAGCTGGCGTACCATTGGCTCCAACTACATTAAAGGTCTCTTTAATAGCCTGATAGAGATCATAATACTGATCTGAAGGATTATTGCCTGGAATAGGAAGATTATCTCCATTACAAAGGCGATATTTAGGTGGCGGTGTTACTCCAGCCCACATTTTTATCTCACCCCAGAGAATATCCATATTGTCTTGCCAAGTACTATAATTCAACTTCTGGGCTAAGGCATCATCTATTTCCTGTCTGGTATATGTACCATTGCTCGGCATTTTATTTTCTAATTCTCGATCAACATACGTCTTGTCGGCCTTATTATTAAGGGATTTAACTTGCTCTTTAGACATACGACCATCCTTGGTGGTGGTGGCAATAGTTTCCCCATAAAGATCACGAATAAATTCTGGTGCATTTGTATCGTTATATTTACCCACAAATCTAAGTGACCAGTCATAAAGGAGATAATCATGACCTAAGCCAGTAACATTAAGGGAGAAAAACTGACGAATACAAAATGCAAAGTATGTGCCATTTGCCAAGTTATTATAATTTTCACCATTGGCGTTAAAAATAGTGAAAGTACGAGGCTGAACAATATGGCTCTGATATACAAAGGCAGCATTTGTGGTAGGTAACACCTTATCAACACCTATATAATCAGCTAAATCAATTATATAGGCTCTCTTATTGACATCCTCAACCTCTGCTTTTCTTACAAAACCCTCATATAAGTCATGAAAATATGTAAATCTATCATTTTCTTCAGAAGATGACGATTTCTTTCTGTTCATGGAGATTGCAGGGCCTACCATTGTGTTTCCAGCAGTACGAACCTCTCCTTCATAGTTGATTGTCATAGGGGCGGTTTCTCCATTGACAAGCTGTGTTCTTTCCACGCTATCGGATTGTACAAGCTCAATATACAATGGAAGCTGAATATGATGGAAAGCCGCATTGTGCCATGCAGCTACATGACAAATCTTTCCATTAATGATGGCATAGCCTTCGGTAAGGTTAGCATTATACGTTTCCCCATCAGGATTTGGGGTTTCTGTATAAACACAACCTGACAGAACACAATTCCTACAATTCTGCTCTGTTATTTTTTCAAAAACGGATATTTCATTCTGAAGTGTCTGGAAGTCCTCAGTATAGACTGGTCTTCCACCACTCGGCATGTTTAATTCTTTCATATTAAAAATCTTGAATTATAATGTCATATTTTTTTATTATTGTAAACTGAGAAAGTAACAATCTTATAGTGGTTGTGTACTCTTCCTTCTTACTATTATCTGCGATGTTTGGTGCTGAAAGATTAAATCTGTTGGCTGTTGATCCAGTTACATCTTTTCTTGCATATATAACTGCCGTACCATCATCTTCATTGAATGGATATATAATTGGTGCATCAGCCTGGTGTGTTTCATCTGTTATCGGATAAACATAGCTTCCATATCTTTTATGGGCATATTTATCAAAGCAGAAATTATCTTCAGGATTGGCAAAATATGAACCGAGATTATCCTTCAGCATATATTCCATAGGTTCCTTGATAAATGGTAGCTTAGATATTATAGTTACCTTTTGCGCCCATTTAAGAAAGCCATCATGGGTACTTTCCAGAGAAGACAATAAGCTCACCATTAAGGCGTACAATTTACGTCCTCTGAAAAAGTATGGAATAAGTCTTCCAAGCACTTTGTTGATGGATATGTTATATTGTGATACAAAGTTCATATTATAGACTTGACTGAGGTACGAATTTAATGTTTGCTGTTGAAGCCAAAGCCTCTACTTTGTTAGCGCAATTTTCCATTATCAATGTGGAAATACCATTCTCATCAATAAATGTGGCATATCCAGCATAAAGCTGGGAAATATCGCTAATTTGTATTTGATCTCCATATTCCCTTGTATTAGAATTGTATTTTCTAATATGAAGTGTAGAAGATCCATCAACAAATTTAATATGAGAGACAGCCTGAATAGCATCTATAACAGACTGGAAATAAACGTATGAATTGTAATCAAGATTATTGATATAATCAATAAGAGCTTTTCTTACATCCTCTGAAGCCTGGTCTGCTGTTATATATGTATCATCATAATAGACGATAGTGTTTACATAAAGAATATCTCCAGGACATGAAATACACTGAATTTCAGTACCAATGAACTTAATGGTATCAATATATTTCTTAAATGCTGTTAGTTCATGGTTTGAAAGCGGCTTACATGAACCTTCTTCACCTTCCTCACCATCCTTACAAACCTTGAGAATCAAATCATATTTTGAATCATTATCATACTGATAGGCTACATGTGTTATTATTCTATGGTCTGCATCCTCAGTTTCATATTTCATGTTCAAAGTCTCTTCATCCAATACCATAGTATCACCAAGACCAGTAATCTCATTATACTGGAATAGCTTTGACATTCTAAGATAGTAAGCATCCGTTCCAGGCATTCTCTGAGACGTGATACCAAGCAAATTTACCTCAAACGCATCCAGTATGGTTTCGTATGAATATATCAATGCTGAAACTATATAGGTAAGTGCGTTGAGAAGTGACATTTTGCTACTACTCAAAACCGATGGGTTGAGGCTTGTAAGTTGCAAATAATTGTTCCTTACTGTGGTTGCCTGTGTATATATCTGAGATAATGTTCTACTCATTTCTTTTTATTAATAATAGACTGATGTTTAGACTTTATGGTAACATACATAAGAAGAAATCAAACCCACAAGAATTAACTTATGGGCTTGATTTTAATTACAATACGTCTTCCACCATCCATGAAGGGAATAATGTTGTTTCATTAACGCCATTGTATGTGTAAACTCCAGCAAGGCTCATGGTAATCTCGACTGGATTATCTTCTGGATAGTTATATTGCATAAGATTAGCAATAAGAGCATCGCTTCCATCAGCTCCAGACTCACCATATACAGAAGTATTTTTCCTATATCCACCCTCTATGCCAGAGAAAGCACTAAATGGAACATCTTCCACTCTCATGTTAATACTTACTGGATCAAAATCAGAAGCATTATTGATATTCCATACAAGACATGGCTCATCGTTTATCATTTGTACTTGAGAAATCAAATCAAGATGTTGTCCTGGGAATAACATTACAAATCTTGCTGTTCTGCCTTTGTACAAGAATCTTCCATGCTTCCAATCATTTGAGAATATAGAAGCGCCACCCCACATGTGTTTTGGTCTTATCACCTTATTGTTAGCATCCACATAAGCTTCTCCAATCAATGACTTAGGATCTGCACTAACCATTACGGCACATCTTAGCAAATCCGCTAACTGATTTTCTGGGAAGTCACTAACTCCAGCCCAATTTGAGTATCCTGGTACTGGTGTTGTGAATATGGATAGTCTTGTTCCAGCAGTCTGATAAGGATAAGCCTTAAATGAAATGCCAGACTCGCTATATCCGTTATAGGTTGGCAATTGTATTATACGCCCACCTTCAGAAGACCAACGAGTAAGAACAGCTCCACTTGGTAATTCTATCTGACCACACTCATCGTCTGGTGTTTCGTTTGTGTTTACGTTGATAGATGCAAGTTGATTTTCAACACTACCGACAAGATGGACTCGTGAGGTCATTTCTTCACATACATCAGTAATTGTTCCTC
This sequence comes from uncultured Prevotellaceae bacterium, assembly GCA_900315105.1. The sequence goes on along the minus strand of OMXX01000001.1, from coordinate 178,018 downwards.
TAATTGTGGCATTAACAAGATCTACATCTTTTATCATGCCTCTTTCGGCGAAGACAACCTTAGTAGCAACAAATTCCTGTAAATCTGTTTCATACCAGGGTTGTGAAGCACTCCATGCCGCTTGAGCATTGTGCTGGGTAGGCTCATTGCTGTTATTTGACGTGTGGGTAAATTTACAGAGATACATCTTATTGACACTCTCAACATATACCATGTCTTGATAGTCATCTCCAGTATTACCTCCTTGATATACAACTCCATCTTTCCATACCGTTGGGCCTCTAAGAATAGCACCTCTTGGGCCGACAGCTCCATCTGCGCCTGGTGAGCCTGGATCACCCTTCTTTGTAACACCCAATGTTGTTCTTGTGATTTCCTTATTGTCCTTATATGCCACCACAGTGTATTTAGCACCATAAGTAAAGCCTGAAGAACGATACAATCTCTGGAAAGATGTGTCTGCGTACCACTGAACGTTATTATCTGCCAAATCATCAGCACCCTTGAAAGTAATTCCTTCTGCTACGGTTTCATTGTAGGTAAGATATTTCTGGGTACTGCCGATTGTCTTCAAAAACTTCATTGGTACATATACTGAACCATCAGGAACTATATTGTTACCCAATACGATTGTATAGATAATACCGCAAGCAAGTTGCCATGTGTATTGGGCAAAACCAGACTGACCAGAAGGATCTGTTGGTGATGTATTGATACAAATACCTATGTAGGCATAATCCCTACTTGGTACACCAGTAGTCCAGTGGCTTTCATCCTGATATACATTGCTATCAGCGTAGGCGGTATGAATATAATATTGGGTAGCATCATTACCATCGTCACCCTTAATTCTACCGACATTTACCCATGTGTCTGCCGTTGTCCACACATAGAGATCACCATCAATAACATATCCATCGCCAACCGTATTGCCTGAAGATGGAAGATCCCCAGCATCATCAAGTGTTCCCTTGATAGTTACACTCGTGCCATCATCACCCTTATCGCCATATACACCGACTACATGTGCGCCAATTCGGTATTCAGTTCCATCGGTAAAGACAATAGTTGTTCTTTCCCAAAGGTATCTCTTCTGTGAAGTTACCGACTTAGGTGTCTGAGACCATGAACCGCTAACTGATGAGGCTGAAGTGGAGAGTGCTTGCTCGACAATAATATGAGAAATACCCTTACCAGTAACGGCCTCCTGAAGTGCAAGCCACTTTGTAGAACTGAAGTTTGGCTCCTCTGTGGTCACAGCCTCATTAACGTCTGCATTACACAACCATTTTGTACCCTTATGGTAAACAGTTGTGTACTGAAGATTTGTGTTCATGTATGGCTCATATTCAGTATTTGGTATATCGCCTCCTGTTGTGTTTGCCGCACCATTGATGTAGAACGCAGTCTTCATTGAAGAGGTAAACTCTACTGAGGTATCAGAAACAACCTCATATATACCATCCTCATAGAAAATATCGTCTGAATGGAAAGATTCATAAAGCAATACATCAAGAAGCTTTTGAGATAGTATCTCATCGTTTACTATCGTTATCTTAGCATTGCTGTCCTCTATATTCCATTCATACGTAGAAACTATCTCTGATGCTTTTATCTTGACATACAAAGTTGAATAATGCTGCCCAACAACAGGCCTTGTGGTTGCCGTTGAATTGGTATAGACATCAAGAGTAACTGGAATGGTTGCTATCTGTGCTTTCCAGACACCCCTATTATTCTCTGCCTTAACTCCCACTGCAACACTATTAAGCTTGGATATAGCATCATCACTAAGGGAGAATACACTACCGACAAGTTTCAAGCCTGTACCAGCAGAATAGCTTCTTCCTCCAATATCTATTGGATTGCCATGTTCGTCAATGCCTTTGCCTTGATTGAACAAAGCATTCAATTCTGCCTGAGACTTGTTGTTTAGTTCATCATCTATTATATCCTTGGCTATACTATGATAGTTGCCAGTTCCAGGCTTTAATACTCCTGGCACTTTGATTTGTTCTGCCATATTATTTTAATTAAGTTAATGCTGCAAGAAGATCTGCTATTACCTCCTGTACTGATTTGACATTAGAGCTGGTTATATTTTTTCCATTATAACCACCGACACCATAAAGATAAAAATTACCTTCAAAATCTATTTCGTAGGCATTTTTTCTAACTCGTGAATCGCCACAACCAACAGAACTTAATGTTCTATTTAATGTAGATAGATTCATTCTTCCTTCAGCGTGTTCTCCATTATTGGTGGTTATGGTATCTACTCCTTCTGCATGAGAATTATTGCTTTGCGCCGTTGAACTACTGCCTTCTGCATGAGAATTTTCTCCATACGCACAAGTTCTATAACCCTCTGCATGGGCACCATGAGCAAACGCTATTGTTCCACGTCCCTCTGTATGAGAACCAATTCCGCGTGATGCGCCATAATGACTAATTATTGTTTGTCGCTCTATATCTCTATCCAATGGAGCAGACAAAGTTAAGCAATAATCACCATCACCACTACTTTGACAGTCTGTAACAAAAACCACATCATCTGAAAAACTTTGTTTTATAGCTGCGCCATAGTGGATTTTGGTTACTGAATACAAAGATGTATCTCCCTGAGTATAATTGCGTGAAACCGCCATTTGATAGATAATACCATCTCCTTCCGCATGAGCGCCACTTTCTTCTGCAATTGTGCTATCACCCTCAGCGTGGGAAAACCATCCTATCGCTTTTGTAACACCACCTTCTGCATGGGCACCACGCCCCATAGCTACAGACTCATAGCCTTCAGCGTGTGCCCCCTCCAAATGGGTTTTAGTCCTTACCCCTTCTGCAAATCCTTTAATGGCACTGCTTGCCCCATTCATAACATATCCATCTTCCCCTTCTATCTTATAAATAGGCTTATTGATTAATTCTTCATAATCATTTGTGCCACCAGAACCACCACTTACACCCACAATAAGTGCATTCAAATTCGCAAAAGCGGCATTGCTGGATGCTACTTTAGTGTAATATTTGAACAATCCAGATTGTAAGCGATAAACATAGATATGTGAATCGTTTGATGTTCTTGCCAATAGTACATTGTTGATTGTCTGACTATTTATTTCAACACTTGCAACATATTTGAAAGCCATAGGGCGCTCGTCAGTACCAACAAATACGCCAGCAGTTCCATCTACCCAAGAATCACCAGTAGCGCCCTGAAGCTGCTTTACTAAGGCATATCTTCCTAATTCAAACTTGCTACGAGCTTCATTAGGAAGGGTTTCAGAATCCATTTGAGCATAATATGTGAACGTATTGCCTGAAATCGTATATACAATATACAAGTCAACATCTACAACCTTGAATGCTGCATAAGAAGTATTATTTCTGGCATAAGTACACATGCTTGTAACTTTATCACCATACACATATTTCTTATTTACATCATAAGTAAATGACAATGCAACATTATCGCTCATCATATAGTCAACCAAGTCAATGGATTCACCTAAAGTAGGTTCTTCTGCTGGCACAAGACTATCTATGCGATCTTCAAGCTGCTTAATTTTCCTACCAGTACTGCCTGATGGATGCTGACTGGCTGGAATATTATCAGTATATGGAACGTTATCGGCATTTGTAGGGCCAACAACAGGTACGACATTTCCATTAGCATCCAAACCTTTACCCTGATTAAACAAAGTATTCAGTTCAGATTGCTTCTTATTCCTTAACTGGTCATCTATTATGTCTTTGGCATAACTATGGTAGGTTCCAGTTCCAGGCTTGAGAACTCCAGGTACTTTTATTTGTTCTGCCATATTATTTTACATTAAATATCCATGTTCCAGGTGCAAGAGCATCATTGCTTCTCCAGTATTTGAGATTATTTCTTGTACCCCTTATAGAACCAGCCACACCAATTTCAAGACCTCCAGATGTCTTTACCGATGAAACATTATAAGGTGTGCAAATCCATAGATAAGCATCTGTAGCAGCATTATTGGTAACACTCTTATTATTCATTGTAGCATTACCAAGTAATTGCTTTGTACCACCAAGCGTAACATTCTGATAGTTAGACTCAACAGAGAAGAATATGTACGTTGGATATACATAAGTAATACCAACACTATGAGAATCTGACATACCAGCAGCATACACAACAACGGCAAATGATGTGGTATCTGAAACGCTTCTTACTACACTTCCAGCAGCAGCGTTTACTTCCTCACCATTAATTGTAACTTTTGTAATGGATACTGGTTGATTATCTACCTTAGCATTAGCCCAAGAGATAGTAACATTAACTGATCCCGATCCCTTTTCCTTATAGCCTGTTGGTGAAATGGATACCGTAGCTGTCATTGGGAATATCTTCTTTTTAATCGCTACAATATCTGTTTCATTCTGATCTATTGTATCTATCATAAGATTCAATCTTTCAGATACATCAATATCTCCAGTTGCAAATCTTGTTATTTCCATATTTATTTAATTTTAGCTGTATCCAATGGAACCTCATCTACAATATACCATTCAATTATAGGTTCTGAGGTTATAAGCCCCTGAAGGTCAGGATTATTGTTGTTCGTGTAGAACTCATCAGCATATATCCTGCTTGTTGGATATGCAATACCATTTATCCCCCTAATATCAAGGATATGGAAATGGATAAGTCCTTCACCGTATATCTTAATCTCATGCTTGCCAGAAGACTTATAAACATGCTCTATTGTTATGTCATCTTCAGGCTCTATAACATCGACATCGCTAAAGTCACCCCAGTCTATATAAATTGTACCAGAAACAAGCTGACACCTGAAAGTTGACATAATTCCAGTTTGATCCACAATCATTATAATAGACTCAGGATTTATAACTGGAATTTCTATATAGTGATCTCCGTTTGCAAATGGTGTGTTTGACTGGGAAGCATTGTCAATTACATTGGTATTAATATTGATCCCTTCATGATATTTCAATATTATACCCCTGGATATTTTAGTATCCATAGTAAGTTGCTTGCCTTCCAGTTCACTCGGCCCATATTCAGTAATGTCAATAGATGTGTTACATACCAGAAGATCCAGTATGCCTTCGATACTTCCATATAGTATCAAGCAAATATCGAATATGTTCTGTCCTGACCTTGTTGTATATGTCTTCATTACTTTAGTGGTAATATATTGTACTGAACACCGAGTGTTATTCCCACGCTATTGTTAATGGGATCATACCCAGCAGATATGCCAAGCCCCCATCTCGTAGGCTTGTATCTGGTTTCAGTAATTGTTTTGGTTATTTCCCTGTTCCTTACAATTATGCTGTCAAGGGATATATGGAATCCTGAGATGACAGCTTTGTAAGTGCTATCCGAATATGTTTTTTGTGAGATTGGAACTGAGACTTCTACAGAGTCTATTTTATATATGGTATCTGTTCTCACTTCAGTATTTGTTACTGGAAGCTTGACAGTTTCGTATCTTTTGATTATGCTATCACATGGGATAGGGTAAATAATTGTGTCATATACGGTTATTGTATCGTAAGTTACGCTGACATTTTTAGGTTGCATAAGGTGACGTGTAATTACTCCTATTGTTGATATTAACAATAGTACCAATATTAGCCACCATATTATCCGTTCCTTATTTCCCATTCTTTGAACTACCCTTAGTAAATATTGTTTCAATGCCAAGTAAGGTGCCAGCAAGTGCCATGAAACCATAAGTAGCCTCAAGCATCTGACATTGCTTAATGGTGCAATACACATAGGCAAAACAGAGCATTCCTACGATCATAAAACCGCAGAAACGTTTGGAGCTGTATCCTCCCCTACCCATCATTGATTTGAAAAACTCTTTCATATTGCTGTTTTCTAAATAATAGACACTTGTTTAATTGCTGCTCAACAAGTATTTGTGTTTCATTTTCTTTGTATTCAATATAAAACAATAAAGAGATGTCATCAGACACCTCCTTATTATTTAGATTATTGTGCAAATTTGTCCTGTAAGGCATACAGAGAAGTACTTTATGCTGTTCTTGTCTATGTGTGTCATATTAACTATTAGAGAATAAAATACTTCTGTCAGAACCACAGCCTATTCTTGTAAAGAATATACCCTTATCATTAAGTGTAACTATGTCAAATGCCTGTTCATCCAATGTTCCTGCTGTTGCGGATGGGCATATAGCATCTCCATTTGGATAGCTCTTGTAGCCTCGATCTGCTCCGTCAGTCATTACAACAATATGAGCAATATCCTCAGTCTTACTGATTGAACTTCCATTAGTTACATTTGCCAATGTTTCTAATGATGTCTGTGCTTTAGCCATAATATCCCAATGCACATCGCCACCTATACAGAATACGATGTTAGCGGTTGGAGCTTCGCTGTAATCATATACCTTCGTTTTGGTGGCAGTTCCATCCCAATCTCGATATGTTATAGATGGTGAAACAGTCTTATGGATAAATGCTCTGAGCATTTTTGAAACCTGTTGCCATGAACCCTTCCAGACAGGCTCAGTTAGGTTATACATAGTTTGCTCATCTACCCTGTAATATTTATTACCTATTACATTATGTCCACACACCACAACATTATATCCATTTGGTACAGTCATAAGTGCATGATACAAGAAATCCATTTGCAAGTATGGCGCACCTGTTTCAGACTGAGCGCCCTCACCTATCTTTGTGTATATTAATCCTACATCGCCTGGCCAACCAGTATGTAGAACTATGAACCTTGTAGAGATAGTGGTATCGTCATAATAGTAGTGCATTTTCTTCCATGCTTCGTACTCGGCCATTTCACTTGCTGACCAACCATAAGTGGCAATCCTTTCATCATACAAGGTATCGTAATGAAGCTCATTAATATTATATCCGTTCATCGCTTCCTGTACGAACTCATAAGGAAGAGGCTCATGTCCTGAACTTGCATTGTGGTCATGGTCTCCGCATACTTGCTTGAAGTCAGAACCAATTCTGAACACATAATCCTCATTGAAATCAAGCCATTGTTTTGCAGCCGCTTCTTTAGTTGTTGCCTCGTTCTCTACATCACCACCATGAATTATAGTCTTGATGTTCATTCTTCGCCTAATATAGTCGAGGAGTGCTGCTGAATGTTTCTTGTTCAAGGTGTAATGTACGTCTGTGATGAAAATGAAATGCTTGCCTTGCGGTACAGAATGAATCTTATTCTCCAAATAGGTATCGTACCACATTCCATTGCCATACCCAGAACCAAACCAATAGGACGGTATCTCATCCATGTAATTGAGGACACCGAGAGAAAGGGCTGATGATGCACCAGATATTCCATTAACTTTATGTTCGAGTACATCTACCCTTTCTTCAAGCTCTTCCAAAGGATTGTCTGTGGTATAGCGATGCACCTCAACTACAAGATTTGTATCATCTTGTCTATTAATGCGTCCACTAAATACATAATACCCTTCTGTTTCGATTGTGCCTAAGAATGATGTTGTTGCAGCTACGACTGAATCTACTCTATTGCCTGTAATGCTGTTAGACATAGACAAAACGGAAATACCTGTACCTCCAGTTGAACAGGTGATAACATCACCAACTTTAAGTAGGAATGGTTTAGTTACAATACAGTTAGCTGCTGATAGTATTCTTCCATCAGTATGTACGTAGTAACCTGTCTTAGAGCCTTCTACGGCAATATCTGCAAGAGTATATACAGTTTCAACCACTACAGGCTCACCACCTCCACCGTCACTTGGGGCGTACAACACCTTACCATTAATAGAGGCGATAGGAGTACCCTCAGTCAATATCGGATTGACATTGACTTGGGGTAACTGTAAAGGTGTGCCATCACTTCTATAAATATTGTCTGCCATAATTATCTATCTTTAGGAATTACCATTCAGACCACAATTTAATTCTACTTGATTCTATGCCACTCCATACACTTGCTGCTGCATAAGCTGCTTGAGCAGTTGCATCAGGAACGTAAAATACCGTTGTAGATGGGAAAGTATCATCTACTATTGTAGGCGGTGTTGCTGGCATCTTAACCTTAGCAAGATTAGTGCAACCATTAAATACCTTAGTTCCTAATGACGTAACTGTGGATGGTATTTCCATAGTAGTCAAGCCTGTGCAACCTCTGAAAGCATTATCACCAATTGATGTTACACCGCTTGGTATAGCGGATATAGTGATAAGTTTGCAACCATAGAATGTAAGATTGGCGATTGACGTAATTCCCGATGGTAATGAGCTGAATGTTACTTTGGTGCAATTATAGAATGCCGAACCTGCGATTGAAGTCAGTGTACTTGGCAATGTGTTACAAGTGATATTTCCACAATTATAGAACGCTTGGCTACCAATGCTCGTCAAGCCTGTCGGCAGTGAGGATAGTGCCAAAGCAGTACAACCATAGAATGTGGCAGTACCTATTTCTGTCACTCCGTTTGGTATAGATGAGAAGTTGACTTTGGTGCAATTCTTGAAAACATTGCTACCTAATGTCGTTAGATTAGGAGGTAATGTGATACTACCAAGTTCTGTGCAATCCGTAAATGCCAAGCCTCTAATATCCGTTATAGTAGAAGGGAATTTGATACTTGCAAGATTGCTGTCTCCCTTAAATTGTTCAGAGGAAATGTAGGTCAAGCCTGTGAAGTTTTCCAACTCATTGAATGAAGTGATAGTTGTATTGTTCTTCAACGCTGATGGCAATGCTTCTGCTGCTGCTGCCTCTTCAAAGGAAATTTCGCTGTCACCACTCGTATTAATGGTTGCATCCGCAACGAGAATAGCCTTGACTGCCGAATCTGTAAATGTGATATACTGAGCTACTGGTGGCGAATAAGACTGGCTTACAACAGATGAATTTGTCATGCCACTCTTCATCGCAATAGCTTTGATTGTGCAAGCATCCGATAACGTGATAGGACTGCTGTATTGAGCGCTGCTTGCTGTCGGTGTAGTTCCATCTAATGTGTAATGTATAGTTGCACCCGATGTCGCGCAAGTTATAGTTGCAGAATTACCGCTAATACTTATCACAGGCGCAGCCACAACGGATGGTGTGTAGCTTTGACTTGCAACAGATGAATTGCTCATTCCACTCTTAACCGCGATAGCTTTAATTGTGCAGGCACCAGACAATGTAATAGGGCTACTATATTGAGTGCTACTTGTTGTTGGTGTATTACCATTAGTTGTGTAATATATAGTTGCACCGCTTGTAGAGCAACTGATTGTTGCGGTTGTGCCACTTATAGAAATAGTAGGTGTTGCAACCGTCTGTGTAGGAACAGGTTGTTCACCTACCGCATCAATCAACAAGTTAATCCTATTAACAAAAGCATTCAAGTGTTCAGCCGAAATCGTTGTTTGATTGTCGGTAAACGAATAGTTTAATTTTGGAATATTTGCCATATCTTCTTATTTTTTAATTAGTTCCACATATTGCTTGACCACAAATTGCTTGACCGCACTTAGCTGTAGTTGAACTGCTTGATATTCTCAACAATTCGAGATGATCATTAAGTTCTGCTGGTGACACAAAAGGGGTGCCAGAATGAAACACAACACCTTGTATCATTAACTGCATACAATCAATCATGGCATTTAATTTACTCTCAATACTGCCAGAATTATAATTAACCTTAGTGTCTCTACCAGTTATTTGCTGATTGATGGGTTTACCATCCATGCCTATTTGACTTGCTTGAGTAACAAATCCACCAGGATTTTCTAACTCAAAGGCCACTTGTTCTTTCTTTGTTGCCATAACCGTCTAATTTAATTAGTTATCTCAAATGTCCATGCGGCAGCACCATAAGGAACGATTACATATTTGCAGCTTACCGTACCAGTGCCATTAACTCGATTGATAGTAACCGTATCAACTGTGCATCCACTTATAGGATTGCCCGATTTCGCATTTTTGACTATGAGATTAATATTTGTATTTGGAACTACAAACACATAGCATTTATTGGCTGCGAGATCAGTTGCCGACATTTTGGTAGAACGACTTAATTGCTTAGTCAAGGTGCCATTTTCACACAATGTCTTTACCTGTGCCTTTGTCGGCTCGGTTGTGCTATTAATTACACCATAATAACGATAATTCATAAAGTCGAATACTTGATTAGGAGCATCGACTGTCTGACCACCTTGCGAAACAGAAATCTGGAATGTAGTTGTTCCACTTGTGATTTCAGAACCAATAATCGTCTTATGGTCGGATTGAACTTCGCCTTGTGAAGATGTGGTGTCGGCTAAGGATGACACATCAGTCCCATTTCTTAAAATACTAAGAACAATGTGTGGGGTTTTACGAGTACCTATCTCAAAAGTTCCAGCATTACTTTCAGCAATAGTTACCTGTACTGGGTATATTTCTCTTGCTATTTCCGCAAAAGCCTGTTGAGCATTAACTGCTGTAAGTCCTGTTCCTGAAGCAATATTAACCAATACAGCAGCTTGCACTTCTCCATTGTGTAGAGCCGCTTCATTGATAGTATCTTGCAATCCTTCAGTTTTTTCTCTTTGTTCTCCTATTGAATGAGAACACTCTTTGAATTTACCATCAACGGATCGAAGAACAACATTTAGCGGCTGTCCATTTTCATCATACACTGTTGATGTATTGACTTTAGGAGAAAATGGTATAGCCCCCTTACCTTCAGTTATGGTGCTAAGTTGTTTTTCCTGTGCCATAATATTTTATGTTGTTTTTATTAATATTAGATTATTTTGGTAACTATAGACAACAATAAAGGGTGATAAAATAAATTATCACCCTTATAAGACTATGTAAGTTTATCTAATAAAGACTGCATCATACTTTCAAGTTTGGAAAGTCTGGCATCATTTTCTTGTCTTTCTCTAAACACATCGTCAAGTTCTGAGATTGTCTTATTGCACTTTTCAAGTTTGGATCTTGTATCATCAATAGAAGATAATAGCTGTTCACATTGAGACTTTATAGCCTTAGCCTCATTTAGAATATATTCCTTTGAGCAACTTATAACCAGAGATCCACAATATGTTACTGATGATCCTTCAGGTGCAACATAGGTTATTCCTTTTCCATCAACCAATGCGGTGACATCAACAACTTGCTGAGGTGTCATGTTTATTTTTGTATCTATGTGTGGTGCTGAAACATGTGTTATGTTTCCACGCTTTACCTCCATAGTGTCTCTGTTCATTATAAACAGCTCATTCCCTTGTTTCAGTTCTCTAAAATTCATATTTTATGCGTTAAAGTGTGATTTTTGCAGAAAACTTACAAAAATGAGGGTTTAATGCGATAAAAATACCGCACCAACCCTCAAGTAATGACAAAACTAACCAGCTACTGCGGCAGTCGTTGAACTTTTAAGCTGTGCAAGAATGGTTTGTGTCTGGATCTCCCTATCCTTGTCAGCAAGCTTATCCCTAAGTGACTGGGTTGTCTGCTCACAAATAGAATCAAGAATACGCTGTGTCTGTGCGGTATTGTTCTGAACGATAGCGGCAGTATTCTTCTCAGTCTGGAAACCAAGATTGGTCATGCTTGCCTGCAATCCGCTATACATCTGAGAAAGTTGAGACTGGAGAGCGTTTACGGACTGACATGTCTGTAACTGCTCTGCTGCATGGTTCATGTCAATCTTAGAACCAAGAATATTGGTCTGTCTCTCAGTTGCAAGCTGCTCCTGATATGTACCGTTCAGGATTTCACGCTGTGTTCCATTGAAGCCCTCAAGAATAGAACGCTGAGTATCATTGAAGCCTTCCATTACCATTGTCTTCATAGAGCAACAGCAATCACAAAGCTGGCGAATAACAGCATTGTCACCAAGAGCAACAGCATTCTTAACAGACTCGATACCAAGGCCAATCTGACCACCAACTTGCTGGATAGATGAATTGATGAAGCCAATACCTTGCTGGATAGTACTGATGTCAGTGTGGAAGATACCAGCAAGCTCACGAACCGCATCCTGATTGTTGTTAATTGCAGCAAGGACGGTGCTGTTGAGCTGATTCTGATTAACGGTATCCTGAAGTGTTGCAAGAGCGCGACTATTGTAGTCAACACCCACCTCAGTACCATTCTGACCATTACCGTTCATGTTCTTCATGACGTACATCATCATCATGTAAGCCCAAGGATTGTTCCACATACCATTTACACCACCGCCATTGGCCATCATAGCGGTCATCAGAGCATTGTTATTGTCACCTCCGCAACAATAGATTTTCTCTGGAGTTTCTACTTCTAATGCCATAAAGATAAGTTTTTAGAGTTTCTTCCGATATTGGAATTGCCACAAAGATACTTTATGAAATGACAATGCCCTAATATTGGAATTGATAAAATATGGGTAGGCAAAAGCACACTCTTACCTACCCTATTTGATATGTAGTTACATCAGCTAAGATGATTTAATGCCCTGCAACACTACTAACTGCCACATACCGTTCACCTTACTCCTGACGATGCCCCCTACCTATCTTCGGCTGATCTGCTTATCCCTATGTATATAGATTGAGGCAAACTCTAAGCCTTGGGCTTCACCTGGAAGTTATCTCTCTGTGACAGAATATCGTAGGCAAAAGTACTACTGAATGAGAGAGTGCCCTAAAAAGGGAAATGGTTTTTCATGGATTATAAATGATATTGTGTCACCAGTTTTTATATATAAAAGATAAAAATAAAAAATAGGCAATAAAAAATTTTTAGTAATCTTAAAAATATCCTGAATTTAGGAAATAAAAATATGGGAACGATTAACATTCCCATATCTCTTTATGCTTTAATTTCCATTCAATAATATCCATCCAATTGTATGTCTTATTGTGTGCAAAGTCCTTCTTGCATTCTGGAAAATCATCGTATTTATCCTTCCAATGCGATAATGTCCTAACGTCACGCTGAAAGTATTTGGCTACCTGTTCACGCGTTGCACCTTTTATGCAATGTGCGCCTATAATGGATTTAATAACGTCCTTTAAGGAATTAAAAAGACTTTCTTTTAATCCGCAAGGGTTTTCCGTTATCATGATATTGACAACGGCAAGCTCCATTAGCAACTCTTCTTTGCTATTATTTTCCATATTACAAGACTAAATATTATTATACCTATAATTGCAAAAATACCTACCATTGTTTGTTTGCCGATACCTAACATAGCATATAATGTTTCTGGTTTTGTAACTATGCAAATAGAAACACAATAGTTATATAAGATACAGCTTCTATGAATCCAACATAATCCAAAAGCTTTAGAAAGGATGATTCTCAATACAAATGCAAAGCTGAAAAATACTATGAACATCCAGGGCACATAATACCCTAAGAATGTCAAAACACAATATGAAAGTGAAATAAAAGCCAAACCAAATATACCATATTTAGTTATCAGTTTTAGTTGCAAAAATTTTTTGTATGTATTGTTTATGTTCATTGTGTAAGTTTTATTGTGCAAATATACAAAGAAATATCGAAAAACATCACTTTACCAATGTATTTTTAATATCTTTTATGTAAAAAGCCGCCACCATAAGGTAGCGGCATGTTAGCAACCAATACACTTAGTACATCATCGCCCTGATGTATTTCCAGATTTTTCCAGAAGGGGCATCCTCATCATCAAAAAAGAACATATAGGCAATCTCCAAAACATCCTCATCTTCAAAAGCCTTACCAAAGTCATTTGCGCAGGCATTGTAAGCGACATACTTGTCCCAATTTGTAGTCTCTGCTGGGAAGGTTTTATTCTTTGTTGCTGCCAGTATCTCATCTAAAGTCCAGAAGGCTCCATGACGAAGCTTGCCATCCTTATCCGTACAGTGCATACTATTAACATCATACTCAGCAAATTCCTTATCGTAATGTGGCCCATATAGCTCCTCGTGTGTATCTCTAAGCAAATTCCAATACAAATCTGGATGCTCGTCCTTGATAGTGTCTAAAACACCATCTATTCTTGCGATACTTGACCACATCACCTTTTCACTCGTAACACCTTTATTTCTGGCGTTTTCAATTATTGTTCTATAATCCATACCGTTAAGTTTTTAATTAATACTGAGTACAAATATAATACAATCAAGTCCAACGCCCTAATTAAAGACATAAAAAAGAGCGCAGCTATTAACTGCGCCCTAAAAACTATATATGAGAACAAACCGTTTCCTACAAAAGAGAAATAAGATATGCTGCCAAAATATGTAAGCCATAACCAACAACACATCCCAATCCATCAAAGAAAAGGTCAACCCAGCACCAATGGCCGTAACTTTTCTTATCATAATATTCTTTGGTAAATGAAGCGCCTATTGCTATTGCAACCCCATAAGTGCCTATCAATGAAAGCAGAAGACATACTGTAAAATGCTTCAATGAATTTCGATCTATATGTTTCATATCAATAAGTATTTTTGGATTCTTGAAATATTGTCGTTTATCTGTGGAAAATCATTTCCATTATTGTTTATTTCGGTTGTTTCCACCGCAATCTTCTCAGCCATATCTATCAAATCAGATTCAGTATAATCCTCAACATTTAATGTTTCTGATACATCTTGTGTGGTATTTGCTTGATTAAATTCAACCGTTATATTGCCTGTATCTGCATCAAAATCAGCATTATAGACATCCTTACCATCATTGCTAAATTCATTGACAATTTTCTGTCCCAAATCAGTTAATGAAGGTACTGAATTAACATACTTAGAAACGTCAATCCCGACTGTTGGGTATCTATAATTTTGTCCTGGGGCACAAAGAGCAAGCAATTGTGCTTCTTGATCCTGAGATTCATTAGATGTAAAATCAAGCTCATCAGCATTGTACAAATAGGCATATAGAGCTTCATCGTCTTCTTCTTGCGCTATCTGTATCATATATTTACCAGAAATGTTTATTATTGGAAATTGACAGGCTTTTACGTCACGTTTCTGCCCATCCCAGAATTTAGTCTTGACTGGATATTCTACACCATCAAAAACAATCTTTACCTTTAATACAGAAGGGTGATATTTTGCTGTAAAATATATATTTGATGACTCTAACGGAACATATACCGAAGAATCTGCAAACACATAAGAAGGTCTTTCTTCTGTATCTGTATATACATTCTCAACATTTTCATTATCTTCAGGTTCTATATTTAGATAACAATAATCATTATCGTCAGAACCCCATGAAGCTCTTCTGAACTTTATGTATTTGTTCTGATTAGATAATATCAGATCGCGTTCTTGTATGTCGAGTAATATATCTTTCATATTGTCTTTATTATTAATAGTCTTATTCCAGATATGACTTCTGAGACAGGTCGTTAGCTAATTGACTGGCTATCTTTGTAAATGGTGCCTGATTAGCTACAAAACCAGCTCCTTGTGGGGTTGATATAGCCATAGTAGCGATTGCCTGGCAAAGATCCTGTAAATGACCTATAAGCTTATCTCCCAACACCATTTTCTGCTCACCAGAATTATGCTTAACGGTATCTCCATCTATTTTAATATTCTTACCGCTTACTCTGACAGTACCATCAGCATCCAATGAAATAAAACAAGATACCTGACCATTTCTCACGACAGTATGAACTACCTTGTCTTTTTCATATAAGGTATTTGATGAATTTCCTGTATTTTTCAGCATTCTTATATCGCTAAGTTCCTCTTCAGGTTTTGCCATTTTAGCGGTTTCATCAACGCCTATTGTTACCCTATCATGACTATGAAGGTGCATTATCTTAGCCCTTGAATATGCCACTATAAATTCCCTGAATGGACTTATAGGTTCTGTGTTAATAACAACATCAGACAATAGCATTGGTACAATATACATACCATTATCATCGCCTGGAACAGCAGATATTTGAACACCCTCATGAAAACCTTCAGGATAATCTATTACAGGATCATAACCAAATTCCTGAACATCTACCGTACCATAAAGAGGATCATTTTGATCATCATGTATATATGAAACATAGCCATCAATTTTTTGAGTACCGATAGGGGCACCCTTTCTATTTGACAACTTTTTCTGAGCTATTGTTTGAACCGCCTTTGCAAAGTCATCTGTATATTTCAAAAGCTCATCTTTGAATACATTTTCTGCCATATTACTTAATGGTTATCGGTTGATCTTTTGGAAACTTAGCAAGTCTATAAGGTATGCTTAATTCCCTTCTAAAACCTCCTGAAACACTGAACTTTGTATTAACCTCAGAAACAAAATAGAAGCCATTTCTTTCTGGGTGTCTCATATCTAATAATCCTACGGTATCCGTTGGTTTTATATATCTGTCACCAAATATAGTAAGCTTTCCAGATACACCATTAGGATTGAACTTCTCATAATAAGCCTTGCCTTCACTTATCAGCTTATCTTTTGTTATTGGGTTTGTTGGTGAAATATAGCTTACTTTATTATAGTCTGAAAGATCTATTTTAGGTGGGTGTTGCATCTTTACACCTTGAACACTGGCAGTCTTATCAGTTGTTTTTCTACCAGTCCTTGCCTGAATATTATCTCGCTCGTTAATAACATCCCAGTTATCATCCTTATCCTTTCTAATAGTAAACTTAATATATGTGCCATTCGCCTTCATGCCACTACATTCAATAGCAAGGTATCGCTTATCTCTTTCAACAACATCAAGAGAATCATTAGCAACATCCCAATCAAATTGAATAATATGAACGCCAGCTTGAGCCTGAACGACATTTCCATTCTTACCAAAATTAAACCCTGAAGTATAAACTCTGCCTACTCTGATTGTTCTAAAATTATCATTTTCATTCATATAGGCATACAAGCCACACTTAGACCACTCATCAAGAATGTCAGCAACAACAAGGTCATTTGTCATATTTACCCTGCCGACATTTATCTTTGCTGCTTTTGTATCATCGTCAATCTTCAGCCCTGTTCCTTTTAACAGCTTGAATATACCATCATCACAAAGATAATCATTAACGGTATAGTTCTTCTTAGCCACATTATCAGGACATGAAAAGGTCTTTAGAATAGACATCATATCCTCACACTGAAGAATTAGAGGTGTGCTTACGGAACACTTAGATACAAAACCTGAGAACTCCAGGTGTCCTTGTATCTTTCCACTCTTATACAATGTATATTCATCTTCAGAATAAGCATAAGCAAGACGAATCTCAATCCTATCTCCTGTACTTATCATCTTAGGCTTAAACTCCTGTTCTCCATTTCTACCAACAATAATAATACCATCATCCTTACGAAAAGCATTTATTACATTGGTTGCAGAGCCTGGAACTATAACCTCACCATAATTGGTGGATTCTATCAGAGATGTTTCCTCTTTTGCATCCGTATTGTTTCCTGTTGATACCTTTTCATCTTTTTTTGTATCGCTTATTCTTTGTCCTACAACAGTGCCTCGCGGAAACTTTACGGTTGCTTTCTGGATAATTTTCTTATATGATTTCTGAATATCTATGGATTCAACCTCGGTAAGACGAATATAGTCTTTAGGTGTCCACCAGTCTTCCTTAGTAGCTCTCCATATCTTAATCTCACAGAACATAATAGCAAGGAGATCATCATTGTGTCCCCTTACTATATATTTCGGTGTCTGTCCGTATGTTTGTATATTGTTATAATCTGGCATATTAGATATGGATTTTGTTGATAGCGGCATTGATACCAGTATCAAGAACTTCAATAACAGAATACGCAGTACCCTCAGCCTTTGCATTGAACCACTTAGTCCAAGCATCCTCTTCATCAGATGTCTGCATATTAAATATAATGTCATCCAAGTATAGCGTATCATCGGTAATTTCAATTTCATGTCTTGGTTGGATACCTATTGCATTGAATGAATAGTCCACCTGAGACTTTGTTCCTTCCAATGGTGTAATGCTAAAATCAAGTACAAGTATCTTTTCAATACCAAATTGATCAAGGAGAATATTGTTGATTTCAATAAGTCCTTTGTACTGCATTATCTGGATGAATTTCTGTACCTGTTCTGTAGGAAACACCTCAGCCATTCCTGAAAGTATATGACCTGATACTGAGAACTTTATATCACCATTAGATGCAAGCTCCTTACGAGAATAGTCTCTGCCGACAACTGGTGTTATAATTGTATTCTTATTGCTCTGAAAAGTTATCATTGAGGTAGCATCGCTCCAGACAAGATACTTAGACTCAAAGGTTGACTCTATATCTTTATTATTACCTACGGATACTGATACCGTATCATAGTGTGAAACATAATTTTGATACCTTGTGTATTTGACATTGTAGTTTGTTGGTATTTTCAACATCAAACCATCACTACAACTATTTCCATAAGTATCCTTACATTCAATTGTTCCAAATTTATTTTTTTCATCAACAATGGGGACTGTCATCACACCATAGTTACGTATCTGAAGATTACCACTACTTACCAGTTTGGTTTTTCTACGATCCTTAACAAGATTGACATATTCCTCTTTTCTTTGTTTTTGAAACTTATCCCTAACCGCTTTGTACATGGCATTCTTCAATTCTGTAGAAGCATACTGAAGGGCAGAATCCACCAATACTTGAAAGAATGATCTGTTATCTCTCCTATAGTAGAATCTGACTTGCCTCTTACCATTGATGATCTCATCCATCTTATTACTAAGAGTGCGTATGGCATAGCCTGATACTATGTCATACGCATAATTTACAGTTGGTATAGCGGTTACGGATAAGTTCTGGAATAATGATGCCATAATTATTATCTTTCTTAATAATAGGTTTTCCTACATAGCCTATCCGTTATGTTCTGCGACGATTCCAAATTCAGAAGCTGCTTGTGCAAACATCAAATGAAGACCTTCAGCCATCTGTCTGCCAACGGATTCTGCAATACCCTTTTGATCCAAACTATTGACTTGAGTATTGTCGAATTTAACAAGATTATCAATATCAAAGATAATCTGCGTTGGACGAGCCTGATGATTGTTGTATTTAGAATCGTATGCAGACTGATCTGAAGTGCCTGGAGGGGTAATGGATGTATTCTTTTCAGGAGCAACTATTTTATGTCCCTTTTTATCATATCCCCATTTTTTCAATAGTGCATATAGATTGTCAATATTTTGCTGTGTTAAATCCTGCCCCCTATCTCCTTTTCTTGATCTTATCCATTGCATTATATTCTTTACCATTGACTCGCGCTCATCAGCATTCTCTGAAGCCATACCAGTAAAATGCTTTTGTGAATCTTTGATTTTGTTAGCTACGGATTGGATAGAGTTAGAAGTATATGATAAACCGTTACTATCAAATGGTGTAAGATTCTGAAGTAATGGAAGGTATCTCGCTACCAAAGTTGCTATTTCAGGAATCTTATCCATATTTTCATTATCAAATATATTGTCAAGTGCATCATACATGATTTGCTGTTGTTCAGCCAATGTAAAAGGAATACTTTCATTAAATTGTTTAGCCATTGCAAGCCAATCAACTTTATTATCCTTACCAAGTATAAGAGAACCTGTTTTACCTCTCCAAGATACAGATTGTGCCTTTAACAATGTTGTTGACAGTTCCTTGATGCTATCTGAGGAAATCTTTCCTTTTTGTTTAGATAACTCATCTATTAACTCCATTGCCTTAGTGTAATTCTGAATAGGAATATCCATCTTGTCAGCTATTTCTTTCAGATAATTAAGCTGAGCATACATAAACTCAAATGTTTTGTCTGCATTTTCAAGCTTTGAAAGTTCCTCCGCATTCTTATTCATGCTCAACATGCTCTTGGCATTTGTTGGAACCTTAAACTGATCAAGAATTGCACGAACTTGTTTCAGATCACCCTTTGACTGAGCCTCAAGAATAGCCCTGGCTGCTTTCTGAACATCGTCTTGCTCTGTGGCAAATTTAGCCCATTGAGCAACAACAGCAAGTCTTTGAGCATTTTTGCTGCCCTTTTCATTTTTTACCGTAGCACCACCAAACAAATCATGTGGATCCTCATAATTTGACATTGATGTATAATCTGGTGTACGTTTCAAGAATGTCTCTATTGTTCCGCTTGGTAAATATTTACCATATAATGAAACATAGCTTTTAACAATTTCACTTGGTAATAATTTACCTGTGTCATTCAATATACCCTTTGTATATTCTGTTGGAAGGGTATAAGATGTTGGGGTAGAAGACATCTCTCTTTGATACCCAGAATTAATTACACTAAAACCACCAATAGCATTACCCATATTAATAAGATTTTCCCTATCTTTAGATAATGCGTCTGACATTTTCTGATAGTTTATTATTGCTACCTCATGTTGTCTGTTTACTTCTTTTACATGTTCATAAACTTTGTATAAAGTTACACCTAATGTTACTAATCCTGCGGTAACAGCACCCACTGGACTCATTAATAGGCCTATTCCTTTTGCAAGATAAAGACTTAATGATTGGAAAATTTGTTTGATACCATTAATGCCACTCCATGCCCCCATAGCTATGCCAGATTGTAAGGCAGCGCCAAATGCTCCCCCATATCCAAATTTTCCCCTTGACATTCCACGAAGAAGAACATCATTACCAATAGTTCTCGTAGCGTGTCTTTTTGCTGCTGCTGCGAATATTGCATCTTTACGTGCTTTTTTCTGTGCAGCTTCAGCTACATCAGCAGCTCTCATCATTTTATTTGCCTTAGCAAACAATTCTCCTCTTCTTTTATCGTCAGGAGAAAGTCTAAGAGCTAATGTATTATATTGGCCAGATTTTCTTCTATATGTATCTGCCAATGAAGTTATTGCTGTACCACCATACAATACGGCATTACTATTGTTTGCATACTGATAGAATGGCATAACCCTTGTAATACCAGCAGTATTGTAATATCTTGGGATTCTATTTGAAGGACGTAATGCGTTTGTTTCTCTTCCTGCCTTAACAAGCATATTTCTCATTTGAAGCCTTGCTAATTGTGCGCTTGGAAGACTTGCATTTCCATTGTAAAAACGCGCAATATTATTTGCAGTAAGAGCGCCAGTACCAACAGCCATAGTTCCATAAGCTGCTGGATCAAAATTTTTATAAATTTTTGTTAAACTCCTTACACGATCTCTACCCATAGCATAAGAAGACATATTATTTGGCCAATTTGCAGCCCTATATGCCATCATATCCTGTCTTATACTTTCTGGTATTCTTTTTCTTCCACCTTGAATATTAGCAAGAACAAGACCACCATTATCAATATTTGATTGTGCAATTCTACTGACACCAATACCATTGGCCGCAATAGGCAAATATCCTCCCATACCTCTTGCAAGACCGCCAGATACAGTGGTTGATACTCCTAATAATCCCAATAATGTATTTTTTAATGTTGCTATTGCGCCAGTTACCTGTATAATAGGTGTAGCAAGGAAGCCTAATTGTGTAGCCCATAACTGGAAAGAAATAAAGAATTTTACAACACTTGGTGCAAAATTATATATTCCCAACCATATTTTAGCAACACTTCCGAAAACTTCAATTAAACTTTTTGCCAAAGAATAAATTTCCTTGAGAGTATTGGCAGCCTCCTTAGAAGCAAGCCAATCCCTCAAATTACGAAGCATATCTTTAATAGTCTCGACAAATTCATTCACAGTATTAACACTCTGATCTGTGAATGTAGATGTTACCTGTGCCCAGAGACCTGAGATAGTATTCTTCTTCTCATCGGCAATAGTCTGTGCAACACCGTTAGATTCGCGGTTACTTTGTGCAAGATTGATAGCCTCACCAAGATTCTCAAGCAAAGCAGCAGTACCAGCACCAGCAGTTGTTCTGAAGAGAGACATCACCTCAGCACCCATTATCTTTAACTGGTCAGCTCCAACCTTACTATTCAAATCCGTAGTACCAGTAATCTTTGCTCGGAGATCCTTCAGTATCTCAAATATGTCACGATTCCTGCCCTGATCATCCTTAGTATTGATACCAAGTCTCTTCCATTCAGCAGCCTGTTTCTTGTTAGGCTTGATGATATTCTGGTACATCATACGCAACGTAGTACCAGCCATAGAAGACTGAATACCAGCATTACCCATGACACCAACCATAGCGGCAGCATCCTCAAGGGATGTACCTGTAAGATGTGACATAGGGCCAGCGTACTGCATAGCCTCTGCCAATTGCATAAGATCAGTATTTGACTTTGTAAAAGTATTTGTCAAAATATCTGAAGTATGCCTCATATTAGCTTTCTTCTGAGCAGCACTAAGTCCCTTCAACAAGCCGAAAGATGTCATAATATTGGTCATCTTATCAGCCGTTGTACTCATATCATTGTCACCAACAAGAGCAAGGTTAGCGATAGGGTTGGTAGCAGCATTAATATCCTCAATACCAAGACCAGCCATAGCCATAAAACGAGCAGCACCAGCAACCTCTGGGGCTGTGAACTTAGTCTCACGCCCTACCCTACGAACCTCTTCCTCCATAGCCTTGAAACGACCATTAAAGTTAGCGCCGCCATCATTAGTCTTCAGGATAGCTTGTACGGTCTTCATCATATTCTCGTATTCAGCTACCTGATGGAAAGAGCTTGTCACAGCCTGCATTACACCACTGACAGCGAACATCATACCCATACCCTTGGCCATATCAAGAGCCATTGGGGTACGAGCGCCAAATGAGGTGTTTCCTGTAAATGGATACCAAGACTTACGCATTCTGGTGTATATATCACCTCTGCTACCAGGAGGAATAGGCCCATTAGGGCCTCCAGGAACATAACGCTGGGCATTGGCTCTCTGTTGTGCTATTCTCTGAGCCTTAGCCTGCTCTCTTGCCTGTCTTTGAGCAGCCCTTTCCTGCTCCTTTATAAGTCTTTCTTGAGCCTTAGCCTGTTCTCTTGCAATTCTTTCCTGCGCCTTTTGGCTTTCCCTTGCAAGTCTTTCTTTTTCCTTTATTTCAGCTCTGTTGCTCTTCTCAATATCACGCATTACAGAGTCAGTAACCCTCTGCTTATTTGCTTGATGTTGTTTTTCTATCCTTTCTGCCTGCTTGTTGGCTTTATCCAATGATGTCTGGCGAAGTTGGCGTTGACGATAATTTTCAGAAAAATTCTGAAGTCTTTCTGCTCCAGCCATTCCTGGAAATTTTGCCGCCCACTTATCATATTTAGCCATCTGCTCTTCTTTCCATCCTGGATAGTAATTACCCAATTGCTTATCCAACATAGAAGACCATTTAGATCTGGCAGCAGACCTTATTGCAGACTCTTTTTTCTGTTCATCAGTAAGTGTTGATCCAGTACCTGTACTGCCTCCTGTAGCAGTTCCTGATACTTTTGCCGTTGTCTTTATGCCATGTCCATTAGCAAAACTCTGAAGACCTGATAATATATTCTGAAGTTGACCTCCAGCATTACCCCATACAACCTCTACAGGAACCCTGATAGGTTTGGTCATAGCATATTGTCTCAGATTGCCGATAATACGCTGAACCTGAGTGCGGCTTTCTCCGTAGTTTACGCGGAAGTTACCAGTAAGAGGATTTGCCTTTATGTAGTTCTGAAGCTGAGTAAGTTCCTGTCTAATTTGAGCCAAAGAATTAGCGGAAGCCTTAGCTGTTGGAGACGTGTAGGTTCTCTTCTGAGATGGGGATACTGCGTTAGCGCCTTTTTTAGTATCCTTAGCTTTATTAAAGTTTGGCTGAACATTAACGGTTAGGCTCAACTTGCTTAGTTGTTCCTGAAGTGTTACCTGTGCATTAGCGGACAATATTGGACTTACCGTTATTCCAAACTTATGAGCATTTAATTGGCTCTGAATACTCTTAACAATATTAGCACCAATTAGTCCCTTTTCTGAAATTATCGGATTACTTTCAAGTTGCTTTCGTAATGCTTTTGTTTTTTTAGTTAAATCTTCTGATAATTTAGCGCTGGTTGAAAGAGCATTACTTTGTCCTGACTTCTGCGCTTTTATAGCCTCACTATAAAATTTATTTAGTTTTTCAAAAGACTCAGTTAAATTAGATCCATGTCCAAACAAAGCCTGCATGTTTGTGCGGGCACCACTAAGAGCATCACTGAGAAGGGAAGCCTGTTCTTTAGCTCCTGTTAAGGCGCTTGTAAGTTTTGAAGCATCACCATTAATAACATAGCTTACTCCGTATGTTTTTGTCTGTGATATTCCAGCCATAATTACTTAGTATTGTAGCGTTCAATAAAACTAATTACATTTTCACTCTCAAGATATGCAAAGGCAATTTCTATTTCAATTTGATCATCCTTAGCCTTTGGCTGATAACTATTGATATTGATTTCATAAGCAGATAACTGAGACTGTCCCTCGGTATTTATCATATATGTATCAATAGCATCCTTCATGTTATTTTTTATCTCAGTAATTGAAGCCTGAGATATGGTATCCATTCTCTTTTCAAAAACGATTCTACCATTAATCATAGGAACTAATGCTCTACGCATGATCCTTCTCAGTCTGTCAATTATACGATTACTGCTAATAGATCCATAATCGCCCATAGACATTGTGCTATCACTGCATAGATATATAGCTCCTTCTTTAGAGTCGTATGTTGTTGGGAATATGTATCCCTTCAGAGCAAGAATGGAAGCTTGAATACGATTAATATTTGTTATATTAGTTCCGTCACTTCCCAGTCCCAATTTAGCACTGGCAAATGTATCATCTCTGTTAAGATTAAAGTCCTTTACACAGGCAATACTATTCTCAGCACCACATGTGGCAAGACATCCCATTACAAGACCAATCATGCCTACTTGTGCATCATCAGCAATTGGTAAGACAGAAGTATTTGTGCATTCACCGATGATGATAGATAGAAGCTCATAGTTCATATCTGTACAATCTGGTAGATTCTTATAATTGATGTCACTCTTATGAAGATCCCCAGCACCGAGACCTCCACAGACAATTACATTAACTGCTGATGGATATGATGTCGGTGCTTCGCTTGTACCTTTGATTTGCTGAGATTGAGCATGGATATTTGATATTATGTCAGAAAACACAATATTGTCATCTTGCTTATTGAATATGTTACTTTCAGTCCAGATACCAATCTGAAACACCTCGCAATTACTTTCTGTAAGCATTATCTCAAGTGGTGAATTTTCAACACTTGAATTTGTTATGTCGGCAAACATAATATAGAGTTTAGCATCATGTCCGACATAGTTATAGAACTGCTCAATATGATAGTAAGGCACACCACTCAGTACTCCGAATTTCGCAATTCCGAGACTGATGGCTTCATCTACATTATTGATACATTGAACCTGATTATCCTCAAAATATACTTTTGCCTTAGAATATCCTGAGAATATATTATCCCTTGTTGCTATGTCGAATATCATGCCACAGACAGATTCATCTATTGGAACCCTTATCTCTGGCTTGCTGACCATAGTGCCAGTACTAAAACCGCCTAACTTTGTTGCCATTACGTAATGTTTTTCTTAATAATAGACAAAAATAAAAGGGTGACTGATGAGGTTTTTGCCTCAAAAGTCACCCTTTGGAAAGAAAATCTATCTATTGGCTCCAGCACCACCCATAGCTGCGAGTGTATTACCTTGTTTCAGTAATGACATTTGCTCATGTAACCAAAGGGCATTTTCACTCCAGAATGCAAACTCCTCGTCTGTCATATCCTGAAGTTTGAACTGCGGGTAATAGTGGAACGTTAAGGCTATGCGTTGTTGGAATAATCCCTTCTTATCAATCCGACAACGCTCTATGCTTTTACCATTTCAGAGTTTCTACGCTCCATGATCGCACTGAAACGATCAAATGTGCCGCGAAGGAAGATGTCATCATCATCAACCAGCTCACGATCACCTTCAATGAAGGTTGCCTTAGCGAGATTGAGAGCTGCCTGTACAGCATCCTTTGTTACGAATGCCATATAGTTACTGAAGTGCATGATGCTTGGGTTGCGGAAGTAGCCAATAAACATAGGCTTTTCGTCAAACTCATCGCCCTCAACTACGATAGCGAATACACGCTTGATATGCTGCTTCTCCCTGATCTCGGCAATCTTTGCCTTGATAGCATTTAGCTGTTCCTCTGAGAGGTTGTTTACATCAATAGTCTCTACTACTGGTGTCTCTTCTTCTTTCTGTTTTGCCATAATTAAACAAATTAAAAATAAAAACTAAATGGTTTACTTTATAGATAATAGTTTCAGCAACATATACAATTAGTAACGATTATAGACAAAAAGAGAGGAACCTTGCGATTCCTCCCTGAAAATTATGTTCAGTATAGCAAAACGGCGTTGCTTACTTGTTGTACATTTCCATACTCCAGCTAACATTGTTAGATGCTGCCGTAGAAGTATAGATACGATATGGATGAAGGTCATACTCGTGGGTAATGCTTGTATCATCCTGGTTAGCCTCCATAGCAGACTCTGAGAAGATACAGCCCTTGAGGGTAACTGTGTCCATAGAGATGTTCTGTGCGAGGTCATTCTGCCAAGAAACGATGATGTCAAATTCACCGAGTCCCATAAGAGTACCACCACCCTTAGCCTGAAGTTCTGCCTGTGTCTGGTAAGGAAGAGTGATAGAGGCAGTGTAGGTAACATTACCGAAACCACGTCCGCGACTCTGACCACCAAGACCATAGATGTCCTCAATCTTACGAGAGCAATTCCACTTGATACTTGTTGCATCAACGAGGATACCGTTCTCACCGCCCTGATCTGAGATTGGGAATGAAGAGTTTGAGGCGTTGCTCATCTTGAGCTGGATCATTGACCAGCTTGCGACTACATTATTGATTACTGTTGCCATGTCTTTATTCTTTTAATTGTTATTACTCAGAAACAGCACCTACGAAGCCCTCAGTCACAGTGATAACGCTTGTACAACCGATTGGTACGAGAGAGTACTCAATCAGAAGCTCATCATTAGCGATGATGTTCTGCTCAGGATCAATTGCGCAGCTACGGCCACTGATCTGTGAGTTACCTGTACCTGGCTGTACCATGTTGAGATCAAGAGCTGAAAGAACAGTGTTCTGATACTCTGTGATGTCAGCAGAACTCATCTGACCTGTAGAAGCATCAAGCATTACAGGAGCATTGATCTTGTTGAGAAGAGCCTGACGTACAACGCGGCGGCTCTTGTGCATTACGCGACAGCGAGAGATGCTACGATAATCACCTTCACTCATTGTCATGTCAGAGCTGAAGAATACGCCATTCTGGATACCCTCAACTGGTGTGAGGAATACATACCCCTTCTGGTGAAGCTTCTCGTTACGCTTCTGATAGGTGATGCTCTTCATGTTATTGAAAGAGCAAGCTGCTGCGAATGTCTTTTCGCCTGCTGTCTCACCATCAAGAATGATACTACCGAAACCAAGCTCACATGACTGCATAGCGCCAGAGAGGTTGTAGTCACGAACATAAGCGATGCTTACGTCTGCTGGTGCTACTGCGAGGACAGCGAGAGCTGCACCTACGTTACCTACCTGAACAGCCTTAGTGTCACCAAGAGCATTGATGAGGGCAAGCTGGATAGGACGAACCTCAGTCTCGTTAGCCTCCTGGCCAAGGATATGAGTTACCTTTGGCAAGTTGAGAGAACTGATCTCAGGAAGCTTTGTGTAGTCAACCACGAGGTCTGTAACTACTGGTGCATTGAGGATGATGTTGATTGGAGAGTTACCATCAAGGTTAGGAACACCGATCTTACCACCAAGAGCCTCGGCAGCAGTCTGAAGCTTTGTGTAGAGAGTGGTGAATGTGAAGTTCTCACCATTCTTTGTTGCTACTGGCTCAGCAGTCCATACGCCAATCTGATAGATAACACCATCAGCAGCAGCCTGCATAACCTGAATTGCATCGAAGTTAGCATCTGCCTGAGAGTCCATGAAGGAAACGAAGATACGCTGATTCTCGCCAGCAAGCTCAAAGAACATCTTGAGGTGGTAGTAAGGAAGACCACACATTACGTTCTCATCAATACCAGCAGCCGCAATATCCTTTGAGGTATTCAGCTCCACAACATTGCCATTAGCAAATGTGGTAGCAGCAGTTCCTGAACCGAGAGGATTGGAAAATCCCTTAGTATCAAAAATCAGACCACACACATTCTCAGTGCTGACAGCAGCGCCTTTTGCAATATTACCATCGGTGTCATTCATGAAGACACCACCAAGTCTTGTTGTTGCCATTTGATTTTATTTTTAATTGTTATTGAAAAACTTGTTCTTGTAAAGAATACCGTCATTGTGCATTGACTGAGGTGTTCCAGGTGTGAAGAGGAAACCCTTTGAGTTGATGATCATCTCCTTCATGTGAGGATAAAGCTTCATAAGAGCCTCCACATTCTCAGGGATCTTATCACCCTTCTTGGTTTCAGTCTTAGGCTTATCCTCCTGTTCCTCCTGTTTTTCAACATCAGGATTTGGCTCCTGTGTCTCAGGCTCCTGCTCAGTTTCCTGTGTCTCGGTCTTCTGCTCAGTTTCCTGTTCCTGCTGTGTTTCAGTACTTGACTCGGTTTCCTGTGTTTCCTGTACTCCCTGTGTCTTTACAACCTCTTCGGTTTCTTCTTTTGTGATACGTCTTGCCATAGTGTATTAGTTTTGAAAAAGGGGTGGTGGAATAGAACCGCCACCCCTCAATTTTTATTATGCAGAAAAAGTTACGCAGACCATGTGAATGGAAGGTGAGCAACAATCTCCTTTGGACGGACGATATTAACATCCATCTTGAGAAGAGCCTTGAAGAAGTAAAGCTCAGAGTTGTTCTGAAGACGATCAACCTGGATTGTGTTCTCTGCATCAGCATAGTCAACACCCATCCAGAGGTTAGAGTCGCGTCCTGTTGTGAACCTACCGAGGATGATAGTATTGTCTGGGAGAGCAACCATTGGGATTACGCGGCGACCTCTGAAGCGGCGCTGGTTCTCCTCGCGGTTGTCAGTGTACTTAACATCCTTAGATGAAAGATACTGATCGTAGATGTCCCATGTGTTGTAGTCCATAAGGAACTCAAGCTTTGGATCAGAACGAAGCTCCTTTGGAAGATGCTGCCACATGTTGTACATCTCAGTCTCGATAGCTGCACCAGCAGTAGCCACATTACCTGTGAAGCTTGCGTTGCCAGTGACAGTAACCTTACCACCATTAGCCTCCTCAGAGCCAGCAGTAGCATTAGCATTAGCGATAATGCGATAGAGAGCGCCACCGAAGAAGCTCATTGGACCAGCAGCATCGTCACCACCGATGATTGTCTGAGCAGCAGGAGTAGAAGCATTGTCCTTTACATGAGCTGCATCAGTAGCCTTAGCTGAACGCCAAATAGCGTTGTTAATATAAGACTCCTTACCCTCCATGAGAAGGCGAAGCATAGTTGCCTGTACACGTGGATCAAGCTCGCGGAATACGAGGTTGCCCTTTGGCTGGAACTGCTTGTAGTAGCTCTCGAAGTCACGAGGATTGAACTCAAGATAGATCATGAAGTCCTGTGGCTCAAGATAACGCTCGGTGAATGTAAAGCCACCGTAGCTATCAGCAGAAAGATTGTTCTGAGAAGCCTGGCGTGGTGTAGGGGTGCGAGACTGAATGAATGGCTGGCGCTGAATAAGAGGAAGAGCAAGCTTCTTCTGAATGCCAGATTCAACGTGGATCAGACCATTCTTGTAGGTCTCATTCTCCTGAGCTGTGTATGATAGCAGATCGTTAAGTACCTCACCAGTGTAGTTAGACTGACCTGCACCGAAAGAAAATGATGTTGTTGCCATATTATTGATAATTTTTTAGTTGTTCAATATTACTTGAGAGAACGGAACGCAAAATCCTTACCAACAACCTCGTCAACCTGTGCCTTTACCTTAGCCTCTTCATCGGCCATCTGCTCGGCAGTCTTCTGTTTGTTAGTTGGATCCTGTGCAATCTGAGCAGAGATGTCCTCACGTACTGGGATAGAGTCAAGAGTCTGCTTTGCGAGGTCAAAGTTTTCCTCAGCCATTGCTACCCATGTGTCCTTTGCATCCTTGCCGATCTTACCAGCAGCGATAGCATCATCAATCATAGCGTTGATAGAAGCTGTACGTGCTGCCTCTTCAGCCTGCTTGTACTTGTCAAGAGCTGCCTGAGCATCGTTAAGATTCTTAGTAAGATTCTCTACTGAAGCCTTGCTACCAGCAAGCTCAGTGTTGAGGGCAGATACCTTTTCATCCAGAGCCTTCTTCTCAGCCTTCAGAGTCTCAAGCTCCTTAGAAGCCTTAACAAGATCCTGGATCTTTGCAGATACTGCGCTCTCATTAGCCTTTTCACCTGTCAAACCGAGAAGTGCGGCTACTGTAAGAAATTCCTGATTCATGTTGTTTGTTTTATTGTTTAACAAATTATCTTCTTTCTTCATAATAGTGCGACTCTCAATACTTTTTAGATTTTGATCAATCGCACCCTGCATGATAGAAACGATAGCGGAAGAATTGCTGACACCTTCAAGCTTAGCTGCAATAGATGCGCTAACACTCCCAGTCTCAATGATTTGGTCAGCAGTAATGAAGCCAGCCTCCACTGCCTGTTGAGCAGTAAAGAATGTTCCATCATAATTATCCTCACCATTCATAATGGCTGTAATTTTTTCCTCATCCATCTTGAATCGCTTGGTATAAATAGTCTTCAACTGGGTTGTGAAATTCTCGATTGTGCGCTGTGTTTCTGGATCATCTGATTTCTCAGACCAGGGATTATGGATCATAAGAAGAGCATAATCACGCATGAGACACTTGTTACCAGCAGCCCAGATAATAGAAGCCATAGAAGCCGCAATACCCTCGATGACACAGGTAACAGGAATTTCACAATTGATGATAGTAGAGAAAGCACTGATACCATCAACGCAGTTACCGCCAACAGAATTAATGAGAACCTTAATCTCAGAAGGCTGGCGATCCTTAATCCAATTGAACTCCCAGATAAAGTCCTGGACATTCCATTTCTCTACCTCAGAGAAGAAGCATATTGTAGCTGGCTTACCACGCTCAACGCTTCCTTTTACGAATTTCAAATCTTCTTGTTTCATATTGATTTGTTTATAATTAATAGTAACACAATTACTTATGATTTGAATTTATCCTCCAAATTATCAAAATGCGTAGCTTCATCATAGGCACGTGGATGATGAGCATCGCTATGGTGCATCGGATTCTGCAATTCAGGATCTTTCTGGTCTGAATGGTTAGTAAATGGTGGTGTGATGATAAACCTACTAATCCTATTGCGTTCAGCCCACACACTAACCTCGGTAAACTTGATAGAATAAGTAAGCCAGCAAGCCTGAAGTCCATTGTGCATATAAGTGGCGGTATCCATGAATGTCAACTTACATTCTTTCTGAAGACATGGGAACTCTCCTCTTCTTTCCTGTATTGTCTGAATAATACGCTGTCCTACATAATAAAGTTCAGTATCCTTATCGTCATCATGATTATTCAATGTGTTCATAACATACTGGATACGTAACTCGGCAGAACCCTCATTAACCGTATTCTGACCATTTATCCACCTCATATTAATAAAGCTGATAAATGCGGCTGGGTACGCTATTTCGGCCATAGTGTTCATGTGGCCAGTAATTTCATATTCATACTGACCAGTATTGTGTTGGACGGTCTTAAATATAAAATCACTATTAGGATCATTATAATACCATCTTGTCTCTTTCAAGATAGTCTTGATAGCCTTAAATACCTCAATTATACCATTATAAGGCATTTCTGGTGGCAGATTGTCACCAGTTCCCAATGGCTCTATGTGCTGTGAATTAGCCTGATTGTTACTAATCACATTTTTGCTTTTCTTATCAACTATCATATCTAACCTTTATATATTGAGAATCCCATTACCCTGTTAAACACACCATAGAAGAGAATATCATCCATAAGGATTATTATCTTCTTTTTTTCATTACCTCTAATATCCTCGGTCATAAATGGTCGATACATTCGCTCATTATCCTTATTAAGGTGACATCCAGCATATATTCTTCCTAAACGCCCCCATAATTGCCTACCATTTACTGAGAATCCAGATCTACCAACATTACCATTATATATTGTTTTACGTCTATGAGATCCTATAAATTCAGGATATGCACCTCTAAACGCATTTGGTTTGGTTAATATTTTTACACTTTTTCCTCCTGGAAGCGGATACATTTCCAATGAATCTCTTAACCTTCCAGTCCTAACAAGTGTATCAATTGCACTAAATCCGAGTTTTACTCTTTTTCTTCTTGTTGTATCAGACAACGCTTTCCATCTATCAGTAGTAAGCCCCTTATTCTTAAAGCTACTTTGAAACCATTGAAGCATGTGGGAACCTAAAGCTTGAATAAACATCCAAGTAGCAATATCAAATTGATTAGAAAGTATATTAAGATGTTGCGCAAACTGATCACCCTTAATTTGAGTAAGCCCCTTACCTGGGCCTTTTTCAGGAATATAACCCACATCTCTCAGCTTACCCCTATTAAAATCTTTAAGCTGATTTGAAATTTTCAGATTACCAACAGGATGATGAATCCCATAAGAAGCACTCCTAATAATAGCGTTTTTACTCTGAGAAAAGAATCCGAGATATGGGCTTTTATTAGGGCCAGAACTTCTAAATCCTAATATTTTCTTAGCCATAATACTTCTGCCTTAAACGTTCAACAAACCCCTTCAGCATATCTTCATCCTTATCATCAATCTGAAAATAAGGATGCTCATCAGAGAAAATACGCCCACACTTACAAACAGACTCCTTAAAAATACCATCAAGTTCCTTTGGTTTCTTAGGTGTCTTTTGTTTTGCCATCACATTAAGATCAAGCTTCGCACTTACTCCAGTTTCAGCAACAAGATAGCAACGACAAGCCCATTCAATAGGTGGTATCATCCATTCTGGGAACTCGTCTCTCCTTGCCGTAAACCCCTGAAGCGCATAGTGCCAGGGACGTACACGATCATCATTCTGTGTCATATAGGTAAGAGTAGTATGCTTATCCCACTCAACTACCCATAGCCAAGCCATAGCCATAGAGTATTCTATATCAGAATCCTCCACATCGGCATATACCTCGTTGTACTTATGGTTAATATTGAGGAATGGCGAAAGAGGATCGTCAAGATTTTCATCTATCCAGTCCTCATCGGTATAATCCTTGCCTTGCTCTTCTACATCTTTATAAAGATGATATTCCTCACAAGTTGCAAATTCAATAAGATTACTGATAGCCGCAATAAGAACATTACGCTTTTCAATATCTTCTTCTGAAAGCTTGGTAACATCCATTTCACGTATCAAGCTAAGAGCATCTTCAGGTTCAATATTAAATCCATCAAAAGCTCTATTCACAGCAATCTCAGTACGCAATTCAGCTAATTGATACAGGGCTTCCTCGCGGGAATCTGCATTGCCCATAGATCTGATAAGGGCAATAAAAAGATCAAGCATTTTCTTCTTATTCTCCTCATCCTCATCTTCGGACAATGCGGCTTTTATGTCTGGGAAAACAGTACCGCCTATTGCTTTCCCCTCAGAAAATTTACCCTTGCATTTGCGTTACCAGTGGTTTTACTTACCAACTGCTGCTTATGGTTCATCTGCTCTCCTACCTCAACGCCAAACTCATTTCTGATAGTTTCCTTTGGCACATCATAAGCTGCGGTAAGCATTTTGAATACCTCGGTTTTTGCCTCAACAGACATATCAAGCTGCTTAGAATACTTGAATACAAGGCCAGGCTTGATGAAACCCCAGTAAACCAATTCTGGAAGTATTCTTTCATTGATAGTCTGCTCAATAAAACGGCGATACCTACGTACTCTACTCCTAAGAATATCCTCATGCGCCTTAGTTGATCCCACATAAGACTGGGTAGCGCCAGCCATAGACTCAGAGCCAAGAATAAGGTTTGAAATCTCGGCATTAGCATAATTCTCAATAAGGCTCTGGAATATTTTCTCAGAGTTTGACATTGTAAATGTCTTGATGTCAATAGCATCATCAGTACCAGTAACAACAACCTTATTCTGGGCTGCATTTACAATACTCTGCGCCAATCTCTTTCTACTCTCATTATCGGTTGCGGTTGTCTTGCCATGAATGATAGGCTGTCCGTATGTATGGCTGAAATTTACCCAGTTTGAAACGGTATATTTCTTAGCCAATACAAGAGGTGTACTGGTGGCAAACATACCGAGTCCACAAGTATCAATAAGGATATAGTTGTGTTTATATCTCTCACTATCAAGATCCCAACCAGGCATCCATTGTCCCTGTGTCTTGACTACTCGTCTCTGACTTGGAAGAACATTACGGCGCTCAACCGTACCTATATAATCTGGAAGTCCAGTAGCGGGGTTTCTTTTTGAGGAAATATCGAACAATGTATATCCGTATGCCGTAGCATCCTGAATACCGATTATGAATTTCTCAAAATCAAGTGTCTGTACTTTCTTTGTTTCTTCAACATCAATGACAAATTCACCCCTTTCGTCAATAGTGCCGAGAGCATATCTTTCACCAGTAATGTATGAATACAATGTTTCCATACAAGACCTGAGATGTGCATCCTGCATGAGACATGAATCATAAAGATCCATCAGTCTTCCTCGATCATCAAGGATAGTTCCATCGGCAGTTTGAGATACGACTGTCTTGTATCCACAATGCCTTCTTATTTCATCAACGTAGTCCTGAATGGTCTTCTTGGTCTCGTTGTAGTATGATACAAGGTCATTGCTTGTAAAGTACTGACCTCCCGATTCTACTGAATTTCTCTTTTTCATTACTATGTAATTTTCTTAATAATAGGTCTTATTTCTTTTTACATCCATCCAGCACCAACTTATATAATTCCAATCTTAAAAGATATTTCACCTATTACATGAAATTTTTCTTCAAATATAAACACCTGTATATAAGACAATTATAGATTTTAACTTTTCTTTAACAGTCAAGATGATGTGCATAAACCCTATTATCCTTAAAACAGCAAAACAAATTATTTAATATGAGTACAATTTTTAGATTGAAGTTCGCCTACAAATATCAGAATGATAATGGCGAGGTAAAGAAGGCCAAGACTGAGGCCTTTGCTGAGTGTGAAACCTACACAGATGCAGAAAAACTTGTCTATGCTATCGTAGAACAGAATGGATGGGGCCAGTTTGGATTACCTGAGTATGAAATCATCAAGACAAAGTACAAGGTCAAGGATTTCATAGATAACAAGGTTACATGCGAAGATACGTATGGGAACGATCTGGAAGGAAGAGTAGAGTGCTATTTCAGTAAGGACAACGATGGTTTCTTTGTTATCAAAGTTAAGTTCGTACACATTGATGAGAAGACTGGCAAGGAAAAGTACACCTCTCAGGCATTTGTTGTTGCTGAAGAGTCTATCAATTCAGCCATTGTTACCCTAAGAAACTATCTTAGACGTTCTATGACTGATTTTGTCATTGTAGATTCTAAGCTTGATCCAGCAGAAAATATCTATCTGTTCCCTGAGTCTTATACATCAATAGTAGAACGATATGAAGCCTAAGCTTAATCAACTTACAAAAATAGTGGAATGTCAGGAGAATATATTTCCTGACATCCCAGATATTTTTGTCGGGAATATCAATCCTGAAAAGATAGTCTTCGATGCTACGGTATATTGTGAAGCTGTCGATGCAGAACTACCACCATACTCAGCGTTCTACACTCAGTGTTATAGATATATTGATGCTATTTGCAAGAATACAGAAAAGAAAAGCTCTGAACTATTCTATGTAAATACAGACAAGCATCTACTGATAGATGTTTCGTTGGCATTGATATTCATTCAGTATGTAAACCCTGAAACATGCTTCTATTTCAACAACATGGTAATCACTTGCCTTACCAATGGTATAGCGTTTAGTGAAGGCTTTGTTATGCAAATGGCATCGCTTCAACTACCAGATGAGGCTCTTCAGGAAATAATCAAATCTCGTCATGAGCAAAAAGAAGAATGACCATATCAAAAGCGTTATAGTCTTTGACTCAAATCTTAAATTGGTGGGAATGTTCAGCTCCTACTATACGGCAGCAAAGACAACTGGTGTTTCTCATCAGATGATTGCTAAGGCGTGTAGCGGCAAGATTATAGCGGCAAAGGGTATGTATTGGCGTGAAGTGGATACCAAGGAATACATCATGGATTGTGATGACCTGGGAACTCTGACCTTGCTTGACTTTGACAGAGAACAGGGGATTGACAGACGTATCTATGCCACAAGAAATATGAAAAAGAATGAAATAATTTTAGAAAGTAAATACAAAAGATGAGTACAACATTAGTAAAAGTAGTAAACAATGGCAATCAGGAATTGCCAATGTACGCAACACCTCAGAGCGCTGGTATGGATCTCCGCGCTAACATTGAAAGTCCTATCATTTTGTTCCCTATGGAACGCAAGCTTGTACCAACAGGCCTCCATATAGCTCTCCCAGTAGGTTTCGAGGCACAAATACGTCCTCGTAGTGGTCTTGCTCTGAAGCATGGTATCACCGTACTCAACTCTCCAGGTACGGTGGATGCTGACTATCGTGGGGAAGTAATGGTACTACTCATCAACCTCTCAGACCAGGCATTTGAAATCAAACCTGGAGAACGCATAGCTCAGATGATTATTGCACGTCACGAGCAAATTCAATGGAGCTTGGTCGAGTCTCTGGATGATACAGAGCGTGGTGGGGGTGGCTTCGGACATTCTGGCACAAAGTAATATACAGCAAGTACATTTTTCTTCATTGTGAAGCGTAGTTTATGTGAATAAGCTGCGCTTTTTCTTATTATGTATAATGTACGCACATACTTTAATTTATTCAGAAAGAAGCTTTTATGTATTGATTAACTTTTCTTAACCTATTTATTCAACAAATTATTTGGAGGTTAAGAAAAAACATATTATCTTTGCAACCGAAATTAAAACTAAAGGAGTATGAGCAAGAAAGGATCAGTAACAACAAGCGACTATCTGCCATACGAGGAATATCTCAGACTGGTAGATTCTTTGGAAAGAGATGGTGACTATCGAGGCGCAGCCTATTGTATAGCTTCATTCTCATTCGGTCTTCGCATACACGATGTGCTTACTATTAGGTGGTGTCAGCTACTTGGGCAGCGCAATCTGGTAATCACAGAGCATAAGACAAAGAAGACAAAACGTATCACCATAGGCCCGAATACCGAAGAGAGGTTACGCCGCCTATATCATGAAGCTGGCAGTCCAAACTACAATAAGGAAATTGCACTTAATAAATATGGGAAGCCCATATCTCGCCAGTATATCAACAGATGGTTGAAGCAATGTAAGGAAAAATATGACCTGAAGATACAGAACTTCAGTTCCCATACATTCAGAAAAACCCTCGGAAGATATATCTATGACAAAATGGGGAGAACTGATGAGGCTCTTATCCTTCTCTGTCGTATATTCAGACACAGCAATACTGAAATAACTATGGTGTATCTCGGATTGCGTGATGATGAGATTGGCAATATATTCAACTGCATAGGTTAGCGTATGTTATTCAGAAACGGCATAAAATGTCAGATATGTGGTAGGAAATTCCTGGCAATGGGATTGCAGAAAACCAAACTCGGTTCCTATGCAAAGGATCATTCCCTTTGTCTGGAATGTGCAAAATGGGCACAACTATCAGGAAACAGACCAGAGGATCTGGAAATCATAGATGGTGTTGCCTACAAATGCCTACCACATATTCGGAAAGAATATGGCATGCACTTGGGCGGTGAAGGTAAGGAAAGACTTATAATCCACCCTGATGGCACATATCGTTTCTCCAATGATATATGGACAATAGGAACTATCCCAGAACGCTTTCGGGATATTCTTCCCAATACAGGCTGGTGGATAGACATCAAATATCTATGCAGACTTAAAAGGGGTGTCCTACATTGTAAGGGAAAGATGTGCTATGACAGATACCACTGCTTCAGATATGATTACAAGCAGGAATATGGTATTGGCCCCTACAATATTCTTCCTAAAGACCATGTGGCTGGTTCTGAAAATTGCAAAGAATTTATTGATATACGAGACATAACAAACTATCCCTATTTCAACATAGAAGATGCGCTATAAAAAGTTCAAAGTAAACAAGATAGTAGAGGCTATTCCAGCCACGAAATCTGAAGCAGAAGAGACTCTTGGTGTAAAAATCAAGAACACCCTATACAGCGACCAGGGATATATAATCAATAACAAGTGGATTCCAATAGAAGCCCTGGAAGCTCAAGCTGTTCCATTTGATACTAAGCAAGAAGTTATCGAATGGGCAATAGGTGAAATCAAAACCATGCAGAAGCTTCTGGAAAACTGCGTGGGCGGTAAGAAAGAAACATTAATAACAGAAATAAAGAAACTTAACAAAATCTTAAAGTCATGAGCAAGGATCAAAAATTAAAAGAGGCAATGGGACAATATTTGGCTGGTGTCAGTTTCATGTTGGATGATAACGATGAGGTAAGCATGATAAAATATGGCGGTGACAGAGATGTCATAGAAGCCATTATATCATCAGCCACTGCCAACAATGAGGAACAAAATGAGCTAACAAAAACAATTCTGTTCTCATCTGTCATAGGTCTGATGATAGTAAACAAGGATGATATGCAGAAATTCTTCTCAATGCTTAATCAGGCAATACTTGGAGATGGGAATGACAACAAACCCAAATACGTTCAACTTAACCCCATTAAAAAATGACATATCCCAATTATCCATCAGACGTAGTAAAGGATATGCTGAAGAACACCAGAAAATACGCTGGTGATCCCCACGCTCTCCTTATAGCATACGTTCTCTCCAGTATCAAGGAACTGCTGGATGAGGATGAAGATCTATGGGGTGCTAAGGTGCCTACGGAGATCTTAGACCGCTACATAGATAG
Source organism: uncultured Prevotellaceae bacterium (assembly GCA_900315105.1). The sequence continues at coordinate 139,014 of OMXX01000001.1, read as the reverse complement.
CTGTTACGATGACTTTATGAACGCAGCCTATATGGGAACGACAATAAAGATTGAAGATAATGGCTACAGAGTCCGCAAAATCAAAGACCTCAGTATCGAAAAGGCAAGGCAGATGTTCAGTTTTCCAACTGAGGATGATTATTCTGTAATATGTGCTGAAGGTGTCTTTGATGTCAGGAAGAAAGTAGCACAAACCCATCAGGAACAAAGCGACTCATATAAGATAAACCGCTTCTATTTCTGGAAAGTCATGACTTATGCCAAAGGTACAGATGAACAATGGGATAAGCTTACGGATATGGAAATAGCCATGTTCTGCTGGGCTATGTGGATAAAGAAGCTCCCCTACTCTGCCGTTGTCAATGATGATATGATCCAGGAATGGTGGGAACATGAATATGAATACTTTGAGCTGCCACTGGATGAGATTAAGGGGTGCTTTGCCACCGAACTTTATGATTCCAATAAGCTCAATACATACTTTGCTTTCGACTATTATAAAGTAAAGGAATGGAACAACAGCCACAACGTAAAGTCAGAGGCTGAAAAGTTGTCTGATATGGAAGCATACGACAACTGGTACAACACACTGAGTAAATGCTTCGTTAGGAAACAATAGATTTAGTTTTAATTTCATTAATTAACTGTGTAGGGTAGGATCGTCAGTGATGATAGTCCTACCTATTTTATTTCCCCCTTGTCTATCATGTCGCTTCTCAGTGCCTTCAGCTTCATGAAAAATGCCGTAATATCCTCCCATGAATTGAAATAGTTCCCCATTTCATATCTCATATCCGACACTTTGCTGTAATTCTCCTTTGTAACGGCAAAAGTAAATTTGTCGGTAAGATAATAGTACCTTCCACCTTTAGGCGCTCTTGCAGAAAGATAGCATAGCCGCTTCAATGCCTGATGCCATCTTACATGATACTTGGCAGCTATCTCTTCATCCATCTTATCTTCCGCAGTACTACTCACAATATCATGCACATCTTCCATTGGCACCTTGATTTCCTTATTTATGAATGTATCATCAGAATATCCGAAACCAAACACAGCACCATTATCATCATAACCCTTAACTACTCCATACAAGGATTTTCCCTGATAGCTGAAGAACCTTGCCTCGCCTATCCTAAGAGGTGATTTCTTGCAAATCACCCCATTGATAACCGAGATGCGATACCCAGCCTGGTTGATGATGTCGTAGAATTTATGGGCTTCATTCTCAGGTAACAATTCTCTACTGAAATTCCTTGCCTTATATAGTTTATCCTCCATGATTATAAGATTATCGTCCATATCGAAATACGCACAATAGTACACGTTATCATCAATGACATAGGATATGATGGCGGCACTATCATCGCCACACCTTACGAGATCCCCAGAACCAAAGCCATTATCCATCCAGTCCATGAATTTGAGATAGTCACATTCATATTTACCCCTGAAAGGTTTGTTGAAGCCTGTACCATAGTTATCCCTACAAAAAGCATAGACTTTCTGCCATTCCTCATCCGTAAACTTATATAGCTTTATCTGCCTTATTATTTGTTCTTTTGTCTTCATAATGTGAAATTTTCGACAAAAATACAAAAATTTTACCTATTTCCCACTAAAAAGTCAAATAAACTTTCTATTATTGGTAAAATAGGTAAAACAAGTTATGGAAAAAAGACATAAAATCAATCTGGGAGAGGTGGATATAATCGGCACCGACCAGCAGCTTACGTTATCAGAGATCCAGGTTAAGAGAAAATACTGCGTTGATGTAGCAATATATCAGAAGCAGCAGTTTATAGGTGACTTAGTACCCATCCCCTTAGTCCTGATAGATTATCTCTCTGCTTCAGAAATCAGGGTATTCGCAAGAATCCTCAGTCAGTTAAAGAACCACTCTACTTGTCAGATAAGAAGAAAGACACTGGCAAAGGAACTTGGGGTATCTGAGACCACAATTACAACGGTACTCAATTCACTTGAAAGCATGGGTATTATAACTCAGGATCACGAGGGAAGAAGGAAGTTGAAGAAGATTAACTTCAACACCATTCAGAAACTCAACGACATCCTGAAAGACAGACTCCCTGGTGCAGCACGAGCTTTCAGAAATGAAATGGAAGATCAGAACATTAACAACCCTAAAGAAATAGCCCTTGAGCTTCTTGATATAAAATATACTGAGAAGACTGGGGTGGAAGCAGAAGAATATGTGTAATATGGAAAAACAAATCATCAGAAGATGTGGCAGATGTGACAGGCTGGGTAATGTAGTCAAGAAGGTACGCAAGAAAGTCTTCCATGAATGCCCCTATGCAGCAGCCTTTAAGGGGTATGCTCAGGAGAATGACTTAGCATGTATCTGGTTCAAGAAAAAGGAACAATAAAACAGCCGCCTGTACATCACGTATGGGCGGCTGGTCAATAAAAAACCTAATTTCTTTTCTACCTTATAAAAACCTTACACTTATTTCCCTTGCTCTATATTCAATATTCCTGTTAGATCCTCAATAGTATATGGCTTCTTAGCTGGACATTGAGAATCCTTACATCCATCACCTATGAGTCTGTTGACTGCATTTTGCAGAACGTTTAATCGTTCCGAATAACGATCCAACTTTTCCTGCATATTAACCATATCCTTTCGCAACGACTCTATTTCAAGATCCTTATTTTTCAAGGCTTCCTGATACTTCTGATCCTTGGTCTTCTGAAGGTTGACTATCAGATCAAGCTGCTTGGCATAATTGTCTAACTGTGTGCCCCTTTTACTGGCACGAAACTGAACCCAATTTAATATCAGACTGCCGATCAATGCGGCAGAAGTGATGAATGATATAATAGTTGTGTAATCCATTGCACAATGATGTTTTCTTAATAATAGACACCTATGCTACTGGAATTGATTCTACTGCTGATTTGACCGTTGCAAAAGTATCAATCACAGCCATCACAGAGCTTGGAAGCTGGAACATCAGATTGATTGCAGACTTCAGGAGATTAACAATACAAGCACTGATATTCTTCAGCATCGCCTTCATCTGATTAAGCTTGACTTTATTCTCAGCAAAAATATAAGCTGGGTTAGGTGAGGCCGTACCTATCATTGGGGGTAGAAGATTGCTTGCCGTATTAGCCACCACAGCCTCACTTACAAAGGAAAGCTGATCCTTAGCTGCTAAAAAATTAGACTTGATAGAAGCTATCTCTGTCTGTACTGTCAGTTTTCCTTCACCTTCAGTATAATACTTGGAAAGCCTGTCTTTCATCTCCATGCGCTCGGTTGACGTTTCACATGCTGAAAGTGAATCAGCATATTTCTTCTCAACCAGATTGTCAACCACTGAAGAGAAATCAAGACCTGGAATACTTACAGATCCTTCAGAATCTATGAGCCTGTTCATGGTTGTGGTCATTTCATCTATTGTTGCCATAGTTTTTATTAATAATAGCCTTTCTTCTTTAGATCATGCTTTATCTTTTTGCATTGCTTCTGACAATATTCATGAAGATACTGGAATTTTAACTTTTGAACATAACAAGACCTCATACGTCTCTTATTCTCCAAAATAACCTTTAATTCTTCAGCATTCTTCATGTTTTCCTTAAAGAACCCCTTAAAGTTAAACGCAAAGACTGCATATTCATCTGTGGTCTGAAGAACAACATCAGAATTACTGGGAATTTGCTGCATTGCTCTACCAATAACTGCTAATCTGCTACGAGGGCTTGTGTAATTTGGAAGATATGCACCTTCAGAATATACCATATTGCCATTATAAGCTATTGCGTATGTGGCTATATAACCTCCATATTTACAGCTACTGATGTCAGTATAGATATAATATTTGTCCATTATATGTTATTATTGGCTATAATTGAAGAGAATTAAAATAAAACTTAAAAAACCCTTAAATAACTCTTAAAATATTATTAAAGAACTTTATAAATAAACATTAATCCTCAGTAAATATATCGTAAGATATAATCATTTACATATAGCTCAAAATGGAAGAACCAAGAAAAATGGTACAAATCAACACAAGAAGAATGTGGCAGACTTAGAGTGCTTGGCCAGTCCGTCCAGCACTCCAACCGCTTTGACAGCATACGAGTTCATTCCAGGCTGCTTCCACGCATCAGTCACTTTTGGCTGGGTAGAACGTGCCTTTTTCAAATCACCATTGATTTTCATTTCCCTCTTGTTGATCCTGAAGAAAAGCTTCGTTGGCTTTCCTTCCTTGTCAAAGAGGTAGGATGTCTTAGGATCGTGGTGTTTTGTAAATGTGTCTGTGTCCTCGTAGTAGATAAGGATTCTGCCATTGTCATACTTCTTCAGCAAGCCATTATCAATAGCCTGCTTCATAAGTCTCTTAATGGTACTGAGAGATTGAGTTTTGTTGAAGAAAGATTTTTCTATAAACGTCAGGGCTATAGGTCTGGTGTTCTTCTGTTCCTCATTCTTAACCTTATCATCTTTCGTCTTGGTTGAGATATTCCATTTAATATCTGGGTTATATCCCTTATTTATGAAAAATTCAGACCATCCAGCATAAAACTTCCAATATATTCCCTCTCGCTGTGCCATATCGGACAGAGACACCTCTTCATGATCCTCACCATTGCACTCTTCTTCGGAATCAGCAGCCTGATTATAAAGGGCTGTCTTCATGCACATGGCAAGCTCAAGGATTACATTCTTAGCTTCTTTGAAGGTCTGCGGACAATTCTCGAAAACTGGGTATTCTCCAGAATAGTTGAAAAGATGCACACCATTATGATCTACATGTGCGTACACATAGACATATCCGTTATTATCTTTTCTCTGAAGACTGGAAAATATCATATTTTTATCAGTACCAACTTCCTCCAGTCTTGCAAACCTCAGTTTCAATAATGAGGCATAAACGCTTTTAGCCGTATTGAAGCTGGTGTGAAGCAAGCCCTGAAGGTTGTTGATGCTGATGGAATGGATGCTTGATGATGAGTGTGCGGCTTTTGCAATACAAGAAGCTGTTACGGCATTGAGAATATTATCCATGCCATAACAGATACCATTGAGGTAATATCTTGATATGCGAAGTCTTATCATAGACATAAAAAAGAGACTAAACAGGCACCTAAAAGTCGCAGACAGTGCCGTTTAGTCTTCTTGTATTCTAATTCCCTTACGGGGACTATTCTATGTCGTTACTATCAGAAAGCTGCGGCTCAATCATCAAGCATTGCAAAGGTAAGTATTATTTTTACAACGACAAAATAATTTTGCAACTTTCTTTGATTTTATGTGTTAATTTAACTCTTATTAACTATACAAAGTCAAAAAACACTAATCAAATAGCCAATGTAGGAAAGTTTTCCACAGGCTTTTGTCATATTCAGGACAATTATCCCCAACTACATTTCTGATCTCTCTGCATGGTGTCGGAACCCGAAAGCCTTTCAGTACTTCCCTGGTACATGCTTTCTGACATTCATAGACAAAATCCTTGCCATCGTAGGTCGGGATACTACTACAATGCTTGCATTTCTCACATGTATTCATTTCTTGTCCTCCGTTTTGTTCTCTGAGATTTCATTGTTTCCCTTATCGCCTTTGAAGACCTGAACGGCATACCATCCCCAGGTTATTAATGAAAGCACAGCTCCTATGAAGTGTTGTACTTTCATAGGCTCTCGTGAAACACAATAGAGTAACAGTCCTGTAGCTGCTGCCGCTATTAGGAACTTTACCATGTTCTTCTGATTCTTGCTCATAGTCGTAAGTTTTATTAATTGTTTGACAATCGGTGATCTCTTCTTATGCGGTGGGCAGTCCCTGATGATCCTGTAGCGGTTGACGTTCTGACAGAATGACTCCAGATAGCTCCAGTAGTGTGGGTTGTTTACTGCTGATACCCATTCCTCCACTCCATGTATGGGATCAAACATCTGTATTTCCTCACCATCGAAATAGGCGTTCACAAGCCTTATTGCCTTATCCCTATCTGTCATGTTCTCCCATGTATCTTAAATCCCTGTAATGTCTGCCGAATGAACATTTCTTAATATCATCATCATAGTGGATGATACCATACTCAAAGTTCACTGAAAGTATATGTCCAGTATGTCCGTAGTCATCTGAGACTACTGACTTTCTGTTCCATGAGATTGCGTTAAATTCATCTTTTGTCATTCTTCTTCTGGTTTTTGTTGTAGGTCGTTGATTTTCCTTTCGAGTTTGTCGATAAGGTTTTGCTTACTGTTAAGCATAGTATGTTGTTCCTTCACATGATTTTCCAGTTCAAGGATATACTCTTGAATGTATTGGTGGTCACAGGTATGTTTGTTGTCGATTGTAAACTGGTTAGCAGCTTCAGCCTTATTTGCCCTTGCGGTCTCTTTGTTGGCGATATTGACAAGCTCCATGATCCTACGTTCATACTTGATAAGGCGTTCCTGGACTTCTTGGGGATCGGTTAGTTCTTCTTCTTGTGTTTTGAAGACAAATGGTTTGCCGATCCTTTCTTCTAACTCCAGTTTTTGTTCTATGAGTTTCTTATTCTCACAGTCGAGGGCTGCTATCTTATCCATCAGGATATTGATTAGCAATTCGCAATGACTTTGTTCCATATTATTGTTGTTTTATAAGATTGATTTCCAGGTGTCTATTGGGATACGTACTATCTTGTCGAAGATGTGGCTTATATCTGTCTTGCCTGTTCTTATCCAGTATATCCATGCTATAATCGGGTATGACAGGAAACTGAGAAATTCCCAGCATATTGTTATAAGAATGGCTGGAATGAAGAGTATTGATATTATAAGTCTTTTTTGCATAATGTCGAAAAGAAAAGTGCGCCCTTACGTTTCTCTCATAAAGCTTGGGTATCAGTATGTGAGTGAGCAGCGCACTGATTGAATATGGAGTTGTAAAGAAAGAATTGTCTCTTATTGCCAGTCCCGATCCCAGAAAGGAAGGACTCGAACCTACATCGCTATATATGTATCACCGTACCATTAGGTCATCAGTCTGGGATGGGGCTGGCTTATGAGTATTACCGATAAATAATAGGAAAATCGGACTTGAAAATGAGGCCGAAAAAATTTTTGGGGTGTGTTTTTTAAGGTTTTTTATAATTCGGAAAAGATTTTTGGGGAAAATAAGGTGGTTTTATGGGGTTTATTTGGTAATGCACTTCGTGCCTGTTCCCTTCGGGAACGTTTCTTAATAATTGACTAAAAATGAAAGGCTTAAAAATTAGGCGTTTTGAGGCGTTTTTTAAGGGTGAGGTGGGAGGTTGTAAGGGTTAGGACGAGAAAACGTCACAGAGAGGCTAATTTATAGGGAATCGGGCGTGTGTGGTCAGGTGCGGATGGGTGAAAAATGGTGAAAATGTGGGTTTTTGAGGGGTTCTATAAGTGAGGATGGGTGCGGATGGGGTTAGAAAAATGGGACTTGAAAATTTGGAAAATTTTACGTGTGCCCTTCCAGTTTTCGGGGACACCCTCCCCTCTTTTTTTGGTTAAATGTGCCTCTCAGTATATTCTATTAAGGTTTTTAGTCTTGTCTTGTTTCACTTTTGCAATAAGTGAAACTTTTCTATTTTTCTGTATCTTTTGTTCTATTTTTCCACTTTTTAGTCTTTCGGTGCTTTTAGTGCTTTTCACTATACCCTAAAATATCAATTTTGTCCTCTATTTCCTTAAATACCCTTTAATAAGCTATGCTTATATGTGTGTTATCTCGTTTTCATACCTCAACTTTTCTTTTCCTATTTTGATCGTTTTTGATATTAAAAACCCTTATTTCTACCTCAATTTTCACAAACTACAAAAATCAAGTATCAAAATCGTCTTCACTCACTATCAAAAACGGCTTTTTCTCCAAAAATTTCGCTATCAAAATCAATCAAAATGCAAAAAATTTTCATTTTCTTATAACTCACTTATTTTCAATTAGTTACCCTCGCGCGTACACGCTATTCCTATATGCTTTATAAAGAAAAATCATTCATATAAAATTTTTTTTGAAAAAAGTTACCCTAAACTATTGCGAGAAACTTTTCATGTCGTATATTTGCTCTCAGAAAGTTAAGGATAACACCTCACTTGTAACGAGGTACCGACGCTTTCAATACTTGATATGATATTATGATAATGTGCTTTTGTTTTGCACTTGTTATAGTGGTACTTACTTAATTTTCGCACTACCTTTGTAGTGGTCATGTGTTGCTAACATGACAAAGTGTTCTCTTGTTTTATTGTCACACAATACGCACTACCTTTGTAGTGGCACGTTAATAGTGGAATGCTATAACGTTATGTAGTGGAATGCTACAATTATATGCTTTTAGATAGTGTGTATAGTTAGGTATGTAGTCAATAAATACCGATGATATGTACATGTGTGGGCATATTTAGTCACCCTCGTAAATGGTTGTAGTGGGGTGCATGGTGGTTGCACCATAGGGCGAGTTAATATTTACCCGAAAAACAACTCAAGCGAAAGATGCGTGAATAGCAGCAAAATCGCAATATGCGTATCAGGTTTGGCTCTGATACAATAAGCATAGCGCCCCCTGGGTGGGTGGTTCACGCAAAACGTACAAGCACAGGGTGCGTTATTGTCGCAATAGAACTCTTAGTTTTCCGAATTGTCGCAGATTGCTTGACATATAGTGGTGTTCGGAAAAGGGACTCACACTAAATGCACTTGCATGGTGTGGGTATTGGTACGTAGTACTGACTGCGCCCTTTTCCACTTATTCATTCACTAAATGTTTCATTAAGCGGGGCTACAGGATGCTCCATGCGTGGCAACACGCTAAATCTACAGCTATGACTAAGCAGACAACTATCACACGTAAGCAAGAGAACAAAGGTTGGAAGGCTCTCCTTGAGATTACAGGACAGCTCTCTTCAGTACTCAATCAGCTCTCAGGACGTTATCATGATGTCTTGGCAGACACAGACGGACTCACCGTAGAGGCATTCCTTGCCACCTATGGAGTGAACCGCTACGTGTCCGCAAAGGGCAAGAAAATGGGCTACACTCCTGCTACACTCGCAAAGGGTTGGCATGATGCCATGACTCTGAAGAGTGACGAGGGCAAGGTGCTTGGCTCATGTGTGTTCAAGAACGTACCAGCTACTTATGTGGCAAGCGAAGAAGATGGTAAGGAGAAGAAGTACAGAGTGTACACATCTAAAGAGGCTGCTGAGGATCCAGAGGGTGAGTCATTCAGCATGTACGTACTCACCCAAGTGGATCCATGCCGTTGGAATTGGGTGACTATCAAGCGTGGACTCGTACAGAGCAAGAGCTATGCCAAGGAGCAGGAAAAGGCTGACAAGGCTGCAAAGTCTTGGGAGTCTGTGACTGAGTGTTACATCGCTAAGTATGTGGACATCGAACTCAAGGACAGGGACGGCAAGGTAGTCGGCAAGGAGAAGGTGCGCCGCGCATACAAGATTAACAAGGCTGACGTGGTGTTCTAAGCGGACTATATCGGAGTGATTGGGACGTAAAATGGAGTGGGGTTCGTCTGCCCCACCACTCCCCTAATGTTGGATTAAAAATGGAGAGCGCTCTACCTGAGTGAGCGAGACAGTATGACTGTACAAGACTTTTATGACAAGTACGGCACAGGCAAAAACTATGAGGACTTGTTTGCCCTGATGTGTGGAGCGAAGAAGGAGCAAAACCCTGTACTCGCTCATGATGTGGAGCAGTTTATCGAAGACCTTCAGAAGGTGTGCGAAGATGATTTTGATGCACTTTTGTGGAGGGATTATCAATTCATAACAGCTTGGAAGTAGGAGGAATTGAAAATGAGAAAAGGTGAGTCAGCACACGTCAAGACAAGACGTGAGCAACTTAGCAGAATGGAGATAGGCAAATTGTGTCTATCAAAAATGTGCATATCATCAGATAATTTCAAGCTGAGTGAGATTGCATATATTGGAGCGTGTTCTATCAACAGAAAACATATTGTGGTGGCACGTTTTGGTCTGAAATGGCAAGTAATGGATGCAACAGAGAGGAATATTGCCCTTGCAAGGAGTCATGGATATGTCATCAAGGGTAAGAAATGTATCCCATTGTATCATACACATGGAAATAACATGGAAGAGTGTATCAAATGGTACAATAGGGAGTCTGTTGGTAAGCCATTGAGTAAGTCAAGGACACAGGACATCTTTATGGAGTGTCTTGGACATAGTTCAAGAAAGCATGGAAAGCGTGGAGGAGTGACATTTGACATTCTATCAGGCATATATTCTACACCTGACCATGCTGAACATCGTGAGTGGAAGCGTGGAGAAAAAAATCATTACAGAGCCTTTAATCGCAAGAATATGACACAGACTCTGAAAGATGAGAATTTCACAAATACAATCAAGGCTGGCATGTACGGAGTAATCTACAAGTCAAACCCATGTGCAACAAAATCAAATACAAAACGATATGAGTAAAAGAGAAATGGTGGCACTTGCTGCGATAGTAGCATCTGCCTATGCGATGGACTCAAAGGAGTCTGTGCAGAGCATGAGAGAGTGTTATGGAGCAGCTTTTGCTGACATGAAAGATGAGTGTTTTATCAAGTAAATTGGAGGACTAAAAATGAAACAGATAAAGAAATATTGGGGAGTTGCCTTTATGGCTACTCTGAGCATCTTATTCGGAATATTCACAGTCATGATGACCATATCATTCTACGAGACAATTGTGGAAGAAGTGAGCAGTCCGATGTTCAGATTCAAATGGGCAGATGCTGGAGTGTACATGGTAATGATAATCCTGTGGCTTGCTGGAGTTGTGGATACTGCCGCAGCAGCTATCGGGAGTACTAAAATATACAAGAAAATCAAGAAATGGGAGGGCTTAAAATGAGACTTTGTAAAGACAATACGGCATGGCAATGGAGTGAGCTTGCAGATGCTTGCTACATCCTTCAGACATTGTTGGAGAACCTTGCCAAGAAAGGCATAAGTAACAATCACTTACTGAGTGTGAGCGATGATAATGAACCCGCAGTCATTGTGAGTGGAAAACTCTCGGAAGAGGCTATTCAGTCATTTTTACTGAATGCTGTCGGGACTGAGTTCATAACACCTGAGTCAAGTCCAAGTGACCTCAATGACATCGAGAGTCGCTATCACTATGGTACATTCGGAGGAGTGTTGTGTACGTATATTTTTCCTGTCAGAGACAAGTGGAAAATGATTAAGAGGACTGGCGAATGGGAGTGGGGTGAACTGACTAACATGATGCAAGTTTTTGAGGAGCAAACTGAAAGTACAATTCCAGATGACTGGGCATAAAAACATAGGAGATAAAAATATGGCTGACATAAAGAAAATATTAGCTGAGGGAATGCCAGAAGTCGAGGGCATATTCGGGGCACATGCAATGGACTGCTACAAAGTTGGCATCCATGAGGGCTACAATTATGCAAAGCAAGAGTCATGTTCTGAGCATATCCAAGCCAAATTGGAGGAGGCTAAACGTGACGCAAGGAGCAGAATTGAGTTTTTCTTTGCAGAGAAGAGCAAGCATGGAGTTTTGGTTCTGTCAGACAAAATGCTGAGTGAGTTATTAAACTTAATATAACAATCAATCAAACAAACTACAATTATGAAACAGACAAAGAAGGTTACAGCACCTAAAGCTGAGAAGAAGAGTGTGAAGAACGTGGCTAAGGCTGCAAGTGAGTCAACAAAGAAGAACGTCACAATCAAGAAGAAAGTGACTATCAAGACAAAGGTGAGCGCTGAGGCAAAGGAGGCAGTCGCACGTACATTCCAGGGAGTCGAGCAGTTCATGACTATTGATGCAAAGATCATCAAGAAGCTCGGACTGAAGCTCAAGAAGTACGTCAAGTTGGATGGTACGGAGTCAACCCTCTACATCCTCACAGGCAAGGACGAGAAGGCTACCAAGCATCTCCATGACCTCCTGACGAATGGCAAGCTGAGCAAGCTCTGCAAGTACTGGGGTTATGTTCATGGGTACAAGGTGCCTGAGAAGAACCTCAAGGAGTTCGTTAAGCTGACAGGAATAAAAGCAGCATAAGCAACATAGAATTGTTATTCGGGGTGACTTGCTCGTGAGAGTAGGTCACTCATTTTATATCAAAACTGAGCAAAACGATGAAAAAATTATATATCATTTTCGCACTTTTGTTAGCAGTATGTAGCATGAGTGCCCAGAGTGTTTCAAGGAGTGGAAACGTATTTAAGGCTGAGAGGAAGACCTATGTGCGTGACACATTGGTTACTCAGTACAAGTACGAGGACTCAAGGGGTAATTCCTATCCTATTATCGTAAATAAGAAGTCTGGAGCGTGTTATGTATGCAAGCTGAGCAAGAACAATAAGTTTTACCGCCAGTATTTGAACAAAGACATAAAAGCACAGATTTGCAAGGAACTAAACATCAAAATTAAGGAGGACTAAATCATGGGAGTACGTAAAATAAGTAGCAAATTAGTGTTCATCAAGGGTTTCAAGAACCCTATGCGTGAGATATACAGCAAACAAGGCTGGAGTGGTGGTTGTACAACTACTCAAGGTCAGTATTTCTACAAGAACTGAGCTATGGACAGAAACGACTATGAGACACTGGTAATCGCAGTCATATTCGTGGCTGTATTGGTTCTGAGTGCATTCTTTTACACACCCTCAACTAATTTCTGAGGGATAATTTCAAATCAATCAATTAATTAATCAAAAACAAACAATTATGAAGAAACTTATTCTCGCAACAATGGTTGCACTTGTTAGCATGAGCGCTAATGCTGAGTCAAAATCAAACAATCTTATCAAGGGCGGTGTATGTCCTGACACAATCCCAGTAGCTATCCATCCTGTACCAATGGCAGTGGAGAAGACAAATGAGGAGGCTGAAAAGCTGAATGAGAAAATCATCATTGTCCTCAAGGAGATGATGGGTGCTGACAAGGGAGTGGTATTCGACATACTAAATGACCGCCTTATGGCACTGAAGACAGAACGTGAGAACCTGATAAAGAAATAAGCCATGAGAAAAGAATTGATAATCGAAGGACACCGCCTTGTTGAGGTGGAGTACCACACAAGTAAGCATAGCTGTCGTATGGTGGAGCGCGTAATGAGCGCTTCACCAGAGCAGCCTAAGCGCCCATTTAGAGGCAAGAATTGGTATGCTGCACGTTTTAAGGCTCGTCATGAGCGTGAGGAACAGCGCATGAGTGAGGAACATCTGAGGGAGTTGAAAGCGCTTGCACTTGAAAAGAGTGCTGAGTTATATGAGCGCTTATTCGGGACAAGAAAGGTCATTTAGTTGTAGTTGTTAATTGGGCGCTGACGGAGTAATCTGTCAGCGCTTTTTAGTTAAAGTAAGTTAATGCTGAAGGATTTGACTGAAAGCGTAACTATTACTGAATGTAGAAATTAAAACTAAACTGAGCAAAATATGAACAACAAGAAAATGCGTAAGGCAGACAAGGCACTCGCTGAGGCTTTGAATTTCTGCAAGTCAGTAGCTACAAACGTAAAGAATGCTACAAAGGTAGTTGTGTTGTCTGCAATAGAGAAGCCAAAGGCAGTTGTAACACCAACGGTTTTCAAGCCAAAGGGTGAGGTGTATGATAATCTTACTATTGTCAAGATGGGTAAGGGTGATTTCCGAGTGGAGGCTGACGGAAAGGTGATTGACAAGCATTTCAAGTCTATCACTAAGGCGAATGAGTGGTGTGAATTGCATAAGAGAATATAACTGGAGGACAGACAATGAAACAATTCGCAACAATATGTGTAGTGGCATTCTTTGCTGCTGTATGGGTAGTGAGTGGCATCTGTGAACTGAGTTTTGAGAATGACCAGCTTAAAGACAGAATTGACAGACTGGAGTCTATGCACATTGATGCTGAACAAAGACTGCATCTGTATCGTGCGGCTCTCGCTCAGACTGAGATAACTGACTTGAAAGCGGCTGAGGTCTTTGAGACTACTGAGGCATACAGACATCTTATTTCTGAGATGGATGAACACAAGGAGTTTGCAAATGATACAACAATCAAGGAGGAGTGAGTATGAACTATAATCTGATGCAATGTGTGACCAAATTGTTTGGATCACGCAGGACTGACAAGTACAACAAGAAGTCAAGGATGAGGGAAGTAATAAAATGCCATAAAGCAGAAATGGCTGGAGATTACGAGACCGCATACAAGACATTGTTGAACATTGTGAGCAAGAATGTGTATGGGGCAAATGCAATGTCATGGAGTCCATCTCATAATTTCACTATGATATATAATTTCCCATTTGAATGTTGGAGAATAATGGACTCAGATGCGAGATATGCGGTGGCTGCGGTGTATAATCTGTATTGGATGGGTTTTCCAAATCCATGTGCCCACTTTGAAAGATGGGAGGCACGTTTTGGATATAAACACACTAAGCAGTTCTACTTGCGAGTTGACCGCAAGCATGAGCATCTTGGTGAAATGAGAATTATAACCAAAGAAGAGTACGATGAGCCATTGAAGCATCGCCCAGAGTTGAGATGTTCATTTGATGAGCCTCATCTTCTTGAAGAAAGATGTGTGAGATTCTACTCAGGAGATTTGGAAGACATGGTTATAAAATACAAAGTGATAGACAGGGACTTCAAACACAATAGGGTTTTCCTGGAGTGTGAAGGACATTATTACGAATATAGTTGGCAATTTAGTTTAGGATAGGAGGACTGAAAATGAAAGAAATTTCTGAAATTAAAAAGAAGACGTTGGAGGCAATCAACAATACATTCGGACAATTCCCATCTCTTGACATGCTAAGAGTGAAGAATGACAATGGTGATTGGATTAAAAGACATATCAGAGTTGATGAGGTGAATGGTGAGTTGAGAGTTGTGAGCATCTATGGAGTGGAGGTGGATAGCCAGCTTTCAAATGAACACTCATGCTTTGCCCTGAGACACAAAGAGGTAGGCCGCAATTTCTACAGATTATTAACCACCTTTGATTTCTGCAAAATAACAGAAGAAAATGGACATGAGCGAAATATGGTATGGAGTAGCGCATTCTCTGTCAAGCAAATTGGAGGCTATATGCCAAGAGTGATGTTTTATTCACTTGAGGATTTTATCAATGCCTACATTCATCTTGCTGATGAGCGATTTAACCCAAACAATCTGATAATTGTTGATGATACACCAGAAGAATAGGAGGACTGAGTATGGACAAAGTTATAGTAACTTTCAGCACGATTGTTGGTTGTGTTCCCATAAAGTCAGATGTTGACTTTTATATGAGTGAGAAGTTTCTTCGTGGTGACAAAGGAACATGGAGAGACGGAGTTAAGGCATTGGTTCTCATTCCGAGGGAAGATGCAATGCGGCGTGGGGAGCAAGCATACAAGCTTGATTTTTCCATCGCAGTTATAAGCGATATTAATACACTTCGTAAGCAAAACGAAATGTATGCGGCTCAGGAAGACAATGGAAGACACCATGTTGCATTGGACTCATTAAAACTGCATGAGATTTGGATAGATGGACACTTTCTTCGTATTGAGTGGCTGTTTGTTGACTGCTTTGGAATAAAGCGAGTTTTTGCAGGCAATCAGTACTCTATACACAAAGGCTGCGCACAAGGAGATGATGTGTTCTGTACAATGGGTGAACAGACACTACAGGTTTATTTCTAACATAGGAGGAGTAATATGAATAAGAAAATAATTAATGCAATGACAGATATTGTGGAGGAGAAAATGGAGCAGTTCAAGTCTGACTTTTACAAGTTTGACATGGAGACACTCAAAGACTACGATGGCTGTTTCGTATGGAGCGTTACACAAAGCCATACACATCTGGAGCTGATTGACATATTCGATATTGTGGAGAAGCTGAAGAAGAATGAAACCCGAAGATTTATCTTCATGGGTTCAAACTCTCTCTCAATCGGGTATGCTGTAAATCAGGATGCTGAGTGCTTTAAGAGTGACATCTATCTGTATGATGGAGTTTCATTGAAGCCAATTAGTGCAACCCCATTGAACGCACTTCTAACTGTGATTGAGGCAAATGTGAAGGACAAAATTCGTGAGTTGTTTCCTGATGAAATCAAATACTGGGGTAAACATGTTCCGATACGTTTCAATACGCCTCAAGCCTTCAGTAAGTTCATGCAAATCGCAAGGAGTGAGGAGGGCGAGAAACTGCTGAAGTGTGTCAGAAAGTTTAGGAATTGGATGATTACTGGAATGAGCGAAAGAGTGATGATTGGAATTGATTTTGCTCCCAAATCATTTACTTTCTGGACTGAGCGTGACTATGAGTGTGGTGGGCTGAATGGTGGCATAATCTACCATGAACACATAAAAGACTGGAGTACACATACTTAAAGAACAGGAATATGGAACAACCAAAAGATGTAAATGAGTGGTCAATACGAAAGATAAATAGTTACTTTCGTAAGCATGATGACTCAAATAAATGGCCGATTTGCGGAGCATTTAATGTGACTGAAAGAGCTATCAGACGTATCAGAAAGCTTCGTCTGATTGGAATGGAAGTTAATGGTGGGTTGGAGTATTACCTACTGTTGGAGCAGGAGATAACCAAAATAGTTAATAACTTTTAGGAGGAGAGAAAATGGATGCAAACAAAGACAAGAAGCCCATGAGTTCTCAGATTGAGAACTATGAAGAAATGTTGGAGGAATTATACAATGACAAATCAGATAGAGACAACAGAGTGTATTGGCAGTAAATGTGCTGACTGGTACAAATGTAAAGAAGTCAAGGAAGCTCAGGAGGCATACTTCAAGAAACAGAAGAAAGAGCCGCCTGAGTGGGTGTGTAAATGGCCGTATCCTGGTGCAAATCCCGACCAGGATGACATGCTGACCATTCATAACTGGGAGATAAAGAAAATAAAAAAGAACTTAGATGGACGTAATTCTGCAAAAATTCATGGAGCCAGAGCGCTGGAGGTATGCGTTAGCCAAAGGAGTGGACAAGGACATTCGCAAGGCTGACCTTTATCAACTGACCAAAGAGGCTACGAGAGTAAGGCTCTATCAGGCTGTGAAGAATGGAACATACACCATTACCCCACCCCATACTGCTCAGATACCAAAGGAGGAGAAGGGTGAGTTTAGGACGGTCTATGTGAATGAGCCTATTGACCGTATCTTCCTCAGTATTGCAAATGACTTGCTTTTCGAGCTGATGCCAGAGATGGTGCATAAGAATTGCAAGAGCTATCTGACTGGAACTGGATGTGGTGACGTGGTAATCGGTATCAGCAAGACTATTGCGGAGGCTGAGGGCGAGGTGATTGGCTTCAAGGCTGACCTGAGCAAGTATTTTGATTCTGTTCCCTTGGAGTTTATTGACAATGCCTTTGACAAGGTGGAGGACAAATGGGGCAAGTCGAAAGTGATTGATGTTCTCAGGAGTTATTATCACTCTGACTGGTACTTTGATTTGGATGGAGTTCTAAAGAGCAATTACCAATCACTGAAGCAAGGCTGTGCGGTTGCGGCGTGGCTGGCTGACGTGGTTCTGAGACATATTGATACGGCAATCACTCTTGTTGCAGACCGAGACAATGGAATGTATATCAGGTATTCTGATGACATCCTCTACATCGGTAAGAGCTACAAAAAGGCTATGGGTGTGCTGAGTAGTATGCTTCAGAATATGGACATGAAACTCAATCCGAAGAAAGTTGAGGAAATCAGAAAGGACAAGTGGTTCAAGTTCCTTGGCTTTTCAATAAGAGGGGGTGAGCGAACCCTGAGCAAGACAAGGCTGAAGAAGTTTCAGAAAGAGATTGAGGAGCGCACCAAGCATGGAGTGAGCTATGAGTCTGCCATAAACAAAGTGAACAGGTTTCTCTACAAAGGCGAATACTCATGGGCTACTTCAGTTCTGAGAGTGGTGAATGTGGCTGATGACCTGATGACATTGAATAACTTCGTCATGGACAGACTGAGAGGATGTAAGACTGACCGCCATAAGATTGGTGGACTGGGCTATGTGCCTGACCTCAAACGATGTATTGTCCGAGGCAAGGGAAAGAATGTCAAGGCGAACAGAGCAAAGACTGAGGAGAAAATTGAAGGTTATCTGACGTTGGTATGTATGCAGAAAGCATTACTGACGAGAAGAGCTGTATATAATGCCTTGGTTGCCATGCTCTGATGAATGGACGGAGCTAAACGTAATGACTCAAGAAACAAGACATTCACAATCCCGCTTCAAATATGACTTCTTCAGATGACGGCCACCCGCGTCAAAGACGCGGAGCAGGCCAGCCTCTAAGAAAGTCATCTTGTAAGCTGGAGAGATCTGATTGATAAAGCTTTAGCCAATGTTTTGAGAGTCATTTTAGTATGGAGTTGGGTGCATTTATTCATTACATATTGTAATCTGATGCTCATCTCATTAATACGAGATGAGCATCTGAGAAATATCCAATGAAATCAAGTAAGTAAAGTAAAAGCCTACCCAGCAATACAAAAACGTATGGAGTCAGCAATATGTTTAACAGACTGTGTGATACCAGACTCAAGAGTATGTGAATACATCCTTCTAAGTCTGGATAATACAGTCTAAATCTATCAAATATAGTTAAATCTACCTGACAATACAGAGCCATAGCTGAATGGTAAACGGACACAAGGAGTCATAGGATTCACACCCCTGGTTTCCTCAATTGGAAGGGGCCAGTGTGAAATACACTGGAACCTTCAATGCACCAGGGTAAGATCTGATAAATAAAGCCTCAGCCAAGACTATGAGTGTCCTTAATTTTGAAATAAAATGGAAAAATCAATCTTTGAGCAAGTATGGGATGCAGCTTCTACGGGAGTAAAATGGCATATCTCACTGAAAGACAGAACATTGACAATCAACGGCAAGAAGTTGGTGGATAATGGCAAGTATGAGGGTGAGTTGGGATGCTATGAAGATTGCGAGATAACAAAGGAGCAAGTCTTGAAGCATATCAACGAAGCCTACTCATATTACAAGTATTCCATCCCCTCAGAACGGACAAATAGTAGGAGAAAAAACTATTTCAAGGCACTGAAGGAGCATGAACTGTCAGAAGAAGATATGCTTTTCGGTATTCCGAGAGACAAAGCGCAAGCCTGTCTTGAATTTACTGTTCTATATTACGCTGTCACAGGAGTTTTTGATAAATACTGGGATGAGTGGGATATGGGCAAGTGGTTCTGGCAGAGTGAAGAAGACAAAGATTTAGTAATCCTGAAGGAATGGGTTACGAGACAACAATAATCAATTAACTTAAAAAACAAAGCAATTATGAAGAACGAGACAAAAGTGGTGTGTCCTAACTGTGGAGCTGAAATCGCAATCCCTGAGCATGAGCATTTTGCAGCAGGAATGTGTATCGGCAAGGACTCTGGAATGGGAACAATCATCCTTCCAGCCGCAGAAACAAGTAACAAACCAAACAAGATGAAGAAGACAGCAAGTGAGAAGATTGCAGCTCTGAAGGCTGCTGGTGTGAACGTGGACAATCTGTTTGCCATGAATGGGGCAAATGGTGGTGATACAGTGGTAAGGCTTGAGAACGGAGTCATTCAGCCAGTAGCAGATGACGATCCTATCTTCAAGGCTATCATTGAGTACGGTGCTATCCCTGAGCGTAGGTTGTTCCGCAGATGGATTGCCTCTCAGATCATGCACATGATGAGCAAGAACAACTACTATGAGAGGTACAACTACGACTTTACTGCCAGAATACAAGCTCATGGTTATATGTATTCATGGAAGGTCGCTGTTGAGGAGCTTCGTGTCCAGGCTAAGTTGGCAAGGCTTGATATGGAGAACTATATCAAGTACAACAGAGGCTATAACAAGATTACGGTGGCTGAGATGGCTAAGGATTTCATTACATCTCTTTCTGAGTATATCAAGGACGTTGAGGTTCACAAGTGCAAGGGAAGGGAGTACAAAAAGATTCGCGGCAATAATGTCTTCTGTGACGAAATCAACAGCAAGGTTATGAGGCCGATGCTTTTGGCTCATGCAAATATCAAGAAGCAGACCGATGCCCAAGGACTATATAAGGCTGCTGCGGAGTTCTACAAGCTGGTGAAGAAGTATCAGCCAAGATGGGACGAGAAGATGAGCGCTGCCTTTATCAATTCCTACAAGTTCACTGGAGCATTCTTCACTATGGAGAATTTCATCCTCTTCTCAGGCTGCTTCCTTTGGGATGACAATGGCCGCAAGCTGAGTAAGGAAGATTCAATCAAGTATCTCTATGTTAAGGCTGAGGAGTACAAGGAAGAGGGGTGGAGGCTCTTCGGGTTGCTGAAGAAGTTCCTTGATGACAACGACATTGATCCTGACAAGAAGATGGCTGAGTGGGCTGAGGCAAAGAGAGCAAGAAGAGCCTAAACTGAGCAAGCAGTCAGTTTCAGTTCGATGGATTGATATGACAGTTTTATAAGCAGATCACAAGATACCTGTGCGACTTCAGGGGATATTCCACCTGAAGCGAACAGGTGCTTCTGATCTCCTTAAATCATAATCTTAAAGCAAGACACCAATCAATAATCGGACTAAAAACAATGGATTGGCAATCTTTATCAAGCTGGATAAAGGAACCTGCCTCAAGCCTTATCATGCCATAAGGCAGGTTCATTCTCCAGCTTGGAAATCTGACAACTAAAGCAAAATCCAGCCAATAATTGAATAACTGAGTCAAATAAATCTGATGGACTGATGATATTTATTATATCATCTGAGAGTGCGGCGTTTCACTGGCTACAATAAGCCCGTATAACGCCGCAGAGTCAGATGGTGAAATCTGTTTGATACAGTGAGACACTAATCAGTAATCAGATTATCATTTATCAATCAAACAAACAATTAACAACTATGAGTGAAGAAAGAATTTACAAAGAGGAGTCTTACAAAGGCTACTCTATCAAAATCATGTATGAGGATTACCCAGACTGCCCTACTAAATGTTGGGATATGTGTGGGGCTTTTCTGTGGGAATATTCAGATGTACACAGACTGAGTGATGATTGTCATTGGAAGCAAGTGTATGGTAAATATGGAGACAACAACCATTCTCTTGATGATGCCATAATGAACCTCATAAATAACAATGCCAATCTTGACAAGGTATATAAATATTTCAAGAATGAAATTTCAAATGTGAAACTTTATTATGACCGTAGTCTCAGAAGATGGGTATTTGAGGAGTGGAGCGAGTATCGTAAAAAATATATTGAGGTATTCACCTGTACTTCAGATGAATACAAGAGTGGCGATTATCTTTGGGAGATGCTTGAGAGTAGGGATAGGGATGAACTTATTGATATTCTTGACAAGTGTGCTGATAACATAGCTATTTATGAGTGGTCTTCTACTGGATATTGTCAGGGTGACTATGTTAAGGGTATTGCCTTCATGACCAAAAAAATGGCTGACAAGAACCTATGCGTAGAGAAAGAAAAGGACTGGAAGGAAGTGGCAAAAGAAGCTATGGATGCTGGTTCTAAGTATATTGGAGCATGGTTGTGGGGCGATGTCTATGGCTGGGTTGTTGAGGATGAGGAAGATGATCAGATTGATTCATGCTGGGGATATTATGGATATGAGGAAATTGACTACATGATTTCCGAGGCCAAGAACAATATTGATTCATATATTGCAAGACGTGAAGAGGAGTATGAGGAACGTCTCGAAAAAGTAAAAACCAACATAGATAAGCTGAAAGGCAAGATATTCATCGGGCATCCTCACTGTTTTAAGGTAACGGATGATATATTCGGACAGACCGTTATTAGAAAGTGTGACAGCAGTCTCGGATGGGTGGATTGTTTTTGCGAAGATGTAAATGTAAGAGACATTCCAGGAGATGTTCTGATGAATATGGAGAAAGCAATAATGTAACTAACAACTAAAAACTAAAATATATGAGTAAGCAATGTGATTTTATTTGCGAAGTAACTGACATTCAGATAGCTCAGAAGGAGCTTGAGGAAAAATCAAGAAACCTCTTGAGAGAGGTGCTTGATAGTGTCGGTGGTAAGTATGAGTGGCAAAAGGGGTATGAACCCTGTGTAAGTGCCACACTTGGAGGTATTCTTCAGTATGTAAATGTAGGGAGAATATGGGTGAATGATGAGAATATCGTCATGCTTAATGTTGTTCCATCTGATGATTGTATTGACTATGACATAGCCATTACAAAGCTTGAAATGGGACAGACAATAGAGATAGCTGATGACATGGTTCGTTACGCAGTTAAGGATTAATCGTAATTGTTTTGTTTGATAGGGGTGGAGTTGTAAGACTCTACCCCACCCTTTCAGAACTGAAAAAATAACCGACAATTAAACATATAAAAATATGGATGAAATATACAATAGAATTATTGCCCTTATTAAGCGTCTCGAAGATGCGGTAAGAATGCAGGATGTCCCCGCAATCATTGATTGCATGAAAGACCTTGCAGTAGATAATAGACAAAGATCTATTCTCGAAAAATACACAAGACAAATTTGCATTGACGTAATCACCGATCACATAACACGCAAGAAATTGGACAAGTTTGTTGTGTCTCGCAAAGGAGAATACAGCACAACTGTAAAAGATATTTACGTTTTAGACGGAGATGTTTTGAAACGCAACGGAACTGACGTTAAGTGGTCCACGCTCGGCAAGTTATATCAAGCATATAAGAAAATAAACAAGATAAAGTAGTACTAACAAATAAAAAGATAAAACTATGAATAGAGATGATATTAAGCATAGATTTGCTAACCGACTTGAAGGAAAGAATGGAAGTATCAAGGCTGGCAATGTAAGTTATGAGGGTAGATGTTATTACTCATACTATACAGTGTTCGGCCAGTGGCTTGATGTGGAGAAAAAAGTTGTCGCTATCTTTGATGGTAGCACAAGTAAATCTTCAAACAAGCATAAGTTGTATAGCGGAGTATTCCCAGGAGATGTCCATGTATTTCCTCTTGACCTTGGTGATGGATATAACTGGAGTCATTGTAATCTTATTGGTAAGTACGCTAATAAGGATTCAGACTTTAAGTTTGAGCATCGCATGGTGATGATTAATCATTATATTGGACGTATTTATGATCAGCTTGCTGCCATCAATGGAGGCAAATGTAAAGGTCTGGAGAATGTAGATTTCTCAGCTTGGAGGTATGTTGAGGAGCTTTGTAGTCTCTACAAAGACACTACAATTGAGAAGTATATCAAGTGGCTTCCCAGACATGAGTACTACGCAGACCTTGCAGTAAGGCTCTATAATGGTGAGCGTGACGTAGAGACTCTTGTTGATTATCTGTTCGGAGTAGGCACATTCAAAACTTATATGGCTTATTCTGAGAGGTTCCGTAAGGCTGAAATGAAGAGAATGCAGATAACCATGCTTGCCCATCGCATTGGTATTCAATCTCCTTATGAGTCAGAATGGGGGACAAAGTATATGCCTACCCCATTCAAGGCTGGAGACATTCGCAAGCTCTCAGCAAAGGAACGACTTGACTTACACTTCAATGCACTTGTTTATCAGGAGAGTGAAAAGAATCGAAAAGCGGTGGAAGACAAGCGTTACAAGAATGAGTGTAATGCCTTCAAGTGGGTGACTGGATGTGATGCTCAGCAACATTCAGTTTGGGACAAATCCCTGAGAAATCCTTTTGTAGTCCGTAACATGTTTACAGGTGAAGAATACAACCTCAGATATAAGGGATATACAAGGGTGTATTGGTGTGATGATCATGTAAAATTTGATTATACAGATTTCAGACATGCGAAGGATAAGAATGAGTGGCTTGTAAACTTCTATGCCAAATGTAGTGAGGTAGCAAATAATCTCAAGGCAATGGAGATAATGAGCAATATCAATGCACATACAAATGAAACATCAAGCCATTATTATGGTGTTCGGTATGTTGATGATGATTTCCTCGTAGAGAATACTACTGAAGATGAGTACGCATTATGTGCGGATTTCATTAAGCGCCAAGAAAAGTATTTTGCTGATCGTGAGGCAAGAATACGTGCTGAGGAGATTGCAAGAATCAAGCGTGAGGAAGAAAGAAAGCGTGAAATCGAGTACAGACAGAAGATAAAGCAGGAACAGATTAATGAATGTCTTTCTCGTGGACTGGAAGGATGTCGAGACTTGTGGCGCAATCATTTCATGGAAATTGGCACTGCTGAGGATAAAAGCAATAACGATGCAGACTTCTTCTTTGGCGGTAATGTATTGCTACGTCTCAGTCTGAGTGGTAATGCTATTGAGACAAGTAAGCACATCAGTATTCCTGTGGAGAAATGCAAGAAGATGTGGAAGATTGTTCAGAAATGGCACAATGATCCATCGTCTTTCAAATCATGTGAGATTAACACACTGAGTAGCGGTAAATATACGATTTCATCTTATGAGAATGACATCTTAACATCGGGTTGTCATCAGATACCTTATGTGGAGATGGAGAGAGTTATGAACAAAATTATTAACGCATAAAGAAAATGTTATGGATTATAAAAATATGGAAATGTGGTTTGCTCGTAATATTGAAAACAATTTTTTATATGTTTTTGTTGCCAAACCAACTTGTGACGAATATGGTGAATGGGAAGACCTTGAAAGTGAAAACGGATATGAGCCACTTTGTCTATATGACGAGTGCTATCTTGACATTACTTTTGAAAATTCTCCTATAAAAGTTTCTGAGTATTTTGCATTAAAAAGCAAATAATCAAAACAATAACAATCAAACAATCAAAACAAAACAATTATGAAAATTAAATTTGAAAGTGGTGAGTATCTGAATGTTACAGCCACATTGGTAGAGAGTGGTGTTCCTTTTCCAAACGCGGAGAAGAAACATGCTGGAGTGCATAACAAGTTTAGATGCACAGTATCTAATCCTCAGAATGGCCGTAAGATGAGTGTCACATGGTATGGCTCTCAGAATGACTTTTGGAAAGGTAAGACTGATATAGATGAGGGTATGGCACGTTCAATTCTCAGCTCAATCCATCTGGACTCATCATGCTATAAATGTTCAATAGATTTCAGTGATTTCTGTGCTGAGCTTGGATATAGTGACGATAGCATGAGAGCTATGAAGATCTATAAAGCTTGCAAGAGTGAGGCTGAACGCTGGGAAAGAGTATCGGAAGGCCTGGATGAGAGAACATTGGAAGAAATCGGTAACTACTAAATATGGAGGAGATAACTATGAAGAAATATACTGATATGGAGTTGATGATGATTGGTGTCAATCGTTTCATATACCATTCATGGAACTATCAGCTTTCACAGAAGCCTGTTAAGGTGGATGGTAAGAATGTAATCATACCGAGGTTCGTACTGGAGGTTGAGTGGGATTGTCCTACTCAACACATGGTAGATAAGTGGGTGGAAGCAACCATGACTGAAGATCCACACAGTTATATGTCTCGTTTCTATAGCAGACTGGGAACAGCCAATAGGATGAAGCTTATCTCCTGGGTTATGGAGAACTACTCAGATGAGATGAAGTTTGGCTTTGAAGATGAGGAGGAATAGCTATGGAAAAGAAGCTTGTTCCAGCTCCAATTGATGAAAAGAATATTACATCAGATTGGATTGAAGAGATTTTCGATGACTGCAATTGCACTTGCTCAGGAAACACACTTACTGGCTTCATAAATGGAGCTGCATGTACTTGTACATATCAGAGAAATCATATCTACTGGGAAATACATAAGTTCTTCGGTGGAAATGATAAGATATACAATGAGCTTGTAAATAGACTGAAAGAGCAAGACGTGGTTCCATATATTGTTGTCAAGTATGATGATAGCCTGAGTAAGGAACTGATGTTGAAGCAGTCATTTTTCTTTGTAGAAGAGTAATAATAACTAAAACATGGAGGAATAAATATGGAAGCAATGAACAGAGACGATCTCATGATTGAGTTCATGGAGAATATGGATGAGGAAGAACTTGTCCAGCTTTATAATGAGTATGCTGAAGAAAATGGTTACGAGAAGATACTTGAGAATACTGAAGACAATATTGATATGCTTGTCCCAACTGAAGGAAGGACAGCATTGGAGATATGGAACAGCTTCAGTTCAAGCTATCGTGAACAGGACAGTTATTGTCAGCTTAATGGATATGGGTATGTTGATTCATACAATGATCCGACTGAAAATATCTACCCATCAGACATGACCAATTACTTTGTAACAAGTGACTGGTACAAGGATGGTTTCAAGGATTTCCTCGTTGATACATTGAGAGACAAGGGGTTCGATGAGACATTCGTTAAGTGGGTTGAAGATGATTTCGACTGGGATGAAGAATGGGAAGACACTGATGACCTCTGGAACATCTGGGTAGATGAAATCGGAGAAGACGATGAGGATGATGAGGAAGAGGAAACCGATAATGAGGAGGAGTGATTATGACAAAACTATCAGATATTCGTAAAAAATCATCCTGCATGGAATGTGGAAAGCCAATCGGTGATGTACAATACATTAGATATGGAGGAGTGTGTATCACATGTTGGCATAAGTTAAACGATTAAAGCATTGTAATTATGACAAACAAAATTGCAAAGTACACAAACTATAATGCTTACATGTTGGTTAAGGGAATGGCTGCCCATAAGGTTGATGAGAAGAAACTTGAGGAGGTTATTGAAAAACTTACCAAGATGTATAAGAATCCATACATCAGATTCATGTGGGTTGCAAATTCCAATAAGGCAATGTGTGTAGTTTATTCGGACACAAAAAAGAATGAGCGATTTACAAGGCTCGTTTCATTTGATGTGGTTGAAGAAATTATCAACGAATACAACAACAAACTAAAGGGTAAATAACTATGACACCAAAAGAGGCAAAGAAATACAAGAAGTGGGTTGAGGAGATAATCGAGGATGAATGCTATGACATGATGGATGAGTTCTCGGTAGCTGTCATTCAGAAATACGTGATGGCTGTTCTCCCTATGGTATTCTCAATAAAGGTTCAGCGTATCGGAGAGAACTATGAGTACATTACAAAGATAAAGAACAGCAAGAATGGTTCTTATATATCCATCAGCAATGACGATTGTACTGGCTTGTCTGAGTCATGCTGGTACATATTCGAGAAGCCATTTGCACCTACTAAGGATGAACTGAAGATCTTCCTTGATATGCTGAATGAGGCATGGTACTTACTAAACAATGGAGATTAAGTGTATGAGTGCAGATAGAAGGTTCAAGTCAGTAAAGGAATGTCTGGAGTATATTGGCTCCAGCTTTCCTATCAGCGCTGGCGATTCAATAGAGTTCAGTAATGACACTGGTGATTCTTTCGATGAAGAGATTACTGCGGTCAATGTTTATAATTCATATCATCGGGTTATTGCCGAGTATGAGATAGGTGAGGAGGATTAGATATGAAAACTTACGCATTATTATTCAGCATTGATACTTATCCTCAGTTGGATGAGCTAAAGAAGATGAGCAGTGAGGAACTTTTTGACCTTGCCTGGACAGCCTCGACTTTTGACGATGGAGATGCAAGCGTATTAACTCTTGAAGAGTTTTCCAACATGGTGAACAATGATAGGATTTCAACTGAGTTTTCTTGGTTGTTTTTTGTGAACAGAGAGGAGGATTAGTTATGGCAAAGGATATTATTTATAATGATGTTCGGCATACCTTAACCGCAGCTTCAGCAAGTTACCACAATCATTGTACTGGATGTAGTCTTAAATATGTTTGCGATAGCATTAATTTCGATCTCATAGAGGATGAAATCGAGTGTGATGAAAATTCAAATTATTTTGCGAATTGAAAAAACGGAGGATTAAATTATGGCAAACAATTATTTTGCTTATGTTATACGACTTCAAAGGTCTAAAGTATTACATGATTGTGAACGATTTTGGTACTACGAGACAAAGGAAGAAGCACAGGGTGTCGCAAACAAATTGCATGGATATAAGGTAACTGTTGAAAAACATTGTTTGCCTGCTCCGTTCCAAGAAATGATTAAAGAGAGTACAAGATACCCGAAATTTAATCAATAACAAAATATAGGAGAATACATTATGAAGAAAGTTGAAGATTTGACTTACACAGAGTTAAACAAAATGTTTAGCGATCTAATAGACAAGCATGAGGATGATAAGGAGTTCTTCTCAGAAGAGAGTGCAAGAAAATTTGCAGATGATGAGTTGGTCTCAGGGGATTATCTCTGTGTACAAAACGCATTCGATGATCTGGCAATGCAGATTGAAGGCTTGAAAGATGTTTTCTCATGGAGTGCTGGTGTTTCCGCTAATAGCTGGGATGTCGGTTTGATACACTTAAATACCCATGAGCTGATGGATGAAACCTTGCAAGATGGGATGATTAAGGCTGAGTGTATTCGCAGAGGAGTTGACATGAGCGCCGTAAAGGAATATCAGCGTATTGTTGAAGAGACAGAATGTTGTTATATATAATTTCAAGGAGAACTAAATATGAAAGCAAAGGTAAACCAATTGCTCCAGAAAGTTTGCAATAACAACAACTGGAGCGTAAGTGCTGAGAAGGAAAGCGAGGGGTACCACTATTACCTCAGTACAACAAGCCCAAAAGGTCAGGATGTAGAACAGGAGTTTTATATTCAGATGTGGAACGATGTGGATCTGATTGAATACTCTCTTTATATTTTGTGGCATAATTTCGATCCAGAAGAGGAAACTATGTTAAGGGTAGATTTTGATGGACAGGGGAAGAACGGAGCGCCTTCATTGAGAGACTGCCTTGCTGACATGGACTGGGTGGAGAGTCAGTTGAAGGAGATATATGAGAATTTCCGTCACGAATGCTCAAAGAAAAGAAAAATTTAATATAAAACAATAACAATTATGGCAATACAATATTCAGAGGTTAAGCTTGGTACAATGAAAATCGAGCAGCCTAAGTACAAAGATGGAAAGTTGGTCAAGGACAGCCGAGGCCTTCAGTTATATAATAAGTATGAGATACAGATAAGAAGAGGTAACTGTCTTGCTGTGTTTATCTATGCCTATGAGGAGAATGGACAGTGGTATCATCAACTTTACAGCTTCTTCAATGATGTTGAGCATATAAAGAATATGATGAAAGATCCAAATCTTGCAGATGAGGATGGAATGCACCACTTGTTTAGAAGACGTGATGCGGTTATAGAAATCCGTCTCAACACCTATTTCAAGGAGTGCTTGAAGATGCTGCCGTTCCTCACAAAGGACGGATATGAAGTGGTGTGTTATTATGAGAAGCCAGAATAAGTTTAACATTAAAAACAGGAGGTAAGATTATGACAGCATATATATCAATCAGTCAGATTTATTGGAACAAGCATTCATTAGGAGGCTTTTTCTTCAGAGATCAAGCGTATGAGACCTTGGAAGAACTTATTGAGCGTTCTTCTGAGGGTGAACGTATTGCGATTGACATCTTGGATGACCAAACTGATGATATGGATATTGACGAGGTTGAAGAGATGTTTTATTCAGATTCTATTGAAGAGCTTGCAGATCATTTCGGACTTGAACTGGAAGAGAAAGAGACTGAGGAGGAAGAAGATGAATAAGCCTACATTATTTTATGTGGAATATAACGCTTGTTATATTGCCATGTATAAATCCATCAGGGCTTGTCTCAATTTCATAAAAAGAAGAGGGCTGCGTAACGATGAAGACAATCTCCTCAGAATATGGGGCAATACTGGTGCGATTTATGATCCTGTTAATGGTAAGGATATTACTGATTTGAACAATTAAAGATGGAGGATTAGGTATGAGTGAAGCAGATAAACTGAGACAGTATTGCAAGAGTAAGAAATGGATACTCTCCCCATGTTCAAAGCGTGGTTACTGGTTGATTGAGATGTCTTCGGGAAGACCTATATCAGACCAGTTCAGGGAAATAAGGAATGATCTCAGAGCTATCGGATATGACTATTGCCAGGACGGATACGGCAATGGGGTTTATTATATAGTTATTAACAAACAAAACAAAACGAACAATGAACAGAAGACAAAGAAATGAACTGAGAATGACAGCCAGGTATCTTGAAACAATGCTTGATAATGATGACCTGAAGATCGAGGACTTGCAAACTGAGACATCAAAGGCTGCTGATGATGTGGAGATGATGATTGATGAGGAGAATGGCAAGATTGACAGCCTCCCAGAAAATCTCATGTTCAGTTCCAGGGCCGATGAGTATCAGGACAATGTGGATAATCTGGAGGAAATCATGGATGAGCTGCGTGAGGCTTCCGAGGCTGAGGATATGAAGGAAACCAAGAAGTCTGCCAAGAAAGCCATCAACCTTATCTATGACCTGGTTGATTAATAAATCTTAAAAAGTGAGACAAAATGCAAAGATATATAGTAAAATATGTATCTTTGCATTTATAACTTATATAATATGAAAGATTTACACAGACTGACATTAAGAGATGAACTGGGTAGGCTGACTCTTAGAAGAGAGAATAACTTGACTGTAAATGCCATTGCTTCCCTCTTGTCAACAGAAAGGAATTTCTCAGTACATAACATGATGGAGTACCTGACTGCATGTGAAAAGCAACTGGAGATTACCGACTGGATGGGTGAGACATGGAGAGCTACGAATACTCAGGATCTGCATGATATGATAGGTAAGTTGCTTGACAAGAGTAGAAGAAGACTGAGTGATATGAATAGCACCATTCAGGTGACTTATACTTCTAAGGCGTTGTCTATTGATACCTTGCTGAAGGTGTTGGGGTATTTCAAGTGTAAGTTGGATATTATCAATATATAGCCATAGGATACATGGTGTTCGGGTGGTTCGACTCCGCCCCTGCCTACTATATTTATTAACTTAAATAAAGAAACTTATGGAGAATGAGAAATGGTTTATTATGCTAAGTCATACTACTGATTTGTCTCGTTTTGGATGTAGTTATGAAAGTTTTATTATGAGATTTAATAATTTGTCAAAAATAGAAAAAACAGAAGTTGTAAGGCTTCTTAAAACAGATAAAAGGCCAGGGAGATATAATGAGATGTATCGACAAATCCTTATTGGCAGTCCTTTTTGGGAGAAAGGAGAGAGCATTCTTGCGCCTGATGAAAAAGAAAAATATCAAAAATATCTTCAATGGCTAAAAAAACAAAAAAGAAAAAAAGAAATAAAAGATTGGGCTATTTTAAGTCCTATAATAATTATTGTAGCTGTTATTGGATGGCCTATCTTAAAATTTGTTGGGGGTATTTGTTTTGTTGGGTTTGATTTATTTGCTTCTGAAGGATCGGTTTTAGGTTATATATTCGGAATTGCTGCCGTAATAATAACGCTGGGAATGTTTGCTACACTTGTAAAAGCCATACTTGGAAAATAAAATATAACTCTTATTATATGTAGGAGTTACCTCTGACTGGGCATCTTTTATTTTATTAACAATTTTAACTGTTTCGGCAAGATTTTTTAACGAAAGTCTTGCCGAAATTGTTTTGTGCCCTACCCTATTATTCATAAACCTTGAATTTCAATTTCTTAAATACAATATTCAATTTAATTTAATAAACCACAAATTATGGAGGCTGCAAAAATAAAGTACATCCTAACCCAGCAGCAGATCGAGAAGTTCTGCGACATTATGGGGGTTGACCAGGCTAATGTGGAGCAACTTAATGCTCTCAGATGCCTTAATGCTGAGTACATAAGGGATATTCTCATCCAGCATGATTACCATGAACTGACAAAGGGAATAGAATATCTCCAGACATTAAAGAAATCTTATAATTACAGTGAGATTAAGAAGGCATTGGCAAAAGCCTATAAGATGCCTGAGAATGAAATCAATGCAAGTATCCAGGGAAAGAACAATGGAACGATGCACTTCTGTACAAAGTGTGGGAAGAGAATAACTGGCAAGCAATATCAGAGAACAAACGGACTATGTTCTGAGTGCCTTGTCGATACATTGGATTTATAATTTTTCAAATCAATCAATCAATTTTTATGAACAAAAGAATTATTACAACAAACCTGAAATTCGCCCCACATTCACAGACTGGGCAGATCGTAAGCTTCATCTCAAAGGTAGGAGATAACTGGAGGGGGGTAAGTGAACTCTCCCCATTAAAGAAACTCATTGTAGTTCTTGACACTGAGCTTGCCAAGAAGATACAAGAGAAAGTAGTATATAGTTGCAAGCTTATACCTATGTCACACAAGAAGGGTTATGTTGCTGTCTCAGCCTCACCTCTTATGTTTGATGGATGGGTGGAGCCTGAGTTTCTTCCCAAGACATTTAAGATCAAAGTACATTTCGGCAATCAGACAATATTCTATGATCCCAAAAGCAAGGATAAAAGATATAATGATTTCGATACAATCGTTCAGTATCTTATATCTACTCAGCAGATAAGAAATATCGGTGATGTGATTGAGGATTTGAGAAAGAATATTAACGTAATGACTGCCCAGTATGTATAACAAAGAAAAAGACCAGCAAGCCCTGAAGAAGATGACTCATCTTTCAAGAGAGATAATCCTGAGACTATCTATGTCTGGAGCCTTGTCATATTCTGTATGGGTTGATTTCTATAGTGTTCTACATAAGCATAAGAACATATTCAAGTTCACTGTAAGAACAACCGCTAAGGACATTAACAAGTGGTTTGAGAAACATAACAAAGAGTGGGCTGGAGATATGTCTAATGGTTTCTACTACGCTATGTCAGACTATTATTATGAAGACCTGAAGAAACAGATAGAAGAACTGAGGAAGAACTTTGAGGACAATTACAAGAAAGCCACAATGAACTATTACGAGCTTCTTGGATGGACTCAGCTTATCGGTTACTTCATTCAGTATTCCGATCTCTTCTTCAGTAAGTCTATGGATAGTGTCAAGGAGGCGTATGGAGTAGATGTAAGGACTGGATATAACAAGTATGATTTCAGTGCTTGCCGAAAGATGATGGACAACCTTTACGATCAGATATGGGGTAAGGTAAAGTCCTTCCATACAGAACCTAATGTAACTATAAACAACAATACATCTACATGTCAGAAGATCTCTGGTGAGCTTATTGCCACTATGGATGATAGGGACTGGATAAAGGAATGTCTCAGAAAGGCAAAGCTGGTATATGAAACAAATATGTATGGCTATGGTGAGCTTAAATAAAGGTATCGCAGTTGATGCTGCCCACTCAATGAAGAATGGCAAGACTGAATATCAGGGGGTGGATCTTGAGACTGGAGAGATAATATTCTATCGGGACTTGGGAAACCAGACCATAAATATAGGCGAGTTCCTTGCACTGGTTGAGGGTATCAAGTATGTAATAGAACATAAGGTTGATCCACCCAGGGTTTTCTCTGATAGTGTAACTGCTATATCCTGGGTTAAACATAAGGCTACATCATCAAACAAAAAGAATAAAGATATAGACAAGGCGGTAATCTATCTCAGGACTTGTGCAATATATGTTGACGAGGTTGAGATTGTCAAATGGGACAATAAGGCCTGGGGTGAAATTCCTGCTGATTTTTGTAGAAAATAACTAAAACGATATGAAATACAAGACAAAAGATATAAAGAAGTTGGGACGTACTTATGGCAAGCGCAAGTTTAAGCTTGTAGATGTTGATGCTCAAGATAAGGTTGTTCTTGACATGATAGAAGAAGCTTACCTTGCTGGTTTCAAAAACGGACAAACACATGGGTATGTTGAGTGCCACGAGAATATGCGACAGGCAAGGATTCGGGAAGAGTATTATATGCAACAACGTTTTCTAAACCAATAAGACTATGGAACATTACGATTTGTTACCTCCCGAATACCCTCCGCTTACATTATGTCAACAATGTGGCGCATACGAGTTATGTGATGGGCTTGGAAGAGACACAACAACACGTCATCGTTTTTCGTATTGTAAGAAAAACAGACATAAATAACTTATGGAGGAACAGATATGGAACCATTACTTATATTGAAGAACAGACGTAAGATTCGCATTGAAGATATAAAATGTCCGATTTGTGGTGAACGGATGACGTTACATAATGGTGAATTTTCTTTTGGAGATAGTGAATTATACAGAAGACCAATGTCACCACCATTTGTGGGTTATCAGACAAGACAACGTAATGAATACGAAAGTGTGTTCAAATGTCCAGATGGCTGTTGTGAAGTGAAGATAAAACATTTCACAGATGAATTGTTATAATAATCAGTAAAAATAAGAATATGAAAGCATTTACCGACATAAATCAAAGCAAGAAACTTGCTGAGATACTATCCAACAAAACTTCCGATATGTATTATTGGTGTGGTGAGGATATTAGATTTGGTGGTTATAAAGCCCAAGATAAGGATTATGATATTCCTTGTTGGTCTTTGGCTGCATTAATTAATATATTACCAGCAAGTATTGTTGATAATCGTTATTTTCTTGAAATATCAAAGATGGGCGATGTTTCTAAGCCTAATGAGGTGCGCTATTACAGATTTAGAGAAAACAGGGATGGCGCTGATTTCGGAAGAATAACACGTATTGCTTATTCAGCAGAAAATCTTATTGATGCTTGTGTAAAAATGATATTACATTTGAAAGAAAGGAGTTTGATATGAAAAAAATATTTGTCGGAATAGGAAAAGCCATACTTTTTATAGTAGCACTTTTGATGACTTCTTGGATATTAAATGGCTTTAATGCACTTCCAGATGCAGATATAGCAATTCAGTTGGCTGTTGGTATTATATTATTTGTTTTTATAGAAAGAGAAGAAAAAATAAAAGACTATGGAAGTAAAAGACATAATCAAGGAAGATAGAAATAAAATCATACCATCATACGAGTATAGAGATTATTACCGAGAAGATGGTAGCCGACTATATAATAGTAACCGAGAAGCAAATTGGTACAGAATAGGTATTCTTGATTGCTTTGACTATTTTGAACAAAACAGGCTAAAGGCTTGTGATAATCAAACACCACAAGAGGCTTGGAGGGAATCCGAATTTGTTGTGCCATTCGTCAAAGAACATCATCGTACACCTACTTTCTCAGATGCTATCAAGGAAACAAGAAAGCAGATGATTGACAAGGCTTGTAAGTGGTTAAAAGAAAATGCTGATGACTATGGTGATTATGATTTAAGTCTCTATTTTGATAGTGATCAAATGATAAAAGGTTTCAGAAAAGCAATGGAGGGATAAGTATGATGTGGTTAGCAAGAAACAAAAATGGCTGTCTTAGTCTGTTCAATGACAAGCCGACAATCAATCACAGCAAAATATCATGGGCAGTAAAGAATTGTGATTACGGATACCCAATTTGGAATAGAGAAATGAAAGCAAGATTTTCTGATGTGACTTGGAAAAATAGCCCTGTTGCAGTAGATATAACTTTGTCAATGGATAATTTTCTAAATAAGAAGGAATAGATATGTTATTCAAAGCAATATATTACGGTAAGGAACATCGTAAGCCATATAGCAATAGATGTTTGCGAAGAAATGGTTGGTATTGTCTATGTGACTTCAGTCACAACCCAGACACGCAAGATCCATACGTAAAAAGTGACAGACTGCATTGTAATCGTAAGAGGGAGGTTGCATCGTACTTTGATATACAAGGTATAAGCCATGTGCAATCATCTTTCAGAATAAAAAGTGTACGCTAATGGATAAGAAGACGCGCAAGGCAAATAAAAAGATTGCCGATGCTCAGAAATACATATACAACCTTTTGTATGGTGAGCATAAAGTGTATTGGTCTGACAAAATAGGTTGGCAGAACGAATAGCAATAACAAAGGAGGTAAATATGACAAAGATATGTACTACAATTGAACAGAGTAAGAAACTCATTGAGTTGGGACTGAGTAGGGAAACGTCAGATATGTTTTACTGGTGTGGAACAGACCTTAGAATAGGAGGTTATAAAGCACAAGATAAAGATACTGACATTTCAGCATGGAGTTTGTCTGCATTGTTAGAGTTGATGTCACCAATAGACAATCTGAAACCTATGATAGATTTAGAAGGTAATTCTATCTATTATAGCGGTCACGATGCACCATGTACTGAGGGTAGCACTCTAATGGATGCAGCCTTTGAAATGATATGTTGGTTATTAGAAAATAAGAAGCTATGACAAAAGAAATGCAAACAAAAGTAGAGGATTATGCTCGTGTTCATAAATCTCTACTCAACCAGATGAAGCTGGATGCTATTGACTGGTATCTTGATAATGTATGGCATAAACCATCTGAACAACCTAAAGTCGGCAAGACTTTCTTGGCAATAATGCCAAATAATATGGCCCTTGTCTTGGTGTTAATTAACGAAGTCGATTATCCTTGTTATGGATTGAAAAAATGGGCTTATATTGAGGACTTATATAAATCATTTGGACATGAATAGAGAAGAAGAAATAATAAAAGCCGCAGAGGAAACCTCAAAGGCTATGTGGGATTTTGTTGATGATGATTATACTATTCCATTCAAACATGGCGCTCAATGGGCTGACTCTCACCCAGTAAACCAATGGCACAAGGCAGAGGATGAGCTACCTCCAAGAAAAAGCGAAGATTCACATCAATCCCTTGTGGTAATAGTATCGGATGGGTTTGATTTTGAAAAGGCTTATTATGATTATTTCTATGGTACTTGGGTGGGTAATAATATAACACCTATGTATTGGATGAGATTATTAAAACCAGAGGAATGAGTATGAGTTATACACCTGAGTTGAATAAGCCATGCACAAGAAATTGTAAGGAATGTACTTACGCTAACTTGTGTTTTGAAAAAGAGGCTGATAATTATTATATCAAGTATAATCAAGACTTAAAATTATAAAGGAAGTAGATATGAAAGCAATTAAGAATTTTATATGCCTGCCCTTATTCATATTAATGCTATTGTTTGTTTTTTTAGCATCCATATCTGCCCTTATTGCAAGGGTGATAACGAACATTAGTTATAACGATATGTGGGAAGTTAATCGTAAATTTATTAAATACGCAGATAAAATAATATCCGAATGAAAGCAAGACTAAACGGAACAAAAGACCCCTTTGTTGAAATCACAGAGGTGTCATTGGCAAATAAACCATACGTTGTATATGATGCAAGCAGAATTGAGTTTGAGCAAGAGAAAACACAGCAAGAATCAACCTCAGACCATTGGCAAGATGTAAGGGAAAGGGCGGCTATTGCTGCTATGCAAGGGCTACTTTCTGCGCCACTGATAGAAGGTGTCAATCCTAACCCCAGTGTAGAAGAAATTACAGATTTGGCTGTCAAACTTGCTGATACACTCGTAGAAAAATTAAAAGAAGAGTAACTATGGAACAGACAGCAATAAAAACCGCATCCAAACTTTTGCAGAGGGTATATAACAATACTAACAGCGCAGAGACTATGGCATTTGTTGGCATAGTTAAGGTAATGGAAGAAAAAAATGAAACAGTTTTCTTCTTGTCGCAATTAGATGAGATCATAGCATTCTGCAAAAAACTGAAAGTTGGCATTGTGGAAGAAAGTAAGCCGATAATATTAGAATAAAAACAAAGTAAATAAATAAAAATATGCAGATAGTATTCGCTGGAAATATATACAATGTCCTCGAAACTAAGGTATCATGTGGAATTACATGGTATAAGATAGAGGATGAGCCTAATCATTATGATTGGGTACACGATATTGAAATAATTACTGATACAGTTACAATATCAAAAGACCGCTATGAGCAACTACTCCAGTATGAACAGGAGCGCAAGCAAAGGCAGGCAATGATACTTTCATTTATGCAAAACAAGTAAGAATATGGCACAATGTAGTAAATGTGAATATTTCAAGCCTGATTATCAATTAGGTAAGTGTTCTGTTTTTCATGCCAAAGTTTATTCTCATTGGCGAGATTGTGAAAAATACGAAAGTAAGACTTACGAGGGTGATTTCGATGATGAGCTTGACGAGTATCTGTTTGAGAACCATCAGGTTAAATCTGGATGCTGTTCAAGTGTTGAAAATCTGAAGTATCAAATCGCTCGTGAAGTTGCTGAGAAGATGATAGAGGAGTTCAACATCAACATTCAGTATATCTCCCAAGAGGAACGTAGGAAGAAGATGGATGAAATGTATGGTATAAATTCAATCAAGTAATAATATGGATACTCCACATATCATAGCGTGTATATTCTACCAGTTACTAATCATATCATTAATATTGCTTGAAATAATGTTACTGATAATGATTGTAATCGGATGTTGGAAACGCTGGAAAGTTAAACATAAAAACAGTAAATAATATGGAAATAATAACGTATCTCTGTGAGTTTTTCTTCACTAATTTCTGGCATTGGGCTGGATTGGTGGTAGTTTTGTTTTTGGTTGCTTGCGCAATACCGAAAGCTCTGGTGGTAATTGAGAATAAGAGGCAAGAGAATTGCACCGATACCACCTATAATAATTCAAACATAACAGACAAGGAGGAAAGAATATGAAAATACGTATCAAGCACGAGAAACGTGTTATCGCTTATAACATCAAGGGACAACCCATAGAGACTGAAGACAGGTATTATTTCTATTTCTGGAAATGGTTTAAGAGAAAATACATATCATTCCAGGGATACCGCGAAAATACACCAGTTGCTTCAATTATAACAACCCCAGCCAGCGATATATCTAAAGTTATATTCTCCGTAACTGACAAGTTTCATGCTTGTTGGTATCTCAAGGGAGAAGCTGAATACATTCTAAAGGATATAGATGTTCATCCTGATAAATACAAAACCTATTATGCCGACATATTTTCATGATTTAGTTCATTGTTCTCAGGAACGATGCACAAAGAAAGATAAATGTTATCGCTACTGGCTGGGTAAAGAGATAAGAAATACCCAACACAGACTTGCCAGTTACTATTATCCATCACCTAAGAAGATACTGGGTGATAAATGCGATATGTTCTTAGACATCAAGGATTATTAACAATATGGAAATCATTCGTACCAAAAACCGCAAAACATGTACTGGATGCGGTCAAATAAAGTTCAAGAGTGAGTTCTATCGTATGAGTAACCACAAGAACTTTCCAGATGGCTATGATTGCCGATGCAAGGAATGTAGGCGTAAGGAAGGCCGAGAAAGGCACAGAAAGAAACCTGATGGCCTGTATTCCATTAACGGCAGGACTATGGAACGCGAAGGGCGTGTTCTCAGAATCTACTGGGGTGAGGAAGCCATCAAGAAATTCAAGAGACTCTTCCCTACTACCACCAATGAAGAGCTTGCCATTGAGTTTCTATGCTCAGAAAGAACTATTATCAGAAGAGCAAGGAAACTGGGACTTGAAAAAGATCCTGAATGGGTAGCCGCTAATTGGGAGGTCAACCGAAAGCTCACGTACCGCAACCCTAATCGAGACTATACCGCCCTGATTGAACGTACTAAGAAGTATCGTTTCAAGAAGGGTGTGGGTAACGATAAACTATCACCAGAACAACACTCTGCGCAAATGAAGAAGGCCTGGATCACAAGGCATAGGAACATGAGGCGCAAGCTTAACTCAACGTAAAATGCTTATGAGAATACTGATAACTTTATTTCTACTATCGGGTTATCTATGCACTCTATCTGCACAGACAACTCATGTCACACTTACCTGTTACCAGCCAGTCAAGGAACAATGCAATAGTGAACCATTAGTAACCTCTGACGGAAGCAGGATAAACCTGAAACACCTCAAAAGCGGAAAGGTGAAATGGTGTGCGATAAGTAGGGATCTTCTCTGGCTGTTCCCAAAGAATAAGCCTAAGAAAGTCTGGATTGAAGGATATGGAGAATTTGAAGTCAGGGATGTCATGCACAAAAGGCATAACCACAGGATCGACATTCTCATACATCCTAAAGATTCCAAGAGAATAATGAAAAAGAACGTAAAAGTAAAAATAATCAATTAACCAATCAAATCAAGCAATCAATTATGAACGTAACAATCAAACAAGTAACAAACTGGGACAGAGCATTAAATGCCGCCCGATGGACAGTAGGAAAAGACGAGCTTCTTCCTGATGGATGGAAGGAGCCTTCAGATAAGTTCAAGACTGAGATGATGATGAGCTGTCATTCTCCTAAGCGCATGGTGGAATACGACATACTCATCAAGGGAAT
Source organism: uncultured Prevotellaceae bacterium (assembly GCA_900315105.1). Next base: position 98,797 of record OMXX01000001.1, on the reverse strand, counting down.
ACCTTACTATGTGGCAGTTCATTTCGTAAGACATCATGTAGGGGTAGAGAAATTCCAGTGTACTCTCAGAGATGACAGAAACAAGGAAATAAGTGACAGAACAAAGCTTCCACAAGACCAGCCAGTAAACCTATGGATGGCTGTAAATGCAGACTCCCTTCAGTCTATATCATATCTCAGACTATGTGGTATGGCTGCTACTGCCACAAGAATGGTCTGGAATGCGGTATATGTTGAGATGAAGAAAGTAGATCCTATCGTAGCACGTTTCATGGTTCCTCAGTGTATCAGATATGGTTTCTGTCCTGAAGCACCAGACAAGAGCTGTAAGTATGTACTGACAAAAAGATTTGCCGAGAGCCTGAAGGAATATAGAAAGGGCTTCTTAACCAATGAGGACTGCGAAAATGGAGAGAAGAAATTATAGAGAAGCGGAAGACAGAAACACATGTTGCAATACATGTTGTAGGATGCGTGGTCTCAGAACTGATGGGTGGGGTGTGTGCCAGGACTCAAAGGGGTGGGCAAAACCTGTCTTTAAGTATGATGTCTGCGATGAATATTCACAAATAAGACCAAAGTGCTAATATGAAAAGAGTAAAGATAAAACTGACTATCATGTCTCTGATAGTATGTTCCTTTGTATGTCTGATAACGCTTGTATTCAGTCTTTTTGCAAAGAGCTGGATGATCGCTATTGCTTCGGGTTCAATGGCCGTTATATTGGAAGTCATAATAAATCACCTGAAGGAAAAGAACCATATAAGGGATATTGAAGATTGGAATTATTAATGTGTTAAGCATTTTTAACTAAAAATCAGCCAACTAATCATTGGCAATATCTATTATTCATAAAGATAAATTTGTAATTTAGTCTAATAAGTCGCATATTTTTTTCATTGTTTTGGTTGAGGGGGGTGTTGTGAAACATCCCCTTAATTTTTTTTAACGCTAAATCCCACTAACAATAGGGGTTAATGTTACTATTATCATAAAAGTAATAAGTTAAAAACAATGCAAGAAAAAGTTAATCTACCTATCGTAAAACAGGGTTACGTATGTGAAAAGTCCCAATACTATATGATTGGGACAATAAACCCTAAAAGCATAGAGAAGGTTCCATGTGTGGCCACTATGGGTAAGCGCAAGATCTTCTGTGCAAGAGTAAGAAAGCTTGACTCGGTAACGCAGTCACTGAAATATTACAAGTCTGATAAGCTGCCTGAAGAGGTGGTAAATTTCCTAAAAGACAACCAATATAGCTTACGATAATGACAAAACATCAGATTATTGAGAGAATAATGGGTGAAACAGGATTGCCCAAGATTGCAGTCTCTGCGGCTGTTGAAAGCATCATGAAGACGATTTCCCAGGCTGTGATTGAAGGTGATACAGTATATCTGAGAGGATTTGGAAAATTCTTCCCAGTAACAAGAAAACCAAAGTCAGTAAGGAACTTCAGGACTGAAGAGAACTACTCTAAGCAGGAATGCAGATACCCTAAGTTCCGTCCATACGATTCATTTATAAATGCAGTGAACAATGGGCATTATAAAAAATAAGGACAACTTCAGAATAGCCTATCAGTTAGCCAGTAAGATCCAGGAGATAAGAAAGGCTAAGGAAAGAAGGCTGAGAAGGAAGCGGATGACTCAATTTGAGATGTCTGCCAAGTTTAATGAAACAATGGTAATTTGATTTAGGGTTTAATATATAACATTGATTTAGGTAAAGGCAAAAGTGAATTAATCTTTTCCGTTTCGTCTTAGCTACCCGCGAGGGCTGATTAAGATAATCTCGATTTTGATAATACATAAAACTTTATCCTGACTGGTTCGTGAGAATCGGTCAGTTTTTAAGAAAACACGTACTATTTTCCAAAAAGTAGTCTATATATATTTATATTCACGCTTTCACCCTGTCTTGCCTGTGAAGGTCGGACAGGTTTTTGTTTGAAAATTCTGTTTATAGTTATACATATATCACGACTCTTTCCGACTGGTCTGTGAAGATAGGTCGGTTTTTATTTTTTAACTTAAATTCCCACTGAATGTAAGAGTTACGACACTATTATATATAAATTCACCGTTTCGTTATAAAACGGATTCTGTTTTTATTCATGTTTTGAGAGTTTGACACCACCTTGCTTGCGAAAGTAGGGTGGTTTTTGTTTTAAGAGGCAGAAAGTAGTAAAAATAATTATTTTGTAAATATGTAATTATCAAATATTTACAAAATACATAATAATAAAGTACAGATAATCTGGTGGGAGAAAACTATTACTAAGAAAAACATAAATCATTAATAATTATGAAAAAATTAGAACAACCAAGAGGACTGGTTATAAACTTCAGTCCTTCGCCAAAACAGTACAAGGTTTGGAAAGCATTACAAGGGGGTGTTTGTGATAAATGTGGAGGCCCGCTTGAATTAAGAGTTACAGGTTATGACAAAGAAGGACACCCTATACACGAACCTATTTGCGCGAAATGTGGTAATACCGACATACCAGAACTAATATTAGCAGGTGGTTCTGCGGGCGGGGGAAAGCAGATGTCATTAGATTCTCATGTATGTACTCCCAATGGGTTTTGCGCAGTTAGAGATTTGAAAGTAGGTGATACCATTACTAATCCAAACACAGGAAAAGAACAAAAGATTATTTATTTACATCCAATTACAGAATGTGAATATTATAGAATTGAATTTATTGACAGAACATATTCTGAGTGTTCTGAAGAGCATTTATGGCGATTACATAAAGCAAGAAGTGGTGCAAAGGAAAATATTTGGACTGCAAAACAAATATACGAATATTTACATAACAACCCTAAGCCATCAAATCTTATAATCCCATTGACAGAGCCTGTTGAATTTTCTAAAGAATTTCAAAAAGCCCCAAAACCAATTCATCCTTACACTTTAGGGGTATTAATTGGTAATGGATGCTTAGCAGAGTCACTATTTAGTCAGGAAAAAACATCCATAACTTCAAAAGATAAAGAAGTTATTGACCGAATTGCAGAACTTGATTGTCCTTATTCAAGTATAAGTGTCAAAGGGGGCAATCAAGCTTCATCATACATGTATTACAATAAAGACTTTATTAATAGAATAGCTCAAACTGGGATAGGCAACCATAAGGCAGAAACAAAATTCATTCCAGAGCAATATAAGTATTTTTCTATTGAAGATAGAAAGATGCTATTGCAGGGACTTATTGATACTGATGGCTACGTTGATAATCGTGGACATATAAGTTATTGCACCGTCAGCAAACAACTTGCAGAAGATGTAGCCTTTGTTGTCCGTAGTTTAGGGGGGAAGGCAACTATTACAACTAAACAACCTTATTTTAAGGATAGAAATGGAAATAAAAAAGCTGGCAAATTGGCTTATAATGTCTGGATCATGACTAAATGTAATCGTGATATTGTATGGCTGGAACGCAAAAGACAGTATGCAAGAAATGAATTTAATGGTGGTGCTTCTATTCTTGGCAAAAGAATAATAAGTTGTGAACCTATTGGTAAAAAAATAGGAAGGTGTATCACCGTTGATGATCCTTCAGGATTGTATGTTGCTGATAATTTTACAGTTACTCATAATTCTTATTTGGGTTGTGCCTGGGTTGTCTCAAGCTGCCTAAAATATCCTGGAATCCGCATGGTTCTTGCCAGAAAAGAGTTAAAGAACCTCATTGCTACAACTTGGTCAACCATGTTGAATATTCTTAATGAGTGGGGATTGGTACAAGATGTCAATTATCATATAAACAATCAACGCATTGTTCTTACTTTCTGGAATGGAAGTACAATTATTGGATTAGAACTCTCCCCCTCTCCTAACGACTTGGATTTCAATAGGTTAGGAAGTTTGGAGATTAGCGGAGCATTCTGCGATGAGGTATCGGAAATATCAGAAAAAGCAATAGAAGTTTTGCAATCTCGTATTCGTTACAAAATAGCAGAATCCTTTATTGTGGGAAAAATGCTCATGTCCACAAATCCATGTTTGAATTGGGTTCGTAGCACCTTTGTTATGGATGATGATGGAAATCCTGTAAAATTGCCAAAAGGATTAAGGTATTTGCCTTTCAGTCTGTTTGACAATCCTAACGAACAATTCAGAATAATCTATTTTAATAGACTAAGAAAAATTAGAGACAAGGCCACCAGAGATAGGCTTCTTTATGGAAACTGGGAGTTTACCGACTCTAATAAAATGGCTGCATATCATGCTTTTGATGGTGAAAAACATCTTATATGCGGTTTAACTGATAAATACTTCAATCCAATGAAAACGCTTATCTTGTCAATCGACTTTAATATTAATCCTCAAATGTCAGCATTGCCTATTCAAATAGACTACGACAAAAAAGAAGTATATATTTTCAAAGAAATTGTAGGTAAGCCAGAAGACGGTCTTAACAACACTCCAGCATTCTCAAGATATATCCTAAAATATCTGAAAGGAAAGAATCAAATGGACAGGGTGTTGATTACAGGAGATCCTTCTGGCGCTGCAAGATCAACACAGACCGAAGCGGGAACTAACAATTTTACTATCATTGAAAAGACATTGAAACCTGTCTTTAGGACATCATTACAGATATTCAATACCCAGCCATCGCAAGGTCTAAGACTCGACTTTATTAATGAACTACTGAACGGATATAATGGGTGGAAAATAATGATTGACCTTAACTGCCGTAAGCTGACTGCTGACCTTGTATATCAAAAAAGAAATCCCGATGGCACAAAGGAGAAAAAGAAAGTGCTGATGGATAATGGTGTCAGGGCAGAACAATACGGACACCTTTCAGACTGTCTTGACTATGCCCTATGCTACTATCTCAATGAAGAATATAATAAGTTCATCAACGGCGAAGCTGAAATTGTAACCACCTCAGATACTGGGGATATGTATGACAGCTTCAGTTACTAATCTCCTATCTGCCATTGTCTATTATATAGAAAAGATAAGACAATGGCAGATAATGTTATAACCCCAGAAGAGGCTAAGTTTTGCCTCTTATATGTAAACGCTCCAGCTCCTATGTCTGGAGATCCAAGACGATGCTATAAGGCTGTCTATGGTTCCAATATAGACGATGCTGAAGCTCAGGCAAGGGCATTGGAATTGATGTCTCAAGAACACATCAAGGCAAGACTTGACGAGCTTATTGCAAAGAACACTTTTGATACAGTGTCATTGAAGCATAAACTGACAGCAACACTTCTGAAGATTACTGATGAGTGTGCTGATTGCATAACTATTGACAGATTCGGACATGAGGTTTCTCCTGCACCATTGAGGGCTGTGGCTGTCAATGCTGTAAAGACTCTTAATGATATGTATGGTATCAAGGAGGACATCGCACACAAGGTTACTCTGGAAGGTGGGGATGGCAACGGCATTGTATTCAATATCAATGTTCCTACACAAACCAATAAGGAGGAAGAGGAATTTAATGATTAGTAACGGATCGACAGTCAAGATAGCCTATTGTAAGAAACTCCAGGAACTTAACCTTGTGTTTCTCGTGGGACAGACCGCAGTCATAACTGAGGCAAGGTTTAAGAATATCAAAACCCCTGGCGCTTTTGTTATTATTACCAAAGGAGTCAATAAGGGCGAGGAATGGTTTGTTCCTCTCAGAAGCCTCCAGACAAAAGAGACGATAAACAGGCTGAGAAGCGCCGATGTATTAAAACGACTAATAACAACAAACATATAATGGAAATACTAATTGATAGAAAGTGGAAGAAAGACAAGTACACTATCAGTAAGGTGTACGTCAATGGTAAGGACTTTGGATGCAACGCTCTTGAGGACAAGGACAGAGGCCTTAATCAGAACATGTCAATAGCTGAGATTGCCAAGCTGAAGGTGTACGGCCAGACCGCTATTCCTACTGGAAGGTATCTGGTAACTTATACATATTCCAACCATTTCAAAAAGTATCTCCCATACATCAACAACACCAAAGGCTTTACTGGTGTCAGGATACATTCAGGTAATACGGCAAGGGACTCTTTGGGATGTATCCTCATCGGTAAGAACGATACGGTAGGATGTATCAATAATTCTCGTTATTGGACAAACTTGCTGATTGCCGAAATGCAAAAAGCATGGTCTAAGAAAGAAGAGGTTTTTATAGTTATAAGGTAATAAATGTTTCTTAGTTATTTTTCACAAACACAATCACGACTATTTTTTCGTTGATATTCATTTTAGCCCCCATCTGTGAAGACAGGGGCTTTTTCATGCCTAAAATTCAACCGCAGCCAAAACCTTATCCCTACTTGTAGTATCTCCATGATTGTTATAGTAGATACTCTCACAATTCTCAACTGACGTTCCAGCAAGATTGGCAACATAGATTACTGGAACACCCTTGCTTATGTAATGGGTAATGGCCGTATGTCTGAAAGTATAGTTATGTAAGGGGAAATCACACCCCAACAATACACCAACCTTCTTCAGCCACACATTACATTTCTTTACAAAGCTCTTTATGTCAAAGTTATTCACTCTCTGGGTAGCAATCTTCTTTTTGCTCCTGATAGGGAATATATAACCATCCTCAGCATATTTAGACCAGTGATCTATTATTCTTCTCATTACTGGGTTGATGGGAACAGTACAATCAACCGACTGCTTGCTCTCAATCTTACGGCGCTTGAATATAAGATGATCCACCCCATTGATCTGCTTAATATCCGACATCTTCAGGCTTATTGCATCACATGGTGACTGACAAGTATATAGGATAAATACACAGAAATCATGATACAATAGCCTTTTCTGGCCTTTAGGAAGCTCTGAAACAGTCATGTGGATAAACTTATTGCATTGCTCGGCAGTAAGTGTCTCATACTTCTTCTTTGAGTTCCTGACACGTTTTATCCAGTTGCACCTCTCAACCTTGTTAAAATCAAACCATCCCTGCTTATCTGCCTTATTCAGGACAGATCTGAACATACAGGAAACATATTGTCCCTTACCATTCTTCTCTACCCATGAAAGAAAGTCATTTACCATGTGTGTATCAACATCATCCATTTTTATAGCCTCATATCTCAGGTGTCTTGATACACAATATTCCTGAAGCCTTCTTGTTACTTTCTCATAGACCTCAAATGTTCCACACATAGTACCATCGGAATGTTTCTTTTTCTTAGCATTCTCAATACACCAATCAAGCACCCACCATAGTCTCTCACCATCAGCCTGGACATTATCAATTCCGTCCCTTCTGGCTGATATGTTGAAGCTGAATAGAGATCCTTCCCAGTCCCTAAGAGCATCATCGTATTTCTTCTTGAATTTAACGAGTGCATCATTGTTCTCGGTACTGAATGGTGCTGATGGGATGAAATACTGCTTCTTCTGGTTCCAGTGTTTCTTAATGAGATTTCCCTGAAGAAGATTATTAACTGAGATGTAACGTACCTCTCCTGCACGATACATACGAAAACGTAACTGGAAGCCAGAACTTCCGTACATTTGAAAATTTGTAAAAACCTTAAACATTTGTTTAGCAAAGTTAAAACTCGATTAATACTTTACGAGCTTAACGATTTACACATGCTTGCACATGAAGGTTACTTGTAGAAATTAATAAACCACGATACTTCACCTAAATTCGTGGACAGCTAAACAAGTTAAAATTCACTGTTTTTCAGATAGTTAAGACGATAAAACAAATGAAGATGTTTCACCTATTTTATCGTCTTGCGGAAGGTGGGGGATTCGAACCCCCGGTACGGTAACCCGTACGTCAGTTTAGCAAACTGGTGGTTTCAGCCACTCACCCAACCTTCCAAAAGCCTTTGAAAAGTTCTTAGCCGAACCTCTTTTGTCAAATGCGATGCAAAGGTACAACATTTTTCTGAAACCACCAAATTTTTTCATTAACTTTTTTCACATTTCATGCAAATCTCTCACTTTTTGCGATAAACATCATCCTATTCTCTCAAATGCCTCTCTTCTCCCCTACTCTATCTGTATTCAGCAGACACGCCACTATCAAATATAGTATCAAAAGGATATATAGAAACAAAAAAAAGGAGGGCATCCCATAATTATCATGAGACGCTCTCCATATTCTATGCTCTAAATCCTATTTCACCAATACCTTCTTTCCATTTATGATATTCACGCCCCTTGCAGCCTTATCCAATTGCTGACCTGATATTGAGAATATCTTATCCTCGGAAATCGTAGCAGAACCTTCAACTGCATCTATACCCGTAGTTAAATCCTCAACAATCGTAAATCCGCTCCAATAGTTAGCAGCCTCATATACTGCTTTATAACCAGGAAGTACGTGAAGTATAACATTATCATAATCATTAAAAGTATGGCCTTCAATTTCCTGCGGAGTTGTTGCATAATTAGTTATAGAAGAGAGAGCACCACCCTTGAACTGCATTTCTCCAATACTCGTCACAGACTCTGGAATTATGATTGAGGTAATACTGCTGCAACCAAAGAAAGTGCGTTCTTCAATCCTCGTCACAGAGCTTGGAATAGTAAAAGATGTGAGACCACGACAACCTGAGAATGCATACGCTCCGATGCTGGTCACAGAATTAGGGATAACAATTGAAGTGAGCCCTGAGCAATCAGAGAATGCACCATACCCAATACTCGTAACAGACTCAGGGATAGTTATAGAAGTAAGGCTTGAGCAACCAGAGAAAGCTTCATACCCAATACTTGTAACAGTATTAGGTATTGTGACAGAGGTGGCATAACGGCAACTCACAAAAGCATCACGTCCAATACAGGTCACACCGTCTTCAATTACAATTTTCTTGACATTATCCCAATCCTCTGACCAAGGGATTTCAGCTCGAGACTGATAATCTGGCATATCCGTTCCTGATATAGTCAAAGTGCCATCATATGACAGCGTCCACGTTATCTCAGCATGAATTGCAGAGAACGAACCAACAGTTAACACGATGAGTATAAACAATTTCCTCATTTCTGATTTTCTGAATTTTAAAAGGTTTATGTTATTAATTTACAATTCTTTTCGGCGTGCAAAATTACAAATAAATTCCTTAATACAATAACTTATTACGTTTTTTTAAGCATATCAAACAAACAAAGTAACAATCAACTTATTAATAAGTAACAATTAATTATCATCAAACGAAAAAAGGGCATCTCACAATAAGATGCCCTCAATATAATACAAATTAATTTTCTATTTCACCAATACTTTCTTTCCATTGATGATATTCAAGCCCTTCGCAGCCTTATCCAATCGCTGACCAGATATTGAGAATATCTTATCATCGGAAATCATTGCAGGACTTTCCACAGCATCTATACCTGTAGTCGCATCCTCTACGATATTGAAGTTCTTCCAGAATTCAGCAGTCTCATATGCAGCCTTGCTACCAGCAGGCACATGGAATGTGGTGTATGACGGAAAAGTAACATTTGTAAATGCAGGTGGATTTTTCGAAAGAATAGTGACATTAAGCAACATCCAGCACTCCTCGAAAGCATCATCTGCTATACTCATCTCTGAATTAGAGATCGTTAGATTAGTCAGGTTATTGCAAGTACGAAAAGCCTTCTTTCCTACACTCTTTACAGATTCAGGCAAAACAATAGATTCAAAAGCATTGCAATAATAGAACGCCTCTTCTCCTATGCTTGTTACAGAGTTTGGAATTACAACAGAGGTAAGTTTATCACATAAATAGAATGCACGATCTCCTATACTCGTTACAGAGTTAGGTATATTAATAGAGGTTATGCCCGAACAACAATAAAAAGCATAGTTTCCAATACTTGTCACATTGTTTGGAATAACAGTATTCTTACAACCTTGAATCAGCGTATTCGTATTTGTCTCTATGATAGCATTACAATTATTCCTACTGTCATATTTAGTATTTCCTTCTTCTACAATTATTGATGCAAGATTACCACATCCACAGAATACACGATCCCCAATATTAGTTACGCTTTTAGAAATAGTAATAGATGTGAGACCTGAACAATACATGAAAGCTTTATCCTCAATGCTTGTTACAGAATTAGGGATAGTGATTGCAGTAAGGTCAGAGCTGCCATAAAAGGCACTATTTCCAATACATGTCACATCATCAGGAATAACAGTATTCTTACATCCCCAAATCAAAGTGTTTGATTTGGTTTCTATAATAGCATTACACTTATTTCTACTATCATATATGGTATTCCCTTCTTCAACAACGATAGAGTTTAGGTAGTTACAACCTAAGAAAGCATCCTCTCCCAAACTCGTCACAGATTTAGGGAGCGTTAACGAAGTCAAACCTGTGTTCTCAAATGCCTTTTTCCCAATACTCGTCACAGATTTTGGGATATCAATTGATTTAATGTCAGAATAGCCATCAAAAGCATAGTTTCCAATACTTGTCACATTGTTTGGAATAACAGTATTCTTACAACCTTGAATCAAGGTATTGGAATTTGTCTCTATGATAGCATTACAATTATTCCTACTATCATATTTAGGGTTTTCTTCTTCTACAACTATAGAACTAAGAGAATGACAACAATCAAAAGCCAATTCTCCAATACTTTTTACAGACTTAGGGATTGTTATTGAGGTCAAGTTGGTGCAACAAGAGAAAGCACCTTCTTTAATTTCAGTTACAGAACTAGGAATCTCTATCATAGTCATTCCACACCAATTGAATGCCATCATTCCTATACTCGTAACAGACTTAGGGATTGATACGGAAGTGACACTCATACAATTACGGAAAGCCTGATCTCCAATATTAGTCACTCCGTCTTCAATCACAATTTCTCTTACATTTGAACTCTGCCATGGAACAGGATTAGTTTCGGAATAGTTTGGCATATCTGTTCCTGATATGGTCAAAGTACCGTCACTTGACAGTTCCCATGCAATCTCTGCATGAATCGCATTGAATGAGAACACGGTTAATAAAACAAGTAATAGTTTTTTCATTTTGGTTTTAAACTTTTAATTTATTGTTGAATTTTAATAGACAATGTTATATGTTTAATAATCCAAATGCAAAAGTAACAATAATATCTGATATCTCCAAATCTAATCATCAAAAAAACAACTAAGTTTCATCATCAGTACAAGACACTAAACATAGCAAATGCCTATATATCAATAGATTACAGCGCAATATCACCTTTAATTATAGAACCAAATATTAAACATTTAGCATAACGAAGCCCTAAATACGATTCAGATCCGCTTCTCCTTCGCTCTTCCTCCGAACCAAAACCGTTGTAAATCCGTTGCAAGTCCGCTCCCTATATCGGAGATACATAGGGGAATGAAAAGGTTAAAAGTTAAATTTTAACTAAAAACATACACACCCTAACAAACAAAAGGCTCGCCACTCCACAAAGGAAGCAACGAGCCATGATTATTGAAGAGATTATAAAACTAAATCGATTAGTCAAGCCACTTAACGTAGCAGAAGTCCTGACGATGTGGCAGCTTGTTATTCTTCGGGAACATACGGACAGCGGTCTTGAAACTACCGGCATGATTAACCTCAAAGCTGCACTCGAATGTGTAGAGGTTGCCCTCCACCTTTACAAGCTCGAAAGGAACAACATTCATAACACGACGATCGGAAGCGTCCTGATCATTCTTCAGCATGACGAGCTCAAGGCCTACAGCATCTGTGAGTCCCTGCTCATCGATGACATACTGAATCTTGTAAGACTTACCAGTCTCTGCACCATTAGCAATAACAGATGTATCAGATGCCACAACCTTAATGCTGTCCCAACGCTCTGCTACAGTCTCCTTCCACTGAGCTATCTCCTTTGCCTCTTGATAGCCATTGGCATTGATCATTGCAGAACGCTCAGCGAGCTTGATGTAGAACTTAGCGTAGTAGTCGTCGAGCTGACGCTTCATAGTATAGTGAGGAGCGATTGTAGCGATTGAGTTCTTGATGACCTTGATCCATTCCTCAGAGTAGCCCTGCTCGTTCTTGTTGTAGTACATAGGAGTGATCTCGTTCTCGAGCATACCGTAGATAGTAGCGGCATCGAGCTGATCCTGGTAAGCCATGTTCTCGTAGGTGCGCTCCTGCTTGAGAGCCCAACCTGCACCTGGACGATAGCCTTCAACCCACCATCCGTCGAGTACTGAGAGGTTTACAACACCGTTCATCTCTGCCTTCTCGCCTGATGTACCAGAAGCCTCAAGAGGACGTGTAGGAGTGTTCATCCAGATATCAACACCTGAAACGAGACGGCGGGCAAGCTGGAAGTCATAGTCCTCAAGGAAGATGATCTTACCGAGGAACTCAGGACGCTGGCTGATTTCGTAGATACGCTTGATAAGTCCCTGACCTGCACCATCAGCAGGGTGAGCCTTACCTGAGAAGAAGAACAGAACCGGACGCTCAGGGTTGTTCACAATCTTAGCAAGACGCTCAAGGTCGGTGAAGAGAAGATGAGCACGCTTGTAAGTAGCGAAACGACGGCAGAAGCCAATCATCAGGGCGTTGGAGTTGATACGGTCGAGAAGTGACAATACACGTGTAGGATCACCCTGGTTCTTTAGCCAGTTCTCTGCGAACTTCTCACGGATGTACTTCACGAGCTTTTCCTTCAGAGCCATACGTGTCTCCCAGATCTCAGCATCAGGACAGTCATAGATGCCATGCCAGAGAGATTCGTTTGACTGGTCGTTATAGAAGCCCTTCTTGAGGTACTTGTCATAAACCTTACGCCACTCTGTAGCGCACCATGAAGGGAAGTGAACGCCATTGGTTACATATCCCACATGAGTCTCTTCTGGGAAGTATCCGTTCCAGATTGGAGCGAACATCTTCTGTGAAACCCAGCCGTGGAGCTTAGACACACCGTTAACCTCCTGACAGGTGTTACAAGCGAATGTTGACATACAGAAACGCTCATTGTCGTCGTCTGGGTTTGTACGTCCCATACCGATGAACTCCTCCCAAGAGATACCGAGCATCTGAGGATAGCCACCCATGTACTTTCCAAAAAGTTCCTTGTCGAAGTAGTCGTGACCTGCAGGTACAGGAGTATGAACCGTATAGAGAGAAGAAGCGCGAACAACTTCGAGAGCCTGCTGGAATGTGAGGCCTTCCTTGATATAGTCAACAAGACGCTGGAGGTTGCAGAGAGCTGCGTGTCCCTCGTTGCAATGATATACCTGCTTTGTGATACCGAGCTTCTTCAGAGTGAGGATACCACCGATACCGAGAAGGATTTCCTGCTTCAGACGGTTCTCCCAGTCACCACCATAGAGGGCGTGAGTGATAGGACGGTCATAGTCAGAGTTCATATCGTTGTCAGTATCGAGCAGATAGAGCTTCACACGACCTACGTTAGCCTGCCATACGAGGGCATGAACCATATAGTTCATATAAGGAACATCAACAACTACCTGATTGCCGTTCTCATCGAGAGTACGTGTGATTGGCAGAGAGGTGAAGTTCTGAGCATCATAGTTTGCAATCTGCTGACCATCCATTGAGAGGGTCTGCTTGAAGTATCCGAAACGGTACAGGAAACCGATACCGCACATGTCAACGTTAGAGTCTGAAGCCTCCTTGATATAGTCACCGGCAAGCATACCGAGACCGCCAGAGTAGATCTTCAGAGAGTTGTGGATACCGAACTCCATAGAGAAGTATGCCACAGAAGGACGGTTCTCGTTTGGTTTTACGTCCATGTAAGAGCGGAAGTGATTATAAACCTCCTTTACGTTCTTCATGATAGCCTTGTCCTTCACGATTTCCTCCTTACGCTCGTAAGAGAGACGGTCAAGAAGCATTACAGGGTTGTGCGCAACCTGTTCGTAGAGATCCTCATCAAGGCTACGCCACATTTCACGTGCATCATAGTTCCATACCCACCACATATTGTGAGCAAGCTCATCGAGGCATTGTAACTCTTCCGGGAGGGTTGATTTCACATTAAACTCTTTCCATACAGGAGAGTTTGCATAATCTGCTTTGATTTTCATAACTGTATATTTATTAGATTATGTAATATATTTACTATTTGACTATTTACTATTTACTGTTTTTTCTTGCTAAGCGCAAAATCATACGCCTTCCAGTAGTACTTTATGAACTCGCTCCAAAGAGCCTTCTTCGAAAGCTTGTCGGCATTTGAGCGAGCCTTCTTGACCTGAGATTCAGACATATTGCTGAACTTGGATACAGTATCCTTTATGACATCTGCCACCTCTGAGTAGTTGTAGTCAGTACGGTGGATTGTCTTAACACCATCCTCTATCTCGCTATATGCACCCTTCACAGAGTTAGCCCAGAGACCGAAGCCTGCAAGATCGGTTGTGATACATGGCACCTTGAAGGCAACAGACTCAAGCGGAGTGTAGCCCCATGGCTCGTAGTATGAAGGATAGATGCTGAGGTCAATACCGATGATGAGGTCGTAGTAAGGCTTGTTGATGATTCCGTCATTGCCCGTGAGATAGCAAGGCAGGAAGATGAGCTTCACCTTGTCCTCCTTACGGTTCCACATATCGTTGTACTTCATCATGCTGAGCACATTGTCCTGATCCATGTTGTGAAGCCAATGCGAAACCATCGGAACCTCAAGCGCTGTATCGAATGTCTTTCCGCTATTATAGCGTTCCTTCAGATCCTCACGCGCATCGCCAACCCATGCAGGAACCTGAACGAAGGCAACCACATTCTTGCCTAAGCGCGAGTCACGGTTAAGGCGGTTCATAGCCTCTACAAACACATCAATACCTTTATTACGGAACTCATATCTGCCACTTGTACCAATAATTAAAGTATCATCATCAAACTGACAGCCAGTCAGGCAGTTAGCAAGACGGAGCAAAATATTTCGCGCCTCCTTGCGCTTCTTGGTAAAGGTAGCGCCCTTTGGTACGAAGTCATTCTCAAAACCGTTAGGCAGAACCACGTCAACAGGCCTGCCTATAAGTTCCTTACATTCCTGAGCGGTAATCTCGCTAACGGTTGTGAAGCAATCCACATTCATTGCCGTCTGCTTCTCGATGGAATGCTTTGACTGCATATTGAGTTCCTCTGCCATCTGATCTCCGTTATATGCCCAGAGATAATCATACAGAGGCTTGTTATTGCCTGCGATGGAACGGCCTATAGAAGTAGCATGGGTGGTGAAGATTGTACCTATCTTCGGACAATGCTTCTTGATGTACAGGAGTCCCATACCGGTCATCCACTCATTACCGTGGTAGATTACGTTCTTTGTTTCGAGTTTAAAGAAAAGATAGAAATTCTCCACGACCTTAGCTGCAGCGTATGAGAACATGCTTGCCTCGTCATAGTCACCATATCCATGAAGTGAATCAACTTGGAAATCCTCCCAACAAAGGCCATAGATGCGGTCCTTTTCTGCATAGAAAGGCTTGAAATCAACAAGAATCGATATTGGTTTGCCTGGTATGTCCCAACGGCCAATCTTTACATTTATACCTCTCTCTGCTGCATACTTGCGCCAATCGGCAAGCAAACTGTTATCCTCTACAAAATATGGACTACCCTTCTCATTCCAGCAGTCAGGACCGATGAATATGATTCTATCAGGCATTGCATCCTGCAGAGTCTTTGCCCTTGTAGAAAGTACTGCGTAGATTCCTCCAACTTTATTACAGACTTCCCAGCTGCTTTCGAATATATAGTCTGGTGTAACCATTGAATCCATAATTAAATTAATACCAATCGAGTATACTCTATACTATAACTCTCAAATAGTTAGATATATTATATCTATAACTAAGTTTAAACTATTTGCAAAGATAATGTAAAAAAATCGAAAAAAAATCATTATCATTAACTTTTTAATCAAAAAAGTCAGAAAAATTGATTTATATTGTGTACCTTTGCAAGCAGATAAGACAATTCAAGAAAAAAAACAATGAAAAGTACGATTCTCTCCATATTACTCTCACTTATGTGTTTTTCAGCCTATTCACAGAGTGACGCTCCTTTCAAGGCTTACATCTACAACAAGGAGTACAAGGTGTATATGCGTATAAATCTCTACGACAACGACATAAAGATTCCCGGGCAGGAGATATTCGGTGAAATCGGCGGTTTTCTGCGTAGTGACGACGATTCCCGCTGTTGGATCATCACTTCTGCCGAGATGAACGAGAAGAAGCATACCGCCAACCTCGAAATCATCAACGACTATGGTTCTGAGGATCTCACCGCTACCCTATCCTATAATCCCAAGGATAGCGTCTATACCCTCAAGCAGAATGCCGGTTCTACTATCAAGATTGCCCGAAACCGCAAATGGGTAAAGCTGCCTTCTACTATGCAGTTCAAGAGGAAGTAAGCATTTATAAAGCACAACACCTACCCTCTTAAATCCCCTTGAAAGAGATTTAGGAAGGTAGGTATTAATTTTAAAGCCAAACTCCTCTTGTAAGAAATGGGACTTACAACGGATTTATAACGGACCTGAAACGGACCTGTTACTTCTTATGACCTTTAAGTATATTCTCGATTTCTGCATCAGGAACATTATCGTTCAAATCCCTGAAGAAACCTCCTAAACGAGCTTTGGAAATATGAATAATATTACCATTCGGATGAATAATCACAAAGAGAGGACATAAATTCAATCCATAGTATTCTTCTCCTATGTCATGTGCAGAATTATAGTCATTCCATTCATGAAAACTCACATTAGACTCCTCTTTCAACCAACTATCCTTATCATCTGCTGAAATCGCAATAACTTCCGCCTTGTCTTTATTACGATTGTAGAATCCATCAAGGATAGACTTCGCCTCTTTACAAGGCTCACAGTCTTGTGAGGTAAACATCAATACTATATATTTCCCTTTAAACTCAGAAACCTTATGCTCATTGCCTTTTCGGTCATAAAGCGTAAAGTCTTTCATCGGACTAAAAAGTTGCGCTTGTTGTGCCCATGAACTTTGGACTGTCAAAACACAAGCGAAAAAAAACATGAGAACTCTCTTCATCTTCTATAATTTCTTTAATAATTAAACTTTCATAACTCACAGAGTGCAAAAATACAAAATAATATAAAATTTTTATAAAAATAGATGAAATTTTATATTTTTTTAAGACAATCGGCAATGTCAGGCTCTTTTATATTATGTACAAAAAAATAGGGAGAAATCACTTTCTCCCCATTAATTACTTATTTCATAGCTTTTTCTCTATTTTATGGAGTTGGTATTATTAAAATTCTGCGAGACGATACGAGGATGAATGTCTTTTACCTCATCTTCTTCGCTACCCACAACACCCAAGAGTCGATATTGTCCGTGAGTTGCTCCGGGTAGGGCAATGGAATGATAACGTCGGGTTTATGACCAGGATTACGATCTTTACAAGCCACCTCGAAAGTATCTGGGACAGTCATCGGACAATTCAATACAATATTGCTGTTGGGCAAGCGGATAGGGATACAGTTGCCCGACTGTTCACAACCCATCGTTCGCTCCTTACCATAGACCTTGGCACGGCAACCATTATGACTATGCACAAAACCGACAGGCGATTCCCCTGCACTGGCACTCATATTATCGACGATAATGGCACCCTTGCGCACCAATGGTTCATACACATCTGTTCCAGCTTCCAAATGGGACCATGTTATGAGACTACCCTCATCGGCTCTAAGAGCTTCCGCATAGACCGATTTAATATGATCCACATTATCCATCTCGTCACACCACATCTTCAATACCTTCCGATTCTCAAAACTGTTTCGAATATAAGAACGTTCCTCTCGTTTCAAACCAGTCGAACCAAAAAATTTAGTAAACAACTCACTATAATGGTCGCTACCTCCACCATTGCCGCGCAAGTCAAGAATCAGGTATTTACAGCTCGATTGCTTGAACTCATCGGCTTTTTTGTTCAACCATTCCCAAGTAGGTACCACACCGTTACAAGAAGGCAGACGAAGCAGATACGTATCGGCATTGACCTTGCAGCCCACAGGTTCAGGAGCATATTTAGCTATATGTTTGCTATAATCGACCAAGGTTTCCGATTGCAACTTACGGAAGAATGACGCACTACAACTGGTATGGCGGTCGAAATCCTTATAGAACCAATAGATATAACGACTAACTGCCTCATCCGCTGATATTTCAGCCCGCATCATACGTGCGAACAACGAATCTTTCATTGCGTTGTATTCATCAGCATAACCATTGCGCATCAATACAGGAAAGATGGCATTGTTCCGTTCTGTTGCATCGATGGCAAAGTCGAATGTCTCGAAGGCCTTTTGTATAGAGTCCGGCTGCTGACCGTATTTCTCCATAAAGCCTTGAAGCATGAAACGCGAAACATCTTTCTTCATCCGAGGCACATCGGTGCCGAACACCTGTTGTATATTCTGGGGTAATCCGCAACGATCCCAAACGGTGACGAAAGGACGACCATCATCTCCGATGCGCGTGACAGAGATTGTTTCGTCGTCGAACCAATGAATAATCATGGCCTTTCCATCGCAATCAATCGTTTTGTCGTTCAAATAGTTACATGCCGTATAGACACATTGCATCTGTGCGCGAGGGAAATTAGGATTGGCCACAACGATGGCAGCACTATTGCTGCCAAATATTGTATATTGCTCACCTCGACCAGCCATAACCCAGTATTGCGACGTAGCAGAACCCTTTGTTTGCACACCACGCAGTTTCCATACGCCTTGCAATGGGTGCGTCTTGGCACCTAACCTCATCTGTAACAGGTTCATAGCCTTTTGCATAACATCGGCGGAATCTACCTTCTCGTAGAGTTCATCGATATTAGTATGTAAAGGGAACAAACGCGAATCTAAACCATTCCGGTCATTGAACCAACGCAAGGTGAAGGTGCTGTCGGAGGTGGCAAAAGCTTGGATTCCCTTATTCTCCGTTTTCGACAAGTCGCCCGTATAGGTCAAGGGGCTACCATCAGAATTGGAAACAACAAAATCAAAAGAATGGATGCCCAATTTCGGGGAATAAAAACTCATGGTAAGGGAATTGTTGTCAAGGCAGTACTTATACTGCTTGAAATCCGCCTCGACGTGCTTGCCATCCTGTTGTACGATTTCATTGAGCTTGTACAATCCTTTCGGGCCATCGGTCGATTGAGCAGACAAAGCCAAGCAGGAAAACCCTGACAAAGCTATTGTAATCCAAGTACGTCCCCACTTATATAATTGTTCTTTCATATTAAAAAAGTTTTATATTTAGGTTCTATTTTTCAATTAAAATTACTCAAAATTCAGTTTTTCGAGAGCAGACCTAAGACGCTCAATCTCACTCTTACGAATAGCAAGGGTTATGGAGCAGGTATTGTCAAAATTCTGTGAAACAATACGAGGCTGAAGGTCTTTTATAACACGCATGACACTATTCATCATAGGATATGAAAAAGTATAAGTAAGCTGTTCCTCAACAAGTTGCTCCACAATCTCTGAATGTGCCAAAGCATCCTGAGCAGCCTCACGATATGCAACAATCAAACCGCCTGTACCGAGATTGACACCTCCGTAATAGCGTATCACGAAGATAGCGATATCACTAACCTCATTACTCAGCATAACGCCGAGAATCGGCTTTCCTGCCGTGCTTGAAGGTTCTCCGTCATCATTAGCCCTGAACTCAGCACCATCAGCACCAAGACGATAGGCATAGCACACATGACGCGCATCATAGTATTTCTTCTTATACATCTGATGCAACGCCTTCACCTCATCAGCAGTACGCACATGATGAGCATAGGCGAAGAATTTGCTACGCTTTTCGGTGTAGTATCCCTCGCCTATGTTATCTGTTATGGTTCTGAAAACATCAGGACCCTCTAAATCCCCCTTAAAGGGGGACTTTTCTTCATTCATATTCTATTACTATGCCTTCCAAGTCTCCCTTTAAGGGAGATTTAGAGGGTCTTTTAGTCCAAAGAGTGAATAATCAGACCTGAACGGAGCTTTGGCTCGAACCATGTTGCCTTTGGAGGCATGATATTGCCGGAATCAGCGATATCCATGATCTGCTTCATACTTACAGGATAGAGAGCAAGAGCTGCACGCATCTCACCGCTATCCACACGACGCTTCAACTCACCAAGACCGCGAAGACCACCTACGAAGTCGATACGCTGGCTTGAACGGAGGTCGCCAAGCTCAAGGATATCCTGAAGGATAAGACGACTTGAGATATCTACATCGAGAACGCCAATAGGGTCAGAATCATCGAATGTACCTGGCTTAGCGTCAAGTGAATACCACTCGCCATCAAGATAGAGAGAGAACTGATGAGCATGCTGTGGACGATATTCCTCCTTGCCCTTCTTCTCTACTACGAAGTTCTTTGCAAGCTTCTCAAGGAACTGCTCAGAAGTATTGCCGTTGAGATCCTTAACAACACGGTTATAGTCGAGCACAGTAAGCTGACTTGCCTGGAAAGCAACAGCCATGAAGTAGTTGTACTCCTCGTCACCCCTATGGTTTGGATTCTGCTTCGCCTTCTCTGTACCAACAAGAGCAGCAGCAGCAGAACGATGGTGACCGTCAGCAATATAGAGAGCCGGCATCTTAGCGAACTCCTCTGTGATTGTCTTTATGTCGTTGTCGTCGCTTACAACCCAGAGTTTGTGTCCGAATCCATCGATTGGAGCGATGAAATCGTACTCAGGCTCGGTAGCAGCATACTTCATGATAAGGTCGTTGAGAACCTTGTTATCTGGATAAGCGAAGAATACAGGCTCGATATTTGCATTGTTCACACGAACATGCTTCATACGATCCTCTTCCTTGTCGCGACGGGTAAGCTCATGCTTCTTAATAACGCCCTTCTCATAGTCGCCTGAATACGCGCCGATTACAAGACCGTACTGAGTCTTCTCCTTACCGCCATTAGCAGGAAGATGAGAAGTCTGAGCATAGATATAATACTGCTCCTTGTCATCCTGAACGAGCCAACCGTTATCCTGGAACTTCTTGAACTGACGAGCAGCCTCTGTATAAACCTTCGGGTCATACTCTGATGTTCCCGGTTCGAAATTAATCTCTGGTTTGATGATATGGTAGAGTGACATCTCGTTATCACCAGCCTCTGCACGAGCCTCTTCTGAATCAAGAACGTCGTAAGGGCGTGACTCTACCTTTTCTACTAACTCCTTTGGTGGACGAATGCCACGGAATGGTTTTACTATTGCCATAATAAGCCTAACCAAGCCTTCCCAAGGGGAAGGATGTTTTATAGTAATCATCCCTTCTATCAAGAAGGCTTGGATTTTTTTATTAATTAATATTATTGTTTATTCTGATAAAAGTGTATCTAACATCATGCCACATACTCAGATATTATCAACATCTGACTACCCCTTGGGAAGGCTTGGTTAGACTACTTAACTGCTATTGCCTCAATCTCAATCTTACCACCCTTTGGAAGTGCAGCTACAGCGAAAGCAGAGCGTGCTGGGAATGGAGACTCGAAGAAATCCTTGTAAATGTCATTCACTGCTGCGAAGTCGTTGATATCGGCAAGGAGAACAGTCACCTTAACGACATTCTTCATTGACATACCAGCCTCTTTGAGGATATTGCTGATATTGGTAAGTGACTGTCGAGCCTGAGCTACCGCCCCACCCTCGGCAAAACTGCCAGTTGAAGGGTTGATACCCAACTGACCACTAACATAAACAGTACCATTTGCCTCAATAGCCTGACTATAAGGACCAATGGCTGCCGGTGCATTCTGTGTTGCTATTGCTTTCATATTGTGTTGTTTAGTTGTTGAAAAATGGTATGCAAATTTACGAAAATCCTACCATATTTCAAAATGTTTGAAGAAAAAAAATAAAAATAAGAAATAAAAAATGAATTGTTACTCCATCTTTTATTTCTTATTTCCTAAATATTAAATATGTAAATTCTTATCTTACTTGTTCACCTGGAACTTTGTGCAGCCCTCAGCGAAGTATGCATTGATCTGCTTTGCAGCAGCAAGACCAGCGTTAGTGTTAGCCTCTGCTGTCTGAGCACCCATCTTCTTAGGTGTAGAGAAGTAACGGCCCTCGAACTTAGCGAAATCGTCGTTAGCATCTGGCATGATGTCTGTGATATACTTCAGATCCTCACGCTCAGCAAGGAGCTTGAGAAGACCAGCCTCGTCGATAACTTCCTTACGAGCTGTGTTGACAAGGATACCACCCTTCTTCATCTTACCTACGAGGTTGTAGTTGATGCTCTGCTTTGTCTCTGGAGTAGCAGGGATGTGGAGAGAAACGATGTCACAGGTCTCGAAGAGCTCTTCCTGATTCTTAGCAGCCTTAACGCCTGCAGCCTCGATAGCCTCTGCTGGGCAGAATGCATCATAAGCAACAACGTCCATACCGAAGCCCTTAGCAATACGAGCTACGTTACGGCCTACGTTACCGAATGCGAGGATACCAAGCTTCTTACCAAGGAGCTCAGAACCTGCCTTACCGTTGTAGAAGTTACGAACTGCGAAAACGAGGAGACCGAGAACGAGCTCAGCAACTGCGTTAGCGTTCTGACCAGGAGTGTTCTCTACAACAACGTTGTGAGCTGTAGCAGCAGCGAGGTCAACGTTATCGTAACCAGCACCGGCACGAACAACGATCTTCAGATTCTTAGCAGCATCGAGAACCTCAGCAGTAATCTTATCTGAACGGATGATGATTGCATCTACATCAGCAACAGCCTCAAGAAGCTGAGCCTTGTCTGTATATTTCTCGAGAAGAACGAGCTGATTGCCTGCACCCTCGATAACTTCCTTAATACCAGCAACCGCAGTAGCAGCAAATGGCTTCTCAGTTGCAACAAGTACTTTTGCCATATAAAAGACATAACCAAGCCTTCCCAAAGTGAAGGATGTTTTATGCACTCTATCCTTTAAAAAGGCTTGGAATTTTTATTAAGTTAATTTATAATCTTGTTATTACTATAAAGCATCCCTCCCTTAGGGAGGGCCTGGGTGGGCTTCTTAGTGCTGAGCCTCAAACTCCTTCATGCAAGCAACGAGAGCCTCACAGCCTTCGATTGACATTGCATTGTAGCAAGAAGCGCGGAAACCACCTACATCACGATGGCCCTTAACACCTACCATACCCTTAGAAGTAGCGAATGCGAGGAAGTCGTCCTGAAGATCCTGATACTCTGGCTTGAGTACGAATGTGAGGTTCATGAGTGAACGGCTTGACTCCTCTGCTGTACCAACGAAGAGCTTGTTACGGTCAATCTCACCGTAAACGATCTCTGCACGCTGCTTAGCAAGCTTCTCCATAGCCTTTACGCCACCATGAGCCTTGATATAACGAAGGTTCATGAGAGCAGAGTAGATAGGAACTACTGGAGGAGTGTTGAACATAGAGCCCTTCTTAACGTGTGTACGATAGTCGAGCATTGTTGGGATCTGACGGCTAACCTTACCGAGAGCGTCTTCCTTAACGATAACGAATGTTACACCTGCCATAGAGAGGTTCTTCTGAGCACCACCGTAGATCATAGCGTATTTGCTAACGTCAACTGGGCGAGAGAGAATATCAGAAGACATATCAGCAATCAATGGAATTGGAGAATCGATATCCTCACGAAGCTCAGTACCATAGATTGTGTTGTTTGAAGTGATATGCAGATAGTCTGCGTCTGTTGGAATTACGTAGTCCTTAGGAATATATGTGAAGTTCTTATCCTTTGAGCTTGCAATCTCGACAACCTCACCGAAGAGCTTAGCTTCCTTCATAGCCTTTGTAGCCCATACACCAGTGTTCAGGTATGCAGCCTTCTTCTCAAGGAAGTTGTAAGGTACCATACAGAACTCAAGCGAAGCACCACCACCAAGGAACAATACCTTGTAACCCTCTGGAATATCAAGGAGTTCCTTGAAGAGAGCCTCGGCTTCGTCAACGACTGGCTGGAAATTCTTAGCACGGTGGCTGATTTCCATAAGTGAAAGTCCTGAATTCTCGAAATCAAGACAAGCTGCTGCGGTCTGCTCAATAACCTCGCGTGGGAGAATTGAAGGACCTGCATTAAAGTTGTACTTCTTCATTTGTTTTATTTATTATAATATAAATGGTTATCTTAAATATTCTATTTAGATTTGCGGTGCGAAATTAATAAAAAATCTCGTAATAAACAAGAAATTATTGCACAAAATGCCCTTTTTGTGCCATTTTTATAGTTTTTTCGGGCTTTTTTATGATAAAATGACACATACGCTTGCTAAAACTCCATAAAGAAAGATGTTGGCGGCGGTCATTCCGAGAACCTTGTTCAGTTCCCTACCCTCGCCTATGCTCACCATTTTCCGCCATGTCATGAAATGCTTCACGAACATCAGTACGGCAAGAACGATGAAATACAACTTGCACCCCACTAAAAACATTATGGCAAGGGCAATTGGCACGACAAGAAGGAATATCACCTCCGTAGCTTTTTTCCCGATGAAAACGACCAAAGTGCGCTTTCCCGCGCGTCTGTCATTCTCTATATCCCTGTAATTGTTTACAAGCAGAAGGGTATCAACTACAAGTCCGCAGCCTATCGACATCAAAAACACGCGAGAAAACTCAGAAAACGCAACCTCCGGCACTTCTACATAGTACGTACAGCATACAGGCACTATTCCGAAGAACAACAGCACCAGTACATCTCCCATAGCGATATATGAGAGCGTTGTGGTATAGAGGAAACAGAACAGCACACAAGCCGCTCCCACGGCAATCATCTCCAATCCTCCATATATAATAAGAGGTAGGCCAACAAGACATGCAAGCGCAGTTGTAATAACCAGCGCCTTCTTCATTGCCGTATCCGTCACCCACCCCTGTGCACAAGCACGCTCAGGACCGAGACGTGTCTCATCGTCATTACCTCGCTTGAAGTCGAAATAATCGTTGACGAAATTGGCATCTATCTGCATGACGAAGGCAAAGAGGAAACACAGCACCATAGCTACATACCTGAAGCCCTCACCGCCGGTATGGTTCCATGCCATCGCAGTACCTATCATTACAGGCACAGCCGCCGCCGTAAGCGTCTTGGGACGTGCAGCAAGCACCCATGCCTTGAATGAATTGGTCTTTATTTCTTCTTTTTCCATTAGTTTTTTATCAAATTTCTTGCAAAATTAAACATTATTTGCTACATTTGCAAATATTTTTCTATAAAAATGGCAAATGGCAAAAGACGAAAGGCAAAAGACTTTAGCCCTCAGACTTTTGACCTTTGACCTTTGACTTCACACTATGCAGAATCCGAGTCTTGACCTTATGGAATTTATCGAGCGCAATATCCTGCCTCGATACACCGCCTTCGACAAGGCGCACCAGATGCAGCACGTCACAAATGTTGTACGGGCTTCAGTAAAGCTTGCCAACCAACTGGGTGCCGATGTGGATATGGCATACGCTATTGCTGCCTATCACGACCTCGGACTCGAAGGTCCTCGCGCCATACACCATATCACAAGCGGTAAGATACTCATAACCGACGCAAGACTCAAGAAATGGTTCTCTCCTGCAAAGCTCAAGCTGATGAAAGAAGCAGTAGAAGACCACCGCGCCTCTGCTTCCCACGCACCTCGCAGCATCTATGGCAGAATAATAGCAGAGGCTGACAGAGAGATTTCAGAGGATAGCGTGTTCCGCCGTACCGTTCAATTCGGTCTTGAGCACTATCCGGAAATGAACACAGAAGAGCATTGGCGTCGTTTCAAGGCACACATGGACGAGAAATACTCCAGTCGTGGATATATCCACCTGTGGATTCCTGGTTCAGAGAACGAAAAGAACCTTATGGCAATACGCAAGATAATAGAATCACCTACCCTACTCCGACAGAAATTCGACATATATTTTGAGGAAGAAATGAAAGAAAAAAAATAAAGAAATCTGAAGCAGGAAATATAACAAAAAAGAAAGCGTTGAATCAAGAAGACTCAACGCTTTTTCTTGTGAGGTGCGTGGCGGAGTCGAACCGCCTTAGCTGGTTTTGCAGACCAGAGACTAAACCGTTCATCCAACGCACCAAACTTGATTAGAACGGGCACTTTTTTCAAATGCGATGCAAAGGTACAATTTATTTTTTAGAACAAAGAACGAAAAACAAAGAAATTTAAGTGCGCTCTTATTGCTATTGATTTATATCAAGTCATATTCACAACAAACCTACTCTGTCTGAAAATGGACTATCACGTGACAGTTTCTCTGCTTTTTTGCCACATATCACCCGAAACCATTTTTCGAAAGGCAAAAATACAGGCTCGACAGACGTATCTAAAACATTCACGCAACGAGGATATAAATCTATCATAAAGAGTATTTCAAAAATATATCATAACGTGAGTTCGACGACCTCTTCGACGTTCAGCCCTCGTAGTCTTGAATTCGTGAACTCACATTATTTATGCGTTTAAGAGTAAGACTTGCCTCCGTTTCCCATCATCTTTCCTCACGCTGTGGTTTCAACCCACACCGTCAGAATATATCTGAGATTCGCAACGGAATTTCTTGAGTATTTCTCTGAAAGTCATAGTTCAGGTTTTGTTATTTTGGGGATTTTGGGTTTATATACAATTTCAAACGCAAAGTAGTGATAATTCCAGAAACCTCCAAACATTTCTCCGAAAAAAGACTAGGTACACATAGTACACATATTCCACATTTTCTACATACACACCCTCAGAAACACGCTCTTCTTCCCAATAATAATATATATTATTTTATAATATATATTATTATTGAAGTAAAAGTGAGGGGGAAAGGGAATATAGGGTGTCTGTAAAATATATGTGGAATATGTGTACTATGTGTACTTTTTCTTAATTTTCAATGCAACACATTGAAAATATGCAAGTTATTCAGTTTTAACACTTTTTAACGAAAGAAATCCGAAAATGCCCTCAAGACTCTTGGGGAATGTGAGTAACTTTGCATCAAGAAACAAAGCCCACCCTTTCCCCGTGAAGGGGCAAGGGGGAGCAGCTCACGAAAGGATTATTACAATCCCCTTGCCCCTCTACGGAGAAAGGGTGCCCGCAGGGCGGAACTTGCGAAGATTGATGAGCTTTTGCGAATAAAGGGGTCGTAGGTCCGTTCCACCTCCGTTCCAAGTCCGTTTCAAGTCCGTTCCCTATATCAGAGATATAAAGTCCCTACTCCATCCCACCCTCGTAGCGACGAGGTATCAGGAAAAAAGGAAAGAGCCTACCCCAATGGCGATTAGGACAAGCTCTTTCTTAGCTATAAAGGCACTATATGGCAGTTACGGTTTCTTTTCCTCCACCGGTTCCTGCATATCCTTCTTTGACAGTTGAATCATCTTGCGCGCATAGTCAGCTGGATAGCCGGGACGCTCAACAGGCTCGATAAGTCCGTACTTGGTCTTGAGATACTTTCCGTCCTTCATCTTCCTCACCGCCATGTCGTTGTAACGGACAATGAGACGAACTGCAAGATCCTTCCACGTAGCAAGCATCTGCTGAGCCTGGGTATTTGAATAGTCATTGAGGAACTTAACAGCATCGGCAGACGACTGAGCATACATATCCTTCGCCTTTGACTCTATCTCTCCCTGCTTGGCGAAATAACTGCTTTCAAGACTGTCACGATAGCCTTTCAGCTCTGGGAAGAGCATAGAATAGCGAGGATAGACCATATTGCTCACCCAGTTGCATACCCAGTAGGCATTCTTGTCAGAGAACGTTACATCATCAGCCCCGGGGGTGTTGTAGCACTCAGGCAAAACGGTATTGCCGCAATAGATTGGAGTATATGCCACCATATTGCCGTCGTCATTACCCCACCACAGGCATCCGCCAATCTCGCGAGGCAACCAAGAGCGCATCTGCGATACATACGTAAAGCCTGTCTGCTGGGTACTTATAGGACGCTCCGTGAAGTATTTCTTTCCATCCACCTCGAAAGACAGTGGCGTTGGCTGATAAGGCATCTCCCAGATACCGCCTCCGATAGTGCCTCTAACCTCAAGCGGAGTACCCTCATAGTGGTCGCGCATCGCCATCTGCAAGTCCTGCACGGAGAGTTTCTTGTTAGGAACAACCCAAAGAGGAAGCGGCTCAGCATCCTTGTCACGACCTTCAGCCCAAGGCAGATACTTATCCATGCCGTCAACAAAGAAACGGAAGAAAGCCCACACACGGGCATCACAATAGCGACGGCCAGAGAAGTCAGGAGCAGCGTATGCAGCATTCCAAGAGAAATCGGCATCCTTACCAGTAAACCAGCCCTTTGAGCGTGCGTACTTGATGCAGTTCTTTGAGAACATCACATTCTCCTTGTCCTTCTGATTGAACGTGGTGATACGGCTCTGATTGGCATGAGCACATATAGCATCATCAGGAATACGCTGGGCAACCCATACCACGCCTTTAACGCCTGCGCCCTGCATCTCCATTATCCAAGCCTCGTTAGGATCACAGATAGTGAAGGTCTCGCCCTCTGAGTTATAACCGTAGGTCTCCACAAGACTGGTCATCACCTTGATAGCCTCACGGGCTGATTTTGAACGCTGAAGGGCGATATAGATAAGAGAGCCGTAATCCAGGATACCGGTTGTATCAACCATCTCCTCACGACCGCCGTATGTGGTCTCGCCGATAGTGACCTGATACTCGTTGATGTTTCCTATCACGTTATACGTCTCCTCTGCCTGTGGAATCTCGCCATGATACTTGTTGGTATCCCAGTCGTAGATTTTCAACATCTCGCCCTTAGGATGCTTTCCTGCAGGGGAATGGTACAGGGAGAAAAATGCACCGTATGAATCGGCATTATACGTACACATCACACTACCGTCGGCACTTGCCTTCTTGCCGACGATGAAATTAGTACAAGCCATTGCCTGCACAAAACTTACAGCTAATAATGATAATAAAATATATGTTTTTTTCATGAAAAAACTGAAAGGAAATGTCTATGAATACTCCGCTTGCTCGGAGATATTTGGGGAAAGTAAATCCCACTTGCGTGGGTCTTCTTTTTGGAAAGTAAATTAGGAATAAATTAAACCAGTAAATTATTATCAGTAAATTTTATTCTATAAATTATCAATTGGAATTTCCCAGCTGCATATGCAGCCCAATAATTTACTGAATATAATTTACTGATAATTTACTTTCTAAAAAAGTCCCCACGCAAGTGGGATTTACTTTCTTACTTTATTATGAGTTTATCTGAACCGGCAGCCTTGAAACTCATGTCGAGTCCCTTCACGCTATGCGTAAGAGCACCGAATGAGATGAAGTCAACACCAGCCTTGGCGTATGGAATCATTGTGTCGAATGTAATACCGCCAGATGACTCTGTCTCGCAACGGCCACCAACAATTTCCACAGCTTTCTTGGTATCTTCCGGAGTGAAGTTATCGAACATGATACGGTCACAGCCCTCGGCAAGAGCTTCATCAAGCTCCTTCCAGTTGCGCACCTCACACTCAATCTTCAGGTCCTTGCCGTGATCCTTGCAATACTGCTTTGCACGTGAGATGGCATTGTGAACGCCTCCGCAGAAATCGATGTGGTTGTCCTTGAGCAGAATCATATCAAAAAGGCCGATACGATGGTTCATGCCACCGCCAATCTTCACAGCCTCCTTCTCAAGCATACGCATACCAGGAGTTGTCTTACGGGTGTCGAGGACACGGGTCTTGGTACCGGCATCGATAAGAGCCTGCTGATACTTGTGTGTCATTGTGGCAATACCGCTCATACGCTGCATGATATTCAGCATAAGACGCTCTGTCTGGAGCAAGCTCTGTGTCTTACCCTTCACGCTCATCACGATGTCGCCAGGCTTAACCTCTGCACCGTCATTGATATACACCTCTACCTCAAGAGTAGGGTCAAAACGATGGAACACCACCTTTGCCACCTCTACACCTGCAATGATACCAGGCTGCTTGATGAGGAGTTTGCTCTCACCCATGGCATCAGCCGGAATACAACACAGGGTGGTATGATCACCATCACCGATATCCTCTGCAAAACTCAAGTCAATGAGCCTGTCGGTCAATTCTTCTACACTTAACATCTAATTTATTTACTATTTTGCTATTTACTATTTTTACTTCTCCTCTCTTTACACTTTCTCCCTTAGAAATATACGCCAAGAGAAATCTTCATACCAACGGTAGAATAGTCTTTATGCCTTCTGATACTCTGGTCATAATATACTGAAGGCTCAACGGTCAACTTATCATTGAGGAAAAAGCAATAGCCAGCCTCAATACCAGGCATGATGTCATTATGTCCTTTAGAAAGGATCAACTTGGCATTAGCACCGAAGAAAAGACCATTCTCTATAACATAGAAGCGACCACCAACACCTCCCATGAGTGTAGCATGACCACCCTTGCCAGGATGATGCATACCAGCCTGTACGTTAACCATCCAGCAGTCCTCAACGAAGTAGCCACCCATAGCACCAACGTCAAACTTACACTCCTCTTTACCGTTATGACTGAGGCTCAGACCTGAAAGCGATGCGTTCACGTACATTTTACCAGCCTCGAACTGTGCCTTTGCCACCATTGTCATGGTTAGCATAGCGAGCATGAATAGAATCTTTTTCATTATTAATTCCTTTCTTAATTTAGGTTTATGTTAAGTATACACACACATTTATTCTTCTTTTTTATCCTCTGGCTTCAGGCTCACCTTCCACTTTAGGAAAATGCCAAGAAGGACGGCACACATAACCGCTGCTGCACAATACCCAATCTCAGGTGCAAGTCCCATAGCAGTCTTGCTTATCACAATGAATGATGTGCAGACAGCAGTCATGAACAATGCAGGAATGAGAGTAACCCAGAAATATGCAGGACGGTTCTTTGCAAGATATACCGTCAATGTCCAGAGTGTGAAGACGGAGAGAGCCTGATTTGCCCATCCGAAATAGCCCCACAGCACGTTGAATCCGCTAACGTTCTCCATCTGCCAGATGAGCAAGCCCATTGTGGCAAGGAAGAGAGGGATACTGATGCTCAGACGCTTTACAATACTCTTCTGATCCATGTGAAGCCAGTCGGCAATGATAAGACGGGCACTACGCAGAGCAGTATCACCACTTGTAATAGGTGCAGCAACAACACCGAGCATGGCAAGAATACCACCAGCAACACCAAGCCAGTCGTTACATATAAGGTTCACCACAACAGGAGCACTTGTATTATACCCATTCTCTGCTGCTATAACTTCATAACCTGCAGGATTTCCATAGAAGAAATATGAAGCTACTGTTGCCCAGATAAGTGCAACGATGCCCTCGGTTATCATAGATCCATAGAAGATAGGACGGCCGAGATGCTCATTCTTCATACAACGAGCCATAAGAGGACTCTGCGTAGCGTGGAAACCGCTAATTGCACCACAGGCAATAGTAATGAAGAGTGCTGGGAACAGATCATCAGTAAATGTCTCAGGATGCGTAAGTTTACCAACACTTACAATACCTGTTTCCCAAAGCTCTGGGATATCATACCATCTTACGAAGAGCACCACCATCAAGGCTGCTGCCATGAAGAGGAGCGAGAATGCGAAGACTGGATATATCTTACCGATAATCTTATCCACAGGCATCATCGTAGCAATGATGTAATATGCGAAAATAAGAATAATCCAGAGCATTCCATAGCCATGTGTAATATCTGTAAGAATGTCAGCAGGACTCTTTACAAACACAGCACCTACAAGTCCGAGGAGCAGCACAGTAAAGACGAGCATCACGTTCTTAACGCCATTGCCGAGATACTTGCCTACAAGTACTGGAAGTCCGGCACCATTGTTACGTATGCTGAGCATACCGCTTAGATAGTCGTGAGTAGCACCTGCAAAGATACATCCGAAGACAATCCACAGATAGGCAGCAGGACCGAACTTGGCACCCATGATAGCACCGAAGATAGGACCGGTGCCCGCAATGTTCAGAAACTGAATCATGAAAATCTTCCAAGAAGGAAGAAGAATGTAATCCACTCCATCGTTTATACGCAACGCTGGAGTAATACGATCATCAGGTCCGAAGACCTTCTCAACAAATTTACCGTAAAACAGATAGCCGAGTATCAAGAGTACAAGGCTAATACAAAATGTTATCATTTTACCCTTATGTTATTGTATAATTTCTGAAATATTTGCAAATTACGTGCAAAGATAACAAAAACATTTGGAAAAACAAACAAATAATGCTAACTTTGCAGCCGAAATGAAGAAATTAACAGTTTTTTTTGCATTTTTAGCCCTCTCTCTCGGCAATGCAAAGGCTCAGACACGATATTACAACGTGTCGCCCGTAACGATTCAATCGCCTGTTGACGTTCCTCTACATGAGGTACGTGCAGTATGGCTTACTACAATAGGAGGTCTTGACTGGCCTCATTCATACGCTCAGTCAGGTGCTGCCATCACCCGACAGCAGAACGAACTCCGTACCACTCTCGACCGTCTTCAAAAGGCAGGCATCAACCTTGTCTTCATTCAGACTCGTGTACGTGCAACTACCATCTTCCCATCAAACATGGAGATATGGGACGGATGCCTGTCTGGCAGACCTGGCACTTCCCCTGGCTACGACGCTTTGGAATTTGCCATCAACGAGTGTCACAAACGCGGTATGCAGCTCCACGCATGGGTTGTGACTATCCCTGTGGGCAAATGGAACGGAGCGGGATGCAGGCACCTACGCCAGACAATTCCACACCTTCTCAAAAAAATTGGAGATGAGGGATTCATGAATCCTGAACTGCCGGGAACAGCCGACTATCTTGCCCGTTTCTGCGGAGACCTGACACGTCGCTATGACCTCGACGGCGTTCACCTCGACTACATCCGCTATCCTGAGACTTGGGGACGAATTGCCAACAAAGATCATGGACGACAGTATATAACCAACATTGTCAGAGCTATCCATTCTGCAGTAAAGAGAGAGAAGAAGTGGGTTATGCTAAGTTGTTCACCACTTGGCAAATACGCAGACCTTCCAAGACAATGGGCCCGTGGATGGAATGCCCGCGACATTGTATGTCAGGATGCAGCTCAATGGATGCAGACAGGACTTATGGATGCCGTATTCCCTATGATGTATTTCCGTAATAATGACTTCTATCCATTCGCCATCGACTGGAAGGAAAGAAGCAACGGACGCATCGTGGCTCCGGGTCTCGGAATATACTTCATGTCACCAAAGGAAAAGAACTGGCCTTTGAGCGACATATCACGCGAGCTGCACGTACTTCGCCAATACGGACTCGGACACGCATATTTCCGTTCAAAGTTCCTTACAGACAACACCAAGGGCATATACGACTTTGCGGCAAACACCCTTTGCCCCTACCCTTCTCTTATACCTGCACAGACATGGTACGGTTTCAGGAATCCAGAACCGCCACGCTCTATCAGCGTAAACGAGGCAAAGGACTACCGTCCAACAGCTGTCCTTTCATGGGAACCGGGACGTGATAACTCCGACGGTCCTTACCTGACGTACAACGTGTATTCTTCCACGCATTTCCCGGTAAACACGCGTGATGCACGCAACATCACCATGGTAGGCGTACGCAATCTGTCTGCCCTCGTGCCAAAGGGATTGTACTATGCAGTAACTGCCGTTGACCGCTACGGCAACGAATCCATGCCATGCCAGATAAACGGCATACAGACATCTTTCAATGTTCCAGAACACAGACAAGCTCCGCGTCAGGTTTCTGCACCTCAAAAGCAAGTTAAGCAGATAGCCAACTGTCCTTTGCTTGAACGTAGCAATACCATTGAGCTTCGAGATCTCTGTAACACTTTCGAGATATTCAGACAAGAAGGTATTATCGTTATTGAGAATCTTCAGGGCGAGGTGCTGTACTCATACCCAATCGTCCGCACAATCAATATCTCAAGACTTCCAAAGGGCGTGTATGTCGTGAAATTCATTCACAAGAAGAAGAAAAAGGGCACCCACAGACTTTGCTTCTTGAAGAAGGTTTAGGAAAGTGTAGAGTGTAAAGTAGATAGAGTAAAGAATAAAGTAGATAGAAAAAAGTGAAAGCCGCTATGACTTTCACTTTTATTCTTTTAAACGGATGCGTCAAAACTTCCAGATAACACCAAAATTCACATCTCCGCTATTTCCGCAGAACCCGAATCCATTGCTTGTGGAAGTAGTTTTATTCTTACTATGTCCATATTCGATATAATCACTTTCCCTATCATATACTCTCTTATGATAAGTATAGCCAAAGAAACCAAGGTTCAGCTCAAGTCCCACATGGTCAGATAGTTCTATCAACATACCAGGACGAAGTCCGACATCACAGGAATTGGTGCTGTTTTCCATTTCATCAGTTCTTACATATCCATCTTCATTTTGAGCCCATTCGTCTGTATTCGATTTGCTAAATCCCAAAGAAATACCACCATCCACATAAAACGACACTATGCCAGACTTTGCAAATGTATAGCGAACATATGGAGTAACAGAGAAACTATTACCCTTTGATTTGGTAGAGAGATAGCTAGCATTAGTGTATGAATTAGACTCGTCATGGGAATTCCAATGCGAATAATCAAGCGCCAATGCAATTGCCCACTTGTCATTGAGATTATATCCCACCTTCGGACCGAAAAACAATCTAACAGGAGTATTTCCCGAGTCACCGATAGTATTTTCCACCTCTGAATTATTCTCAAATCGGGAAAATCCGACACTTCCTCCTACCCATAACTGGGCATTTGCCGAGAGTGAACACATAGCTACAACAACGGCTGTAATAGTTTTCTTCATCTGAATTAATAATAATATTGGTTTATAATTAGTAAAACGAATAGACTTATTCTGATGCAAAACTATACATAATTAAAAGAAAAGTTTCAGGATTTTCCCTTTTTCTATGGAGGGTATTCCCCAACACTTAGAAGGGATTTCCCCAGAAAAGTATTCTATCACGATATTATTTTAGTGCTCTTTCAGAATGTATTTTCGTCGAACTCACGTTAAATTAAGGAATTAAGCAGAAAGCGGAAAATCGAAAAGAAATAATGCAAAGTGAAAACCATAATGGCTTTCACTTTGCATTATACGAGTCATGAATTTCTTAATGGAGTAGTAAAGAATCAGTGTTCCCTATTTCCGCATAGGTTTACTTTGAATAGCGATTTCCTACCACTTCCCAATTTATAATCTGCCAAAGGGCAGCGAGGTGGTCAGGACGGCGGTTCTGATAGTCCAGATAATAGGCATGCTCCCATACGTCAAATGTTAGCAATGGCTTTAATCCCTTTTGAATAGGATTGGCAGCATTTGTCTCCTGCGTGATAATCAGTTTACCATCCTTATCTGCAGACAGCCATACCCATCCAGAACCAAACAGCGTAGCGCCTTTCTTCTGAAACTCATCCTTGAACGCCTCGAAAGAACCAAAGTCACGAACTATCGCCTCTGCCAGTTTCCCGATAGGACGGTTGTCTGCCTTGGGTGCACCGAACTGCCCGAAGTACAGGTTGTGGTTCAATATCTGACCTGCATTATTCAGTATTCCACCGTCAGCCTTACACACGATTTCCTCGAGTGAAAGACCTGCCAACGGACTCTCCTCCAACAGACCATTCAGGTTATTAACATATCCAGCAAGATGCTTTCCGTGATGAAACTCCAGTGTTTTCTTACTTATCACCGGCTCCAAAGCTTCTGGGGCATACGGTAATGCCATTAATTCAAATTTTTTCATAACAAATTTAGATTTTTAGTTTATTTGGTTCAAAATATAGTACATATTGAGTAAAACACAAAATAGATTCGCGTTTTTTTACTTTGCCAATAGGGTTAGGAGGAATCGGACATATCCCTTTTCTGTCACTTCTGCCCTAATACCGATGGCAAAAGCATTTGTCGCAGTGCCGTTCTCACGAAGAATCTGTCGGATGACAAGATAGTCAACATCCGTTGTAGCAAGCGAGAACAAAGCCTCAGCCTCAGACTTGCTCATCCTCACATTTGGACAGTCTATGGCAAGCGTGATATACTTTCTTCCCTTATTGGAACCTCCCGTCATCATAACCTCCGCAGATGGAGTCTCACGGTTATTCTTACGCTTCAAGAGAAGCACGAGATAGTCCATAAGTTGCCTATTGGCAATAATATCTACGCTCTTGACATCAGCGGCAAAGTCAAGCTTAAGTTCTGTAACCTTAAACGGCAGCATCGGATATGTTATCTCCGATGCGTT
Source organism: uncultured Prevotellaceae bacterium (assembly GCA_900315105.1). The sequence goes on along the minus strand of OMXX01000001.1, from coordinate 62,533 downwards.
GCGTGTACACTGACTGCAAAGCATGGAATACAGATTACGGTAATAGCCTACGGTCTCAGAGAGTTCCTTGACGCCCTGCCTGTCAAATTCCTCGCTCGCCATGACCTTGCTGTTGTCCTGAGCTATGCGTGACGGGAAATACATAGTCTCATGTTTCAATGCACTCAGAGTATTATCAATAACATTGTTTGAGACATAGAGACGGTCACGCTCACGCTTCATCCTTACAATTTCCTCTTCCTTCTCACGGCATACACGCACAATGCTTTTGCGATTGTGGAGCACATCGCGGACATAGAACCACCAGAATACAGCAACAAGGACAAGGAATAGCAGGATAAGCACCCCGACAGCAATATTATTTGTATTCTCAGTACGTTCCATCGTTGCACAATATGTGCTTAGTGTTGAGTCCTGCGAGCATTCCTTATAGAGCTTCGTATAAGCATTGTTATTGGCAGCATAGAGTTCCCAGTCGTTAAGTGCAAGGGCAGAAACCGCAACCTCATTACGCACATAGATAATGATTTCATAATCAGCTGGCACTTTCTTATTCCACCAACGCAGTTCCGCACCGTTATATGCTATGGTCAGCGTGTCATCCTTATTGACATTGGCAAGTGAGCGATATTCTGCATTGATGAATCTGAAACAGGAATCAGCATAGCTGATAGCTTCTGCATAACGGCCTTCCACATTGGCATTATAAACAGAGTCGGGCCATGTATTCTCCGCCGTATTTGCCTTATTATCAGCAAAGCCAAATGCAGGAATCATGGCAAGGAGCACTACCAATGTGGTACGCACCGCCATAGGCAGACGGAAGAAAATACGTGTTCCCTTGCCTTTCTCGCTTTCAGCTTTTATCTCACAATGCGAGAATAACTCACTGGTCTTACGATAACGGTCCATGATTCCACGACAGTTCATGAGTCCGAAACCATGACTTTTCTGTTCGGTGAGGTTCTCTTTCTGATCGATGATGGTTCCATAGTCAAAGAGATGATCAGCCTGCTCCTGAGTCATACCCTTGCCTGAGTCGGCTATCGACACTTCCGCATAGCCATCATAAACGTCACTCTTAGTAGCAGAGACAACGACCTCACCCCCCTCAGGAGTGAACTTGCGGGCATTATCAACAATGGTGTTTATCAGGAAAAGAGTTAGCACCTTATCGGCTTTTACGCTTATATCCGTATCTTTAACCGAGAGTTGTATTCCCTTGTTACTGAACGATTTCACCGTCATCTTAATAATGTGGAACAACGACTGCAAGGGGAATGTCTCAATATGGAGAGAGACCTGTCCTTTGCGCAACTGTACCCAAGATGTAAGGCGGGCATTGTTCTCAAGTATAGACTTGCAGATATCCGACACATACTCGAGATTTCCATTGCCTGCCTTTTCTACCGTATCTACACTATGAAGCATACGGTCGATTAGCGGCATGATGTTCTCAGCATACGAAACCTTTGCATGTTGCTCAACGTTGATTCGCATGGCATCCTCCGTCTGAAGACACAATGCCTGAAGATTCTCGTCAAGTTCCTCAAGTCGCTCATTATGCTTGTATCTGTCCTTGTTCTTCCTATGATAATGGATAAGCACAGCAACTACAACAACGAGTATGGCAAGCACGACGATAATAGAAGTAATAAGCCATTGTGTACGTGAAACAAGGGCTGATAGAGCATCCGCACGTGCCTCAAGCTGTCTATCCTGACGCGTGGAGTCCTGCATATCAAGATACTGGTTACGATAGTAGTCGCTTGCCTGCTTGTCTCCAAGTGCAGAATAAGCCATTGACATCTTCTCACTTATAGATGCCACAAGGTCTGGAGCCTGAAGGATAAGAGAATCCTCAACAGCATTAAGGAGACATGAAAGTTCTGCCTCATAATCGCTAATATTATGATAGCATGATGACAAGGTACGCCATCCTCCTGCAATCTGATAAATGTCACCATATCTCACGAAACATTGTAATGAACGTTCTGCAAGATTGCCTGAGAGCATTGAGTCCGGCACACCATCGTCGTTGAGATAGCGTATGCAAGGATCGTCATCACGATGATAGGCAGCGAGTTCCTCAGGGTTGGCAAGGTGCTCGGAAAGAGACTGCAAAGAGTTCGCCTCCCAAAACAGATAGCCATTGTGGCGGGCAAGCATATAGCACTGCATCAGACAGTCAAATTCCCTATGTGCTATTTCCTTAGCACTCCCATCGCGCAATATTCCACCAGCTCCTATATTATACAGATAGGCAAGGTATTGTGCAGTATCGTTATTGAGTTGGATATCCTTGTCCTTGGCTATACTCAGCAATGCTTCTGATGACTCTATAGGAAGATTCACATAGTAGAGATATGTGGAAAGCACTATACCATACTCACTTCTTGCATAGGTGTATTGTCTGCGTTTCCTTTGGGATTTATCCTCAATATCAGAGTGTATACTCGCCATGTATCTGTCAGCCTCATTCTTATGGACATAGAAATCCTTGTTCTGTGAACGGCGCTGACATAAACGCATACGCTGCACCTCTACACAGAGGCGAGTGATATAATCCTCGGCAAGAGAGTCTGCACGCGAAAGTAGCGTATCACTCTTTACATAATCCATGCGCGTAATGGTGTAGAAAGCCTGATTGAGCAAAGCCTCCGACATTCCAGCCTTATATTCAATCTTCTCTGCCTCTTTATATGCCCTATTGGCATAGATGCGTGCAGAATCAACATTCTTATAACGCATGTCATAAGAACGGTCGTTGAGATTGTCAACATAATCCCTATCAGAGCTATCTGTAGAACAACTACAGACAAGGACAAATAAAAATACAGAGAAGAATAAATATTTACGCATAGTTATTATTTTAGGAAGGCTAGGAAATCAGGAAATCTTGCAAAAACAGCCTCCAGAAGAAAAAAACTGGAACTCCGGCAAGCACAGAGACTCCCCGAATTCCAGTTTTATGGTTAATTAGTCAAAGACTTTTATTTCTTATTACTTACGGGCACCAAGGCAGTAACCGAGTGCTTCCTTACACTTATCGGTAACATACTGCCAGTCACCTGCAGCAACTTTGTCCTTTGGGAAAAGCTTAGAGCCCATGCCTACACAGAAGACACCGGCAGCAAACCACTTCTCAAGGTTCTCCTTCTCTGGAGCAACACCGCCAGTCACCATGATCTTTGACCAAGGCATTGGAGCCATAAGTCCCTTGATGAGGTTTGGACCTACAACATCGCCAGGGAATACCTTTGTGAAATCGCAACCAACCTCCTGCGCCTTACCGATCTCTGATGGTGTGAGACAACCAGGGCAATATGTCACGCAACGACGGTTGCATACTACTGCTACATCAGGGTTGAAGAGCGGACCTACAACGAAGTTAGCACCCATCTGAATGTACATTGCTGCTGTTGGAGCATCAACTACAGAACCGATACCGAGAGCCATTTCCGGGCACTCCTTTGCAACGAACTTTGAAAGTTCTGAGAATACCTCCTGAGCAAAGTCGCCACGATTTGTGAACTCGAACGCACGAACGCCACCCTCGTAGCAAGCTTTCACTACATTCTTTGCAACTTCAACGTCCTTGTTATAGAAAACAGGAACCATAGGTGCCTCGGCGATTTTCGCCATCACCTGAAATTTATCGAATTTTGCCATCTATCTTGAAAGAAAATTAATCATTTATTAGGATTCCACTCATATGGATTATTCTTTTGAAAGTAAATTACAAGTAAATTTGACTAGTAAATTATTGAATGGTTCTACCACTTGAAAAACAGCAATAAAAATTTACTGAATATAATTTACTGAATTAATTTATTTACAATTTACTTTCCCTAAACTCCACGCAAGTGGAGCCTGTTTAATTAATTGTTAATTGATTTTATCGCTGTACACGACCATTAGCAGAACCACCGGCAAGAGCCTCAACCTCTGCAACAGATACGAGGTTAAAGTCACCGTTGATAGTGTGCTTGAGAGCAGAAGCAGCTACAGCGAACTCAAGAGCCTCACCCTGATTTGGCTTTGTAAGAAGACCATGGATAAGACCGCCAGAGAAAGAGTCACCGCCACCTACACGGTCGATGATAGGATTTACGTCATAGCGCTTTGACTGATAGAACTCCTTACCATCGTAGATAAGAGCCTTCCAGCCATTGTGTGTTGCAGAGAAAGACTCACGGAGAGTAGAAACGACATACTTGAAGCCGAATGTCTCCTTCATCTGCTTGAAGATACCCTCATAGCCGGCAGCATTAGTCTCACCACCTTCAACATCAGCATCAGGCTTGAAACCGAGACAAAGCTCTGCATCCTCCTCATTGCCAATACATACGTCAACATACTTCATAAGGGGACGCATGATTGAGATTGCCTTCTCAGAAGTCCAGAGCTTCTTACGGAAGTTGAGGTCAACAGAAACAGTTACGCCATGACGCTTTGCAGCTTCGCAAGCGAGTTTTGTAAGCTCTGCTGCCTTGTCTGAGATAGCAGGAGTGATACCTGACCAGTGGAACCAGTCAGCGCCTTCCATGATTGCATCGAAGTCGAAATCCTCTGGATTAGCCTCAGCAATGGCAGAGTTAGCACGATCGTAGATAACCTTTGATGGGCGCATAGAAGCACCTGTCTCACAATAGTAAAGACCGACACGATTACCACCACGGGCAATATACTTCGTGTTTACGCCATAACGACGGAGTGCGTTTACTGCAATCTGACCAATCTCATGCTCAGGAAGCTTACTTACGAAATAAGCATCATGACCGTAATTGGCACAACTGATAGCTACATTTGCCTCACCACCACCCGGGATGATACGGAAAATGTCCGTCTGAATGAAACGATCCTGACCATTTGGAGAAAGACGAAGCATGATTTCGCCCAAAGTTACTACTTTTGCCATAGTTAATTTTGAAGTTGATTTATGTATTATGATTTAAAATTCCCAAAGTATATTTTCCGCAAACTTTGTGCGACCACAACGCGGATTTCGTGTGCAAAATTACGTTTTTTTTACGAAAGCAAGAAATATTTTGAGGAAAAATACACATTTTCCATGTTTTTTATAAAAAAATTCAATTGTTAATGCACACAATTCGTTTTTTTTCATTATTTTTGCACCCATAATTTTAAATCTTAAATCACCTTCAACTTAAGGAATGTCACAGAATATGGATATCAACGACCTCAACGACGAACAGCCAATTGAGGCTGCTGCCGAAAAGAGAAAGGTAGGACGTCCCAAAGGTTCCACAAACGGTAGTGGAAAGAAGAACAAAAGCACAAAGAAGACGAAGTCTGCAAAGAAGGCGTCAACTAATCAGGAGAACAAGCGTCAACGTAAACGCGACAATACTGGTTCACTGCGTATCACAATCCGTGATATCGCAGAGAAGGCTGGTGTGAGTGTCGGTACCGTTGACCGTGTACTGCACAACAGGCCTAATGTTTCACCAAAGGCATTGGTAAAGGTTCAGAAAGCCATCGAGGAAATGAACTATGAGCCTAACATGTATGCAAGTGCCCTTGCCCACAATAAGGAGTACAATTTCTACTGCCTTATGCCAAAGCACGAGAGTGAAGCCTACTGGGAGGAAGTTGAGGAAGGACAGCTCCATGCCTGCGAGGTGCGACGTGATTTCAATGTGCACGCGCACATGTATTATTATAAACGTAAGGATGAGCAGAGTTTCAAAGAGTGCTATGAGGCAATCCTTGCAGCTCAACCTGATGGTGTCGTTGTGGTTCCTGCCAAGTTGGAGGTTACACGTAGGTTCACAGATCAGTTGCATGAGCTCAACATTCCATTCATCATGCTTGACTCTTATATGCCTGACCTACGCCCACTAGCATTCTACGGACAGGACTCATTTGCCAGCGGATTTTTCGCTGCAAAACTCCTTATGATGATTGCATCAAAGGAAAAGAGAATCATGCTGATGAAGCAGACAATCGACGGTGTTCACGTTGCAAGTAAGCAGCAAGACAACCGTGAGGTAGGTTTCCGCCACTACATGAAGGACCACTTCCCAGAAATCAAGATTGTGGAGGTTGACCTTCCATACGAGTCTTCACGTAAGGAATACACACAGATTCTGCAGAATTTCTTTGACAACAACAAAGATGTCCATCATTGCGTGACACTCAATTCAAAGGCACACCTCGTAGGTGACTATCTGCTGAAGAACAATCTGCGTAATGTCCAGATCATGGGTTACGATATGGTAGAGAAGAATGCCAACTGCCTGCGTCAGGGCAGTATCTCATTCCTCATCGCCCAGCACGGATATATGCAGGGATATTACAGCATTGATGCCCTTGTAAGAGCTATCATCCTGAAGAAGAACGTAAATCCTGTGAACTATATGCCTATCGAGGTCATTTTCAAGGAGAACGTTGATTTCTATAGAAGAACGCAGATCTAAAGCGAATGAAACAGGCATTTCTTAAGATCAATCCTGCGGATTCGGTGGTTGTATGTCTCAGGGCTATGAAGGCTGGCGAGATAGTAACCGACGGAGACAAGGAGATAAAGCTGTTACAAGATACTCCTGCCGGACACAAGGTCCTTCTTACCGACAAGAAAGAAGGTGAGGATATCATCAAGTACGGCTACCCTATCGGTCATGCAGCCAAGAATCTCAAGGCTGGAGAATGGGTAAACGAGAACAACCTCAAGACCAACCTCGCAGGAACTCTCGAATATACATACAATCCTGTGGATGAGAAGCTCAACATCCCTGTTGAGAACCGCACATTCAAGGGCTATGTCCGCAAGAACGGTGATGTCGGCATACGCAATGAGATATGGATTGTTCCGACTGTCGGCTGCGTAAACGGCATAGCAGAGCAGTTGGCAAAACGTCTTGAAACCGAAACCCGTCTCGACGGCATTGATGCTGTTCATGCCTGGCATCATAACTACGGCTGCTCTCAGCTCTCAGAGGATCACGAGGCTACACGCAAGATTCTTCGTGACATCGTGCTTCATCCAAATGCAGGTGCCGTGCTCGTTCTCTCCCTCGGATGCGAGAACAATCAGCCAGACGACTTCATGGCTATGCTCGGTGATTATGACAAGGAGCGCATCCAACTCGTAGTTACACAAAAGGTTGAAGGTGACGAGGTTGAATATTGCATGGACATCCTCCGTAAGATGTACGGGATATGCAAGGAGGACAAGCGCGTTGATGTTCCAGTAAGTAAGCTCCGCGTAGGACTCAAATGCGGTGGTTCCGATGGCTTCTCAGGCATTACCGCCAATCCACTTGAGGGTGAGTTCTCCGACTGGCTCGTTGCACAGGGCGGCACAAGCATACTTACCGAGGTACCTGAGATGTTCGGTGCAGAGACAATCCTAATGAACCGTTGCGAGAACCGTCAGCTATTCGAGCAGACAGTATCTCTTATCAATAACTTCAAGAACTACTTCCTCTCGCATGGTGAGCCCGTTGGCGAGAATCCATCCCCGGGCAATAAGGCGGGAGGTATCTCTACTCTTGAGGACAAGGCGCTCGGATGCACGCAGAAATGCGGACGTGCTCCAGTTAGTGGCGTACTCGAATATGGCGACCGCTTGCAGACTCCGGGTCTCAACCTTCTCTCTGCTCCGGGCAATGACCTCGTAGCAGCCACGGCACTTGCTTCCGCAGGATGCCATCTCATACTCTTCTCAACTGGTCGCGGAACTCCTTTCGGCACTTTCGTCCCGACGATGAAGATTTCAACGAACACAGACCTCTACAACCGCAAGAAGAACTGGATAGACTTCAATGCCGGACAACTCGTTGACGGCAAGACAATGAAGGAACTCGTTCCTGAGTTCATCGACAAGATCCTTGCTGTTGCAAGCGGTGAACCTGCACGCAATGAGGTGAACGGATATAGCGAGATTTCAATCTTCAAGAATGGAGTAACGTTATAAATAGCGGCCTCTCCCCCCGCCCTCCCCCGTAGGGAGGGAGCCGGAGTGCCCCTATTTCAATTAACATTAATAATTAACATGCCTTTCACGATTATACAATCGAACATCCTTCCCTTTGGGAGATTCGTCGTAAAACCCTTCGACCTATGGGGAAAAAGGATTGATTAGGCTTTTGATTTAACAGGTCTTCGCCTTCCGGCTCCCTCCCTACGGGGGAGGGCGGGGGGAGAGGCCTTTATTTGCATTGATACAGTTATCTCCTTTAATCGTCTTTGTAGTCCTCTATCTCGCAACATCAATCATTGCGGGTGATTTCTACAAGCTACCAATAACCGTGGCGTTCATGCTTTCGAGTATCTATGCCATAGCCATATCACGAGGCATGTCATTGGAAAAGCGCATAGAGACATTCAGTCGCGGCGCCGGACAGAAGAACATGATGCTCATGATATGGATATTCGTGCTTGCAGGTGCGTTTGCAAAGTCGGCAAAGGATATGGGCAGCATTGACGCAACCGTTAATCTCACCCTGTCCATACTTCCTGCCAATATGCTGCTTGGCGGACTGTTCCTCGCAGCATGCTTCATATCCCTGAGCGTGGGAACAAGCGTAGGCACCATCGCAGCCCTGACACCTATCGCCGTGGGCATAGCCCATTCCACAGGCTCAAGCGTGGCGTTACTAACTGCCATCGTCGTGGGCGGCTCTTTCTTCGGAGATAACCTGTCATTCATAAGCGACACAACAGTAGTTGCCACCCAGACACAGGGCTGCAAGATGAGCGATAAGTTCAAGGCGAACATACGCATCGTGGCTCCTATCGCCTTTATCACCTTCATCATCTACATGGTGATGGGAAGGAATACAAGCGCACCGAGCACCATTCCCGATGTGGAGATTATCAAAATCATCCCATATCTCTTCGTTCTGGTCATCGCTCTTTATGGTTTGAACGTACTCATGGTGCTTTCAATAGGCATACTCCTAACCGGCATCATAGGAATGATTTCCGGTAACTACGACTTCATGTCATGGTTTGCAAGCATGGGCGACGGCATCATCTCCATGGGCGAGCTGATCATTGTCACGATGATGGCAGGCGGACTTCTTGAATTGATTAAGGAGAACGGTGGTATCGTGTTTATCATCAATAAGATAACACGCTTGGTCAATGGTCGCCGTGGAGCAGAACTTTCAATCGGAATCCTTGTTTCGCTTGTCAACGTATGCACAGCCAACAACACCGTGGCAATAATCACCGTGGGCAGTATAGCCAAGGATATAGCCACCCGTTTCGGTGTTAAGCCGAAGCGTGCAGCATCCATCCTCGACACATTCTCATGCGCCACACAGGGACTTCTACCCTACGGAGCCCAGATACTGATAGCAAGCGGACTTGCAGCCGTCAATCCTATCAACATCATAGAGTATCTCTACTACCCTGTCCTCCTCGGTATCGGTGCTTTGATTTACATCATATCGAAAAAGTAACGGCCCCTCACCTGCCCTATGGGCATCCTCTGGCACATACTCGGAGATACTCAATCTCCGACTTCCCCAAGGGGCGAGGAAAAAGATAGAACTTCCAATCACGCCCCTTAGCGGACAAAGGTAACTCCCACCTCGCCCTTGGGGGAGAGGGTGCCCGCAGGGCGGGTGAGGGGCTTTAATTTACTCTCTTATGTTCCCTACAATCCAGGAAAACTTCACCATACTGCTTCGTGCAGGAGCGTTCGGCATTACTGACGAGCCTCTGAAACCCATGTCCAGTTTCAAGTGGAACAAACTCGTGGCTACCGCAAAGAAACTTGGCATCCACGGTTATATAGTGGCAGGGGCACAGCTATTGAAGGACGACCCTCGCCTACCCTCCGACATCAACATCCCGACGCCGAAGGAAAGGTTCGAGTATTCTGACACCGCCCTCTACGGATTCCTGTCCGCACGCCGCTACCGTAAGATAAGCGAGCAGGAGAAGCATAACATCGACTGCAGCACAGAGACGCTCGACTTCCTGCATCTCCTCGTCGCAAACATAGACCTCATCATCACGAGAGACATGTCATTATGCGGTATCATTGCAGTTGGCGAGTATCTAAGGAACAAAGGCAACCGCGTGGACTTCGTGAAGCTCAACCAATGGATTCACCGTCTCGGCATAGCACAGGCAGCCTCATTCATCGGCCACATGCTCATCGAGCTCTTCGATTTCGAGACCGAGGAACTGGAGTTCATGACAAGGACATACAAGAAACCGCTCATACACTATGAACGTCTTCTCGACAATGCCTTCAACCCGCAGCACAAGTTCCGACGTGCTTCAAGGCTGAACCTCGCATTCATCGAGACCTCAAGCTATCACCTGCTAAATTTCAAGACAAGAATTACTGATATAGAAGAATAAGACAAACCAAACAGCCCCTCACCTGCCCTACGGGCATCCTCTCCCCAAGGGGCGAGGAAAAAGTTAGAAACTGCGAAGCTGATGAGCTCGCGAATAATGTTCCCTCAAAGAGAAATCCCTATAACGATAAAAAGGTAACATCCCCCTCGCCCCTTGGGGAGAGGGTGCCCGCAGGGCGGGTGAGGGGCTGTAGTTAGTTATATAGGCTTTTATGCTCAAAATTAAACAACTCTACCCTATCCTCCGTAACCACCAGAAACTGTCAGAAAAGCGTTCACCTATGCTGACGCAAGGCAAGGTGGCAAAGTTCATGGCATACCTCATGGTAGGCCTTCTGGTGATGTACCTCATAGGCTTCTCCATCTCCCTGGCACTCATAGCCACCGACATGAAGAGCACAACGGCATACGAGTTCATGTACTCGTTCCTGCCCTTCACCATGACGCTCGACTTCTTCGCGCGCTTCATGCTCCAGCAGACACCGTCGCAGCAGGTTAAGCCATACGTGCTGCTCCCTATCCCGCGATATACGTGCATCGACTTCTTCATCATCCGCTCATTGCTATCCTACGGCAATCTGGTCATGCTGTTCCTCTATGTGCCATTCGCACTCATGGCTGTCGTATTCGCAGAAGGCATAGGTCTAACCATATTGTTCCTCTTAGGCTTCTATGTCATCGAACTGATCATCTCGCAGGCATATTCCATATTCCGAACCCTCGTAAGCCATAACATGCTGTACTGGATAGGAATAATCCCAATACTGGCACTCGTGGCATCCCCGCTCTTCTTCAATGCCGACTGGACGCTAACCGTGAACTTCGAACACCTCTTCCGCGGCTATGCCCATCTTGGCGGTTGGATATGCAAGGGCAATATCATTGCATGGTGCTCAATGCTCGTCATCCTCGGCATCGTGACAGCCATAAACCGACGCCTACAGCACAAGCTCGTATATGCAGAGCTCTCACGCGAGGAAAAGGCAATGAAGGTAAGCACGAAGCAGAGCTTCAAGTTCCTCAACGAATGGGGAATAATAGGCGAGTTCCTACGTCTGGAAATGTTCTCCATACGCCGAAACAAGAACGTGCGCAAAACCTTTATCTCATCCAACGTAATAGTACTGATGCTCAGTCTCGTATGCTCATTCAGCTCCGTATATGACGACCTCGGAATGGTGCGTTTCTGGCTGATATACAACTTCTCAATCTACGGAGCCATGATGCTGCTGCGCATCATGACATACGAGGGCAACTACATCGAGCGTCTGATGATGGGGCACCATGCCATCGAGAAACTACTCACCGCCAAGTTCTATTTCTACAGCGCCATACTCCTGTTCCCGTTCATCCTGATGATACCGATGGTCATCATGGGAAAGGCAAGTCTGCTCATGCTCTTCTCCTACATGGCATTCACGGCAGGCGTAGGCAACTTCCTGTTCATGCAGCTCGCCGTATATAACAAGCAGACAGCCCCGCTCAACCAGAAGTTCATAGGCAGGACAATGGTAGAGAACAGTTGGATCATGATACTCATCGAGGTACTCGCCTTCACCATGCCCCTTCTTCTTGTCAAGATATTCATGGTCTTTGCATCCGAGAACACCGCCTACATCATCCTCCTTGTCATCGGCCTCACATTCATCGGCACCCACCGCCTATGGCTCGGCAACATCTACAAGCGCCTCAACGAGCGTAAATACGAGAACATCGAGGCAATGATGGCTACAAGATAGGTGTGGTGGAATGAGAGTTAAAATGATACTGCCTGCATTGCAGGAAGCAGAAAGTCCTTATTGGCGACCAATAAAATATTCGCTATTTCCACCTTTGGGATTGGCTACACTCGCAGCATATTTCTCGGATGATGACGATGTGGAGATTCAGGATCAGCATGTGGAGAAGCTGACATTGGATGACACACCCGATTTAGTCTGTATCCAAGTATATATCACCAATGCATATAGAGCATATAAGATAGCTGACAATTATCGCCAAAGAGGGGTGCATGTGGCAATGGGCGGTCTTCACGTTACCAGCCTCCCTGATGAAGCAGCACAACATGCCGATACCATACTTTTAGGCCCAGGAGAAGAGGCTTTTCCACGCTTTATCAAGGATTTGCGTGAAGGTCATCCTCAAAAAAGATATGTGGCAAGTTGGAGGAGTATAGAGAACATCCCTCCTGTTCGTCGTGACCTCATAAAGAGGGAAAAGTATTTCGTTCCCAATTCACTTGTAGTATCACGAGGTTGTCCACATCATTGTGATTTCTGCTATAAAGATGCTTTTTACGGTGAGGGCAAATCGTTTTATACCCAGAAGGTGGACGAAGCTTTAACAGAGATTGACAGGCTTCCTGGCAGACATCTTTATTTCCTTGATGACCATTTATTGGGCAATCCCCGTTTTGCATCCGAGCTGTTCGAAGGAATGCGTGGTATGGGCAGAGTGTTCCAAAGTGCAGCTACAGTTGCTTCTGTATTAAACGGCAACCTGATAGAGAAGGCTGCAGAGGCAGGCTTACGCAGTTTGTTTCTTGGTTTCGAGACATTTTCCCCGGAGAACCTTCGCTCAAGCAACAAATTGCAGAATCTATCAAAAGACTATGTGGCTGCTGTGGAACGACTGCATAGTCTTGGCATCATGATTAACGGCAGCTTTGTTTTCGGTCTTGACCACGATGACAAAGATGTATTCCGCAGAACTGTTGATTGGGGTATCGAACATAGTATAACAACTGCCACTTTCCACATTCTCACTCCTTATCCGGGTACACGTCTTTTTCAACAAATGGAACGAGATGGCCGTATTACATCTTACGATTGGAGCAAGTATGATACCCGAACAGTTGTTTACAAAACTGTTGGCCTGACGGCAGAAGAATTAAAACAAGGTTACGACTGGGCCTATCGTGAGTTCTATTCGTGGAATAACATCTTCAAGGCAAGCTTTGGTCATGACAACTTCAAACAGCAGTTGGCTCATCTGTTCTATATGGGTGGCTGGAAGAAGTTTGAGCCATTCTGGAATTTTATGATTCAGTATGGCAACCTCAATCGCATGCTACCCATGTTGGAAAATCTGTTAGCCAACACAGGAGGTCATAGAAGCAAGAAGAAATCATCAAATCTTGGTATTGAACTCCTCAAGAAAGCCGCTCTATGAGAGATGTTTTTTCGTTGCATGATTCTACTATGCTATGTCACAGCATTTGATACTTGTCCCTCCACTATACCATTCAGCAAAGAGCTTATCCTAATCGCCATTGGGTAGGCTCTTTCTGTTTCTTCATGGTGCTCGTCGCTACGAGACTTTCTCGCTGCATCCCCTTTGAATCTCCCATACAGGGAAGGGATTTGAATGGGATTTGCAACGGATTTGAAGCGGACTTGCAACGGAGTTACTTAAATGAAAAGTGAAATGAAAAATACAGATTAGTATTTCCGCTCGTGGCCTTTGACTGGAAAGCGTGACCGCCATCCCCCAACACCTACCCCCCCATCACCCAAATCCTGAGTGCAAAGTTACAACATTTTTCCCGAAAGCCACGATATAACACGATAAAATAAATATTAGATTCTAAAAATCTTTACTTTATGTTTGTAACTTATTGATACACAACAAGAAATTTTCGGAATATTTTTTCGAACACCCCAATCTAACATATAACCGTTAGATTCATAAGGGAGGGGGTAAGTGTGTCTTATATATTCAAAATAATAATATAATAATTATTATATTATTATTTTGAGGTTAGGAAGGATGTGTCCTACTCTCACTATCCAATCTAACAGTTATATGTTAGAAACCCCATTCTGAGCCTCCTGTTAGGGGGTAAATCTAACATATCTTGAAATATGATAGTTTCGTGATTACTTACAAACACGCTTTTTCACTCGTTTCTACGAACACGAAACACGCAAAAGGAAACGAAATTCCCGTCTTTTTCCAAGCATTTCATGTTATATCCTTGTCTTTATGACGCTGTGGTTTCAACCCACACCGTCTTCCTTCTTGTTTGTTTGAGCACACATCTAACATGTAACTGTTAGGAAAAACAGGGACAGGGGGTAACATAATGCCGACGCTGAACGATTCGTTCACCGTCGGTTTCAGAACTGCGATAAAGAAAAATCCTTGAGTAAATCTAACACGAGAAGATAAAACCACATTCGTGATTTACTAATCTGGTTTCAAATAGTTAACGTGAGTTCGACTAATTCATGCGGACAAGTCCTGAAAGAACGACACCTATTGATTTTTTCTATGATTTTCTTATTTTCGCATTTATATTCTGTATCAAAACATGATGCAATCAAGTGGTGCACCGATTCAGTGCGTTGGTTTGTAGTTAAAGAGCAATGAGGTGGCGAATCCCCTCCCCATCGGCTCAGAGAAAGAGCTTATGCCCATTTTGAACATAAGCTTTTTACTATACAAATATCAAAGTTTTACATTTAAGAAACACACCCACACCCTACTATTCGACCGTTCCCCTCCTTTTTTTCGCTTTTTTCGGGATTTCTTTACATTTTTCGAATTATTTTTTGTAACTTTGCATTCTGAAATCAGAGACGGGCACCGCTCTATGAGCGACAAGCCCTATTTTTTCATGCGAAGAAGCAACTCGAACAGTCTAAAGACTAAGGTCTAAGGACTAAGGTAAACAGAAATTGAAATAAAACAAATATATAACATGTTACGTATAGCATTACAGTCCAAAGGACGTCTTTTTGAAGATTGTATCGATCTCCTCACTGAGGCAGACATAAAGGTTAGCTCAAGCAAGCGCGTTCTGCTTGCAAAATCAGGTAACTTCCCTCTCGAAGTGCTCTATCTCCGTGATGATGATATCCCACAGAGCGTTGCTATGGGCGTTGCCGACATCGGCATCGTAGGTGAGAATGAGTTTCTTGAGCGCAACGAGGACGCAGAGGTAGTTAGCCGTCTCGGTTTCTCTAAGTGCCGCCTTTCCCTCGCTATTCCAAAGGCTATTGAATACACAGGTCTTGACTGGTTCAACGGTAAGAAGATTGCAACTTCATACCCAGGTATCCTACGCCGTTTCCTCGCAGAGAAGGGTATCAATGCCGAGATTCACGTAATCACAGGTAGCGTGGAGATTGCTCCTGGCATCGGACTTGCAGATGCTATCTTCGACATCGTTTCAAGTGGTTCTACACTCGTAAGCAACAATCTCGCTGAGGTTGAGGTTGTTACAGAGAGCGAAGCACTCCTCATTGCAAACAAGAATCTCTCTGAAGAGAAGCGTGAGGTGCTTAAAGAGATGCTCTTCCGTTTCGAGGCTGTTAAGAGCGCAGAAGGTCAGAAGTATGTTCGCATGAACGCTCCTAAGTCAAAGCTCAAGGACATCATCGCCGTTCTCCCTGGTCTCAAGAGTCCAACTATCATCCCTCTAGCTGACGAGGACTGGTGCTCTGTTCATGCCGTTATCGGTCAGAAGGTTTTCTGGGAGATTATCGGCAAGCTCAAGGAACTTGGTGCACAGGGCATCCTCGTTACTCCGATTGAGAAGATGATATTGTAGCCCACCCAGTCCCTCCCAAAGGGAGGGTTCCTCCCCCCTCACCCCCTCAAGGGGGAGTAGTTAGTAATATTGGGTAATAATAATCCCCCACATAGGGATTTATACTATAAAACATCCTTCCCTTTGGGAAGGCTTGGTTAGGCTTTATGAACATCATAAAATACCCCTCACAGGAACAGATAAAGAAGATCATCGAGCGTCCGCACCTCGATGTGTCTCAGCTCAATGCCACCGTTGCTTCAGTCCTTGCTGACGTGAAGGAGAACGGTGACAAGGCAGTCATTGCATACGAAGAGAAGTTCGACCACGTTAAGCTCGCATCCCTCGCAGTAACAGAGGCAGAGATTGACGAGGCAGAGGCTCTCGTGTCTCAGGATCTCAAGGATGCACTCATCCTTGCGCATGAGAACATTGCGAAGTTCCATGAGTCACAGAAGTTTGAGAGCACTAAGGTTCAGACTGCTCCCGGTGTGGTATGCTGGCAGAAGAGCGTTGCCATCGAGAAGGTAGGCCTCTATATTCCGGGCGGCACGGCACCTCTTTTCTCTACCGTACTCATGCTCGCTACTCCTGCGAAGATTGCAGGATGCAAGGAGATTGTGCTCTGCACACCTCCGAACCGTGAGGGTAAGGTGAACCCTGCCATCCTCATGGCTGCACGTGTGGCAGGTGTGAGCAAGATATTCAAGGCCGGTGGCGTTCAGGCTATCGGTGCAATGGCATACGGCACGGAGTCAGTTCCGAAGGTATATAAGATATTCGGTCCGGGCAACCAGTTCGTTATGGCAGCAAAGCAGCAGGTATCACTCCATGATGCAGCCATCGACATGCCTGCAGGTCCTTCTGAGGTATGCGTGATTGCCGACGAGACAAGTAATGCAGCATTCGTTGCAGCCGACCTTCTCTCTCAGGCAGAGCACGGTATCGACTCTCAGGTTATCCTTATCTCTACCTCCGAGGATATGATTCATCAGGTAGAAAAGGAACTCGAAACACAGCTTGCAGCACTTCCACGTCACGAGATTGCGGAGAAGACACTTGTCAACTCTAACTTCGTACTCGTACATGACAAGGAGGAGGCTATGGCTCTCAGCAATGCATACGCTCCAGAGCACCTTATCATCGCTACATCCGACTATGACGCTCTTGCAGAGAAGGTTATCAATGCGGGCAGCGTGTTCCTCGGCAACTATGCGTGTGAGTCTGCCGGCGACTATGCCAGCGGAACAAATCATACACTTCCTACCCACGGATATGCCCTTGCATACAACGGTGTCAACCTCGACTCATACAACCGCAAGGTCACATTCCAGCATCTATCAGAGGAGGGAATACGATCTATCGGTCCTGCCGTGGTGTGCATGGCAGAGAATGAACAGCTTGAAGCTCATGCCAATGCAATGCGCCTGCGTGTGAAAGAAGTTAAGTAGATGTCATATACAAAGGACGAACTCTTAACCCTCGTAAGAGAGGCAGGCAGTGAGATGACGCTTCGGCAGAAGTTTCGTCTCACTGTGCTTTTATCCATACCTGCCATCATAGCGCAGTTCTCATTCATCGCCATGCAGATGATCGATGCTGCCATGCTCGGGCATCTGAGTACGGATCAGGCTTCTGCCGTAGGACTCGTCTCCACCACCATCTGGCTCTTCGGCGGACTTTCCTCTGCCTTTGCTGCGGGATTCTCGGTACAGGTGGCACATCGTGTTGGGGCAGGCGACAACAAAGGCGCACGAAGCGTGATACGCCAGGGGCTGTTCTCCGGACTTATATTCGCTTCACTACTCGGATTGACAGGTGTCATAATCGCTCCTCACCTACCCCACTGGCTTGGTGCTTCTGATACTATTTGCCACGATGCATCCCGATATTTCACCATATTCTGCTGCGGTCTGCCTCTCATCATCACGAATAGCATTTCAGCAGGAAGCCTTCGCTGTTCGGGAAACGTGAAAGTGCCAAGCATACTGATGGTTATGATGTGTTGCCTCGATGTTTGCTTTAACTATCTTTTCATCTATATAGCAGACATGGGAACTGACGGAGCAGCCTTTGGAACTCTTGCAGCATACGCAATAACAATAGTCTTCATGGTGGGATATATGACGTTGAAGGACAAGACACTGAACTTCCGTCAGGATGAGGTTCTTGACTTCCTTCCGAAGCGTAAGATTCTGAAGAAAACAGGCAGAATCGGTTTCCCTATCGGATTGGAAAGAGGCGTAATGTGCACGGCACAGATAGCCATCTCAAGCATCATCGCACCGCTTGGAAGTATAGCCATAGCAGCAAATTCATTTGCCATCAACGTAGAGAGCCTTTGCTATATGCCGGGACATGGAATAGCAGAAGCGGCAACAACGCTCGTAGGACAGAGCAAAGGAGCAAGCAAGCGCAATCTCATGCACTCTTTCGCATGGATATGTATGGCGCTCGGTGTTGGTATAATGGCATTCATGGGATTGATTATGTGGTTTTTCGCCCCTGAGATGATGTCGCTCATCACCCTCGACGAAGCTGTCATTGAATTAGGCACCGAGATACTGAGGATAGAGGCATGGGCAGAACCTGGATTCGCAGCCGCCATTGTAGCGATGTCGGTATTCGTAGGAGCAGGCAAGACGCTTATCCCATCGCTTATGAACTTAGGCAGCATCTGGATAGTCAGGGTATCGCTCACCCTCCTACTCGCTCCTACCATGGGATTGAGAGGTGTATGGATTGCAATGGCTATCGAACTATGTTTCCGTGGCATTATCTTCACCGCAAGACTTTGCACAAGGAAGTGGTCCTTTATAAAGGACAGAAGTAATATTCAAGTTCCGCAAGCTTCACTTGAAAGTGAATAGTGAAAAGTGAATAGTGAAAAATTTAAGTTTGTATTGCAGATTAAGGCTCTTTTCGACCTTTCACAATTAATACTAATTCAAATTCTTCACTTTTCACTCTTAACTCTTCACTTAAAACGAATTGATTATGCAGACAATAACAAACAAGGAATATGGAGGTGAGCGCCCTCTATACGCATCCCACGACCTCCGTCTGGAGAATGTCACCATTCACATTGGTGAATCCAGCATAAAGGAGTCAAGCAACATCGAAGCGGAAGATTGCCGTTTCGAAGGCAAGTACGTATTTTGGGAGACACGAGGCTTCCGCGTTCATAAATGCCTCTTCACCGAAAGTGCCCGCTCATCACTCTGGTATTCATCAGACTGCCGAATGACCGACTGCAAGGTTGAAGCACCGAAGATGTTCCGTAGAATGAAGGGAATCTACGTTGAGAACACCGACTTCCCTAATGCGGAGGAGACATTCTGGGATTGCTCTGATATAACATTGAAGAATGTAAGGATTGCGAATGCCGACTACCTATTCATGCACTCTCACGACATACGCATAGAGAACTATCATCAGGACGGCAACTACTCTTTCCAATATGCAAAGAACGTGGAAATCCATAATGCCGTCATAAACTCGAAGGATGCCTTCTGGGAATCGGAGAACGTGACTCTCGTTGATTGCGAGCTTAATGGCGAATACCTTGCATGGTATGGCAAGAACATACGACTCGTGCGTTGTCACCTCACAGGCGAACAGCTTCTCTGCTATGTTGACGGTCTCACACTCGAAGACTGCACCTTCGGCGAGGATGCCAACCTCATCTTTGAATACTCTACCGTCAATGCCACCATCAATGGCAATGTGACAAGCATCAAGAACCCGACATCAGGCACAATCACCGTAAACGGCAAATGCGGTGAGGTTATCTTTGATGAAAATCAGAAAGAGCCGAAGAATGCGAAGGTAACGGCCTCTCCCCCCGCCCTCCCCCGTAGGGAGGGAGCCGGAGCGCCCAACAATTAATGACAAAACAAATTAGTAATTTATAATTTCAACCAATTCCCCCATTGCCGAATCGGCTCCCTCCCTACGGGGGAGGGCGGGGGGAGAGGCCGATATACATGATGAATTTTGATACCCCCATAGATCGTCGTGGCACAAACTGCTATAAGTACGATACGATGCCATATCCCGACACCATTCCACTTTGGGTGGCAGATATGGACTTCGAGACTGCACCTGTCGTTATGGATGCCCTCCGCAAGCGACTTGAGCATGGCTGTTTCGGCTATACTGCCGTGCCAGACTCATTCTACGAGGCTACTATCAACTGGTTTGGCAAGCGTCATGGCTGGAAACCAGAACGCAACTGGTTCATTTACACATCAGGTGTTGTTCCTGCCATTTCAGCCATCATCAAAGCTATGACAGAGCCGGGAGATAAGGTATTGGTTCAGACACCTGTATATAACTGTTTCTTCTCTTCCATCCGCAACAATGGATGCATAGCGGAAGAAGCACCTCTCACGCTCTCCGGCAATGACTACATAATCGACTTTGAGGCTTTCGAGCGTCATTGTGCCGATGAAAAGACAAAGGTGTTCATCTTGTGCAACCCTCACAATCCGGCAGGACGCGTATGGAGCGTATCCGAGCTTCAGAAGATGGGCGAGATATGCAAGCGCAATGGTGTCTTCATCATTGCAGACGAGATTCATTGCGAGTTTGTGAACCCTACTCTATCACGCACATCGGAGTTATCAGCCATCACAGGTGAGGAAAAGCCTAAGTATCATCCGTTTATGGCAGTAAGCGATGCCCAGTGTGCCGTTTGCGTATCACCTTCAAAGGCATTCAATATTGCAGGTCTTCAGATTGCCAACATCATAGTAAAGGACGATTCCATACGCCGTCGTGTGGATCGTGCCATAAATATTAACGAGGTGTGTGACGTAAACCCATTCGGTGTCATTGCCCTTCAAGCCGCATATACTCAAAGCGGCGAGGAGTGGCTGAACGCACTCAATGATTACATCTATGCCAATTACGACTATGTTCGACATTGGCTCTCGACATATCATCCCGAATGGAAAGCCGTCACACTTGAAGGCACATACCTTATGTGGGTAGATGTCTCAGCAAGCGGAATGGATGGCGATACCTTCGCAGAGAAACTTCTCCATGACCACCATATATATGTGAACTCAGGTTCTCATTATGGTAAAGCAGGAAAGAACTTCATCCGCATCAATCTCGCCACGCAGAAAGCGAAATTGGAAGAAGCTTTTATGAGAATGGTGGGAAAGTAAATTGCCAATAAATTATATTCAGTAAATTACATGCGGCATCCGCCGCTGGGGAAATTTTAGAAATAATAATTTACTGATTTAATTTACTTCTAATTTACTTTCTAACCCAAAAGAACAGCACCGCAAGGTGCATTTCATAATAATTTGTAATTAGTAATTTGATTTAAAAACAACATGAAATCTCTTCAAGAATTAACACGACCAAATATCTGGTCACTCGCTCCATATAGTAGTGCACGAAACGAATATAGCGGAAAAGCCGCACATGTGTTCCTCGATGCAAACGAGAACCCATATAACGATCCTAACAACCGCTACCCAGACCCTCTCCAGATACAGGTGAAGGAGCGTATCTCGCAGCTCAAGAACATTCCTGTGGAATGTATATTCCTCGGCAATGGTTCTGACGAAGCTATCGACCTCGTATATCGCTGCTTCTGCGAGCCAAAGGTGGATAACGTTGTTGCCATAGAACCAACATACGGAATGTATAAGGTATGTGCAGACATCAACAATGTGGAATACCGTCCTGTTCTCCTTGACGAGAACTTCCAGATTGAGGCAGAAACACTTCTTGCTGCTTGCGATGACAATACAAAGGTTGTGTGGTTCTGTTCTCCGAACAATCCTACAGGCAATGCCATCAACCGCAAGGCTATATTCGATGTATTGGAGAAGTTCCAGGGCTTTGTTGTTGTCGATGAAGCATATATCGATTTCTCACGTGAAGACAGCATCACGAAGCTTTTGGATCGTTTCCCTAACCTCATCGTCTTCCAAACACTCAGCAAGGCATGGGGATCGGCAGCCATCCGTTGTGGTATGGCATTCGCATCAAAGGAGATTATCGACATCTACAACAAGGTGAAGTACCCTTACAACATCAACCGTCTCACACAGGAAGCCGCTCTTGAGCGTCTGAACAGCACTTTCGAGGTTGAGCAATGGGTTAAGCTTCTCCTACAGGAGCGCAGCCGTATGCTCACGGCTTTCGCAGAGCTCCCAATGTGTAAGCGCATCTACCCTACCGATGCCAACTTCTTCCTTGCGGAGATGGATGATGCACAGAAGGCATACGATTATCTCGTGGATAAGGGTATCATCGTCCGTAACCGTACACGCATCACGCTCTGTAAGAACTGCCTCCGAATCACCATCGGAACAAAGCCAGAGAATACAGAACTGCTTGCTGCATTGCGCACGATGTAATTTTACTTGAGACATAGATATAAAAAACAGAGAGTGAAGAAAACCCGTTCTTCACTCTCTTTCTGTATTGAAACCATTAAAACTCAATTATCCCCCTCTCTATATTTCTTATAATACTTGCATTTATTTTATATACTTCCTACCATTAGTGATATAGATATCACCACTACGAGGATTCACCTTCTGACCAAGAAGATTATACATATCAGCATTCTCTTCAACGGTATTGGTAGTAAGTTCATAGATTGCAGTGCTGACACCGTCGTTAAGGGAAATCTTCATAGACTTGCCTTTTGAATAACTTGTATCAGTAGTATCAAACCATGCTCTGTAAGGACTTACCTTTACAGTATTCTCTGCCCACCAGAATTTGTTCTGAGCAATGAAATAAACGTGCTTAAGATCTTCCCGCATTGTGTAGGTACCCTTCATCTTCCAGTTAGAGAAAGTCTCGGCCTCATTGAGAACAGGATTGATTGATGTGTTTGTTCCGCTAATAACGATCTGGTCGCCACTATTCTTCTTCACTACCATTGGAGTGCCTGCAGGGATAACACCTGAAGGATATTCAAGGAACATAAGCTCATCGAAACTTGCTCCATTGAGATAGTAGAGTGTATAGTCCTTATTGGTAGAATCATAGTCAACATCGAAAGGAACGACTACAGTACCCCAGTCTGCTGACATATTACGAGTGTAGTTAATCTTACCATAGGTCTCTGTAGGATAATCAGCAAGTTCCTTTCCATCAGGAAGATCATATACACCACCCTTGAACCAGAAGCTAACGGTATTATCCTCATTCTGCATGATGTCAGTGATACCGAAACCATCCACCATGTCATTGCCTGTGTAGTTCTTGAAGGAATCAACAGAAGTAACCTCATCTAAACCAGGATAAATGTCAGCTCTCAAGCTGTTCTTATAGTCACCAAGAGTTATTGACGGATTTTCCGTATATGTATAGTAGCCTAAGATTCTGCCATCAGCAGGCAGGAGAGTTACATTTGGATGTCCGTATTCATTATTAGGAGTCATACTGAACCCATTTGCAGAAGAGGTGATGTGCATGATAAGCATACCATTGCCATACTGCTTGTTAAGGTAGTAGTTCCATTCATCATAACCAGAGTGCTCGATTGTGTAGTACTCGTATGGATCAGCAGGATTAGTAATCCTGTAAGCCTTTCCACCCTTGTTACGTGGAGCAAGCGTAATATTCTGCGCACCTACAAGTTCCTCTGCATCTTCCCAACCCATATACTCACGTTCCCAAGCTGTATATTGGCATGGCCACATTCCGTTATACAGATTCTCACCACCATCCATAATATCCCAGTCCTCAGGACCGCAGTTGTCGAAATCAACATTGCCATTTGCATCCTTTGGCTTGTAGCCCAAAGTCCAGTAAAGATCAGGAAGTCCAAGACCATGACTCATCTCATGACAGAAGACACCGATACCGGCACGTACAGGCTGTCCCATATAACTGTTTGCTGCAAGTTCATTAGCAACACCTATTACATTGACAATCTTATCATCATTAGTTTTGATTGTCCTGTTATACCAACATGCTGGCCATACGTCATTTCTATTACCACTGAGGTTTGCACCTGTTCCTGCATAGAGTACATAGACGATATCCACATTACCGTCATTATTGCTGTCATACTGTGAGAAATCGATATCTGCATCGGCACTTGCAACAGCCTCCTTCAGCAAAGTACTGGTCTTACCGTTTGCCTTACCATAATAGTCGTGATTGTTAGCTGTTTCATAAGGACCATAGAGATCGAAAACAGGAGTGAACTTTCCATTGCTGGCGTCTATGAAATACTGACGTACAGAGCTGTATCCCTGAAATCTTGTCTCTGAAGTATAAGGAGTTCTTGTCTCGCCGTTAAAGTATTCCTCAAAGACCTCGTATAGTTTCTCCTTATCACCATCACCGAGAACGAACTGCTTGTCGGTATAGTTCATAAGGATGATAGGAATATGGATTTCACCCATGTGAGGGCTGAAGTTCTTCTTATCAAGACGTACAACGGCATTTCTTCTCTTCTTAACAGAATTATCGGCCTGAGCGAAGAAAGTAGTCTTGTCCTGTGCAGCAATAGCAGCATTCTCAGCCTCAGTACGGTCATCTTCATCATGTGCCAAGATACCGGTACTTACAAGTTCACCTTTCTCAAGCTTGGCAATATAGTAGTCCGAACCTTCGCGCACAAGAAGCGCTCCATCTACTGTCTGGTACCATGAGAAATCCTCATCGCCCAAGAGTTGTATTGTAACAGCCAGACCATCAGACTGAAAGACTAGCATCGCTGTTCCTGCAGATTTTGCAGCCCATATATTAGTTGCTACGAATAATGATACGAAAATAAATGTAAATAGCTTTTTCATAGAATATAAGGTGTTTGGAAATATTTTGTGTAATTTTTAATCTCGTAACCTCTTCTTTACAGAGGCAATATATAAGGTATCAGGTCTATTGGGTTATTTTGTGTATTGTAATAATCTTCTCTATTCGAAGACTTCTGACCTGTGTTCTATCGTTCGTTTATCCACTTCAGGATTTGCTCGGCGTGATTCCTTGTTTTTATCTCTTTTGGCTGAAACACCTTTTCTATTATTCCCTGTTCGCTAACAAGGTAGGTGGTTCTCAGGATTCCTATTGTCCTTCTGCCGCAAGCGACCTTCTCGCCCCAGCATCCCAACTTCTGAAGAAGGGTGGTTTCCGTGTCTGCTATCAGTGGAAAGTCAAGTCCTTGTGTATCCGCAAATTTCTTCTGGGTTTCCATTTTGTCCTTGCTCACACCTACTATACTATATCCCGCGGTTTCCAATTCCTGTTTATGGGATTGCAACGAACAGGCTTCTGCCGTGCATCCGCTTGTATTCGCCTTAGGATAACTGTATAGAATCAACTTCCTTCCTGCGAAATCGCCGGCTCTAATCTCTTTCCCGTTTTGGTCTATGCCAAGAACATCGGGGATCTTATCTCCTATATCCATAGTCATCGAGTTTTTAATGGTTTACTATTCTGGTTTCTGTGACAAAGTTACTTTTTTTTTTCCATTCCACCAATTATTTTTTGCATTATTTTACATTTTTTTTTGCTTTCACAGAAAAAATGTGTAACTTTGCAGCATAATATAACAATTAATTTGGGAATTGAAGAAGAAATTTATATTATATGTAACATTTTTGCTGATAACCTTCGGCTTCACGGTACAGACATTCGCACAGCCTGTCCCAAAACCTGATTTTGATGCCTATTTCCGTACATTATATGAGAATGCCATTCAGTATAACCTTATAAACGACAGCATTTTCTTACCAACCGACAGAAAGTCATGGGTTAAGCTTTTCCTTCGCCGTTCCGACCGTTTTCGCGTTATGTTCAAGGAAAACAGCCAGATGATCAGGCACATGGAAGACTATGTAAGTCAGGACACATCACTTATCGATACCACTATATACTATCCTATCAGCCGTACATTGCACGACATTGTCAGCAAGCAGATATTAGACCCTTTCATACTTGAGCCTTTCATAAACAAGATGCTGCCTGACTACGAACAACGCGGCGGTACGGATATGTATTATATATACAATGCCATTGCAGAGTTGAATTATCAATATGCATTGTCATCAGACACAGCCGGACTTCGTATTCACACCAAATACCATAAGAAGATAATAGCGTGGAAATGCGACAATCCAACAATAGACTATTACAAGCTCAAGGCAATATCCTATATAGCATTGCTCCGTAACCAGCTTGTGCAGGAAGGCGTAATCTCAATTGATGAGTTCTACTCCAACTACGACCGTGCCATAAGGTTTAACGACTCCATACCAGCGGAATACCGTCATGACCCTGTTATCCGCACCAACATGGCATGGGCAAACATCCGAAAGGACAATATAGTACACAACTACTACCTTTACTATCATCCTGTAGGAACCAATGAGACTGCCGACTCCATATATCGCGACTATATCGTCAAATATGAAGGCAGACCCGTAAAGGCTCTCTCAAGGCAGATATTCACATATCTTATTATAAAGATGGGATTTGAACCGGAGAATGCGAACCACTACACGCTACTCGCAGACTCCCTTTTCAACAAGACATATCAGTCAAAGATAGACCAGATGATTGCCCAGCGAATGATCTATCCTGGCGATTTGGTACAATATCTCTATGACCTTATATATATGGTAGATACCTCTACCCTACCATTCGAGACCAAGCACGACCTTATGTGCAAGTATCTTGAATGCGCAAAGAAGGTCATTACTATCATCATCATGAACAATTCACAGATGTCCTACTCCGCAGTAAGACCTCTGGAGAAATTCACGACCTACAAGCGCGTAATGAAATACCTCTCCACAGGTGAACGAATACGCAATCTCTATCAGTTGTCAGTAACAACATCCGTCACAACATTCGCCCATTCACGTCTCGTAGGTGAACTTTCACGAGTGATTCTGAAGGGTGTCATTACACATCACCCGGAACTGCTTATCGGTACTCTCGACATTAAGTCAGAGAAAGAGGCCATTGCAAGAGCCGCAGAACTTGACAACTTCATAGTTCATGCAGCCAACTACCATGACCTTGGAAAGAATTCCATGATAGGACTTATCAACAACGATTTTGCACGACTCACAGAGCACGGATACCGTATCATACAACAGCATCCTGAGCTTGGTCTCAAATATCTTGAAATCGACTCTACTTTGGCAAGATATCACGACATAACCCTCGGTCATCACAAATGGCACGACGGAACAAGGGGCTACCCGAAAAGTTTTGACAATACCAAGAGCCCTATATATTTCCTCATTGACATAGTAACGCTAAGTGACTGCCTTGAGGCGGCTACCGATCGTCTTGGCCGTAACTACAGCAAGACAAAGGTATATGACACTCTTATCCAGGAATTTGAGAAAGGAGCAGGTACACACTACAATGCCGAACTTGTGAATCTCATAAAGGAGCATCCTGATGTATATTCAAAGATGAAATACATAGTAGAGAAAGCATGGATTAACAACTACTATGACATCTACAAGAATTTCTTCGTGGAAAAGTAGAATTAATCATGCTTATTCCCGAATTAGATTTTGTACAATAATCTTAAGACTCAACAATAACCTAAAAACTTAAACTGAAATGGAAATAACAAAAGAAAAGAAAATGTATCTCCGCATAAGAAACCTATGCGGAATCCTTGGTGTTGTACTTCCGTGGCTCGCCCTACTCTCAGCAGGTATTGCCGAACACCCAAGCAAAGAATGGTGGTGGAGTATCTCTGCCACATACTACCAGTCGCCAGCCCTCGTCGGAGTTCTAATACCTGCATGTCTTGTTCTCATAACATATGTAGGCTATGACAAACTCGACAACATCATAACCACGCTCAGCGGAATCTTCGGACTTGGCATTGTGCTGTTCCCATGTAAGGTTCATTGGATAGAGGCAGGCACACACGTAGGTTTCTTTCAATTACCGATTCAAACGTCAAACATCATCCACACAGCTTGCGCTGCTATATTTTTCCTTCTACTGGCTTACAACAGTGCCTTTCTCTTCACCAAGACAGGCGGAGAAATGACAGAACGAAAGAAGATAAGAAACAAGATATACAAATTCTGTGGATGGGGAATGATAGCCGTTGAACTGTGTTTCGTTATCATGGTGATAATCCCTACCTCAGGTTGGGTGACAATGATAATAGAGATTATACTACTCCATCTCTTCGGATTATCATGGCTCGTCAAGGGTGAAGCCTTCAAATGGCTTAATGACGAAGAACCTTTAAAAACGACATAACAAAACTCCCGATAGCAAAGCTCATTGCCATCGGGAGTTTTTCTATATATATGTGATTCTTACTTTTGACTGTTCTCTTACTTTTTTTCGTCTTTCTTCTCTCGCTTATATTCCACCTTCTTTATATCACCAAGCACATTAAATCTATAACCCAATGAAATCTGGAACACATTATGAGAGCAGCTCACACCTCTTCCTGAAACTGCTGTACCAAGACCGATACTATATTTGACTCCGAAAACACAATGGTCAAACTCATAGTTCACACCGATAGGCAAAGAGAGTACGCCACGCTTTGCACCAAGATCTTTATTAGCACAAATACCATCATAAACAAATTTATCAGGATTTTCATCCCTTAACCTTTCTGTAATTTCAGCAGTATTCTTCAGTTCAACCACTCCCGACTTCATGCCATAGGAGTACTCAGCCTTAGCACGCAACTTAATAGCAGGCTCAACACCAACATAGATGCCAAGTCCTCTAACCGGATAGTAAAATGCAGTCAAAGGCAGAGCCAAATAGTCTGTCTTCACAGTCCAAGGATCATCCGTAATACCTTGCTGAGAATAGATTGTACCGAGACCAAAAGCAAACTGACGATTGATCTGATACTCAAAATCAACTCCTGCGGCAAAGGCTATACGACTGTTAGACTTTCCCGAATTAGACATGGACGCAATATTAACACCCATCTTAGGAGTGATAGAGAACAAACCTGGCTGCATCTGAGCAAATCCAGAGACGCAAGCAAGCATCATGCCTGCAATCAAAATAAACTTCTTCATTGATTTGTCTTATAACTTGTTTCCAATATACCGTAATTTCTTCAAAGAAGCTATCCCCCAATATGTCCATAATTTACCATAAAAGAGGTAAAGACTCCATTTTTTACTTTTTCGTGTGCAAAGTTAGCAAAAAAATCCCAACTTCACAAACTATTACGTATAAAAGTGTGCAAAACATTTGGCAGAATGAGAAAGAATATGTACTTTTGCACCAAATTTTATACAAAACCCATAAAGATGAAAAAGTTTTTAGCTATTGCAGGCATTGCGCTTACTAGTATTTCAGGATTCGCCCAGAACGAAGTGGGCACTCTCACCGTTACTCCAAAAATCGGTATAAACGCAGCCAATATGTCAACATTCGAGAAAAGTGACTACCGTGTCGGCTTTGCTGCTGGCGCAGAACTTGGTTACCAGATTATCCCTGATTTTTCTGTTTCTTTCGCTGCTATGTACTCACAGCAGGGAACAAATGCACACACCGAATGGTCTGACGGTACGATAAAACTCAATTACCTCAATCTCCCTATTATGGCAAACTATTACTGGGATTACGGAGTCACCCTCAAAGTGGGTCTTGAACCTGGTATCAACCTCAATAGCAGGGGTACAGTGGTAAACGTCAACGGACAGAAACAAGAATGTGACCTTGATGGCGCTCCTCTGGACAATGAAGGTAATGGTATTCTTGTCAAGCCACTCGTTATGGCACTCCCTGTCGGCATCTCATACGAGAAGAACAACTTTGTCTTCGATCTCCGCTATAACATTGGACTTACAGAAGCTCTTAAGTTCAGCAACAAACGCGCAACAAACTTCGTATTCCAGTTCACTCTTGGATACAAGCTTCCAATCAAATAATCTCACTACAACATTAATAAATAATAAAGGGGATAGCTCAAATCTGAGCTATCCCCTATTCTATTTGTACAGTCGTATTTACGAACGCATGTGAACATCAATCTGCTGGAATGGAATCTCAATACCTTCCTCTCCAAGTCTATTGTATATTTTTTCCGTAGTATCAAACTTCACTCCCCAGTAATTGGCAGATTCCGTCCAAACACGCAACTGGAACACAATAGCACTTGCCCCCATTGAAGTCATAGGGATAAAGGGCTTCATGGCATCCTGTGTCATAATCCTGCTATCCTTCGCGCAAATATCAAGGAGAACCTTACGAACAGCCTCTGGCTTAGAGCCATAAGCCACCTCTACATCGATATCCACACGACGGTAAGGCTGTTTTGAATAGTTCTTCATACTGCCTGTTGACAATCCTCCATTCGGAATAATGATGGTCTGATTATCCACGGTTGTGAGAATAGTACTGAATATCTGAATCTGCTTTACAGTACCACTATAGCCCTGTGCCTCAATGAAATCACCAACACGGAACGGACGGAACAGAAGTATCATAACACCACCGGCAAAGTTCTGCAGCGTACCACTCAACGCCATACCGATAGCAACACCAGCAGAGGCAAACAGAGCAACAAACGAACTCGTTTCAATTCCAAGCACACCTACAATGGCGATAACGAGCACAAAGTACAGGCAGATGGTCATCAAACTGTCGAGGAACGAATACAGAGAAGGCTCTATCTCCTTCTTCTGCATTATCGTGCGAACAAGTTTCGTCAGTTTGGAGATGATAAACCTACCTACAAAATAGATAACCAAGGCGGCAAGGATATTCTTGCCTAAGGTCATGCAATACTGCAACGCAGTGTCCAGAGCCTTATCACTCAAAAGCTCCGAAGCGGTCTTCGATAAATCAAGTTCTTCCATATAATCTATGTTTCTTTTTTGTTTAGCGCTACAAAGATAAGAATTTCCTCACAAACCGCCAAGACATTTGCACAAAAAAAAACGACATATAAGGTCCTTCCGGCAACAATATATTCATTATGTATACAATTGCTGTTAAGAATTGTTATTATTTTAATTAGATTGTGTTTTCTCGGAAAAAACTTATACATTTGCATCAGAATTATAAAATGGAACACTACAAATCAGCATAACGAATGTTTTTTTCGTTTTGGCATTACTTTAAGCTATTCTATACTCAAAATAAACTATATTTGCAATGATTTACCGATACAACTCGGTGACTTTGACTATTACGAATAACTATTTATAGCGTCAGAAATGAAAGTACTAATAATAGAAGATGAGACTACTGCCAGTGAGAATCTGGTGGAAATGCTCAAAGAAATAGATCCTACAATAGAGGTGCTGCACGTGTTGGAAAGCGTACAGCAAACGGTACGATGGTTGAATACCAATCCCGCCCCTGACCTTATATTCATGGACATTCATCTAAGTGACGGTTCTGCATTCACTCTATTCAGCCAGATTGACGTGCAGACACCGATTGTGTTCACAACAGCCTATGACCAGTATGCTCTTGATGCCTTTGCAGTTAACAGCATTGACTATCTGCTAAAACCCATCAAGACTGTGGAACTGACACGTGCCCTTGAAAAATTCAAGAAATGGGGCAAGACCGACGTAATAGCATATCTGGAACATATGATGAAGCTGAATCCAGAAGGTCAAAAAACAACAGGATACAAGCAGGTATTACTGATTCCTAACAAAGACAAGCTACTGCCAATAAAGACCGAAGATGTGGCATGTATCTACAGTACGGACAGGAAGACACAAGTATATTTGAAGAATAAGAAAATTCTTGACTATAACCGTTCGTTAGACTCTATTATCGGCAGTTTAGACCCAACCCTTTTCTTCCGCGCAAACAAGCAATATATAGTAGCACGCGATAGTATCACCGAGATTATCATATGGTTTGACAGCAGACTGTTACTGCGACTGCCGATAGAACTACCAGAACCACTTTTCATAAGCAAGAATAGGGCAGCCGAATTCAAAAACTGGATGACACGAGCTCAAAAGAACACCACACCTTGAATATATAAGAATCAAGAACAACATAACAGACACATAATCCTGAACAGAAGCCTTGGGTGGTATAGTATCCACTCAAGGCTTTTTCCATATGTTTGTTATATATTCTTGTAAGTGATTTGCACTCAGAAATCAGAGACGTCTACCAGCTTGCAGCAGACATTGACTATTTCTATCATGCGAAGAAGCACTCAGAAACTATGCAAAAAGCATAGATTAAGTTTAAAAAACATAAAAAAATATATCTATATCGGATTTTATTTGTACCTTTGACCCCGTCAATTGTATTTTTGCAACCTTTGAGTCTTTGAAAACACATAGGAATCGCCAACTTGCTTTAGCTTGTTGAGCATTGCGAAAAAACTGACAAAACATAGTTTATAAGGATAGGCATGAGGATTTTCCACCTCAAACAATAGGATTTTTCCTACGCTATTTAGGGACAAAGTCTTTGGAAATTTGCTGTTTTGCCTTAATTTTGCACTCAGAAATCAGAGACGTCCACCAGCTTACAGCTGACGTTGACTATTTCTTTCATGCGAAGAAGCACTCAGAAAGACATGCAAAGCTTTCTATCTTTATGAATAACAAAAGTAGAATATTAACGTAACAAACAAAAAACAAAAAAAGAAAAGAATGAAAAAAATTATCACATCTGCGTTGCTCGTTGCTTCAGCGGCAACAGCATCTGCACAGATCCAGTCTATCGATGCCAAGAGCAGCGTCCGAAATGACTTCGGCCTTGGCGTTGGTATCACAGCGGATCTAACGGACAACATTGAATTCTCCCCTTCTGCAAGCTACTATTTTGCGGGCAGCAGCATCACAAACCTACAAGCAGAAGCAGACTTCCACTACAAGTTTGATGTCGGTGACGAATTCACAGTGTATCCAATCCTTGGTGCAGGTCTTGACTACGACAACACTAAAGATTCTCACAGCGACCTCAACTTCCTTTTGAATATGGGTTGCGGACTAAAAAAGGATTTTACAAGCACCCTCGCCGGTTTCGTTGAGTGTAAGTATCAGTGGATTGGTGGACATGGTCGAGACGGAGCATATCTTACCGCTGGTGTAAAACTCGCCCTATAAGGCGATTATAAATTTTAAACTATTCAATTATACTCTACTCCATCAGCCTTCTGGCTGGTGGAGTCTCTGTTTCCTTATACTTTATACTTTATCCTTTACTCTTTACCCTTTCTACTTTACATACAATTTCACATTCCCCAAGGTTATTGTATCACCCTCGTGAAGCTCTGTTCCCCATTCACTTACAGGAGAGTCATTGACAAGGGTAGGAGTCTCGGGAGTGCGCAAATAGTATTTCGGCCTACCGGCATGCACATTGACACATCTTCCCGTACATGTGTTACAAGGAATAAGACGACTGCTAAGCAATCCCTTTGGACATTCTGTACGCTCCTGACCATGATTGAGCTTATATGTGCCTGCACTCCCAATGATATTGCATTGGAAAGGATCTACAGACTCATCGTCTATCTTAACTGCATTCCACACTTGCTTGCACTTACGTCCGATGTTGATAATACCGGTATGCTCTGCTGCAAGTTTATCAAGGTCAATTAATGAAACCTCTCCGTTGACATAGAATTCTAATTCCATAATCTATATGATATTAAGTAGATTGATTATTTCACACGATACGACTTGAGCAATTCCTTCTGCTCCGAAGTAATTCTATAACTCTCAACAGCCTTCTGAATGGCCTTGTTATGAGTCCATTTCTCCATAGTATGTCCTTCAATATATGGAAGGGTTGCCTCCCATTGCTTTGCCAATGCCGTAGCAAAATACCATGCCATCATCATCTTTACATAATAGTGCTCATGGCGAATCTCTGCAACCCATTTGAGATACTCTGGTTTGAAATCCTCATCAAGATAGAAACTCATAAGCATCTCTATGCCAAAGCGTTTGATAAAAGGCTCATCAGATGCCATCCAACGTTTGATGTCCTTAATAAGTCTTGTACGGTTTTTCTTCTGTTTGAACGCCTTTGGGGATAGCAAATCGCACGTTGCCCAGTTATTTACGTATGGCAGAAACCGCTCAATTTCCTTAAGGCACTCGTCATAGTCTTTCAATTCCGAGATTATGAATCCATGAAGATTCATCTCGTCAAGATACTTATGAGGCAATACAGCAAGGAACTCTCCTACCCTTTCGTCCTTTGCCAACTGCTTGGCAAGTTTACGAAGATCAGGTGTCCTTACGCCTATAATGTCGTTTACGTCCATTCCTGGCACAAGCTTTGCGTGAAAGTCGCGATACTTCAAATCCTGAAGCGCAAAGAGATGTTGCTGTATTGTCTTTTGCATATAGAATATTATTGAAAGGAGTACAAGTGTGTACTCCTCTGATTAATTTATTAGCATACCGCCATCAATGATTACATCATCATTGGTTTGTTGCTTTGCACCCTTTCCTTTACGTCCCTTGCGCTTCTTTGGCTGCACCTGTTTCTTGGTAAAGAGTGAAGGGTAAGCCTTGTATGTCCAGTTCTGGAACTTACTGATACATGCAGATTGCACATTAAAGATATCCTCGGTAACAGCGGCCTCAGCCTTATGGCTTGAAGCAACGGCATCAGAGCCAAGATATTCCGTATATGCGTTCATGTCCTCAAGCGCTACAGTAT
Organism: uncultured Prevotellaceae bacterium; assembly: GCA_900315105.1. The sequence continues at coordinate 28,042 of OMXX01000001.1, read as the reverse complement.
GATAGATAGCGTTGATTTCGTCCTCTGCAAGTTTATCAATATTAGCCACCTGAGTATAGGTGGCTAGGACAGAACGATAATCCGCAGTACAATCGGAAACGAACTTCTTGAGGTTCTTCTTCTTTTTCTTCTTACCAGTCTTATCGGCTATTGCCTGCAAGGTTTCATCTACGAGTTTATCACGATATGCAGCATCCTTGCATTGCTCCAAACCTTCAACTGCACGCTTGATATTATCCGAAGAAGAACTATTAACAAGAGTTTCTATCTGCTGTAGTGTCAGTTCCTTTCCATAATAATCCTTCAGTATTGTTGCAAGATCGGTTTCATACTGACGTGGGAAGTATTTATCCAATGCCTTGTCAAAATCGGCATCACCGTTCTTATCACGGAATGTATCTCTCATCATCTTCCTCATCTGCGTGGAAGCAAGTTTGTTGTTTATGAGAAAGTCACCTGAATTCTTGATGTAAACGCCAAGTTGAGAAACGTACTTGGCATCTGTGTTTTGTGCGAGAACTGGCAATGAAAGCATCCATACTGCCAAAATCAAAAGTTTTTTCATTATTTCTGTTCAATTAATGTTTCTGGCACAAAAGTACTAAATTCTTCCCATACCGACAATTGTTTTCACATTATTTCAAGAATATACACTTTCATTATGGCAGTATCACTATGCGTATATGGTCTTTGATATGATACATCCAGTTACCCATGCCATTCTGCGAGTCTGCAACAAGTATGAGAGTCTGGCGACCGTCATTGAGTTTAGGACCAAGACACATGCCCTCATAATTTGACAGATTCATCCTGCCAAGCCTAAGCCGAGTAACAAACTCGCATATCAATTCCTTCCTCATAACATTTTCTTCCCCTACCCTTGCCATCGGCGTATCAATGTTAACAGGCTTCGATTGCTTCGGATCAACGATATATAGCTTTATCCTAACCCAAGAGCCATATTGTTTCTTTGGAAAGCATCCCTCACGCTCCATCACGATTATACGTCCATCATCAAGTGCAAGAAGAGAAGGAACACCATATAGTGATGTGGCAGTTTTGTCCGTTGCTTTCAGCAAATCCATCTGATAGATATATGACTCCACAGGTTTTAAAGTATTGTCAAAGCCTACGAAGCGCAGGCGATTATGAATCAATGGATTATGTGGCGATGACAGCTTTCCGTCAGCTGGAAGAGTTGACTCCGTGGTTGTCCAGAAACGTTTCTGCTTGTCATTGTATGTCAATGCCTCAAAACCAAGATTTGGCACGATTTTATCCCTCTTCATAATAGAAGGAATGGCAAGTTCACGACCTGTCAATCTACCCTCAATTGTATATTCCAATATCCGCTGTTCCTCCTCTCCAGAAACGAACACGGTATTAGCTTCGAGGAAATATGCAACCCCTTCACAGTCACGTTTTGTATTTTCTCCCTTGGCACGCCGTTCCTTCATACCCTCTGGCTCTGAAAGCATAGCCTTCAGGACCTTACCATTCTCACGATCAATGTCAAGCGTAAGGAGTTTGAAGCCATCCACAGCATCCTTGTCGTCAACAATAGCATATATGTTATCCCGAACATGAGAGATACCACTATAATTACCAGGAGCAATGCCCCACTTATTGAGTTTTGTTTGTCCACATACCTTCACCTGTTGGGCAAATGAAGAAGACGTGAATATAGCGATAGCCAAAGCAAATAGTATCGCCTTATATTTTTGTATATAATCATTGATTATCATATCATAATATTTTTGATTCTGAGTGCAAAATTAATGATTTTTCCCTATAAAAAGCAATAATCAATCAGCAATTATCCTTTATCGACGAATTTGTTTGGATATGTCTGCGGAAATATCTATCTTTGCGGATAAATTAAAGATTATAGAGCAATACAAAGTGGCAGGCAAATCAACATACAGATGCACCCAATGTGGCTATTCATGCGACCATTACAAAGGCAGAGGATTCTTCGGACAAAAGATCTCCATGGTGGTGTGTATGCATTGCCATACCATCCAACCACTTACTGTTGGCGGAATGATAGCCGATGTAGCCCCGAGTTTCTCGTCAGAATACGGACGACTATGCCCACAATGTATGAGCGATGACATAAAGCTCTGGGATGAGAATACATGCCCAAAATGCGGTGGTAGAATGCTTGATGAAGGGGATGAAGAATTCTGGACTTAACTTTTTACGAGAATCAAAACCCAAAGATAAACAAATGAGAAAAAACTTATTAAGAATATGCTTTCTATTCGCAATTGTTGCTTGCGGAAGCATTGCCAAGGCACAGTTACCTAATGAGAGATTCGGTAAGCCATCAGATTTGGAATGGGAATACAAAGGATGGGGAGATGCCATTGATGCCGATGCCATCGTTCTGTGCAAGACCATGAAGGTGACATACGAACTCACCGACCAGTTCGGCTCTATGACAGAGAATGTTACAGAACTGAATATGGAGAACATGCAGTTTCTTGGCAACAACAGAATTGACGAAAGCGGTATCATAGTAAACTATGAGGTCAAGCTCCGTACTAAGATTATGAAGCCCGAGGGTGCCAAGCATGCCAATATCGATATTACATACAGCGAGGGTAATCTTGAAAAAGACAACAATAACTTTGATGAGATGTCAGATCTAAAAATCATGATCTTCACCAAGAACGAGAAGGGAAAGGTTGAGAAAAAGAAAATCAACACGAGCAATTTCGTTAAGGAGCGTGTTGATGACAGCTATGTCGTATTGCACGTCGTAGTACCTGACGTTCAACCAGGTAGCATCATTGAGTATAGTTATAAGATCAGAAGTCCAAGGGCTTCATTCCTCTACGATTGGGTATTCCAAGAAAGTATTCCTATGTTGCACACAAAATGCGACATAGAGATACCGGCATTCCTTAAGTTCAATATGAACGTCCCTATCAACAAACTTATAAAGTCGAATGTAGAGGCTGGAATGCTTACATACGACCAGAATAGAAGTGATATGAAGGCAGCCAAGCGTTGCAGAACGAACCACTACACAATAGTTGGCGATAATATTCTACCAGAAGGACAACCACTCAAGCACAACCAAGGTGGTGACGACACAAAAGAACAGGTAAAGATTGCCAACTTCACAAGTCAGATTACAGAGCGAGAACAACCTGCATATCTGCCTAACGGAGTTACACATCTGAAAATAAAATAAGGTGAATTCTGCGAACTCACCTTATCATATATTCAAAACGGTCAAATTTTGTGTAGCCAAGCGTTTCAAGGAACGCTTGGCTTTTGTTTCTATCGTCATCGGTGTTATAGTTGGGAATATGCGGAAGTCGAAGAGTAATACTTGATAGCAACTCTGGATGCTCTGAGGCTATCCACCTGAGATTGTCAATAACCCGCTCATTGCTGATACCAGAATATGCCTTATAGATTTCTGGATTCATGTCCTTAATGTCAATAATCCATTCCTTGACGAATGGCAGAACATCTTCCACATTCTTGCGTGGCACGTTTAGGCTCGACTCTATTGATATGCGCCATTCCTTTGGACATTGCTGACAAAACTCTTTGATATATGCGCTGTTAAGTAATGGCTCCCCACCACCGAAGGTTATGCCTCCGCCAGTAGCAAGGAAATAGAGTTGGTCAATACGCACCTCGTCAATCAGTTCCTCTACAGTACGCTCAATACATTGAGTATCTTTTGAGAGGCTCTGTGGATTAAGGCAATACTTACAGCGTAGAGGACATCCGTGGAATGCCACAAGTGTTGTAACGCCTTCACCATCTATCGCCAAACGATGACGAGAAATGCCTATCATTCTGCCTATGAGTTCTGAATTTGCCATATTAGTTCTAATTTCGAAGACACATAGTCATCGGTATTGTATATTTCACTTTTACAGGCTTGCCATTATGCTTGCCAGGATTCCATTTCGGCATAGCTTCTACGACACGAACAAATTCAGCATCATATAATGGATGGACAGGTCGTACAACCTTGATATCTGAAATCGAACCATCTTCATTTATAACCAGAGTACACACAATCCGACCTTGAATACCTAACTCCTCAACCTCTTTAGGACATTTGAAGTTCTTACTTACAAATGTCATCAAAGCAGACATTCCACCAGGGTATGTTGGCATTTCTTCAACAACATCATAAACACCATTCTCGTTCGGTTTATATTTATCGTAACTATCACTTTCTGCTTCGCCATTGCCTTTTTCCTCAGAAAAACCGTTCTCCTTAGAAGACTTTGGAAGAACCTCAACATCCCCTTTAATAACAGGAGCAACAAATTTAACACTCGATTTTACCTTGGACACAGAAGTACCATCATCTTCAGGACCAACCATACCAGTAGTACAATTTTCAGGAGTACGCTCCACTTTTGGCTCTTTCGGTTGAGGAGTAATATCTTGATAGATAGTATCTCTTGTCAGTTGTTCTCCCTGAGTTTTATTATTGAGATTACAACTGCTCAATGTGAACATTCCTACAGATACACCTGCCAATACCACAGCCTTACCAAGCAACTGCCTTTGGTGCAACTGCTGTTCAAGATAGCGAACCTCTGCCTCGCACTTCGGGCAAGTGCCGAGACAATCGCCCTTATACTGACATTCCTCCACAACATACTCAATATCATTCGCCTCAGCTATCTGGCGGCGGATTTCCTTGAGAATCTTGCAAGTCTTCTTTCCTTTTGCCATAATTATCACTTGTTTATTTTAGTTGAATCATTGAGATTATCCAAACGAAAGGAAATTGGAAGTATAAAATCTGTTTTTACAGGTTTGCCCATTAATTTGCCAGGATTCCATTTTGGCATTATCGAGATAACTCTTTTTACCTCAGCATCAAGTAATGGATGAACAGAATCTCTAACCTCAATATCATTTATTGAACCATCTTCTGAAACAACAAATTTACATACCACTCTTCCTTGAATGCCTTCAAGCTCGGAAGCTGCTGGATATTTTATATTTTCACCAAGAAACTCTATTAATTTAGAAGTCCCTCCAGGAAAACAAGCCATAGAAGGATAAACCTGAAATATATATTCTTCCTTCGTTTCTTCGAGCAAACTATATATTTCCTGTTCACAAGAACATAATGAAAACCAAGAAATCATCATGAACATTGAGAAGAAAAGCCATTGGAGATATCTTCTTAGAGGATTTATCATAATTTATTCCTTTTTTACAGTTATTGAATCAGAGGCGTTCTGCAAACGGAAAGTGATAGGTAGAATATATTTCACTTTTGATGGTTGACCATTCTGTTTCCCGGGAATCCACTTAGGCATAAGAGACAATACACGAACAGCCTCCTTATCGAGAAGGGGATGAAGAGACCTAACAACCTTGATATCAGATATTGCTCCATCCCTACCAACAATGAAGCTGCAAATCACCCTACCTTGTATGCTATCTTTTATCATTTGCTCAGGGTATTCTATGTTTTCTGTCAGAAATTTCATCAAAGCAGAAGTTCCACCAGGATAAGAGGGCATTTGCTCAACTATCTCTCCAAGAATATTAGCAGCAGGTTCTTTACCTCCTCGTATTATCTCCGCTTCCTCAGAAGTATTTATCTGATCATACATCTCATTTCCGCATGAACTAAGGCTAAGCAAGCCTACAGAAATACCCGCAACCATTACTGCCTTACCAAGCAACTGTCGTTGGTGCAACTGTTGTTCAAGATAGCGAACCTCAGCCTCGCACTTTGGGCAAGTACCAAGACAATCACCCTTGTACTGGCATTCCTCAACGACATATTCTATATCGTTCGCCTCCGCTATCTGACGACGAATCTCCTTGAGAATCTTACAGGTTTTCTTTCCTCTTGCCATAATGAAATGTTTTTGAGTTTGTTGATTGCAAAGGTAATGATATTATTTAGGACCGCCAAAGAATAACAGAACTATTTTTCAAGTGTGTTGCAATAACATTTTTCTCTTCTGCAATTCGTATAATGCTGATTATCAACGCATTTCAAGAATTTTCCGTCCTTACTAAAATCATGCGATTGCAACAAACAAAGAGATGATATTGAAAGAAAATAAGACAAACGATATTATTAGAAACAGAAGAACGACCTCCTGTGTAAGTCCCTTCTTCCTCCTATGTTCCTCCGAACCAAACTCGATGAAGCTCCCATTTTTACTAAGAAAAAGCGAAGGTTCATCGAGTTTGGTTCGGAGGAAGAGCGAAGGATTAGCGAAAGAAGAACGTTCTAAGATTAGAACGGCGCTCCTTCTTGACTTTCTCCAAATGGGGAATCAAGAGCCGAATTACGGAATTCTCCCACACCATCAGGAAGCGGAGCTATGTTGGATACATCCTCCGGATTGGCAAATCGTGTGAACTCACCACGGAAGTTGAGAAGAACAGTACCCGTACTACCCTTACGATGCTTGGCTATAATAATCTGAGCCATACCACGAAGGTCATTACCCTGTTCATCCTGCAAGATATGATAATACTCTGGACGGTGAACGAAAAGTACCATATCGGCATCCTGCTCTATGGCACCAGATTCACGCAAGTCAGAGAGCTGCGGTACCTTTCCGTCAGTACCTGGACGCTGCTCAACGGCACGAGAGAGCTGTGAGAGGGCAAGGATAGGAATGTCAAGTTCTTTGGCAAGTCCCTTGAGAGAACGTGATATCATACTTACCTCTTCCTGACGGCTATTGAAGTTCATGCCGTTAGCATTCATAAGCTGGAGGTAGTCAATCATTATCATCTTCACACCCTTCTCACGCACCAGTCGACGTGCCTTTGTACGAAGTTCGAATACAGAAAGGCCCGGGGTATCGTCAACAAAGATAGGGGCGTTTGAGAGTTTATCAATACGAGCATCGAAACGCTGCCACTCATCCTCAGAAAGCTTACCGCTCAGAATCTTGCCACCAGGAATCTCACACACATTGGATATGAGACGGTTGACAAGCTGAACGTTGTTCATCTCAAGAGAGAAGAAAGCTACAGGTATATCATAGTCAACGGCAATATTACGGGCAAGCGAGAGAGCGTAAGAGGTCTTACCCATGGCAGGACGTCCAGCAAGGATGATAAGGTCGGATGCCTGCCAACCCGACGTTATCTCATCAAGCTTGTAGTATCCAGTAGGAACACCAGTCATACCGCCATCGTTCTTAGAAGCCTTCATGAGCAAGTCCTTTGCCTGAAGCACAACAGGAGCGATCTGGGTATAGTCCTGACGCATGTTCTTCTGCGAGAGCTCGAAGAGCGAGCCTTCTGCCTCCTGCATGAGTTCATCTATATCCGAGCTTTCATCGAATGCCTTTCCCTCTATGTTGCTGGCATAGTTGATAAGCTGTCTGGCAACATATTTCTGGGCAAGGACACGAGCATGATACTCGATATTGGCAGAAGAAACAGTACCGGCAGACAATTCTACGATATAACCTGGAGCACCAACCTCATCGTGAGTGCCTTCCTGTTTTAGTTCCTCGATAACTGTAACAATATCCACAGGCAACTCACGAACATTGAGTTGTTGTATGGCATGGTATATCTTCTGATGACGTGGGTCATAGAAAGTTTCCGCACGAAGGAGTTCACTAACAACGGAGAAGGCATCAACATCAATCATAAGAGCACCGAGCACACGCTTCTCTATCTCAATATTCTGAGGAGGCATGTGTCCGAGAGCCGTATCAATCTGATTCTGCTGACGTTTTGCGCGAGTATTTGTCTTTGCTGCTGGCATCTATTTTGTTTGCTATTTTGCTATTTATTCGCAGAAGCTCATCAAGCTTCGCAAGTTTCTATGTATTATTTTTTCCAGTTTGCAAAGATAAGAAAAATTTCCCGATAAATATATATGTACATAAATTATTTATATAAATTTAGACAAATTCTCCTATAATGTTTTTCACACTCGAATTTATTTAGTAACTTTGCATGTGTAAATAGTACATAGTAAAATTGTAAATAATCATGATTGTTTTCCCTTGTGCAAAAATAAATCTAGGTCTGAACGTGGTAGAGAAGCGTCCAGACGGCTATCATAATCTTGAGACGGTCTTCTACCCTATCCCACTTACAGATGCCCTTGAGGTTACTCCTATGGATGAAGAATATCCTCTTGAGAGCAACTATGACCTGAAAATGAACGGTCCGGAGGCTATGGAATGTCGTGATGAGGACAACCTCGTGTCAAAGGCTTTCTGTCTGATAGCCAACAAATACGACATTCCGCGAATGCACATTCATTTGTACAAGGGAATACCTTCACAGGCAGGACTTGGCGGAGGTTCAAGCGATGCTGCATATATGATTCGCATGCTCGACGAATACTGCCACCTCAACATGGGCTATCAGAATATGGAACACTATGCAGCAAAGCTCGGTGCCGACTGTGCCTTCTTTATCACAGCCGAACCAGCATACGCTACAGGTATCGGCGATGAACTGAAGCCTATCGCAAGTGACAGAGAATGCAAGAACTACTTGAGAGGCTATTGGCTGGCTCTGGTGAAGCCTCCTGTTGCAGTTTCTACCAAGGAAGCTTATTCAAACATCAAGCCTCGCCAACCGAAGAAATGCTGTCGTGAGATTGTGCTCCAACCTATCGAGACATGGAAGGATGAACTTGTAAACGACTTCGAGGAAGGTGTCTTCGCCCTTCACCCCGAACTGGCAGACATCAAACAAGCCCTCTACGACAAAGGCGCTCTCTATGCATGCATGAGCGGTAGCGGTAGTAGTATATTCGGTATTTTCAAGGAGAAACCGAAAGGTATAAGTGAGCTTTTCCCTGAAAGTAAAACTTACGTTATGGAACTGTAAGTAACTGGATTAATGATGATTAGAACAAGGAATAAAGTTTAATACGAACAACCATTATTCCTTAATCCATAACCCCTTTACCAATAAAAAATGGATAACCAGAAAGAACTATTCCCTGTAGTGGATGAAGATGGCAATGTAATTGGAAGTATCTCACGTGGAGAGGCACATAACGGTACAAAAATTCTGCATCCCGTAGTGCATCTTCACGTTTTCAATTCAAAGGGTGAGTTATATCTTCAGCATCGTCCTGCATGGAAGGACATACAACCCGACAAATGGGATACAGCCACAGGTGGACACGTGGATTATGGAGAGAAAATGGAAGATGCACTTCGCCGAGAGGTAAGGGAAGAACTCGGAATAACTGATTTTGAGCCAGAATTCATCTGCAAGTACGTTTTCGAAGGAGCACGTGAAAAAGAACTTGTCTATGTTCACAAAACCGTATATGATGGTGAGGTTAAGCCAAGCGAATCCGAACTTGAAGGTGGTAGGTTTTGGTCTGTTGACGAGATTAAGGCGAACATAGGAAAAGGCGTGTTCACCCCAAATTTCGAGGATGAGTTTACAAGCAAGATTTTGCCTTTACTCTAACATTATTATAAATGCGGAGCTGCGAAGACACAGAATGGAACAAGAACTCTGCATCTTTGTGTCTTTGCGTTAGAAAAAAAGCAAAAAATCAAGCAACGAGCAAAAATAATTGCATTTTTTTTGAGTTTGCAATTATTTTTTGTACCTTTGCACCCACAAATCAGAGACGGGCATCGCTCTGCGAACAACATGCCCTATTCAATTTTAAATAAAAGAAATTATGGACGACTATCACGCGACAAGCACTAATATGTGTAGGGCGTGAGGCAACCTTTCCCAATAGGCTGATCCTCATACCTTATTATATATTAGTAACCGCAGCAAACTTGAGAATCAGCTAATATGAAGACTTTTTGGAACACCAAAGGTGGACTCCACACTATCAATGAGTGGGAGCCCAACTGCTGGATGCAGATAACATGTCCTACCGACGAGGACAGGAAGATGCTGGAAGAGCAATATGAGATTCCTGATTACTTTCTGTCTGACATCTCGGATACGGACGAGAGAGCGCGTTATGAGTATGACGATGGTTGGATGCTCATCATCCTCCGTATTCCATACGTCAAGGAGGTGCGTTCGCGTACACCTTATACAACCGTACCTCTCGGTATCATCCACAAGCGTGACGTTACAATCACGGTATGCTACTACGAGACGAACATGATGATAGACTTCGTGAGCTTTCAGCAGCGTCGCGGTGAGGGCTTTGTGGATTATGTAGATATGATTTTCCGTATGTTCCTCTCAAGTGCCGTGTGGTATCTGAAACGACTCAAGCAGATTAACCTGCTCATTGACAAGGCAAAGCGTGATATGGATCATAACGTGGACAATTCATCGCTGATCAGCCTGTCACGTCTTCAGGACTCTTTGACATACTTCCTCACCGCCATTCGTGGTAATGAGACATTGCTTCAGAAACTGAGATTCAAGCTTCAGGTCGATGAGCTTGACGCAGACCTTATCGAGGACGTAAACATTGAGATGAGCCAGGCACGCGAGACAGCCCGCATCTATTCAGAGATTCTTGACTCTACAATGGAGACATACCGAGGTATCATTAACAACAACATGAACACGGTGATGCGAACTCTGACTTCCGTGAGTATCATCCTGATGTTCCCTACCCTCATCTCGTCTCTCTTCGGCATGAATCTCGTAAACGGAATGGAGCATAGCCTCTTCGGATTCCCTATCGCTTTGGCAATTTCCATAGTCGTTTCCGTTGGCTCATGGGCATTCCTTCGTTTCAAGAAATTGCTGTAAAAAACAGCCATATTACATTATTTTGATACTATAACAGACATGAAACTGCAAAAAACAAGGATTTATTTTTGCAGTTTCATTTTTTTTATCTATATTTGCAAGGTATTTGTGCCTCTGCAAATTAGAGCATGCACCCAAACTTGTATTTGAACATCGAATCATTAATCTAAAAAAGTAAATGATGGACTCTCAAGAAGAAGAAAAGCGCATCTATGCTACCAAGCAAGAGGTGCTCGACCGCGTTAAGGAACTTGCACAGGAAGAAAACCCAAGCAAACAGGAGATTGACCACTTGAAAGTGGCTTTCTATCACCTTCTCAATACTGAGCGTGAGGCTCAGCAGAAGGCTTACATCGAGGCTGGCGGTGATCCTATGCAGTATGTCGTGCCAACTGATGAAGACGAGCAGGTCTTCAAAGCCGAAATGTCAATCATACGTGAAAAACGCCAGAAGGCTTTCCTTGCGCAGGAAGAAGAAAAACAGAACAACCTAAAGCGTAAGCTGGAGATTATTGAGCGTATCAAGACTCTCGCTAGTTCTCCAGAAGAAGCTAACAATGCATATCAGGAGTTTAAGGCTCTTCAGAACGAATGGAAGGAAATCAAGGCTGTTCCAGCAGAGAATGCCACAGATCTCTGGAAAACATACCAACTTTGCGTAGAGCAGTTCTACGACCTTCTGAAACTCAACAGCGAGGCTCGCGAGTATGATTTCAAGAAGAACTACGAGATGAAGACCGCCCTCTGCGAAACAGCAGAGAGACTTGCTGAGGAAGAGGATGTCATAAGCGCATTCCACCAGCTTCAGGAACTCCATAGCCAGTATCGCGAAATCGGTCCTGTTGCCAAGGAACTCCGCGACGAGATCTGGAACCGCTTCAAGCAGGCAAGTACGGTTGTTAATCGCCGTCATGCTGCTCACTTCGAGGCTATCCGCTCTCAGGAAGAGATAAACCTCACAAAGAAAGAGGAACTCTGCGAGAAGGTAGAGGCTATTGCAAATGCCGCAGCAAAGAGTTCTGCAGAATGGGAGGAAAAGACCAAGGAGGTCATCGCCATTCAGGCAGAATGGAAGACCATCGGTTTTGCTCCTCAGAAGATGAACGTGAAGATTTTTGAGCGTTTCCGTAGTGCATGTGATGCTTTCTTCAACGCTAAGAATCTGTATTTCAAGGAACTGAAGGAGAAGTTCAGCGAGAATATCGCCAAGAAACAGGCTCTTGTTGAACAAGCTCAGGCTCTTGCCGACTCAACCGACTGGAAGGCTACTTCCGACAAGCTCATACAGCTTCAGAAGGATTGGAAGACTATCGGTATGGTGCCAAAGAAACTTGGTGACGAATTGTGGAATAACTTCCTCAATGCCTGCAACAAGTTCTTTGAGGCTCGTAATGCCGCTGGTGCTGGTCAGCGTAATGAGGAGCATGAGAACCTTGAAAAGAAGAAGGGCATAATCGAGCAATTGAAAGCTCTCATCGAGAGCGAGGAAGAAGGCATACAGCAGAAGATGCAGGCTCTTACTGGCGAATACAACGGTATCGGTCACGTGCCTTTCCGCGAAAAGGACTCTCTCTTCCGCGAGTATCACGACACTCTCGATACTCTCTACAAGAAGTTGAACGCATCAAGTGCCCGTCGTCGTCTTGACAAGTTCAAGAGCAATCTCAAGGATGCTGCTCAGCGTGGTGAGAATGCTGTTAATGATGAGCGCACACGTCTCCAGCGCCGTTTCGAGACTCTCAAGCAAGAGCTCCAGACTTACGAGAACAACCTTACTTTCCTCTCTGCCACAAGCAAGAAAGGTAATAGTCTTATTGACGAGATGAACCGCAAGATGCAGAAGCTCCGTGATGATCTTGACCTCGTAAAGGCAAAGATCAAGGCTATCAACGAAGCAGAATAAAAAGTCATCCCTTCCCCAAGGGAGTTATAATAAATGAATGTCGCTTATGGAACAAGACCATAAGCGGCATTTTTATTGTGGTATGAAAGCATGCACAAAACAGGCTATTTCAAAAATTTCAATTATTTCAATTAAAATGGGGCATACCTAATTGTGTGTATTGCCCCTAAACAGAATGCATCTGCTTGTTATTATCAGGAAACGTGTGTCCTTTTTTATTGAAATTATTGAAATAATTGAAATTTTGAGGGTAGCAAAGCCTTTGTCCTGCCTCTTATATTGCTCTTATGCTGCTCTTATTGAAGAATTATTCTATCGAAGAAAAATCATTAGCGTTTCTTGAATACGTCTCCTTTCCAAAATATGCAATTGTTTTTTACTTTTGCATATTCGTCAACAACATAGTATTGTTCAAAAAAAGAATTATTCAATGCTGGTAAATCAATAATAATGCTATTTACATTCTCTTCTATTTTTATATTTGTGTATGAATCAAGACATACAATACCATAAAATCTTCCATCAGTAGAATGTGGCATTATTTCTTCTGGATTAATCCAGAAATCAAATTCTTTAATATTTTTTGGTAGTTTAATGGCTGTATTACCCTCTTTATATTTGTAACGATAATACTTAAAATTATTATCACCGATTCCTATTATAAGCGTTTCGTTACATGGAATCCGGAACGCAACAATAATACTATCATTAATTGTGCTATCTACTGCTTGTGATACTTTCATACTTAAAAGTGCAGTTTCAAGTGGAGATTTCGAATTGATTTTAATAAAATTCTTGTCAGCCCACTCAAATGTACACTTTGCCAATGTGTCATTACTCCAAACAGGGAGATGCTCCTGTCTTATTATAAAATTGAGTTCATCTTTTTTAATCTCAATTTCATATCCGCTTTCATTAAAGTAGTGACCGGACAAATCTTTTTCCTGCGCCCAAAGATCAACATTCAAGCACAAAAGATAACACAGAATATAAAACATTTGTTTCATTTTATCCACAAAGTATTTTGTTGTCCTTTTTCAATTTTCTGATTTCTTGTAGATAAGGGGGCTATCTTGTGCAAAAGTAAGTCCGTTCTAATACCGTTATAAAACCGTTCCAAGTCCGTTCCCAGAAATCGAACAAAAAGCGTAGGCATAGCGAAAGGAGAAAAAACTTTTTTTGCACAAACCCTACACCCCTACATCGTCACCCTATATAACCAACACGAACACAGAGTGTTACAAGGATTTCAAATATGCGTGAACACTACACAAACCTTACATCAACCCTACATAAAAATGTAGGTTCCGTGTAGGGTTAGTGTAGGGTTTGACAATATTTGAGAACGCTACAAATTCTTGTGCATCAACACTTTACTACACCTATCAATGTAGGAATGTAGGGTTATCGAAAAAATGTTTTTTCCGAGGCTAATCAGGCATTATTCTGCAAATAATGCTGTGCCTCAAGAGCAGCCATACAACCGCTTCCTGCTGCTACGATAGCCTGACGATATGTAGGATCACAAACATCACCGGCAGCAAAGACGCCCTCAACGTTTGTGCGAGGAGTTCCTGCGATGTTCTTGATATATCCCATTTCATCAAGGTCAATCTGGCCCTTGAAGATATCAGTATTAGGCTTATGACCGATAGCAAGGAAGAAACCGTCAATAGCAACATCATATTTCTTTTCATCTGCCTCACCCTTGCGATATACGAGATGCATACCCTCTACGCCATTCTCTCCATAGAGTCCTGTGGCATTATGCTCAAAGAGAATCTCGATGTTCTCAGCATCCTTGACACGCTGCTGCATAATCTCAGATGCACGGAGATAGTTCTTGCGGACAACAAGATATACCTTCTTGCAAAGTCCTGAGAGATAGAGAGCATCCTCACAGGCAGTATCACCACCACCTACAACGGCCGTTATCTTCTTGCGATAGAAAAAACCGTCACAAGTAGCACAGGCACTCACGCCCTGACCGTTATATTTCTCCTCGTCAGGAAGTCCGAGATACTTTGCCTTAGCACCAGTGGCAATAATGACAGTATCAGCCTCGAGCTGTTTATCTCCATCAATAGTAACAACATAAGGTTTCTTGCTGAAATCAACGGCAGTAACCTCACCATCACGAATATCACAACCGAAACGCTCTGCCTGTTCGCGAATCTCCATCATCATCTGATTGGCATCAACACCCTCAGGATAACCAGGGAAATTCTCAACTATTGTTGTCTGAGTGAGCTGACCACCAGTTTGCATACCACAATACTCTACAGGCTGCAGATTAGCACGACCAGCATAAATAGCAGCAGTATATCCAGCAGGACCGCTACCTATGATTAAGCATTTAACGTGTTCCATATTTGTTTTAAGTTAATAGATTCGTAAAAAAATAAGAAATAAAAGATATTGACAAACCTGTTTTTAGTAAAAACGATATCTCTTATTTCTTATTCTATTATTTAATTATTTCAAGCAAGAATTACAGCATAGCTGCAATCTGCGCATCAATCTCAGCGACAGGAGTAGTAGGCTCGAAGCGAGCAACAACACGTCCGTTCTTGTTGATGAGGAACTTAGTGAAATCAGCTGTGATATCGCCTTCCTTCATTTCCTTGAGGAACTTATATAGAGGATCAGCATCATTACCATTCACCTTAACCTTCTTGAAACGAGGAAACTCCGTGTTGTAGTTGTCCTTAGCGAATTTGTGAATCATCTCATCAGTTCCTGGACAAGACTTTGTAGGCTGATTACTTGGGAAATCAAGAACAGCAAAACCCTGTGCATGATATTTCTCATAGAGAGCCTCAAGTTCTGCATACTGAGGAGTAAATTCACTCTTAATAGCTGTGTTTACGATAAGAAGCACCTGATTGGCATAGTTACGCAGAGGTTCTGCATTGCCCTTTCTGTCTTTTACAGAGAAGTCGAAAACTGTGTTCATTATATTGTTTAATATTCTATATACACAAATGCAATTTGCAAAAAAGTGCATTAACCCGCATATGCAACTACGAGTAAATGCACTTTCCTCTTTCCTTACGAAAGGCTTGGTAGAGAATATCTCTTATATATTGAGAATAATCTTACTTCTTGATCTTACCGTAGCGGTTCATGAAGCGGTCAACACGACCTGCTGTATCAACGAGCTTGCTCTTACCTGTGTAGAATGGGTGTGAGCTGCTTGAGATTTCGATCTTTACTACTGGGTAAGTCTCGCCTTCAAACTCTACTGTATCATTAGTCTTGCATGTAGACTTTGTAAGGAACATATCGCCGTTGGACATATCTTTGAATACGACGGGGCGATAGTTTTCTGGATGAAGATTCTTTTTCATTTCTGTTTTAAATTGTTATTGATGCAAAATTGCGGTGCAAAATTACTAAAAATTATTGAGAATAAGGAATTAAGATTTAAGAATAACGCTCGTAATTAAAGAAAATTAACACAAATCAATTAATGCACGCTTCTTATGCAACCTTCAACAGGATTATTCCTTAACCATCAGACCTGTCTCTTTTTCTTCCTCAACCTCAACAACCGTCTCTGACATCTTTGCCTGTTCTGCTGCTCTCTTCAATGCAGCTCTACGAACAGTAAATGTCTTTAGCATATTGACAATCATCACCAAACCGCTTATTATCATAGCCCATCCGAGGAAGAACAATGGGGAAGATGCGATTGTAGCAGGATGAACAAGCGCAACAATAGCACCAAGAAGCATCAAGATTGGCATAATCCAATAGCCCCACCCTACTTTTCCATAGCGGTTTACCATTATCAGATCTGCAATAAGATATACAGATGCAAGCAAAATGATAACAGCAAATATAAAGGTAAGTCCATTAAGGAAGGTTTCTGGCATAGAGGCAAGTACAACACCAAGAACAAGACTGCCAATACCGACAATAGGGAATGTAGGCATACTCTGCTCAACAACATTGCCATTAGCATCCATGAGGGAGATTCCGTCAGCAATCTTTTCCCTTATCTTCTGCACATGCTTACGCTGAATGTAATAAGATATACAGGAAATGACTCCTGCCATAAAGAATATTGCACCAAGGCCTATGGTCATCCAAGTTACCATATCCTCACGATATTTCACAACAAGTATTCCTGCAAGAATAATCAGGGCAGGTGTTAAAAAGACAATTAGCTTTCTCATATTATAATAATTTCGAATTACAGGTTTTAAATTAAGAAATAGCCACTTATGCTTGTTTTTGCATAAGTGGCTACAAAAGTACAAATTTTATTTTATCTCACCAAATTATAAGGTCAAATTTGCACATCTCCCCTCAACATTTTCAATTCACCTAATATTTTTTAAACTTTTATTATCTACGACCACCATGTCCTCCTCCATGAGAGCCTCCACCGTGTGAGCCTCCTCCGTGAGATCCTCCACCACGAGAAACGCTACTATGAGAACTGCTGCTGCGAGAACCGCCATAACTGCTGCTACTACGTGAACTGCTGCTGCGAGAACCACTATAGCTACCAGTTGAAGTGCTGCGACTTGGAGTAAAAGAACGTGTTGAAGACTCGCTTCTTGAAGATGAGCTGCGCTCAGAACTGCGATTGAATGACCTGCGCTCTGGAGCTACTCTATCAGAAGAAGATGAAGAGTTGAATCCCTGACGGCCTACGGTAGTACGGGTGCTACTCTCACGGTTTGAACCAATACGAGAATTGCCAGTATTACCATCTCTACGAGGCTCAGTACTGCTATGACGATGATTATCTACACCACCATGATGAGCGTCAGGCCTCTGATTACCACGATTAGGTTCTGCTCTATGAGTACCACGATTAGGCTCTGCCCTATGTGTACCACGAGTTCCACGCTCTATACGTCCACCGCGATAGTCTCCGCGATTCCAACCATCACGCATACCAGTAAACTTCGCACGATGTGTGCCACGATGAGCGTGTGTGAAGTTGGTGTGATACCATGAACGACCACCGTTGCGATGCCATCCATGTCCACCTGTATATGTTACATAGAAATGAGGACGCCCGAAATAGAAGTAATCGCGATGTGGATAGCGGGCATAGATACCGAAGTGCCAGTAACCGCCCTCCCACCACAATGGGCGATAGAAATAACTTGCAGCGCAGAAAGCCTCATACTGCCAGTCGAGAAGTATATATCTCAGATCCTCATTACGATGAATCCAATACTCAGCAAATACATCGTCATAAGTATTTACGCTCATAAGATAGTCAAGGTTAATCTCGTATGCAGCCTCATACTGCTCTTCATCGAGGTTAAGCTCGTATGCCATCTTATCGGTAAGGAACAGAGCCTGCTCGCGAGCCTGCTCGTAACTCATTGCATTAGCCTGTGTGAAGAATGTGCCCAGAAGAGCTACCATTGCGATTATATATTTTTTCATAGCGGTATATTTTTTAAGTAAATACTCCTATTTAATAATATCAGAAACATGATTAACGATACTTCATCATCTGTTTCATGTTGCAAAAATACAAACAATTCCTTGGGAACACAAAGGTTTTTCCCTAATAGGAAAAGGAAATTCCCTAAAAGCCCCCCACCCCATACTTCGTGCCCCTAATCTGTAAAAACAGGAAAAGCTATTGTTTTCCATATTATACGCCCGATTTTGCAAAGTCCACATTACAGAATACAGAAAATAACAACATTTTCTTCATTTTTTTCATAAAATCCTTGCAGGAATCCAAGAAAGGTTATACTTTTGCAGTGTACTACAACAATAGTACACCATAACAATGATAAAAATTATCAATTTATGGGGTAATCATTCTTAATGTTCACTTGTATTAAATACATCGGACTTCAAAAAAAAGAACAAACAAAAAGAACAATAATAAAAAAATAAAAAGTATGATACGAATAGACAACTTGTCCTTCATCTATCCAAAAGGACGCAAGAACATTCACACAGACCTAACGCTGAATCTCGAAGAGAACAAAATCTACGGTCTTCTCGGCAAGAACGGCACAGGTAAGTCAACCCTACTCTACCTCATCGCCGGACTTCTAAAACCAACAAAAGGTACCATAACAATGGATGCGACAAACGATGAGACAGGAGAAGCGGTAAGCTACTCAACCTTCGAGCGTCATCCAGAGGTGTTAAGAGAGACCTTCCTCGTTAATGAGGAATACACACTTCCACCTCTCACTCTCGACGAGTGGTCAAAATCTCTCGGAGTTTTCTACCCAAACTACAGCGAAGAGATGTTCAGACAATGTCTTGCAGACTTCGACATCAAGGGAAACCCTAAGCTCACCACCCTATCAATGGGACAACAGAAAAAGGTAATAATCTCCTTCGCATTAGCATCAGGCGTTAAGTATCTCTTCATGGATGAGCCAACCAACGGACTCGACATTCCAAGCAAGGCACAGTTCAGGAAGGTTGTTTCAAGCTGTATGTCAGATGAAAGAACAATCATCGTCTCAACCCATCAGGTTCACGACATAGAGTTCCTTCTCGACCACATCATAATAATTGATAACGACCGTCTTCTGCTCAACGCTTCAACAGGTGAGATAACAGAAAAGTTCGTCTTTGAATACCGAACACCGGGAAGTCCAACAGATGGTGTCATCTATCAAGAGCCTACACTTCAAGGAAACGCTACAATGGCATATAGAAAGAGTACAGATCCAGAGACAAATCTCAACCTCGAACTTCTCTTCAACGCCACAGTTGCAGGTCTCTTCAAGTAAAATCTCAACCTAGAAACAAGGCCGATATAAGACCTTTACAGCGAACGGACTTACAACGGATTTACAACGGACTTATAACGGACCTAAAGCAAACATACATTTCAATCTTAAAAAAACAATCATTATGAAACAATATATTTTTCTCCCAATAGCACTCGTTGCAACATTAGCAATACTGCTTCTCTCTTCTTGCACGATATCATTTGGCTCATCAGGTGAGGCTATAGAACCAGGCGAGTTGACAAAGGAAACAAGAAAGCTCGATACCTTCAACTCTATTTCTGCAAAAGGCTCAATTGAAATTGAATACGTAGTATCTGATTCCTCATACATAGAGATAGAAGCCGGCAAGAATTTACTTCCTCATTTAAAGACCGATGTAAGCGACTGTAAACTGGATATTCATCTTGACAATGCAGGAGGCATATCATTCTTCTCTAAAGACAACCGTACTTTCCACTTCCGACCAAGTGATGGTATTAACAATCCCAACGTAAAGGTCAAGGTATTTTCTCCAAGCTTAGAAGATATTCAAATCGCTGGTGCTACAGACTTCAAGGCTGACAGCCTCAGCACTACAGAGCAATTCAAAGTAAGTAGCGCAGGTAATGCAGACATCAACATCAAGCACATAGCTTGTAACGAGGCAAAAATTGAGATTGCAGGTCAAAGCGATGTGAAGATTGAAAACATCACCTGCAAGAATATAAATATTGAAACAGCAGGTCAAAGCGACTTTAAACTCAATGTTAATGGTGCAGACAACACAGAGGTAAGTGTTGCTGGTCAATGCGATGCAGAAATAACATTCAACAAATGTAACAGAGCAGGCATAAATGTTGCGGGAGCTTCTGATCTAACACTCAAAGGAACACTCAATATCCTCGACAGGCATGTTGTAGGCCATTGTTCTATGGACACAGATGAGCTTAAGCTCACAAACAAAAACGACAAATAAGTAAAGGTAAACTTCTAAACAACATACGATTATGATTAAGCAAATCATTCTACATAAATTTCTTCTTGAGAAGAAAAACGTTATTGCCTGCACAAGCATAATGGGTGCTGTGATTCTGTTCTTCGCAACAATAGGTGCAGACACTTATATTGATGGCTCAAACATCAAGCGTGTAGACTATACCCATGCCGTTGATTTTGCGAACGCTGCAATCTGGTTCTGTTTCCTATATACAGCCAGCCGTATGTTCCGCGACCTCAACAACCGAAAGACCGCCATTCCTTTCCTGATGCTTCCTGCATCAAACAAGGACAAGTTCCTAGCCAACTGCATTATGGGCATAGGAGGCACATTCGCCATGTTCATCGTCGCACTCATAGGAGCAGACATTATACAGGCATTGTTCAATCTTGCTGTAAGGTTCACAACAGGTAGTATAATTGCGAATTTCGTTGAAGATCTTTTCGAGGTATCTCCAAACCACATCAAAGATAATATCATAACACTATTTTTGCTTATCTGGGCACACGCTGTCTTCACATTAGGTTCAACAATATTCCGTAAGCACAGTTTGACCAAGACAATTCTCTCACTCTTAGGAGCATCTTTGATACTCACGATGATTATTGGAGGCTTAGCAGGGCTTGCAGCAAGCTCTAACAAAGAGATTACTGTTCACTTCCTCGTTGATCCTATGGTAACATTCCACATCTCAAGTTATGTAATCGTCATCGGAACAGCAATAGGAGCTTACTACTGGGCATATCGTCGTTTCTGCAATAAGACAATAGTATAAGCCTCTCCCTCCTTAGAGAGGGAGCCGTAGGGCCAACGAAAGGCATATTAATTTTTTAATTATTAATTTGCACTATGTTCACATCAGATAAACCAATATACCTGCAGATGGCCGACAGAATGAAGGACGAGATATTGTCAGGAACATATTCCGACGATATGCGAATACCTTCAGTCAGAGAGTATGGCATTCTGCTTCAGGTAAATACGAATACGGCTGTGAAATGCTACGAGCAGCTATCCCGCGATGGAATCATATACCAGAGACGAGGAATGGGCTACTTTGTAACAGCCGGAGCACGCGACCGCATAATGCAACAGCGTAAGGAAGAGTTCTTCAAGACTACATGTCCGCAACTGAAGAAAGACCTCGAACTCCTCGGCATCACAATCGAGGAATTTATTGAACACATTAAATAAAAAAGTCCCCCAGCCCCCCAAGGGGGAGCCTGTTGATAGTAAATATCAGCGAAAAAGGTATATAAAAACTCCCCCTTGGGGGGCTGGGGGGCTTTCAATTAATTAACAAATGATAAGACTCAAAGAAATAAACAAGACCTACAAGGGTGCTCAGCCGCTCCACGTTCTGAAGGGAATTGACCTCCACATCAAGAAAGGAGAGTTCGTAAGTATCATGGGAGCCTCTGGTTCTGGAAAGTCAACACTTCTGAACATCCTCGGAATCCTCGACAACTACGACACAGGCGAGTATCTGCTCAACGACGTGCCTATCTGGGGACTAAGCGAGACAAAGGCTGCCGAATACCGAAACAAGATGATAGGATTCATCTTCCAGTCGTTCAACCTCATATCCTTCAAGACAGCCGTTGAGAACGTGGAACTACCCCTCTTCTACCAGGGAGTAAGCCGAAAGAAACGCCATCAGCTCGCCCTTGAGTATCTCGACAAACTGGGACTTCTGCCTTGGGCAGACCACTACCCTAACGAGATGTCGGGAGGTCAAAAACAAAGAGTGGCAATAGCCCGGGCACTCATAACCCACCCGCAGATAATCCTTGCTGACGAGCCTACGGGAGCCCTCGATTCAAAGACGAGCGTAGAGGTTATGGAGCTTCTGAAAGAACTCCACGAGAAAGAACACATGACAATCGTTGTGGTAACTCACGAAAGTGGCGTGGCTAATGAGACGGACAAAGTGATTCATATAAAGGATGGACTTATCTATAAGGTAGAGGATAACTACGATCACCACTTGGTATCAAAAGATTACGTGAAATAATATTTTCTATGGAATTAATCAAAGAAATATGGTCTTCTGCTAAACGCAACAAACTCCGCACGTCCTTAACTGGATTTGCCGTTGCATGGGGCATCTTCATGATCATCTTCCTACTTGGAGCAGGCAACGGCCTCATCAACGCCCAGGTGAAAGAACAGGACAGTCATGTGAAGAACTCCATGAAGATATACGGAGGACAAACCTCCAAAGCTTACAACGGTCTGAAGGAAGGACGATGGATAAGCCTTCAAGACAAGGATATCAACACGACCAAGAATTCATTTACGGAAAATGTTGACCTCGTTGGTGGTGAGATTCGAGAATCCTCTGGCCATAACATCTCCTACGGAGAGAACTATGTATCGCCAACCATAACAGGTGTTGCTCCTGAATATAAGCAAATCGAGAAATACGAGCTTCTGCACGGACGCTTCATCAACGCTCTCGATATGAAAGAGCAACGTAAGGTGATTGTCATAAGCAAGCGTATTGCAAAGGAACTTGACAAGTCATACGAGAGGCTTCTCGGTAAATACGTAAAGGTTGACAACTTCGCATTCAAGGTTGTAGGTATCTACAAAGAAGACGAAAGCGAGCAGACTTTGGAAGCCTTCTGTCCTTTCACCACCTTCAAGACTATGTTCGGCAAGGGCGACAAAGTCGGAAACATCATCTTCACATTCCACGGAATCAACACTCAGGAAGAGAGTGATGCCTTTGAGAAGAAATACCGACAGGCAATCAACCGCAACCACGATGCTGCACCAGATGATGAGAGTGCTCTATGGATATGGAACCGCACGAGCGATAGCATACAGATGGAAATGGGTATCAGTATCATCCGAACAGCCCTCTGGATTATCGGTCTTCTGACGCTATTGAGCGGAATTGTGGGAATCAGCAACATCATGCTCATTACCGTAAAGGAACGTACGCATGAGTTCGGAATCCGAAAGGCAATAGGCGCAAAGCCAATCTCCATTCTCAAGCTCATCATTACCGAGAGCATCATCATCACCTCCTTCTTCGGATATGTAGGTATGATGGCTGGAATCCTCGCAAACGAATGGATGGATGCAACAATCGGACACGAGATTGTCGATTCTGGAACATTCCAGGCTACGATGTTCCTCAACCCAACCGTAGGACTCGACGTCTGCATCGAAGCAACAATAATAATGATCGTAGCTGGCACCATAGCAGGTATCATCCCGGCATGGAAGGCAGCAAGGATTCGTCCGATTAAAGCCCTGATGGCAAATTAAAATGGTAAATTGTAAATGTTTTTATGTCAAATATAATTCAGAAAATAAGCAGAGCCCTTCCCGATATTGATACCTATCGAGAGATTCTCGACACGCTTACGCGAAACAAGAGCCGCTCGTTCCTTACGGGATTCGGAGTCTTCTGGGGAGTCTTCATGCTCATCATCCTTATCGGAGGTGGACAAGGCCTGAAGGAACTGCTCACAAAAAACTTTGAAGGGTTTGCCTCAAATACGATGCTCGTCTTTTCCGACAAGACAACAAAAGCGTATGACGGCTTCAGAAAGGGACGACAATGGGAGCTAACAGATGTTGACCTATATCGAATGATACATCAAGTTCCTGAACTCGATGTCGTTACGCCAATGGTCTTCGCCTACTCCGCTCCCGTTATCTATGGCGATAAGAAGAGTACAGGCAGCATCAAGGGAGTTAAGCCCGACTACGAGAAAGTACAGGCATCAAAAATGCGCTATGGTCGTACTCTCAACGATATGGACGAGCAGCAAGAACGAAAGGTCTGCATCATAGGCAAGAAGATATACCAGGATCTCTTTTCTCCAGGCGTAGATCCTTGCGGAAAGAGAATCAAGGTTGATAACGTGTATTACCAGATTATTGGTGTTGACTTCAACAGTTCGGCAATCAACATAGGTGGTGAGGCTACCCAGACAGTCACAATTCCATTCTCTGTCTGCCGAAAGAGATACAACTACGGCAATCAGGTTCACGTGATAGCTATGACAGGCAAAACGGGTGTCGTAATGAGTACGCTAACCGACAAGCTCAGAGGTATCGTGGCAAGAGCCCATCATATTGATCCTACCGACGAGCACGCAATCTCGGTCCTCAATACAGAGGTATTGTTCGGAATCATCAACAGCCTCTTTAATGGCGTGAACTTCCTCATCTGGCTCATCGGTCTTGGAACAATTCTCGCAGGAGCCATAGGCGTCAGCAACATTATGATGGTGACAGTTAAGGAACGAACAACGGAGATAGGCATACGAAGAGCCATAGGCGCAACGCCTAAGATGATACTCTCGCAAATCCTCTCAGAAAGCCTTCTTCTAACGGCCGTCGCGGGAATGAGCGGCATCCTGTTCGGAGTTATCATACTCCAGATGCTCGAACTCGGCAATACTACCGACGGCATCCTTGAAGCCCACTTCCAAGTGAACTTCTGGACAGCCATCTTTGCAACAGCCTTTCTTTCTATCCTCGGCACAGTAGCCGGTCTCGCTCCAGCATATCGAGCTATGGCAATCAAACCTGTCGATGCTATGAGAGACGAGTAAGCTGCAAAGCTGCAATTAACAATTAATAATTAACAACTAACATGCCCATCACACTCCGGCTCCCTCCCTCGGGAGGGCGGGGGAAGGGGTCAATAATTTATAAAAATGAAATATTCTAAGCTTATAATCGCGGTTATCGTCGCACTCATCTTCATCGGAACATTCGTATTCCTTTATCAGAAGTCTCAGCCAGAACCTGTTGTATATAATGAGTTCACCACAAAGATGGGTGATGTCAGCAAGACAACCCTCATTACTGGTAAGATTGAGCCTCGTAACGAAGTAAACGTAAAGCCACAGATCTCAGGTATCATTACCGACATCTACAAGGAGGCTGGCGACATAGTTAAGGCTGGCGAGGTTATCGCAAAGGTAAAGGTTATTCCTGACATGAGCCAGTTGAGTAGCGCCGAATCACGTGTTCGTCTTGCAGAGATCAACGCAAAGCAGGCTCAGGTTGACTACGACCGCGACAAGGTTCTCTTCGACAAGCACCTCATTACAGCCGAGTCTTTCGACAAGGTTAGCCAGACTCTCCATCAGGCTCAGGAGGAGGTAAAAGCTGCTAACGATGCCCTTGAGGTAGTTCGTGATGGTGTTTCAAAGAGCAACGCAAGTGCGAGCAGCACCCTCATCCGCAGCACAATCTCAGGTGTCATCCTCGACATTCCTGTAAAGGTCGGTAATACTGTCATCCTTTCAAATACATTCAACGACGGTACCACTATCGCAACCCTTGCCAACATGAAGGATCTCATCTTCCGTGGTAATATCGACGAGACAGAGGTTGGACAGCTCGCTATCGGCGTTCCTATGAAGATTACCATCGGAGCCCTTCAGGATGTAAAGCTCAGCGCCTCTCTCGAGTATATCTCTCCAAAGGCTGTTGAGAATAATGGTGCCAACCAGTTTGAGATTAAGGCTGCAATCGATGTAAAGGGTGCTAAGAATCTCCGTTCTGGATATAGCGCAAATGCAGAAATCGTACTTCAGACTGCCAAAAACGTACTCACAATCCCTGAGAGCGCAGTTGAGTTCAGCGGCGACAGCACCTTCGTCTATCT
The DNA here is from genome assembly GCA_900315105.1 of uncultured Prevotellaceae bacterium. The sequence continues at coordinate 2,084 of OMXX01000001.1, read as the reverse complement.
CGTAAAGGGTAAAGGCGAACAGAAGACCTACGAGCGTCACCCTGTCACAATCGGTATCTCTGACGGCGTGAACATCGAGATCAAGAAGGGTCTCAGCCAAAAGGATATCGTTCGCGGTCCACAGGTTGTAGCAGATACTAAGGACAAAGAGTAAAGAGTAAAGTGTAAAGATTAAAGAAATGAAAACTCTCATATTATCAGCACTCATGTCTCTTGGCGCAACATCTTCGTTTGCCCAAAAGCAATGGACACTTCCCGAGTGCATCAACTATGCCATAGAGCATAATATAAGTCTCAAGCAACGTGATAATACACGTCGTCAGAATGAGCTGAACCTCAATACGGCAAAGAACTCTCGACTCCCTGACCTCAACGCAGGAGTATCTGAGAATCTCGGTTTCGGACGCTCTCTCGGAATGGACAATACTTACAGCAACAACAACACAAGTAATACGTCGTTCCAGATCAGCACCTCAGTTCCTATCCTCACAGGCAACCGCATCGAGAATACTATCAAGCTCAATCAGCTCAATCTCGAAGCCTCTACCGCCGACCTTGAGAAGGCTCGCAACGACATCCGTACACAGATTGCCCAGCAATACATTCAGATTGTTTATGATAGCGAGATCCTTGCCGTGGCACAGCGACAGATCGGCATAGACTCCCTCCAGCTCTACCGCCTACAGGAGATGGAACGCAGCGGAAAGGCTACTCTCACAGAGGTACTTCAGCAGCAGTCAACAATGGAGCAGAGTCGCTTAACGGCTACACAGGCAGAGAACACATACCGTCTCGACCTGCTTGCTCTCACACAGTTGCTCGAACTCCCATCTCCAGAAGGATTCTCAATCGTAATCCCGAAATTACCAAGTAATTCCGACAACATCATAAACATCAACCCTGAGATTATCTATCAGGAGGCAATAGCCGTGAAGCCGGAAGTACAGGCTGAGAATCTCCGTCTCAAGGCTTCTGATGCCAACATCCTTATTGCAAAGTCTGCCAAATACCCTACCCTCTCGCTCAACGCAGGACTCGGCACCAACTATTACAAATCGTTCGGAAGCAATAACGGAATGAAACAGGATAGTTTTGGTAGTCAGATAAAGAACAATTTCAGTCAGAACATCGGACTTCAGCTCAACGTTCCAATCTTCAATAGGTATGCAACACGCAATAGCATCAAGTCAGCTTCTATCGACAAGGAGAACCAACAGCTTGCCCTCGACAACGTGAAGAAAACGCTCTACAAGGAGATTCAGCAAGTATATTACAATACCGTTGCAGCCGAGGCGAAATACAAGAGCAGTCTTCAGGCAGAGGTAACGAGCAAGGATGCCTTCAACCTCACTCAGGCAAAGTATGAGAACGGTAAGGCAACCATCACCGAGTTCAACGAGTCAAAGAACAATATGATGAAGGCTGAGAGCGACCTCGTTCAGGCTCGCTACCAGCTCATCTACCAGAAAGCTCTTATCGATTTCTATCGTGGTAAGGAGTTAAGGTTCTAAAGAAAATAAAAGTTTTGAGTTAATAAGTGATGAAGAAAAAATAAATTGGGACGATTTAACCTCAGATTTCTGAGAAGTTTTGGACACACGAAGAAGGAGTGATGCGGGCATCATGACTGATGAATGGATTCAAAACAGCCAGAAAGATGAGCCACCCTCCCCCAAAAAAATCACTTTATAAATCGTTCCTATTTATTGTTTTATCATCACTAATATATTAGGTAAATAAATACTCTTATATTTGTGCACATCCCCCTTTTGCTGTAGAGATTACAGCAGAAGGGGATTTTCTTTGATTCCCATGCAAGTCCGATGTGATTCCCTTGTAAATCCGCTCGTCCTCCGAACCAAACTCGATGAACCTCCGTTCTTATAGCGGACATAGAACGGACCTTCATCAAGTTTGGTTCGGAATGAGAACGAAGGCAAAGCAAACAAAGAGCGTAAGATAACGTGAGTTCGATGAATTGCTCTACTCATATATTATTGAATATCACGCAGTTGAAAGAGCTCTGAAGGAGCGATACCTAAAAGGGCAGTCCGTTAGGGCTGTTATATTTGTTGATATAGGGG
>OMXX01000071.1 GCA_900315105.1 uncultured Prevotellaceae bacterium | reverse complement strand
CTTTGTTGAACACATAGTAGGTGTTGTTTCCATTGAATGAAGACGTATATGCCAGTTGCATAGGAGTCTTGTCAGAAACAAAGCCCTTTGATAGTGATTGGGTGTTGTTCATACGTGCCAACGCTTCCTGAGGAGACAGTTGGACAGCGAACACTTTACAAGCCATGAATAAGGCAATGGCACCAAACGCAAGTTTTTCGAACATAGATTTTTCTTACAAATAGTTATTAGTATAATATATATGATATTATTCGTTTGCAAAAATACAAACAAATATCCTAATTGCCAAATTTTAGGAGAGAATTCTTTAGGTATAGCGTGTATTTGTCGCGCTGCAATAAGATGGTGAACTAAATATTCTCCGTTTTCGTTTTGTGTTGGGTTATTCTATAGTAACTATGAGTGTGTTGCCGTCAACCTTGAATTTTTATCCTTCCTGCGGTGGCTTTTGGGGTATGTAGGAAAATCTAACGTAGATCCTTCTTTCTTCCTCCGAAGTAAATCCGATATAAATACATATAAAATCCAATTATATTACCATAATAATACAATAGTTAATGGTATTATTATGGTATTATAATGGTAATATAATGGTATTATAATGGTATTATCATAGGAGGAATAGAGGAGAAAAGAGGGAGAATAGTGGAAGAATGGGATGAGTTAAGAATTGCAAAAACACACACAATTTATTGCTGATTTAGAATAAATATTATTACCTTTGCACAATATAGACGAAAAAGTTTTTTTGAAAAAAATGTAGATGATTTAAATCTATTTTTCTGAAATTGCGTCTTTATAAGTATAAATGGTTGATAAAACAGTAAAAATAATTTATAACAAAAACAAACTCTATGAAGAAATCGATTATTACTTCCATGCTCATGCTATGTGCTATGAGTGGTTGGGCACAGGGAGCTAAGACCTCTGCCAATGATTCTATTTGTGTATTTGACGGAACAGTGACGAATGTTCCTGATGGTACAGTTGTTTATTTGGCTCTTCCAATTCGCGAACATCAAGGAGCATACAAACCTGATACCATAACTACTGTCACAGGCGGAAAATTCCACTTCGAGAAGGCAATTCCTGCAGGAGACGACTGTTATATACAAGTTAACAAATATGGTTCTATGCTGAATGTCAAATTAAATCCAGGTATGAAGACTGTGATAACAGGTAATGGAATGGAGGCAGAAGAATGGACAGCAGAAAATGATCATCCCGACCAGAAAGAAGCCAATATATATATAAAATACAAGAAGGAGAAACTGGCTGATTACCTTGCATTAAATGCTCAGATAAATGCAGCAAGCGCAAAAATGTATGAGGCCCAGTATGATGCTAAGAATGAAAAGGAGGCAAAAGCAGCTTCTGATGAAGCTCATAGAATAGCAAAGCAGCAAAAGGCTTTGCAACCAAAATATTTTGCTGTCATGTCAGAATTCCTAAAGAATAGGGATTTTAGTCCAAGTTACGAGAATGAACTGACAACGATTTCACAGGATGCGTATTATTCTGATGATGAGGAGAAAATGAATATTTGCCGTGAACTCTTTGCAAAGGTTCCAAAGGATTACATGAGTCAGAGTATTTACTTTGTTAAGAAATATCTCTACCCTGAAATCAAACCTCTAAAAGCTGGTGATCAGGTAAAGGATTTCACTCTCAACGACCACGACGGAAAGCCTCATAGCATTTTAGAGACACTTGGCAAGGGTAAGTATCTGTTGCTTGAGACTGCACGTAAAGCTTGTACCGGTGCTGTTTTGGATAGACCGAAGGAATACTTAAAGGAACTTCACAAGAAATATGCGGATAAGTTGGATATTGTAACCCTTGCAATAAGTCCGAAACAGATGTTTGACGACAAGGAGTTTCCACGCGAGAATTGGCTGGAACTTGGTTTGAACGAAACCTCGCCTTTTGAAGAAATCCAAGGAACATATTTCCCTAGGGAAGAGCGTTTCATCTTCATCTCTCCAGAAGGAAAGTTATTGGCTAAATGCGGTCCAGACAAACTGAATGAAGAAATTAAGAAGTATTTCCCATTCGTTGAGTAGTGGGAGGCGTTTTTGTGATAGAGAACAACAATAGACGGTGAACGAAACGTTCACCGTCTTTGTTTTGTGTTGGCTTATTCTGTGCCAGTAACCATAAGGGTTATGCCTTCAACCTTGAATTTGACATTCCTTCCTGTGGCGGCTTTTGGGGATATGTAGGAAAATCTAACGAAGAGCCATAGCTCTTCCTCCAATGAAAATCCAATATAAATACATATAAAAAACACTTTAATTACCATTTAAATACCATATTTAATGGTATCTTAATGGTATTTTAATGGTATTTACATCGGAGAAATAACGGAATATTGACGGCGTGTTAAGGTTTGTGAAAACAATATTATTTCTTGTAGATTTGGAAAAATATTATTATTTTTGCATATCAAAACGAATAAAAGAGAACTTATATAACCTATTTTCTTATATATAATTTCATAAAAGATGAAGAAAAAATTACTATTTCTAATTATGCTATGTTGCAGTCTGAATATATGGGCTGCTAAATCTGCTGGAACTCCTATGCTTGTGCTTCAGCCTGACGGAAAGTCTGTTACTATCCAGCTTCTTGGTGACGAGGATTTTTCATGGTATCAGACAACAGACGGAGTACTTCTTGTACGAAACGGGTCTGCTTATTATGTCGCATCAGTAAACAAAGGTGAACTTGTAAGTACAGGAGTCTTGGCACATGACGCTTCTGATCGTTCGACAAAAGAGACAAACTTGATTAAAGCTCAAGACAAGGATAGTTTTTTCGTAGAGGCGGATAATTCTGTAATAAAGAGGAAGAAGGCGGTAGATAAGCTTGATAAAAATATTTTTTGTCCTCACATGGGTGAAATTCACATTCCTATCATTCTGATGAACTATACCGACAAGAAGTTTGTCCTTGGTAATGGTGATAAGGAAAAATTGTACGAGGTATTTGAGGAGTATTTCAATGGAACGACAAGAACTCCTTACAGCGATGAGACAAAATATCTGGGTTACAGCTCTGTTCGTCAGTATTTCATAGATGCTAGTAATGGAAAGTTCACTCCTGTATTCGACCTTTATGGTCCTTATGAGACTATCAATAATCACGATTATTATGGTAAGGCTAAAGGCAATACCAATGATTTGCTAACGGAGGCTGTAGCATGTGCTGATGCTGATATCGATTTCTCGCAGTATGACAGCAACAATGACGGTTATGTGGATCTCGTTTATGTTCTCTATGCCGGTACAGGTGCAAACCTCAGCGGTAACAGAAATGACGCGTGGCCTGCTTGCTGGGGGGATAGAGCAATCAGAACAAGGGATAACAAAATTGTCAATGTGATAGGTGTAACTAATGAGTTGGCTGCGGATGCAAGCATTTATGTGAAAGAACCAATACGTGCTGGTATTGGTGTTTTCTGTCATGAGATGAGTCATGGTCTTGGACTTCCTGATCTTTACTGGACTTTGAAAACTGAGCCGATGGATATAAATGGCAATGTTGATTACGACAACTGCGGTCCTGAGGACTGGGATATTATGGATGGTGGTGAGAATATCTTTAATGGAATGTGGCCATGCCAATATACCACGTGGGAGCGTGAATATTTAGGATGGGAAGATGCTGAGGAGATTACCGAGGCGCAGAATATCACTCTCGTACCACGTAACAAGGGGGGAAAGGCTTATAGGATTACTAATCCTGCTGACCCATATGAGTACTACACAATCGAGCATTCTGGCTACGATGGGTGGAACTACTATCTAAATAAGAAGTATGGTAATGGTATGCTTATCATGCACATTACCTCTTCTCCTGATGGTTTCGGTATGACACCTAATAATACCTACGGACATCCAAACATTACTTTACTACCTGCTGATGGTAATATATCATCTAGGAGATCGAATGATTTCACTCAGAGCTTGAAAGGTGATATTTATCCGGGTTTACAGGAGGTTACTTCCGTAGAATCTTTCAAAAACTACTCAGGTAGTGATATGGCGAAGTCTTTCCCTATCACCAATATCGTGAAGAATGAGGATCAGACCGTTTCCTTCAGATTCATGGGAGGTGAATATCATATCGAGGACGGTGAGCCTCTTGCAGACGTTCCAACAGGACAGTACGGCAAGATTACTTATACCCGAAATTTCACTAATGTGAACTGGCAGGCAATATATCTTCCTTTCTCTCTGAATTATGAGGATTTGAAGGATGATTTCGAGTTGGCTTATATCAATACTGTCCGTCAGAATGATAATGATGAGGATGGCGTTATTGACGAGACAGTAATGGAGATAATAAAGATGAAGAGCGGCTCAACCCAGCCTAACACGCCTTATCTCATTAGGGCAAAGACAGCTGGCGAGAAGACGATATCCGCAGAAAATACGACTATATATGCTGCTGAGGGTGGAAGCGTGGATTGCTCTACCACTATTGCGAAATACACCATTATAGGCACTTACAGCCCTATCCCTTCAGAAACAATGATAGCAAACAACTATTACGGTATGGGTGGTGGCAAGCTTATAAAAAGCGATGGCTCTAATGGCCTTAAGCCTTTCCGCTGGTATATGAAGGTGGAATCGCGTGATTATTCTAAATATAGCGTGAAAAATGCTGCGAAGGCTATCACTATCAAGGTTCTGGATGAAGAAGAGACAACTGGCATAGCAAACATCCAACACCCATCACCTAACACCCAGATCTTTGATATTAACGGCAGAAAGGTGAATGAGAATAACCTCAAGCCGGGAATTTACGTAAAGAATGGAAAGAAGTTCGTAAAATAATAAATTCAAATTCTAGCCCACACTAGTTAATTGTGTGGGCTAGAATTTGATAACCATAAGGATATTGCCGTTGACCTTGAACTTCACATCCCTTCCTGCAAATGGCATTCCGTAGATACGTTCTGGGTCATCGTGGTATTGTGGGCGCGGGTCTTGCGAAAGTACACCTTTGAGCGATGAAAGTTCTGTTGCTGTGAATGTCTTGGCTATTTCCTCTGGGATTATTACTTCGAGAGGCTGCCAGTCATTGTTGTCTGTGAATCCACCACGGGCATCTGGATGGGCATCTGCATAGGGAATGTAAGGCTTGATATCGTAGATCGGTGTGCCGTCCATAAGGTCGGCACCGTAAACTAAAAGTACGGCCTCTCCCCCCGCCCTGGCACATACTCCGATGTTATCAACATCGGACTTCCCCCGTAGGGAGGGAGCCGATTCGATAATGGCTCTATCGTTTTGTGATACTAATTTCACGCAAGAAAGACCAATCGGGTTAGGCCTGAACGGTGATCTTGTAGCAAAAACTCCAAGTCTTTCGTTGCCTCCAAGGCGTGGAGGTCTGACGGTGAGACCATTTGACGCGTGTTTGTTGGCGGAGAATCCCCAGATTAGCCATATATAGTCGAAGCCTTCAAGGCCTCGTATGGCATCTGGTGAAGAGAATTCCTTCTCGAATACAATCTCACCAACAAGATCCTTTACCACACCACTCTGGCGCGGAATACCAAACTTGCTCGTCAATGGCGAACGGAAATATGCTATGGGTTTAATGTTCATTTTTTGAAAAAAAGTCTAAGGACTAAGGTTTAAGGCTTTTGACTTTTGACCTTTGACATTTTGCTATTGCAAAGGTACATAAAAAAACACTCACGGCAAAATCATTCCTCAGAATTATTTGTCGTGAGTGTATAATTTATCTCAAATACATGGTATTAGTAAATACAGACTATCTCCATTCCGTTTCGTGTATTATCCATTCCCTTTTTATTGAGATGAGTCTAAAAAAACTGTCAAATATGAATCTTTAATATGCTTTCTCGTGAACACCTGCTACGGCTCTGCCTGAAGGGTCGTTCATGTTCTTCCAAGCCTCGTCCCATTCAAGAGCCTTGGCGGTAGAACAAGCAACGCTTGCCTCGTGAGGAACTGCCTTTGCCGCGCTCTCTGATGGGAAGTGCTCCTCGAAGATTGAGCGATAGTAGTATTCCTCTTTGCAGAGAGGTGTGTTGATTGGGAATCGCTCTGCTGCATGAGCCATCTGCTCGTCGGTGACTGCCTTTGAGGTGATTTCCTTCAGAGTGTCAATCCATGAATAGCCGACACCGTCAGAGAACTGCTCTTTCTGTCGCCAAGCCACAGATTCTGGAAGCATGTCGGCAAATGCCTCGCGCACCAGTTTCTTTTCCATGACTGTGCCAGGACAGAGCTTATGCTCTGGGTTGAGAGCCATAGCCACGTCGAGGAACTCCTTGTCAAGGAATGGCACACGACCTTCTACGCCCCATGCAGACAATGACTTGTTTGCACGAAGGCAGTCATAGAGGTGGAGCTTGCCGAGCTTACGGACGGTTTCCTCATGAAACTCTTTTGCATTAGGAGCCTTATGGAAATAGAGATATCCACCGAACACCTCATCAGCACCTTCGCCTGAGAGTACCATCTTTATGCCCATAGACTTGATGACGCGGGCAAGGAGATACATTGGGGTAGAGGCGCGGACTGTGGTGACATCGTATGTCTCTATATAGTAGATCACGTCGCGGATAGCATCGAGACCTTCCTGTATTGTGTAGTTGATTTCGTGGTGAACAGTTCCGATATAGTCGGCTACCACCTTTGCCTTTGCCAAATCAGGTGCGCCTTTCAAACCAACGGCGAATGAGTGAAGTCGTGGCCACCATGCCTTCTCGTCGCCTTCGGCCTCGATGCGGTGGGCTGAAAATTTCTTTGCAATGGCAGAAGTAACTGAAGAATCAAGACCGCCAGAGAGCAGTACGCCGTAAGGCACATCGCACATAAGCTGACGCTTAACGGCAGCCTCAAGAGAGTCGTGGATAGCCTCTACGCTCTGCTTGTAAGAGAGACTTGCAGTCTCCTTGATCTCTTTGTCAGAGCATTCAGTCGGCATTTTCTCCATCCATTCGCGGGTGTACCATTTTCTAAGTTCTTTACTGTCGCTTGTGTAGTAGTGGCCAGGAAGGAATGGCTCGTACTCATCGCAGAAGCCTTCGAGAGCCTTGAGCTCAGAAGCGCAGTAGGTCTTGCCATCCATATCGTGACCGATATACAAAGGGATAACACCGATAGGGTCACGACCAATGAGGTATTTGTCTGTATCCTCGTCATAAAGGCAGAAAGCAAAGATACCGTTTAGCTTCTCGAAGATCCATGAAGGGTCCTCGATGCCCATACGCTTCCAGTCGCGATAGAGTGCAAGGATTACCTCACAGTCAGAGCCCGTCTGGAACTCATAACGGCCTTCGTACCATTTGCGGATGTCACGGTGGTTGTATATCTCACCGTTGACAGCAAGCACCATTTTCCTGTCTGGAGAAAATAGTGGCTGCTGACCTGATTCCGGGTCAACGATACTAAGACGTTCATGCGCTAAAATAGCGGATCCACCTTCGTAGATACCGCTCCAGTCAGGTCCGCGATGACGGATCTTCTGCGACATTTTCAATGCTTTCTTTCTGAGTTCAGGAGTCTGCTCCTGAATGTCAAGGATACATGCAATTCCACACATAGTTTTTTTCTTCTTTAGTTGATTTCATCTACCTTTTCTCGCCATACCAAAACTGATGTAAACATCGTTTGGGCTATTTGGCTTATCGAAAACGTTGATTTATAAGTTTGCTGTTTGCTTTTTATTTTTAAGACCCTCTAAATCCCCCTTAAAGGGGGACCTGAAGGCGATAGTAACCCTCTCCCTTTTGGGAGAGTAGGGAGAGGGCGTTTTATTTTTACAATTATCAATTATCAATTTTCAATTGCCATCGGCTTAGTTGTAGCAAGCCTCACCATGCTCATAGATATCAAGACCTTCCTCTTCAATGATTCTGTCGCAACGAAGACCGTGAGTGTACTTGATGCCAAGGAATATTGCCATGCCTGCAACGAATGCAAATGCAGCAACTACAAATGCACCGAGAGTCTGAACACCTACTGAGCACTCTGTACCGTTGATAGAAGAATCACAGAACACACCTGTCAATAATGTGCCGAGGATACCACCTACACCGTGTACTGAAACAGCACCAACAGGGTCGTCAATCTTGCAGACCTTATCAATGAATGCAACTGAGAGACACATAACCACGCTGACTACACCACCGATGATTGCACTTGAACCGATGCTTACGCAGTCACAACCTGCTGTGATGCCTACGAGACCTGCAAGAACACCGTTACATACCATTGAGAGTGATGGCTTGCCATCTACGATCCAAGTATATGCGAGAGCTGCGATACCGCCTACTGCTGCTGCCATATTGGTTGTAACGAATACGTGTGACATGCTTACTGCGTTGTCAAAACCTGTTGCTGCAACTGTAGAACATGGGTTGAAACCGAACCATCCTACCCAAAGACAGAACACACCGAGAGCACAGAGTGCGAGGTTGTGACCTGGAATAGCGCGTGACTTGCCGTCCTTGTCATACTTGCCGATACGTGGACCGAGAACAATGGCACCAGCAAGGGCGAGAACACCACCGCAAAGGTGAACAACGGTAGAGCCTGCGAAATCATGGAAACCCATCTCTGAGAGCCAACCGCCGCCCCATGACCAGTGACCCTCGATAGGGTAAACGATGGCAGAGATCAGCATTGAGTATATGAAGTACATGGAGAACTTTGTACGCTCAGCCATAGCACCAGAAACGATTGTTGCTGCTGTTGCGCAGAACACTGTCTGGAAGATGAACGTACATTCTGCAGGTACGTTAGAGTCAGAACCAATAGCGAAGAAACCATCCCAGCCGATGAATGAGTTTCCGCTTCCGTACATTATAGAGAAACCAATAATCCAGAACAGAACTGATCCGCACATGAAGTCACAGAAGTTCTTCATCAGGATGTTGGCTGTATTCTTTGATCGTGTCATGCCAGCCTCCACGAGTGCGAAACCAGGCTGCATCCAGAACACGAGCATTGCGCCGAGTAATACCCAAAGGGTATCAAGACCGTTTACATAGTCTTTTGCTTCCTCCGCTACTGCGGCGAGAGGCATTATTGTGGAAAGTGTTGTTGTTATCATATCGTGTCCCATCTTTTTACTCTTGATGGGTTAAGAGCTTTAAATTGGTGTTTTGTGTTGTCTGTGTGTTTGCGTTGTTGGGAGTTTTTTTCTTTATTTGCAAGCTCATCAGCTTTGCAGTTCCTCCTTACTCTTTCTTCTTTACTCTATTCCTACTTCTTGTCCGCCAGTACCGTGTCTCCATGATCACCGGTGCGGATAGAGTAGCAGTCGATTACGTCGCTAAGGAAGATACGACCGTCACCAACCTTGCCTGTGTGTGCTACATTCATGATAACCTTGATAGTAGGCTCTGCAAACTGCTCGCGGCAGATGATGGTGATCTTCACGCGCTCAATAACATCAGTTGAATACTGCACACCTCTGTAAATGCGCTCCTGACGGCTCTGGCCAATTCCGTGTACATCGTGGTACTCAAACCAATCAATATCCGAATTAAGGAGAGCCTCCTTAACATCCTCAAACTTTGTCTTACGGATGATTGCTTCAATCTTCTTCATACCTTAAACTAATTAAAAAGTAAATATTTGTGTCACTTTGTAACTTTCTGAGTGCAAAATTACTACATTTTGTTAACATTTCAAAGGTTTTACTATCACTTTGGAAAAGAAAAAATGAGTGATGTTACTAATTGTAAATACTTCTTTTGAAATATATTGCAAATTGAAAGCATTCTGCCTTAAAAATGTTACAAATTGTAAGTTGTAGGAATTTTTAATGCAGTAATGTCACTATTTATGCTTGTTTTCCGACAAAAAGTAGTAATTTTGCACTCAGAAACAAACAAAAGCAATCGAATGGAGAAATCGACTATACACTTTACCAAAATGCATGGCGCGGGTAACGATTATATATATGTTAATACATTATTATATAATATAAAGGATCCAGCCAAGGCATCAGTCGAATGGAGCAAGCCTCATTTCGGAATTGGTAGTGACGGTTTGATTCTCATAGGAGAGGCAACAGAGCCGGACGCAGACTTCTCAATGCGGATATTCAACAACGACGGCTCAGAAGCAATGATGTGTGGAAATGGAACACGATGTGTGGCAAAGTTCCTTCACGACAAAGGATTGACCGGCAAGAATCCAATCCGCCTTCAGACTCTCTCAGGCATCAAGGTCCTCAATCTCCATCTCGATGCCGATGATAAAGTAGAAACGGTCACGGTGGATATGGGAGAGCCGATCCTCAAGCAGCCGGCGCAGTTCGGGGTTCACGGAGGAAAGGCAACCAACTGGGAACTAACGGCCGACGGTCATCAGTTCATCGGAACATTCGTTTCAATGGGAAATCCACATTTCGTGATATTTCTTGATGACAAATACGAGCTTGATGCCAATCCCGACAGCGACAGGGAACTCTTTCCTCTCGATCACTTCGGACCAATCCTCGAGCATCATGACGTCTTTCCTCAGCGATGCAACATTGAATTCGCACAGATACTCCCCGACGGAACAATCCGCATGAGGGTATGGGAAAGAGGAAGCGGCATAACGCTTGCCTGTGGCACAGGAGCCTGCGCAACGGCAGTAGCAGCCAAGCTCACAGGTCGCCGATCAAGCGAAAGCAACATCCAGATGGACGGCGGAACCCTCAATATCAAATGGGATGAAGCTGCCAACCACATCCTGATGACCGGACCCGCAGCAATCTCTTTCGAAGGAGAGATAGCTCTTCCGGAGTAAAGGATAAGGGTAAAGATAAGCAAACTTACAACCACGAAGTCAGTCAGAAAAACCGTCCCTGGTTTTTCCCTCACTTCAAAAAGAAAATAACGATATGGCATTAATAAACGAACACTATCTCAAGCTCTCGAACAACTACTTGTTCGCAGACATAGCAAAGAAGGTGAACGCCTACAAAGCCACACACCCGAAGGCAAGAGTGATAAGCCTCGGTATCGGAGACGTAACACGTCCGCTCGTACCGGCAGTAATAGAGGCAATGCACAAGGCCGTTGATGAGATGGCAGTAAAAGCTACATTCCGTGGATACGGCCCAGAAAGAGGATATGAATTCCTCCGCGAGGCAATCATCAAGAACGACTTCCTTCCACGTGGCATACATCTCGATCCTAATGAGATATTCATCAACGACGGAGCAAAGAGCGATACAGGCAATATCGGTGACATAGTTCGTTGGGATAACTCAATCGGCATGACCGACCCTATCTACCCTGTGTATATCGACTCTAACGTGATGTGCGGACGTGCCGGAGTATTCGAGAACGGATCATGGAGCAATGTCAACTATATGCCTTGCACGGCAGAGAACGGATTCACACCGCAGATTCCTGATCATCGCGTTGATATGATCTACCTCTGTTATCCTAACAACCCTACAGGCACGGTGCTTCCAAAGGAAGAGCTTCGCAAATGGGTTAACTACGCGCTCCACAACGACACGCTCATCCTCTTCGATGCAGCTTACGAGGCATACATCCAGGACGAGGACATCCCGCACTCAATATATGAGATAAAGGGAGCACGCAAGGTGGCAATCGAGTTCCACTCATATTCAAAGACCGCAGGATTCACGGGCGTAAGATGTGGATATACGGTCATTCCAAAGGAACTCTCAGCAGCCACTCTCGACGGAACCCGCATAGAGCTTAACCACCTCTGGGATCGCCGCCAGTCAACCAAGTTCAATGGCACAAGCTATATATCCCAGCGAGCAGCAGAGGCTATCTATACTCCAGAGGGCAAGCAACAGGTAAAGGAGGTCATCAACTACTATATGACCAATGCGGCAATCATGCACCGAGCACTCACCAACATGGGACTTGAGGTCTTCGGTGGAAGAAACGCACCATACCTCTGGGTAAAGACACCTAACGGCATTGAGTCTTGGAAGTTCTTCGAGCAGCTTCTCTACGGGGCAAGCATAGTCTGCACTCCGGGCGTTGGTTTCGGACCTTCTGGCGAGGGGTATGTCCGACTCACGGCATTCGGTAATCGTGAGGACTGCGAAGAGGCAATGCGTCGCATGGCTGAGTGGATGGCAAAGTAATCTTGACAATTCAACAACATACACACACATAAACAACAACGGTTCCCGCTGGGACAACCGGCGGGAACATAACAAACACAAAGAAAGGAAAAAGATTATGAGAACATTCAAGGTAATGGCTCTTACATTCGTAGGAATGTTGAGCGTAGGTATGGCAAACGCACAGGAAGAAGTAGAGGTTAGTGTTGGGGCTGATGTCGTAACCAATTATCTCTGGCGCGGTCAGAAACTCGGTGAAGGAAGCATACAGCCAACTCTCGGTATTAGCTATAATGGTCTTAGCATCGGTGCATGGGGCAGCTATGGTATCACGAATCCTGATGACACAAAGGAGTTCGACCTTACTGTTGCCTATACCACAGGCGGATTCAACATCGGCATCACAGACTATTTCTTCACCAATCAATACGATGGTGTCAAGTACTTCAAATATGATGCTCACGAAACGGCTCATGTATTCGAGTTCAATGTAGGTTATGACTTCGGACCTCTCTCTATCCAGTGGTTCACAAACTTCGCTGGAGCTGATGGATCTAACAAGGATGGCGAGCGTGCATACTCTTCATACGTGGAGCTTGCAGCACCATTTAAGCTCGGAGGTCTCGACTGGAGCGCATCATTAGGCGTAGTGCCATTCGCAACAGATTTCTATTCTGATGCCGACGGCTTCGCTGTGACCAACCTCTCTGTAAAGACGACCAAGGACATCAAGGTAACCGATACCTTCAGCGTTCCGGTATTCGGTCAGATCACAGCCAATCCAAGTAATGGCAAGGCATACTTCGCACTTGGATTTACACTCCAGCCATAGGAGAAAGTGAAAAGAGAATAGTGAAGAGTGAATAATTTGAGTTTGTTTTATAACTTAAAAGCATTCAGAAACCCTTTCTTATGAAATGTAACTTAAATTCTTCACTGTTCACTCTTAACTCTTCACTCTCAAAATTTGGTTAACTCATAAAAAATCACTAATTTTGCACTCGCAAACTTAGACCAAAAGTTATTTAGGAAAAAAACAACAGATTTTATAACTTTGCCCCTCAAAGTCTCTCCCGTTTTGGGAGAGATGGCAAGAGGCTCAATAAAAGATTAAGACAATGGCAAATTTAAGATTTCAGGTAGTCGCTGAGGCTTTCAAGAAGAAGCCAATCGAAATCCCAGCACCGGCAGAGCGTCCATCGGAGTTCTTCGGCAAGTACGTATTCAACAAGCAGAAGATGTTCAAGTATCTTCCTAAGAAGGTCTATGACAAGATGCTTGACGTAATCGACAATGGCGCACCACTTGATCGTGCAACTGCCGACAAGGTAGCTGAAGGCATGAAGAAGTGGGCTATGGAGCTTGGCGTAACACATTGTACTCACTGGTTCCAGCCTCTTACCGACACCACAGCCGAGAAGCACGACGCATTCGTTGAGCACGACTGGAAGGGTGGCATGATCGAGGAGTTCGAGGGTAAGTCACTCGTACAGCAGGAGCCAGACGCATCTTCTTTCCCATCTGGCGGTATCCGTTCTACTTTCGAGGCACGTGGTTATTCTGCCTGGGATCCTACATCACCAGTATTCGTCATCGGCGATACTCTGATGATTCCTACTGTCTTCATCTCATACACAGGTGAGGCTCTTGACTACAAGACACCTCTTCTCAAGGCTCTCCATGCTGTTGACAAGGCTGCAACCGACGTTGTTAAGTACTTCAACCCTGATGTTAAGAAGGTACAGTCAAACCTCGGTTGGGAGCAGGAGTACTTCCTCGTTGACGAGGGCCTCTATTCTGCACGTCCTGACCTCCTCCTTACTGGCCGTACCCTTATGGGACACTCTTCTGCTAAGGATCAGCAGATGGACGACCACTACTTCGGTTCTATCCCAGAGCGTGTAAGTGCATTTATGCGCGACCTTGAGATTCAGGCTCTCGAGCTTGGCATCCCTTGTAAGACACGCCACAATGAGGTGGCTCCTAACCAGTTCGAGCTTGCTCCTATCTTCGAGGAGACAAACCTCGCTGTTGACCACAACATGCTCATCATGTCACTCATGAAGAAGGTGGCTCGTCATCACGGTTTCCGCTGCCTCCTCCACGAAAAGCCATTCGACGGCGTTAACGGTTCTGGTAAGCACAACAACTGGTCACTCTCTACCGATACTGGTATCCTCCTCCACGCTCCTGCAAAGGACGAGGTAGGCAACCTCCGCTTCGTTACATTCATCGTAGAGACTCTCATGGGTGTATATAAGCACAACGGTTTGCTCAAGGCTTCTATCATGTCAGCTACCAACGCTCACCGTCTTGGAGCTAACGAGGCACCTCCAGCAATCGTTTCTTCATTCCTTGGCAAGCAGCTCACAGAGGTGCTCGATCACCTTGAGAACTCAAAGGATGATACAATCGCTATCGCTGGCAAGGCAGGTTTCAAGCTCGACATCCCATCTATTCCTGAGCTCCTCATTGATAACACCGACCGTAACCGTACATCTCCATTCGCCTTCACAGGTAACCGTTTCGAGTTCCGTGCAGTAGGTTCTGAGGCTAACTGTGCATCAGCAATGATCGCCCTCAACTCTGCTGTTGCTGAGGCTCTCGTAAACTTCAAGAAGCGTGTTGATGCTCTCGTAGCAGGTGGTAAGGACCTCCACGCAGCTATCATCTCTGTTCTCCGTGATGATATCAAGACCTGTAAGCCTATCCGCTTCAACGGCAACGGCTATTCTGATGAGTGGGTAGAAGAGGCTACAAAGCGTGGTCTTGACGTAGAGAAGTCTTGTCCGCTGATCTTCGACCGTTACCTTGACAAGGAGTCAATCGAGATGTTTGAGTCACTCAACGTTATGAACGCCAAGGAACTTGCAGCTCGTAACGAGATCAAGTGGGAGACCTATACAAAGAAGATTCAGATTGAGGCACGTATCTTCGGCGACCTCTCTATCAACCATATCATCCCACAGGTTGTAGCTTACCAGACAAAGCTCGCTCAGAATGTGGCAGCCCTCAAGGCTATCCTCAGCGACGACGAGTTCAAGGTACTTGCTGCAAGCAACCTCGCTCTTATCTCTGAGATTTCAGAGCGTGTTAAGGCAATCGAGGAAGGTTGCGAGGCACTCACAGAGTCACGTCGCGTAGCTAACAAGATTGAGTCTGAGCGTGAGAAGGCAATCGCATACCACGATACCGTTGAGCCACTTATGGATCAGATCCGTTACCACATCGACAAGCTCGAGGCTAAGGTAGATGACGAGGTTTGGACACTTCCTAAGTATCGTGAGATGCTCTTCATCCGCTAGTTTGATTAGTGAATAGAGAAAAGTGAATAACGAATAATACTTAATACTGGTTGCCACCGACATGAGGTATTCGTTATGCTTCCCACACGGCGACAGCAGTATTTTTCACTAAGTATTATTATCTATTCGTTATTCACTATTCACTTAAAAGATACAAATAAACAATCTATTTCTTTTATTGGTTGTTTAAGTTTGCTGAGCCGCATAACCGTGAGGTTATGTGGCTCTTTTATGTTGTCAGAACGTTGAAAATCAAAAAAAAACGGATAAATCAGATAAATCCGTTTACCTTTTCTTTTGACCACGGAAGACACTAAAAACACGGATATGCTCGCTTGCGCTCGTTTTGCTTTCCACATTAATGTCCGTTAATGTCACATTAATTCCTCATTAATTCAAGTTTTTTCGCAAAGTTCAACAAGCTAAAGCAAGTTCTTCGCTATGCTCATCAGCAAGACGGTCGCTTGTCCGAAACTGTCTGGAAGACAGTACTATTCGTAACCCCGTACATACGAGTGAAAACGAGGATGTGCGGGGGATATAGCGCCAATCCCCACTACTGCCTGGAGGGCAGTACATCACCAATCAGGTACAGCCTTCCAGGCTGATGAATATAGTCCCTGTCTTATATCCGAGGGCATCCTCTCCTTCGTCGAGTATGCACCTCGGTTACTCATAGTATTGCCTTCCAGGCAATTGGCTTTATTTTTCGCTAAGGCTTAACAAGCAGAAGCAAGTCGCAATACTCATCAAGCTGCGCAAGTCCCTTTCGGCCGCCGACCTCTTCGACGTTCCGAATTTACAAAACTTGAATGCGGTATTATATGTCTCACTCCGTGAGGAAACATTAATTTTCACGAATTTCACGTTAATGTCGCATTAATTTTTCACGCATGGACATTTCCGTTCCTTCCGTGTTTTTCCGTGTTCAGACCACCCTTTGCGTCTTTGCGTTTTGTAACCAACCCACATAAAAATAACCTGCGTTCCCAAAATGGGAATGCAGGTTATGTTATTAATGATATTGCGTGATTATATCACATCATCCTCATCGATAGTATCATCATCTCCCGGGTATATCGGGATATGTGTACTGTTGTGCTGATCGTAAGGGTCACTAATACTACCAGCGAGCAGTGAGTTGCCATTTGTCAGCCTTTCCACGCTAATGCAAGGCTTTATATATTCTCTTTTCATAATTATATCACATCATCATCATCGACAATCTCATCATCATCATCATCGTATGTGCCGAATGGCTTATCGCTCAGCTGATAGATATTTGGTTTTGCGCTACTTTGTAGGAGATGATATTTATGTCTCAGATTAGCCAAGCGCATAGTTGGCTCTATATATTCCTTTTTCATATTCTTATAATTAGCGGCCTCTCCCCCCGCCCTCCCTACGGGGGAAGTCCGATGTTGATAACATCGGAGTATGTGTCAGGGCGGGGGGAGAGGCCATTACTTAACTACAATCTTCTTTCCATTCTTAACGTAAATTACTGGCTTGAGGTTATTGCCGTTAACCGCACGACCATTCAAGTCGTAAACAGATGATTCAGCATTAGCCTTGCGTAACTGACGAATGGCAGTTGTCTCATCCTCAAATACCATACTGAACGGACGGGCATTAGCCGAAGACGAAATGATGAAGTATGCCTTGCGAGCAGGAACATTAGTAGCCCCGAAGCTATGGAAACCGAACTTGTTGTTCTTGTTGCTAAGCATATAGAGAGTCTTGGCATCTTTAGAGGTGAGGGAAGTGCGAAGCGTAGGAATATCCACACCGCGCAGGTCGTTATTAACGCTATACTCAGCAGCCGAAACATCATCGCGAATCATGTTGATCTCGTTGTCCTCGCTTACAATGATAACGGCAGTACCCTTTGGAATCACCTTGCCAAGCAAGTGCAAGGTAATAACGTCGTCACCCACCGTAGCGGTATAGGCACAGGCATTCTCTTCCTCATTAATACGATAGCCTGCATCGCCACAATAGAAAGTTGTCCAGTTGAGACCCTCTATCAGACTGCCTTTAAGGCTGATCTCCTTCATAGGCTCCCATACAGCCGTAACACTCACGTTCTTCTGTGGCATTTGGAACGAGTTATCCTTGATAGTAACTTCCTCGCTTTTGTAATTTACCAAATCATATCCCGCACGATTTGCATAAAGCCATATTTTATCGTACAGCTCACCCATAGTGTAGTTTCTGATAGTAATGGCTTTGGTTGATGTTATGCCATAGCCGAGATTCAGATGAAGGAGAGGTCTGTTATCGGCGAGTCTTGCATCAAGAAATGGGTAATCCACGTCCTCACCGTAAATATCCAGTCCCGTGCTGACATCGAAGTCGCATCTTTCGGGGATTTTGCCACTACCGATGACGCAACCTATAAATGAACCTGTGCCACTGATAGATGGATCAATAACGGTACAATTAGTAATTCTACCACCTTTGTTATTGCCTGCAATGCCACCAAGATACGAATCGCCACTTATAGATGGAGCAATAACGCTACAATTAGTAATACTACCACCATTGTTATTGCCTGCAATGCCGCCAATACTATTGGTGCCGCTAAAGCTTGGGGCGATAAGGGTTACGTTCTTGACAATCGCAAACTTACCGATGCTGCTGAATAGTCCTACATTTCCTTCACCGCTGAATTTGAGTCCCTTTATTGTGTGTCCCTGCCCATCGAATGAGAAATTTATCGAAGATGAATAAATATCGATTGGCATGAAGTTTCCTCTTTGATTTGAAGTAATCTCACAGTCTAACGGCATATTTGTGAAGTTAAGGTCTGCCGCAAGTTTTACCTTATGGTCTTCGAACCTTATACTCTGTAATTCTTTGGCCAATTTAGCACCAAGATCAATTAATCCTTGCTTTTGGGAGATGACGTAGGTTGTATCATTTACGTCAAATGACATGGCAATGTCATTGAAGGAAACGCATGTGCAATCGACTCTATTACTGCTATTAGCTTTAATATTAAGATGAGACTTGATAGGCACCCGCATGTGTCCTGTTTTTAGGTTAACAGCCTTATATTTATCGTTGACATAGAGAACGCTGTTCCTGCAATCAATATAGACTTGAATCGCTAATTTTGCACCTTTAAATGCATCCTTATAGATTGTTGATATGTTGACTGGTAGCATGAGGGTGCCATGCTCGTAATTTTGAAATGTATATCTTGGGATATCGGTCAGATTGGTGCATTCACGCAAATCTATGTCGCCTCTGTAGCCATTGAATGCATTTCCGTGGATAGTCGTGAGTTTGCTTCCTTTGGCAACGGTAAAAGTGCAACCATTAGGGTATTTTGTCCCCACGCCACAAAAAGCAGCGTTTGAGATTTCGCTGACACTTGCAGGAATACTTATCTTTATCAGAGCTTTAGCTTTATAGAAAGCGTAACCACCGATATATGTCAGCCCTTTAGGCAATATGACTTTCTTGATTTGTTCGCGATAATTATACCAAGGCACTTTATTGGCAGAGTTATAATTATACATATCGCCTTCACCACTAATGGTAAGCGTATGGTCGCTCTCCGTAAACACCCATGTCAGGTTGTCACCACATGTGCCACTATCATCCGCCCATGCAGTAGCGGAGGAGAATAGCATGACGAGCAGCACGATAGCTGCACTCTTTACTTTGCCGAGCCATGAGGCAGCCGGCATCAATGAAATTGAATTTCTTCTCATTTTTTTTGAATGTTAATATAATTACCTCTTTAAAAATTCAGATAAAGTCCTAATGTAACGGATTTTACAGAGTGCAAAGTTACAAAAAAATCATAATATTCTATCATTTTATTTCAAAAAATCACAAAAAAACTTAAAATTAATGCGAGTTCGACGACTTGCTTCAGCTTGATGAGCTTCAGCGAATAATTCAAGACAGCGAGGGCTGAAAGCCCGACACCTAATAGGGCAGTCCGTAAGGGCTGTTATTCTATAGATGCGTGATTAAAGGAGCGCTGTAAGTGCG
>OMXX01000023.1 GCA_900315105.1 uncultured Prevotellaceae bacterium | reverse complement strand
AGCCTTTATCTGCTCCTTCTTTTTGTCGACTATATCCATGAGAATAAAAATTGTGGGCAGATGGTTGGTCTGCCCGTTACCTTATTATGTTGTTTGAAACTTAACCTTGCCGTTTCTCCTCAACTGGAGAATGAGGTTGCAACTCTTGTTCATGTCGGCGAGTTTCTGAAGCTTAGACCTGGTATCTTCTGTGTTCTCAACCAGTGAGGCATAAATGAGATTGCCCACTTGTCTGCCCTCGTTGACATCAAAAGCCTTGAAGCTCTTGCATCCATCGAACTTTGCATAGACGATATGATATTCCATAACTGAAGGGATTAAGGGGTTATCAGAATGGCAAATCTTTCTCGTCTGGCTCTGGAGCATCCTGTGGTGGCTGGGGTGTATTCTTAGCCTTTGCTCCTTTCTTGGCTGCCTTCTTCGGGTCAGTTTCCTGCTCGTCCTTCTTTCCAGCGTTCACGAAAGCGATACTATCAGCATTGATGGAGATTTGCGTGTGACTCTCGCCTTGGCGGTCAGTCCACTGCGACGTGGAGATAGTTCCCTCTACAAGAATGAGTCTGCCCTTAGTGAGGTATTCAGCCAAGCGGATATGGTTCTCTCTGCTGCTGCGTACTCTTACCCATGTGGTGATGTTCTGACCTTTGGAGTAGTCATCGACAGCCATGTCAACAGCGATAAATGTTCCGTGTGCGCCTGTGATGGTCTTACAGTCCTTGCCGATACGACCGATTGTGTGAGTGTAAATCATATTATATGATATTTTAATAACGGATGGTTGGTCACGTCGTTACCTTTTATTTATGGATGAAGTATTCTATTGCGGAACTTACCAGAATATAGTGTGTCTTTGTCTGCTTACATTGTTCCCAATAAGGATTGTAGAAGTTCAATGACAAGGCATCGAAAAGCTCTGGAAGCTCTCGCTTGATTCTAAGTACAAGTCTTTTGTAACTTACTTTCCTAGCGCCCTTCATCAGTTGATGCCACTCGTCTAAAGTGGTCTGGATGCAACAAGTTTCATAATACATATTCCCAATGAATTACTTTCGATTATTCTTTTCCCTTTCTTCAGGCATTTAGCCCTTATGAGAAAGAAGAAGGCTTATTCGGCCTTCTTCTCCATTTTCTGAACGTCTTCGTCCTTGTCAGGAGCCTCATAGAACTTGGTGGCTACCAGCAGGACTCTACTGTGCTTGACACCTTCCTGATCGCTCCATTCTTCGGGCTTGAAGTAACCTTCCACTGTGAGCATTGTGCCTTTAGTGAGTTTGTCGAATGACTCGGTATTCTCGTTCTTGCGCCATGCTTCCACATTGACGAAAGCTGATATGCGGCTGTTTTCCTCGCCGTTCTTCTCGTTACGGGCGATTGCCAGTGAGAAACGTGCTACTGAAGCGTTTGTGAACTGACGGATTTCTGCATCCTTACCTACGAAACCTGTTACTGCGAAATTGTTCTCGATCTTTTTCATTTTTTTGAGTTTTTAGAAGTGAAACATTTAATTTTTACGTTGCTATAAGAGTTGGCAAGGGAAGTATTGGAATGCAAGGAATTACCGAATTATTTCATCCTTGGGCTTGAAAAGTTTTTATTGACTGGTACAGGCGGCAAAAAGTTTTTGAAAAAATCCGAGGAATAAGACATCTGGTACTTGCAGAATACGGCTTGCACTAACTTTGCGACGGAAAAAGTAAGTGTGACTCGCTTCGCCTGGAAAAATCATAAAAGAAGAAGTCGGGATATGAACAATTTAGTAACAGGAACGAAAAAAAGGATGCCTGTCAGTCCCAACGCTTCATGTAGTACGTCATGGTCATTGGACGACGAATAACACTGGACGGAATATCGTATAAATGGTTTCTATGCAGAAAACATGGACAAAGGATAACGAAGAATGCACATCGACAGATAATGTAGTCAATGTTGTGGAACGTTACAAAAGAAGATAAAGAAAAGCAATCAGGAAATGTTCTACAATATGCGAACTTATTAAGCCACATGAGATTCGATCCCCAAAAGGACGAAGATGTTCAGAAAATGGAGAAGAAGAACGAATGAGCCCTAATAATAAGGGCATATTGAAAAACGATTCTAGAGAAAAACGGACGCAACCGATAAATCCTCCCCGCAGGGTTTGTCGGTTGCGCCGTAAAAAGCAAATAGTCTTATGCACTATGAGAAATCTTGCATAATACCGTATTTAGATTTGTCGTGAGAAGTTCGTTATATCAATTCGACGAATAAAGAGATTTTTTAACATTCAATACCATATGCGTTTGCCATTAATCTAATATGCTCTGCAACTTTTTGACGGATAATATCGGGTTCAAGGACTATAAGGGCATTGCCGAATGAAGTGAGATCCCTGATAAGTTCGTAGTTCTCCTTACAGTCAATGCGGAATATCGTTCCACCAACAAGTGAGGGATATTTCTGTCGTAAGGCATTTTCCTTGTCGCCTTTGACCATGCGCTGTGACTCATGAAGAGGTTTTGTCTTTACATAGTCGTGCGATTCTTCACTTACCCAGAAATATATGATATGAACCTCTTCATTATTGCATAAGGTTACACCTATGATGTCCTCGAAAAGCTCATTTATATCACCATCATATTCTTCATACCTATGATCAGATAATGTAACGGCATTATCTATTCTTTCCAATCCAAAAATCAATATTCTTCCTGTTTCTTCAGAGGCAGCAACCAGGAACCAACGGCGATTGTATTCCTTCAACAGATATGGATATACAATCGTCTTTTTTATTGTGTCCTTGTCTGAGAACCTATGATAGCGAATCTCTAACGTCAGTTTCTGGGAGATTGCCGTAAACAGTTCGCCAAAGATAGTGGATTCTCCTATCGGGTTCTTTGACAAGGATATAATCTTTCTGTCCGTATGATGATTGCATAATCCAAGTCTCAGAGATTCAAGCGAGTCGAGGTTTGGAAGTCCGTCGAACTGTCCTAATAACGACAAAGCCTCTCCAAGAAGGTATTCTTCGTCATCGCTCAGTTCTTTTTTGAAGATAGAGAATCCTGGGGTTGCATAGCGAATGCAATGCTTTGTTACTGTTTTCTGTTTTTCTTTGCTGTAAACAGAGATTTGTTTTTCTTCAATATCCACGAAATCAGGCCATTCCTCACGAAGGAACTTCAGGTCTTTCTGTATGGTACGCTGAGTTATACCATCGCTTGACGGATCAATCTCAGCCATACGATATGAAATCTCCTCAGCAAGATCTTCCGTTGAAAATTGATGATGCCTATTACTTAATAGGTCGTCAAGCATCTTCAGACGTGCTAATTTCTGTTTTGTTATGCCCATATTCTTTGATTTTATATTCAGTTTTTTCTTTGTCAATAAATGTTGTTAATTCTCTCCAAAACGAGAGATTTTACAACTTATGAAGAAATTTCTTTTTCTATCGTTCGGTTGTTAATCCTCTCCAAAACGAGAGATTTTACAACTTGTTTCACTTTTAAGTTATACTAGTATGAGTTGTTAATCCTCTCCAAAACGAGAGATTTTACAACATGAAACTTACAAAGAAACAACTTAACGAGGTTGTTAATCCTCTCCAAAACGAGAGATTTTACAACATAAATCAATTAATTAAAGAAAGGAATAAGGTTGTTAATCCTCTCCAAAACGAGAGATTTTACAACTACAAAGAAACTCAAATCAGGTGATGTTCTGTTGTTAATCCTCTCCAAAACGAGAGATTTTACAACGGTTATTGCCTTCATTGACGGACTCTGTGGTTGTTAATCCTCTCCAAAACGAGAGATTTTACAACTCCACGTTGGCAGATGTGGATACATACACTGTTGTTAATCCTCTCCAAAACGAGAGATTTTACAACTTTGTTCAGTAGTGCGCGCACAAGCAAAAGTTGTTAATCCTCTCCAAAACGAGAGATTTTACAACTCCTACATGCGGACATAAGCACGGAGTATGTTGTTAATCCTCTCCAAAACGAGAGATTTTACAACTCACAGCTTGTTGCGTCGCTGCATGCAATGGTTGTTAATCCTCTCCAAAACGAGAGATTTTACAACCTCGTAGCCTTTCAGTCAAATCAACCTTTGTTGTTAATCCTCTCCAAAACGAGAGATTTTACAACTTCATTGAAGCCAATTAGTGCAACTCCATTGTTGTTAATCCTCTCCAAAACGAGAGATTTTACAACTCGTATGCGGATGATTGACCACTATGTGGGGTTGTTAATCCTCTCCAAAACGAGAGATTTTACAACATATGGAAGGTAATGGTCAACTCGGATTAAGTTGTTAATCCTCTCCAAAACGAGAGATTTTACAACGAAGATGATTTTGCTAACGAATTTGGACAGTTGTTAATCCTCTCCAAAACGAGAGATTTTACAACGTAGAGCCATTTATTCCGATTTCGGAATCTGTTGTTAATCCTCTCCAAAACGAGAGATTTTACAACCTAAGAAGGCTGCAAGTGAGTCAACAAAGGTTGTTAATCCTCTCCAAAACGAGAGATTTTACAACAGAAAAAATTAATGAAAATGGTAAGATTAAGTTGTTAATCCTCTCCAAAACGAGAGATTTTACAACTGGTAATAAATTCTATTCAGTTCGTTGTAAGTTGTTAATCCTCTCCAAAACGAGAGATTTTACAACCCTATACTATATAATTTGCTTACTATTAAATTTTTAGATCTGTTTTTTACTCGTAAAACTACCATGATTTATTCATTGTTGATATCGCTACTAAACTTTTCTGAGCATTTAATCGCCTTTTCTGGTAGATGAGGATCTCCTGCTTTATTAACGATATAGTATTTGGGATATGTATTATGAGCAAAGCTATTGCGTATTTTTCTCAACAGGTCTTTTTCCTCTTCATTAAATGAAGAGTTATCAAGCATACTTCCAAAATCAAGAGACTCATCACTATCTGCATGATTGTCATAATACTTACGTTCATACTTCAGTACATCCTTCATCACGTTTGGACGTACCTTGTCATAGCCTCCAAACTCATCCACAAGCGAATCATAGTCGATGGAATGTTCACGCACTAAGTCTAACAAAGCCGGCAAACGACGGTCGTTCAGAAGCTTGTAGAAATCGGCATAGTTCTTCAGTTTCAACTCAGGCTTCTTGATTTCCTTTTCATAGCCATTCTTTGATTTAATCTTCACGCTTATTCTAATCTTCTGAGACAAGCCGTCAGTATCTTTCAGAGACTTCAGTTTCAAAGATTCAAAGGCGGTATGCTGAACATCATCCTGAACATTGTCCTTGAAGAGTTTCTTGGCAATCAGGAAGAGGAGAATGTCCTGAATCTTAAAACGCTTGAAATCGGTCTCGCTATTCTTCATACCCTTCAGCAATCCCATAAGTCTGGCTTTTTCCTGTTCTCTTTCAGCCAAAGGTATGCTGATTAGATATTTGTCAATCTCCTTATATAAGGAGGTTTTATGTTTGCGGTTAAGCATAAGGCGTATGTCCTGAGCCGTCTTTGAGCCATTCATGCCCAGAAGCTTAAACAATCTGTAAGAACGGCCAGCTTCATAGAAGAACAAGCAATCATCATTACATACATTCTTGAAATAGGCATAGATAAGGTATGAAACGTTCTTGGTTTCATCGTTGGCGATATCTTTCAAGGCTGGTACCTCGCATAACTTCTCCCTGATATACTTATCAAACATACCACTTGGCAGATTGATGGACTTTTCAAATTCCGTGCCACCATTCTCATCATGAAGATACCTTCCTGCCAGCAAGCGACAGAATTCATCATCATGCTCCTGCCACTTTGACCTGTTGGAATGAAGGAAGGAGAGATTCTCATAGTCTGCTTTCCTCTTACATTCGTTAAGGTATTCCAGACGTGCCTTGAGATATGACTTATAGAAATCCCTTGTGTTTTCAGGCACTCTCTTCCTCATCATCTTCATGACAATAGGATTGCAATACTCATCATTTGCCTCTCCTATAATATGTGCAGATGTCAGAGTGCGTTTGAGCTGGTCAATACCACATTCCTTCATGGTGGCGAGAGTGGACTGAAGGATTCTGAAGTTCAAGCCAGTAAGCTTATTGCTGTTCTCAGAATCGTTTGGCTGGAACAGCATAATGT
Source organism: uncultured Prevotellaceae bacterium (assembly GCA_900315105.1). The sequence continues at coordinate 43,261 of OMXX01000023.1, read as the reverse complement.
CGTTGGCAAGGAAAGAGGCAAGTTTTCCATCCTTGATGATAACGTATGATTTCTTTCCTATCTTGTTCTGTCTGCATTGCTCTTCTTGTCGTTTAATCTGCTCAATCTTATATTCAGTCTGGCTAATCATCCTGTCAATGATGCTTTTTGAGAATTCCACAAAGCGTTTGCGAGCATCGCTGGTCTTTCTCAGAAGATAGTCGAGCATGTTCTTAGGTATATCCTTTTGCTTGATTCCTCCGTAGTTCCTGCATAGCAGACTGTCTAATTCCTCCTCATTAGCCACAGGAAGCATAGTACCGTTTTCTATGTCTTTGAATAGCTTATGATAATTCTCAACGGTATTTTCTATTATGCCTTCGACAAAGTCACCATTCGTCAGATAAAGCAGGAAAGCAAGAGACGACAGGTCGTAGATGCTCAGCCAACAGGTAGGAGCAAGATTTCTCACTCCCTCTGCATTCAGTTCAGGAAGATACGCTTTCTCTTCTTCCCTGATTATTCTCATGGCAATCCTATTGCCGTTTATTACATACTTTGCGTGATGGTCGGTAACATAAGGCTTTTCATCAACGGTATTCTTATGGATATCATCGTATTGCCTGATAGAATCCTCCCAGCATCCCTCTCTCATTGCCTCAATTTTGGAAAGTCTGCCGAAACCGTTTAAGTTCTTCGAAAGGGCTCTTACTCGTGTTTCAGAGTCGATGCAGTTCTTGTCATAGAATTTATAGAAGTATTTGCCTAAAGAGACCTGAAAGCGTATATTATCGAAAAGTTGGCAGTCATCAATATATTTCATGACAAGGAACGGGAAGCGGTCGGAATGTCTAACCATTAGGACTTCATCGTTAGCCTCAGATTCATGACGGAACTTCTTCTGGTCAGAAGGCGAAAGCAAGGAGAACAAATCCTTTGGGCAACGCTGCAATTCGTTTATGATATCAAGGGCAAGCAAATCAGCATCCTTTGAGATATTCAGTTTCTGGGCATTCAGTCTTATCCTATATACAGCCAGCATCTCGTTTATGATATGCTGATCCTGTATAGGGATAAGTCTCAGCTTATCAGTAAGGATCTTTGAGTATTTCTTTTCAAGGAACAGGCTGATGAAAGCCACGAGACCGAATGGCGTGAAATGCAGCTTTGAGTCCTTGCCTTTCTCGCCAATCTTGTATCTGAAGCCTTTTATCTCGACTTTTTCCTTCAGTCGTCTGCCTCGCTCATCCACGAACTGGTATTGGTCGGTACATCTCATGTCCTTCTCGTCATAGGAGAATCTGTCTTTTATGACTCTTCGTGCTCCCATGTACGCATTCATGGTGCAACGGATTATCAGATACTCATTATCCAGATATACCTTCTTCTGATTTTCGAACAGCTCTATTCTATAATGGGAATAAAGATTGCGAAGAACTCTCAGGACTTGTGACAAACGGCGCAATATACCAACGATCGTAAGATTCTTGTAGTTACTCTCATGATTGGTGAAATCCGTAAAAGGCACTAATAATGGGAAGTGTCTTGACAGCATTTCCCCCACTTTCTGTTTTTCCTCAACATTGCCATTGTTAAAAGCTTCAAACATAGGTTTCCATACAAGAAACTCGTTGGCAAAATCCTCATCCCATTTCTTTTCTGGATTCAAAGCCTCGTAATTAGCCTTTGCCTCTGCCATAATATCACGACCGAACACCACTCCATAGATATGCTTGATATTCAAGAACATATTATGGAATGCCATTTCAATATATGTGGCATACAGAAAACGGTTATCTTTTAACGATGTAGGAGGTACAGGAATGTCAGTTTGACGTTCATGTTGCTGAACCTGTGGTTGTTGAGGATTCTTTTCCTCTTGCCCTTGTCCATTGCATGATGGTATGTAATTCCCGGGAGCAGCAAATAGACTCTGAGGGTATTTTTCTATAAAATACATCTGCATCTTGCTTTTGCCAATATTCCCAAATATCATGTGCCATGCATTTTGATTCATAGCTTTAGGCTCAGATTTGATTATTGCCATCAGCTGATCGATTTTCTCCTTTGTGTTTAAAGGCAGGAAGGATTCTATTACATTCATATTCAAAGTGTTTATAGTTAAACGGGGAATTTTAATTATTAATAGATTATATGGTTTTCCAGAAACATCAATGTTCCATATTTTGCAAAGGTACAAAGAAAAAACAATTCTTCCAAGAAAAAGTGACGTTTTTTTGCTGATAATACTCAAACAAGAAACAATCGACACTTTTTCCTGCTAATGGACGACTAAACCATATTTGAACATGAGATGCTCCATATAAGCATTCTCAGTTCTATTGGGTTTTCTTCTGTACATTTCTTGATTGCGGCAAGCATGTCGTTATCGCAAACTTCCTTGTCATTGAACAGCTTGACAAGTCCTGATTCCTCCGAATCACTATCAAGAGTCTTGCCATCACGGAAATATTCCTCACGCACAAGCAATAATGCCTCATGGCACTTAGGACAGATCTTGAGAAGTGACAGTACAGGTTCAACAACAGGATCACCGATCTTGATGTTAGTCCTTGCTATGAGAAGAAGCCATTTTTTGTCAACAATGCCATCATGGTTGTGATGCTCGTCATTGTTGTACAGGACATTAACTTTGTCGGCTTCCTCATAGTTGCCAAGCATCGTCAAAGCCCTGGACTTTATGAACATAGCCTCATGGCATGTTCTTCTGCAAAGCACCTTGTCGGCAAATACAATGGCCTCTTCGAATCTTTGTCCGTACAGACATAGAATTGCATTGAGGAAATCGCCAATCATGTTTGTTTCCTTTAAAAGTGGCATGTCAGTTGTCTTTGTCATGAGGACATCGTCACTAAGCATGATGTCATACATCCTTTTGCCGAGGATAGCAGCATTTCGGAGGTCATTAGCAAGTATTCTTGACTTTATCAGTTCCAAACAGTCAAGTACAGCCTCGTCATAATTATGAGATGCCACTTTCGGGTATATGGCCTTGCCAGCCTCCAGCTCACAGTTGATGAGACGCTCGTCATTGAAAGAAGCAGCAAATGCAGTTATTTCCGGGTTCTGACGGACATGATGTGGCATAACTTTACAGCTGACACTAAGTCCTTCAAGGCTACGGACACGGCTTAACGCAACGTAAATCTGTCCATCCTCGAACACACCGCGAGTAAGATCCAGTCTCATCTTGTCAAAAGTCATACCCTGACTCTTATGGATTGTTATTGCCCATGCCAGTTTGAGAGGATATTGGGTATACTGGCCAATAACCTCTGTGACCATTTTCTTCGATTCACGGTCATAGACGCTCTTCTTGTTCTCCCAGACAGCCTTCTCGACCTTCAGTTCCAGGCCGTTCTCCAGAGTTACCAATATCTCTTTTTCCTTAAGTCCGGTTACCTTGGCAATAGTACCGTTTATGTACTTGCCGTTACGGTCATTACGACAGAAAATGACCTGAGCACCGACTTTGAGAGACAGCTCATCAGGTACGATAACACCTCTCTGGTCAAATTCACCATCAATGTTGCCTTTGTACGTGAATGTCTTTTCGTCTATTTCCATAAGCTTCTTTTGATTGATTCTGTCAGCCATGGAGTTTGTGGCGGTAAGAGTCACGGCATAATCGCCCTCAACAGAACTAACGCGACTGTTAAGAAGGTCAAGATCCTCATCAGTAGGCTTGCCCGCACGAATATCGTTCAGAGCCTTGACAAAAGACTCATCTTTCTGACGATATACCTGAGTGAACTGAATTTTGGGAAGATTCATGCGCTTTATCACATTTGCCTTGAAAAAGAATGGCATACCCACCCCATACAGATCTTCAAGCATCTCTGCTTCCGCAGTTTTTTTCTTCACGACAGGAGGCAACTGGAACAAATCGCCGACAAAAATAATCTGCTTTCCCCCAAACTGCATGTTTGTACTGAAGGCTTTACGTAAATATCTGTCAATGCCATCAACGAGATCAGCTCGGAGCATAGAACATTCATCTATGATTATCGTGTCTACATTTCTCAGAGTCTTAACCTTCAAAGGATTGAGATTCAACTTTGTTGTAGGACCAATTACATCCAAAGGAAAGCCAAAAGTTTTATGGATCGTCTGGCCCCCGGCTTGTATCGCAGCTACCCCGGTAGGAGCTACGACAAGGAAGTTCTTTTTTACGTTCTCGATAATATAACGTACAAAAGTTGTCTTACCAGTACCAGCCTTTCCTGTAAGGAAAAAACTGACATTTGTATTAGCAACAAGATCAAGAGCCTGCTTCTGCTCTGTTGTATCAAAAGAATAAATCTGTTTCATTTTTTCCGTGTTTTAAAGGTGATACTTAATTAATATTCATGCTCTGCGTTGTTCAAGCAACGGAAGCATTTGGGTAAGTCGGATTTCATAATCGTCATCAAGGAAATCCTTGAAGCTACGATCTATGTAATCGCGCGCAACACCTGCGATTTCATCTTCGGTCAATGATACTGAGTTCATCTTTGCCTGACTCTTGATGTAATCGGAAAGCATTGAAGAAAGCTCCATACGAACATCATCCTCGTTATGAAAACGCTTCTCGTACTTTTTCTTCTGGATGAGTCGAGGTGTCTTACCGTCGAAAGCCCAGATTTCAAGGTCGTCAAGGTATGTCCATGTGTTCCACATGGCATCCTTTTCGACAATCATGAGATTATCGACAAAGCGTACTCCTAAATAGTAATAGTTGCCGTTAACAGGATTAAGGTAATCCTTAACGAGCCAGAATTTCTGTCCAGGAATCCATCGGGCACGCTTGAATGTCTTATCCAATGGTGTTCCATACGATGGCAGAACAGCTTTGAAAAACTCTGTTGCTGTCAATTGCGGTGTTAAAGTTTTCATATTCTCATACTATTTTTGTTACTAAATAGAGAATTATCATGTAGACAAGGCCTAAGCAAGTCTTTTGCTGTAGGTTTGATCAACCAGGGACTCAGCGAAACAATGAACTTCATCCTGGGTAACATCCTGCCCAAGCTGTTTTGCCTCAGAGACAAGATAGTCAGAAAGAATATCTATAGTTTTCTGCTTCGCCTTATATTCATTGAATCTAATCCAATTCCCACAGCCTCCCCACTGTTTCTTGGCAATGACGCGTGGCTGTTGACCATCAAATCCGACAATCGTTATCCCGTTCAGGAATGTATATGCATACCCCTGTCCAAGGTCAAATATTATGACTATACCGTTTGTTCCCCGAACGGCACGGTAATATGTATTGCCAGCATGACTTGTCCATCCCTTAGTCAGAAAAACATTCTGGGCAGGATTGTAGGTGAGAGACTTGGTCATAAGACCTGGAAGTGCCTTTGAAACTACTAATGAAAGATTTGTATTCATAACCTCTTTTATTTTATTAATCCTGCCTCTGAACATCTTCACGTCAGCAAGAGGAAGGTTGATACCGACGCTGTCGAATAAGAATTTTTACCTTGACTTTGGATGATTTTTCCGCAGATTAACGGTTACTTTCTCTTATCTGGATGCAAAGGTAGAAAGTGTCGGCGAACAGATCGTTCGCGCATAAAAAAATAATGAATCTATTATGAAAAAAACTTTATCCGTGCTTTTTTCGCGATGTAATTCATCCACCATAGCCTTAAAGTCAGCATGAATACAAAGTTTTAAGCAATGTAATAATTCGTCATGTGATTTCATACGAAAATATTTGCACGATTCAATATTTTTATATATTTTTGCACCAATTACTGTAAGTAAACAATATTGTTGATTAACCCCCTAAACAACAAACAAATATGAGAAAGACTCTACTCCTTCTTTTACTCACCCTTTTTTCATTCTCTGCAATTCATGCGCAGATAACATCAACTCTGTCTGATGATGGTACGTTGACCATATCAGGAACTGGTAATATGCCAGATTTTTCAATAAATGTAAATAATAGAACTACAGCTCCTTGGGATTCTCAACGAGACAAAATCAAAACGGTTGTAATTAAAGATGGTGTGACGAGTATTGGAAAATATGCTTTCTTTTGGTGCTCAGGTCTCACTTCAATCACAATCCCCAACTCTGTGACGAATATTGGAGAGCATGCTTTCGCCAATTGCTCAGGTCTCACCTCTATCACAATTCCTAACTCCGTGACGAGTATTGGAGATGGTGCTTTCTCAGGTTGCTCAGGTCTCACCTCAATCACAATCCCTAACTCCGTGACGAGTATTGGGAATGGTGCTTTCTTAGGTTGCTCAGGTCTCACCTCAATTACAATCCCCAACTCTGTGAAGAGTATTGGGAATCAGACTTTCTGGCTTTGCTCAGGTCTCACCTCAATCACAATCCCTAACTCTGTGAAGAGTATTGGGAATGAGACTTTCTGGCTTTGCTCAGGTCTCACCTCTATCACTATCCCTAATTCCGTAACGAGTCTTGGAAAGTTTGCTTTCTATGGTTGCTCAGGTCTCACCTCTATCACTATCCCTAACAGCGTGACGAATATTGGAAAATCTGCTTTCTTAGGATGTACAGGTCTCACCTCTATCACTATCCCTAACTCTGTGACGAGTATTGGAGATTATGCTTTCGATGGCTGCTCAGGTCTCACCTCTATCACTTTTGAGGGAAGTAGACATCCAAAGTTTGGGAATGATGTTTTTGATGATGTCGATAAATCCATTCCCGTATATGTTCCAAGTATCAGCATAGATGAATACAAGGAAGCTTTGGGAGGTTTTGGCTTATCAAATATACAAGCTATTCCACCAATATCTCTAAAGGATAATGAGGCTTATACTCAGGATTCACAGGTAGATGGTGTTGATGTTTCCTATACCCGTAATTTCTCTACGAACTGGGAGGCTTTGTATCTTCCTTTCTCTCTGAATTACGAGGACTGGAAGGATGATTTTGAGATTGCCTATATAAACGCTATCAGTCAGGAAGATAATAATGATGATGGCAAAATAGACAAGACCGTATTGGAGTTTGTGAAGATGACTGGCGGTTCTACTGCCCCTAACACCCCTTATCTCATCAGGGCAAAGAAGACGGGCGAGAAGACGATATCAGTTGAAAACACTACTGTATATCCAGCAGAGAAAAATAGTATAGATTGCTCTACCACTACCGCAACGTTCACCTTTACAGGCACTTACAATGACATCTCGTCTTATTTATCTTTAATGGTGAACACATTTTACGTCATAGATGGTGATAAGCTTAGTAGGGCTACTATAAGTAAACATCCGAAAGCCTTCCAATGGTATATGACTATAAAATCGCGTAATGATGACTATGCTGAATATGATAGTAATACGGCAAAGGAAATCACTATCAGCGTGTTAGACGATGAAGAGGCGACTGGCATTCGTCAGATGCAAATGACTAATGACGAGCTACCTGTTTACAACTCTTCTGTTTATGACATGAACGGCAGAAAGATTAATGAGAATAGCCTTAAGCCGGGAATGTATATCAAGAACGGAAGGAAGATTATAGTTAAGTAAAACGGCCTCTCCCCCCGCCCTCCCCCGTAGGGAGGGAGCCGGAATGGCCAAAAGCAGCAATCTGATAAATATAATATTGGCAATCCCCATAGTCGAATCGGCTCCCTCCCTACGGGGGAGGGCGGGGGGAGAGGCCGAAACCCTTTAATATATAAATTATGAAAAAGAATATATTCCTTCTTTTCCTCGCCATTTGTTCTTTCTCTGCAATTCATGCGGAGGTAGATTGGAAATTGGATGATAATGGTACGTTAACCATATGGGGAACGGAAATGCCTCATTACGTATTATCGTATGCTCCTTGGCATAAGGATAAAGAAAAAATCAAGAAAGTTGTAGTCGAAAATGGCGTAATAAATATTGGAATATTGGCTTTCTCTGACTGTTCAAGTCTCACCTCCGTCGAAATCCCTAACTCCGTGACGACTATTGAAACGTATGCTTTCAAAGGTTGTACAAGTCTCACCTCTATTACCTTTAAGAGAAGTACACCTCCTGAGTTTTGGGAAAATGTTTTTGAGGGTGTCAATAAATCTATTTCTATATATGTTCCTGCTTATAGCATAGATGCATACAAGGAAGTACTGGGATTTTCAAATATACAGGCTATTCCGCCAGTAATTCTGACGGATAATGAGGCTTATACCAATGATTCTCAGTTAGATGGTGCTGATGTTACCTATTCCCGAAACTTCACTAATGTGAACTGGCAGGCAATTTATCTTCCTTTCTCTTTGAAATACGAGGATTTGAAGGATGACTTTGAGTTGGCTTATATCAATACCGTCCGTCAGTATGATAGGGACAAGGATGGTGTTATTGACGAGACAGCTATGGAGATTGTAAAGATGAAGAGCGGCTCAACCGCTCCTAACAGGCCTTATCTCATCAGGGCAAAGAGCAAGGGCGAGAAGGCGATAACCGTAAAGGATGTGACTGTCTCTGCATCTGAGAATAAGAGTATTGATTGCTCTACCACTATTGCAAAGTTCACCATTACTGGCACTTATAACGAAATCCCTTCTGAAACTATGATAGCAAACGACTATTACGGTATGGGTGGTGGCAAGCTTATAAAAAGCGACGGCTCTAATGGCCTTAAGCCTTTCCGCTGGTATATGAAGGTGGAATCGCGTGATTATTCTAAATATGACGTAAAGAATGCTGCGAAGGCTATCACTATCAAGGTTCTGGATGAAGAAGAGACTACTGGGGTAGCTGAATTGCAGACAGCAAACAGCAATTCTTCTGTTTACGACATTAACGGCAGAAAGGTTAATGAGAAAGCCTTGAAACCGGGAATCTATATCAAGAACGGAAGGAAATTCGTGGTAAAGTAAAAAAATATATGAAAAAAAAATATAGAAAACCGAGACTATCAGTAGAGAATATGAACTTCTCATTACTGGTACAGACAAGCAACATATATGTGGGAGGTTCTGGAACACTTGATTCTAAAGCCAATTACCAATATATTGAAGACGAGGACGTTGAAGAATATTACGAATAACTTCATAACAAATGACAAAGAGAGCAACCCCCTCAACACAGGATGTTGCTCTCTTTTTCATTATTATGCCATATTTCTTTTAAGTCATATAAACTTAAGAGAATAGACTAGATGATGAAGGAATGAAACGATAGATTCTATTTTGTCAATTATTTTCTTTTGTAAATGTGTGACCTAAAAGTGTAGGAATTATAAATTATATGTACTTACTGTTTGCTATGCTTTTTTGTATATTATCAGATAATACTATCCACAACATTCCTACGACTACTTGTTTTACGGAACACTTAAATACACTACACATGTATTCATATAAACACTAATACATGTATAATATATATACAAAACCACATATATACATTGACACATGTATCTACGGTTACTTGTGGACATATACACATAAGTCACCATCAGAATGGTAATCCCGATGGTGACTCCTATAGCTGTAGAATATATATGTTTACTTACTGATAAAAGAATAGTCGATATTGAAGCAGGTTTCTGAAATCTTCATTGTAGATACGACAATCGACCTGTCACTATTCGTGAAGCGATATTGCAACATGGACTCATTACTTGCAGAGCCAGGAATAAGAGTATAATGCTCATTGAGATACTTCAAGATAATGCCCTTGTTAAGTGTCAGTTCGGTGTCTATAACGGAATAGAGAGTTCCTGTCGTTCCACCAAAACTGTAGATGACCCCCTCGGAGAGGGAAGCAGAAGAATATACAAGCTGTGTGCTGCTCGTACCTGCGTTCTCAGTTACAAGAGAATAGCGTGACATTAAGGAAGCCATATAGGACTTCACTTTGTCTGGAGTCCCATTTTTATCATGGAAAGGTTCCGTCCATGATGCAATGGTTGGCTTTGTAATTTCAGACTCTTCAGGCAGCATGTCATCGTCATTACCGCATGAAACGAAAAACACAGGTGTTGCCACCATCATAGCGAGGATGGCAATGGATAATAACTTTTTCATTGAAATAAAATAATAGAATTAAATAAATTAGTGATTATATGTATCAACATACACTTGTGTACGTGCATACATTGTCACATGTGTACATATATACAAGTATTCATGTTTACATTACATCCTTCACAGCTTTCGCCTTGATTTTCCGTACTTTACCATGCTTGGACTCGTACTGGGATATGCCCTGTCGCATCATATATTCCATGAATGCGCGGATGGTAAAGCCTTCCCTATGGGCTATAGCCTGAACCTTGTCTATAAGTTCAACTGAACAGATAAAGGTAAAATGCCTCCATGGTTCTTCCTGCCTATCATCATCTTTGGACGACTTTTCCACAGATACTACCTCTATCTGTTCTGTCATCGAGGTTTCCGGTTTATCGTGTGGATGGATTTCCACACCACCAAGAATATTGCTGAGTAACGAATCGTAGTTCTTTTTTCCCATAGTGATTGTAGTTTATCGATTCATGATTTCTTCTGTAAGTGCCTTGTAATCCTTCGCTCCATTGGAATTGGCATCATATTCAAAGATGCTTTTCCCACTACCTGCCGACTCTGCCAGAGTGATGTTCTCACGAATACGAGTGTTCAGCATAATGTCCTTGTATCGGCTTCGGACTGCATTCTCAACCACTTTGTTCAACCTACGATTGTTGAAGCGGGTTGTAAAGACTCCATTCAGGCACACGGAAGGCTTCACCTGCTGTAGTGTTGCAATAAAGTTGTCGAGCATCCTCATACCTTTAAGCGGAAGGAGTTCCGGTGTCATAGGCACAAGGATCTCATCTGCAACAAGGAAAGCGTTCGTTGTAACGATGCCGAGTGAAGGAGGACAGTCAATGAGGATATAGTCATATTTGTCCTTAACCATGCAAAGCAGTTTGTTCAGAATCTGCTCCCTGGCAATAAGATTTGTCATGGAGATTTCTGCACTTGCCATTTCTATTGATGATGGCACGAGGTCAAGATTCTCCTTCACATTGTATATAGGAAGAGGTACACCTTCAACCATCGAGTCAAAGATGCTGACTTCAATATCGTCAGCGTTGGGCATGAAATACAGTGTCAGGTTCGCCTGACCGTCCAAGTCAATGAGCAAGACCTTCTTGCCCATCAATGCCATGCAAGCTCCGATGGAAGCTGTGCTTGTGGTCTTCCCCACGCCTCCCTTAGCATTGCATATCGTAATAATTTTATGTAACATAGAGTGAATTATAATTGTTCATAAATTATATACATGATTACATGTTGCCATGTATTGATGTGTACAAAGGTACAAACAGTTATTCGGTAAGGAGAAAGCAATAGATTGATATTTCAAAAGGTCAATCGAAAGGTCAACATATCACAGGCAATGTACATTGTACACGACAGACCATAATCCATGAATTGCAGTCACACATATGAGAAGTTATATATGATGGTATGCCACCAGAAGGAGCATACCACCATTGTTGTCATGCACGAAGAATCACTTGCCTTTCCATTGGGGATTTGGACTATTCAAATGTGAATGTACGGATGTAGAAGTATGTATCATCATTGTCGTACTCATATTCATTGATATACTCCATCATCTCCTCTTCGGTACGTTCTCCTCGCTCTATCCCCATCTTAGTGCACCATTCCTTGATTGCATCAGAAACAGTGTTATAAATGTCATCACAGGCATCATCAAATGGTTCCCCGTATGAAGAGATACAAGCCTCTTCTGGAAAGAAGTTAGCCTCGTCATGGACATAATAGACCTCACAACCAGACTCACACACACGATAACTGATTGAAAGTCTGTCGCCAAGTTTGTGGTTAATCTCTTCAAACAGTTCATTGCACGCATCCCAGGCAGTCTCAGTCTCAAATGAGAGAAGCGCACGTCCATTGTCTTCCACATACTCAGCCCAATAGATATGCCCACGGACGGAGATATGCTTTGTCTCGTAGTCAATGCCATAATACTTTGCCAATTCATCAAGCCAGATGTTCTTGGTGTTCACGTTCATGCTCTGGAAAGCAGTCCAAAGGTCGCTCACTACCTTGCGAGAACCAGTTACTTTGTAGGTACTTGTTGCTAAATTTGCCATATCTGAAAAATTTTTATTTCCCTACTGTAGATCAACTACTTCGGGAATGGTTAGAAATTATGTTGCATCGAGAAGGTGTTTTGGCTATCGTAGCAAGGTTTTGTCTGCAAAATACTACCCTACGGTGTGGAGATTTTACAGCAAAGCAGAGCCATGACCTTGTATCGATCAGACAAAACATGTTACCTTCGCAACCTAATTTCAACAATTCCCAGAAGTAGATGTTCAATTCAATGGAAAGATATTCAATAAGGAAAAAGAGAGTCCAGACTATTGAAGTTTAAGGTTTAGGTTTATCCCATGATATATATACATGCTTTTTAAACTGAATTTTGGACTTGACGGACTTATAGCTTCATTCATTGCATTGAGTACGCAAGTTTAACAAATTCATATATATGTATATGTTTTCATAAACTTGTTTCCATTAAACGTCATTTCTGTGTTGTGCAAATTGCCACTATGGGATTCAAGAGGAACGATCTCCGATAATGTCTCTACCTCCTCGTTAACCTAATCAGCGATTCATGCGTGTTTAAAATGAAACCTCTACATGAGGAAATGTGGAGTTAGTTTTTTCCTTACAGAACAGAAATTTACAAGCAATTCACCACAGGTTGTGTAGGTGAAATTTTAATATTCCAATCTAATTGGTTTATTTCATTGTATTTCTGACAATAGACCTTAGTGTATGTCAAGTTGATTTTATATTTTTACAACAGAATTTTATAGCCGTAAAATTCACGACTATAAAATTTCAAAGACACTCGAAAACAACACAAATACGCAAAAATTAATGCATTATCAAAGTATATGCTTCCTTAACATTGCAATGACGCATGTGGAGATTTTAAATCAAAGCCAAGCCCTGACCGTGAAGCTATCAGACAAAATATGTTGATTTCCTTTCATAAAAGTGTTAAAGTAGATGTACTTCGTACAGAAAACAATAAAATAATTTGTTTATTGTACAGAATATTACTATCTTTGCACACGAATAAGTACACATCAAACAAATGTCACCATTCCAAAGTATAGGCAACATACCATTTGACTTGGGCATTCTCAGCTCACTCTTCCCTGATACTAAACACATCAGGGAAAAGGCTCGTAGGCTTGAGACAGACGGAACTATTATTCGTCTGAAGAGAGGGCTTTACGTTGCAAGTCCTGACGAGACAGGCAAGGTGATTAATCGTCAACTGCTAGCCAACCACATATATGGTCCTTCATACGTAAGTCTCCAGACTGCATTGCGCCACTATGGTATGATTCCAGAGCGTGTACATCTCGTTCAGTCGTTGACCACAAAACATGGTCGCAGTTTTGAGACTCCTATTGGGAATTTTATCTACGAGAATTGCAATCCAGAATATTTCCCCATTGGAGTAAGGCCGACAACCGAGGATGGCGTCACCTATTTGATTGCAACTCCAGAAAAGGCTTTGTGCGACTTAATCAATTATTCCAAGGGCGTAAACCTTCGATTCATGAAGGACGTGGCTGTCTATCTGGAAGAAGATATCCGTCTGGACATGGACTCACTCTCTGACATGGACATTTCCATATTCGAAGCTTGTGCGCCACACAGTCGTAAGACACAAAACATCTATACACTCATAAAGTATTTGAAGAATGAACGACATCTATAATATGATGCTTCAGGAGCATGATATTTCATCCTCTGACAGTCTGAGGAATGCCACCTACGAAGTGATGCAGCAGGTAGTACTGGGAGGGTTATACCGTGGAGGCTTCTTCAAGGAAGCAGCCTTCTATGGTGGAACCTGTCTGCGAATTTTTCACAAACTAGGCAGATATTCCGAAGGCATGGATTTCTCGCTGCTTGAGAAGAACCTGGAATTTCATTTTGAGGACTACTTCCAAGCCATCATTGAAGAAGCTAAGTTGCTTGGCCGTGAGGTAATAATAACAAAGAAGGACAAGACGAAATTCGGTAAGGTAGAGTCTGCTTTCCTCAAAGACAACACAGATGTATATAATCTTTCATTCCAGACGGAGAATAGCCTGAAGATTAAGATAGAAGTGGATACAAACCCTCCTCTAGGCTTCTCGACAGAACAGAAACTGCTTATGTTGCCTTTCTCGTTCAACACACGTTGCTTTACCCTCCCCTGTCTCTATGCTGGCAATATGCACGCCTTGGTATTCCGTGCATGGAAGAACCGCATCAAGGGGCGCGATTGGTATGACTTCGAATGGTATGTTCGTCATCGCATACCTCTTAACTTCAAGCACCTTCAGGTTCGAGCATGCGAATTCAACGGCATACAGCTGACGCAAGAACTCTTCATGGAAAAACTGAGAGAACGTCTTGCTACGGCAGACATAGCGATGGTAAAGCAGGATGTTGAGCCATTCATTATCGACAAACGTGAACTTGACATATGGTCAAACGACTATTTCCTTCAATTGGCAGAGATGATACGATTTGAATAATATAAGCTTAGATTGCAACTAAACTTAATGGAATCAGGTGCGGAGACATGGTTCATATTGCAAACAGGTCATCCATTGTAACCTCATTTTGTACCATATTGAAGTAGTTGTTGTGCACAATGCCATTTGTCGTTACCATGACTAGATGCAAAGTGCGTTTGTCTTTTGACAGTTCCTGATATGCTTCTAGTTTATTCTGAAGGATAGATGCATATTCCTTGTCAATCGAGAAAGTGCTTGAAGAATGTTTCATTTCGCATAGGTCTGTAAAACCATCGGCACGTTGTATCACAAGATCTATCTGTGCTCCGCGCCTTTCTTCTGTTCCATGTGTAAACCATGAGCACACGTTTGTCTGTACTCCAGAAATGCCAAGTGCAGCCTTAATCTGAGGGACATGCTGAAGACATACCCGTTCAAAAGCGTGCCCCTTCCATGCGTTATGGGACGTTGAGGTGAAGGTGTTGGCCCAATAATGCTCATCGCTGAAAGCATTCTTTTTTATGCAGAGGTAATAGAAGAGGGTATAATTATCAATCAGCTGATAAAGGGCGTTTGTCTCGGCTGTATTGGCAGAAGCAAAGCGGCGAATGAAGCCACACTCTTCCAGCTCTTCCAGTATGGTAGAAAAGGTGCCTCCGTCTGTAAGTTTACTCACTCGCAAGATTTCCTCCCTAGCCATGCCAGACTTTTTTCCGTCGCACATGCATCTGATGATTTTGAGGTAATTCTCAGGGCGCTTGAACAGGACGGAATAGAGTGCTTCAAATTCATCATGCAGTTGAGCCGTCTCTGTAAAGAATAACTGGTCAATATTCTGTGCCACGCTCAGTCCTTTCTTCAAGAAGCTCCAATAGTATGGTATTCCACCGAGAATCATGTAGAGTTCCAGCACGTCCTTCCTGCCAAGGGCAAGATTGGCGCTCTTGGCAAATAATTCGCATTCGTGAAGCGTGAATGGAAGGAGTTTGATACGGTTTGTCAGCCTTCCGCGAAGCCCTCCCTTGTCCTTTAGGAGTTTCTTACTGATCCATGAGGTGGCACTACCGCATACAATGAGTACGATATCCTTCTCCCTTCGCGCCGTAGCCCATCCGTTCCAGAAGTTTTCCAGAGCGCCAATAAGGTTCCCCTTGGGCGTGTCCATCCATGGAAGCTCGTCGATGAAAAGAACCTTCTTGCCGGAAGGAGCATTGTTGATGAGCTGCTTTAGCAGTTCGAAGGCGTCAATCCATGTTTTGGGTATGCTGCACTTGACCAAGCCTGCTGCCACCAGAGAGTTGCGAAATGCTGTTAGTTGTTGGCGAAGCGTTCCTTTGGCTACTCCTGTGTGCTGAAAGCAGAATTGATAGTTGAAGGTTTCTCTTATAAGATATGTCTTGCCGACGCGCCGTCTGCCATAGACGGCACAAAACTGCGACTCGTCTTTGTCAAGAAGACTCTGCAGTTCACGTTGTTCCTTTTCACGTCCGATAATCATTGTGATATGTTATTTTATTAAATCCGCTGCAAATATAGCAAAAAAGTTTCTATAATCAGCGGAAAAGTGTATTTTTCTTTATATTTCCGCTAAAAATAAAGCAATTTTAACTAGAAACATGTTGCATGAATACAAAAATGATGGTTATAACGTTTGTTTACATGTCATCCATGGATAAGCCGCCCTTTGTGACTTCTTTCCCACGGAATATACGTCGCTTCATCTGGGTAACTTTCTCTTCAAGTCAGGCAGGAGAAAACGATGCAGAAATTGTAATTTACCGTTCCTAATTGATTATTCGGCTTTATTTCCCATTATTTTTCTTGGGATATCAAGTTATTTATGTACATTTGCAATCAAATTTTACAGCCATAAAATTTACGGCCATAAAAATTCGGGGGAGCTCAAAAACAAATATAAAAATGACAAAATATAAGCTTGATTCATTTTTTTGCTTTCTTGACATTGCAATTGCACGTAAATAAATGTTAAATGCATTAAATTTTGAATTATTTCTGGTTATTAGAAATTATTCAGAAAGTGACCTAACAAACCTCTCTATCGCGAAATTGCTATCTAACTGAGTTTTAAGACTCGCGAATTACTGCGTCGGAAAGTAGATTTTGCATGGGGGCAAATCATTCAAAATATCACCGAAGTGTTGAATTTATATCAATTCTGACATATCTGCAAAAAGAAGAGTAAGGGCATTTAAATTAAGGTCTTTAAAATTTGGTAATTTATTCTATTTGTTGTATCTTTGTGCCGGAATAAAACCTATACCTACACATGGACAACGTTATCAATGGCTGTTACAAACTCTCTTGGCGAGAGCGCATCGGGTTCTGTTCTGGTGACATGGCACAGAATCTGATTTACCAGACTGTCAGCATCTGGTTGCTTTTTTATTATAATAATGTCTATGGACTTGATTCGGCTACTGTGGCGGTTATGTTTCTCGTAGTCCGTATCATCGATGTGATATGGGACCCAATGGTAGGGGCTATGGTCGATAAGTCGCACCCACGTTGGGGCAAATACCGTTCATGGCTACTATTGGGTGCCGTTCTGTTAGCTACCTTTGCGATGCTCTGTTTCTGGAACAGCTTCAGCGGATCGTTGCTCTACGCATATATTACTTACGTAGGTATGAGCATGAGTTTTACGTTTGTCAATGTCCCATACTCAGCATTGGGGTCGTCACTCACTCGCGATACAAATGAAATCACCATCCTCACCAGCGTACGTATGCTGATGGCCAATTTTGCTGGACTCATCATCAAGACCTTGCCATTGGTGATTGTTCAGTTCGCCCCTAAGGTGCTTAATCCGCAGACGGGTGAGATGGAGGCTGTCTATAACACGCCTGAAGCCGGACAAGCATGGTTTATCACCATGAGCATCTTCTCTTTGGTGGGATTGATGTTGCTCATATTCACTTTCTTTGAGAGTAAGGAGCGTATCGTTATGGACAAGAGCGAGAGTGCACAAGTCAAGGTGAGCGATCTCTGGATGGAGTTGGTCCGCAACCGTCCACTTCGCGTATTGTCGTTATTCGTTGTCATCGCCTTCACCACTATGAGCATCAGCAACGCCGCAGACTCGTATTTCATGACCTTCAATATGGGAGCTACCCCGCTGATGACAACGGTGTTCATGTGGCTCGGCACAATTCCTGCATTTATTTTCATGCCGATGGTTCCTGCCATCAAGCATAGAATCGGCAAAAATGAAATGTTCCGTATGTTCCTCGGCATCGCAATCGTAGCTATGATACTGATGTATCTGATGATGTCTATTGAAAACTTAAAATCTTATCCATTGCTCTTCGTGGTGCAGTTCGTGAAAAGTACCGGAGTGGTTGTAGCCACCGGCTATATGTGGGCACTTGTGCCAGAGGTGGTAACTTATAGCGAGTTCGCTTCAGGCAGACGGGTAGCAGGTATAGTGAATTCCCTCATCTGTATCTTCATGAAGGCTGGTATGGCTCTTGGTGGCGTTATCCCTGGACTTGTTCTTGCCTGGGTAGGTTTCCAAGCAGGCGAACCGACACAGACACCAATGGCCGAACAAGGCATACTTTGGCTCGTCACGCTGATACCAGCAACCCTATTTGTTCTAGCTATCTACGTGATTGGCAAATATGAGCTTTCTGATGAAAAGATGGATGAACTGAATGCCGCCGTAAGTATAAAACAAAAACACTAAAAATATGCAATTTACATCGAATTCCGACAAAATTACGAGAGACTATTTCGACTCTCTGTTGATTGAGACTCGTTATCTTGACGCAGTCCTTCCGACCACCGAGATGACGCTGTTTGGCGAAACCTTCCGCACACCGATTATGACGGCAGCCTTATCGCATCTGCACAATTCTGCCCAAAACGGCATGAAAATCTATGCCCAGGCGGCTGCTCAGAGTGGAGCTGTACATTGGGTAGGTATGGGCAGCGACGAGGAACTTGAGGAAATCGTTGCCACAGGCGCCCGAACAATCAAGATCATCAAACCACATGCCGACAACCGTGAGGTGCTGCGTAAAATTGAACATGCCGTCAAGACTGGCTGTATAGCTGTGGGTATGGATATCGACCATGCTTTCAATTCCGAGGGAGGTTACGACAATGTGTTCGGACTGCCTATGAAGGCAAGATCTACAGAAGAACTGGCAGAGTTTGTCCAGGCTGCGGGTGTGCCTTTTATTGCGAAGGGTGTGCTTAGTCCCCACGATGCTGAAAAGTGTCTGAAGGCCGGATGTGCAGGCATCGTAGTATCTCATCATCATGGTATGATTCAATATGCTGTCCCCCCATTGATGGTGCTACAGGATATCATATCTGTCACAGGCGGCAGCATCCCTGTATTCGTGGATTGTTGCATCGAGAGTGGTATAAATGCATACAAATGTCTTGCCCTAGGCGCCAAGGCAGTCTCTGTTGGGCGTCATCTGATGCCGTTGCTTAAAAACGGTGCAGATTCCGTTGCACAACGCATCAATGATATGACAGCCGAACTTGCAGGTGTGATGGCAAGGACAGGTGTTAGAGCATTGGATAAGATGGATGCTACAGTTATTCATAAGAGGGCATTCTGATGTATCTGGGTATATCATCATCGTTGCAGCATAGTTCACCAGAAGAATGGGCTGCCAAGCATAAAGCCTTAGGGCTTGAAACTGTGAATTTTCCTGTCACTTGTGATGATGGGGAGAATGTGTTTATGGCCTATAAGAAGGCTGCAGACGAGGCAGGATTGACTATCGCAGAAGTGGGCGTTTGGCGCAATACATTGGCTGCAGATCC
Source organism: uncultured Prevotellaceae bacterium (assembly GCA_900315105.1). The sequence continues at coordinate 23,944 of OMXX01000023.1, read as the reverse complement.
CGTTGAGCGCCAGCAGTGGATTGACTATGCCGTCCGCCAACTCCGCATGGCTGATGCTATCGGTGCTACCTGCTGTGTGAATGTGGTGGGTACGCCTTATGGTCCCCGATGGGATGGCGGCTATCGCGAGAATTTCAGTCGTGAGTTGTGGGATATGGCCGTCAAGATGATCCGTCAGATTATTGATACTGCCCGACCTAAGCATACAAAATTCAGTATTGAGTCGATGCCTTGGATGATTCCCAGCAGTCCCGATGAGTATTTGCATCTAATAGAGGATGTCGATCGCACGGAGTTTGGAACTCATCTCGATGTAGTCAATATGATTACCACACCTCAGAGATATTTTTACAATGATGAGTTTCTCTGGGAGTGTTTCGAGAAACTTCACGGTACCATCGTCAGTTGTCATCTGAAGGACATTATGCTTAAACCAGAATATACTTTCCAACTCCAGGAATGCGCTTGTGGCGAGGGTATGCTGGATATCAATCTCTATACAAAACTGGCCAATGCCGAGAACCCTAACATGCCTATGATCATCGAACATCTCACCACCGATGAGGAATACGTTGCCAGCGTGCGGTATGTACAAGAGCGTTTGTTACGTACTAATTAATCATATAATATTAACTAATTTATCGTTTAAATGAGAAAATTATCATTTCTAATTCTTTGCATGATGGCTTTAGCCTCATGCTCACAAAGTGATGTAACGAAGGAGTCGCCAAAAGATTCCGAGTCTGTGGAAAATGTAATAATGGCAAGACGCAGTATTCGCCAATATACAAAGCAGACAATAAGTCGTGACACCCTTGACCAAATTATCAAGTGCGGCATCAATGCGCCTAATGGTCAGAACAGACAGGCGTATGAGATACGTGTAGTCAATAACCCGCAAATACTGAAGGATATTTCCGATGCAGTTATTAAGGACAATAAGGATATGAGTCTAAAGCCGGGAGCTGACAATATCTTCTTCGGGGCAACAACTGTAGTGTTTATCGGTAATGACACAAGTTATGATATGTCGCAGATAGATTGCGGACTTCTTGGTGAGAACATCATGCTCTCTGCATGGGAAAAGGGTATCGGTTCATGCTGTATGGGCATCCCTATCCGACTGATGAAGGAGAGCGAGTCTTGCGCTCCACTTATCCAGAAACTGGGGTTCAGCGCTGGATACAACCTGCTTTACTGTATTGCCATGGGATATCCTAATGAGAATCCTGATGCAAAACCAAGAAAGGAAGACATGATTAAATACGTAGAATAACATGAACAAAATAGTTACAATCCTTGTAGTATCAATGCTTTGCATTATGACTGCATGTAGTGGAGATAAGAAACAGGAAGCAGAGGAAAAGCCGGTTGGTGGTGCTTCTTTGGCAAAGGTGTCGGGCATACCTTATAGTGAGACAACTGTCAACAAGAAAGATGGTAAGAATGTACTTGTGATAAGTTCAAGTCCTCGTCGTGGCGGAAACACAGACCTTCTCGCAGATGAGTTTGTACGTGGCGCGAAGGAAGCTGGTGGTAAGGTAGAAAAGGTGTTCCTTGCCGACCTTAACCTTGAGTTCCTTTCAGAGCAAGGAGCAAACAAGCCTCATGACGTTCCACGTAACACCGAGACTGGCATACTTGTCGATAAGTTCCTTGCTGCAGATGTGGTATGTCTTGCATCCCCTACATATTATATGAATGTGAATGACAGAATGAAAGCATTCATCGATGCAACCTATCTTGCATGGGGAGATGAGCGCATGGGAAATAAGGAATACTATTACATCACCGCATGTGCTCAGGAATCGACGGAAACGGCAGAATGGTGCCTTAACGGTTTCAGAGGCTTTGTAATGTGTTTGCCGAACCCGACAGAGCGCGGTTCCGTGAGTGCTACTTCCATGGGGCGTCCGGGAGCAGTATCGGGTACTCCTTACATGGAACAAGCCTACAAGCTTGGTTTGAGCATCAATAAGTAATAGGTGATATCATACTCTTGGATGAGATAACTTGTCCTAAATTATAATTTAAACGCAAAGACACAGAGACGCAAAGTCTTTTGGGGGGATAATCAGACCTCTTAGCGTCTTTTTGTGCCTTTGCGTTGAAATTTATTATATATCTTGTTCTTAAACTGATTATGTGGCAGATAATATTCTTGTTAGTAAACCTCGCTGTTATTGCGGGACTTCTGTGGATAGCATTCGCTGTTTGCAGATTTCATAGTATTTCTAGATTTGTTTCTCGCAAATGGTGGAAGCGTATGCTTATAGGTCTCTTGATTGTCATCTGCGTAATGGTGGCGTTCCATTTCACTATGGGATTCATCAATATGGTTATCATATTCCTTCATCTGCTAATAATATGGATGATAAGCGATGTCATTGCATGGATTGTAAGAAAGAAAAACCAAAGACAAGAAAAACATTACTATGCTGGAATATTTGCCATATCATTTACATTCGTATGGCTTAGCATTGGATGGTATAATGCCCATGATGTAAAGAGAACGGAATATAACCTTGAGACAGAAAAATCACTCGGTATTGAAAGTCTCAAGGTTGTGGGATTTTCTGACTCACACGTTGGCGCAACTTTCCATTGGCAGGAGTTTGAGCAGTATATAGAGCGTATCAATAAGGAGAATCCCGACATTGTAGTCATTATTGGCGACTATGTGGATGACGACACATCGAAGGAGGATATGGAGCGAAGCTGTGAGGCTCTGAAAAAAATAAAGACTAAATATGGTGTATATTACGTTTATGGAAATCACGATGAAGGCTATTGGTCAAGTATCAGGCGCGGTTATACAATCGAGGATGTTGACCGTTGCCTTGAACAGAACAATGTAAGGATTCTCCGTGACGAGACTGTTGCAATTGCCGGAAACATACTTCTTTGCGGAAGGCTCGACAAATCATACGCTAATCATAACAAGCCAGGACGTAAAAACGCATTCTCCCTTATGGCAAATGCAAAAGGAAAGTATGTTATATGCCTTGACCATCAGCCAAATGACTATGCAGAGGAGGCAGACAGCAAGATGGATCTTGTATTGTCCGGACATACTCACGGAGGCCAGTTCTGGGGACTTGGTAATATTGGCGTATGGATGGGAGCAAATGATGCATACTATGGCTATGAGCGTAGGAAGAATACCGATTTCATCGTATCTTCCGGCATTGGTGACTGGGCAATAGACTTCAAGACAGGATGTATCTCCGAGTATATAGTCGTGAATATCAAAAGAAAATAGAATTGACACAAGTTGGTGATGGGTGTTGGGTGATAGCAATTACAAAGTCCCCTACGCAGGGAAGCTCCCTAGTATGTTCAGATTTAGAGTGGCTTTTCAAGTCCGTTTCACCTCCGTTCCAAGTCCGTTTCAAGTCCGTTCTCTATTTCGAAGATATAAAAGTCCCCCCACCCTCCCAATACGGAGTTTGCAAGGTAGTTCTGCTGGCTATTGAGCAATCAAGGGACACAAGAGAAACAGGATTCAGAGGTTTGACAAAACACGTGCCGAAACATGTCTGAGCGAGGATTGAAACAAATACTTATGAATGTTGTCATCATCATAAAAACTAAACAATAAGCAAAAAAATATGGTTTTCAAAAATAAAGTTGCAGTCATAACAGGTGGCGCACAGGGTATAGGACTGTGCATTGCGGAAGAGTTTCAGAAAGCAGGAGCTGTGGTTTGCGTTATAGATAAGCAGCAAGGTGACCACTATGTAGGCGATATTGCGGACAAACAAGTGCTGGAGAATTTTGCCAATGACGTAATAAAGATACATGGACATGTAGATTTTCTCATCAATAATGCCCTGCCACAGATGAGGGGAATCAACGAGTGCAGCTATGAGGAGTTTCAATACGCTTTGAGCGTTGGCGTGACGGCTCCATTCTATCTCACTAAACTCTTTGCTCCATATTTCGCCCCAAATGCTGCCATTGTGAATATATCATCCTCACGAGACCGTATGAGTATGCCACAGACAGAGAGCTATACAGCGGCAAAAGGAGGCATTGCAGCATTAACTCATGCACTTGCTGTAAGTCTGGCGGGAAAGGTGCGAGTAAACAGTATTTCACCAGGTTGGATAGATACCGCCTATACCGTATATGAAGGTCCTGATGCCGTACAACAGCCAGTCGGACGTGTTGGAAATCCTTTGGATATTGCTAACATGGTGCTCTATCTCTGCTCTGAAAAGGCAGGTTTCATCACAGGTGAGAATATCTGCATTGACGGTGGCATGACTCATCAGATGATATACCACGGAGACAATGGTTGGAGTTTTAATCCATGATGTTATAATCAACATGAAGATAAATGCATGAATCTACCTAAGTTTATTATCACTATGAACGGGTATTTCCGTCTCGGTATGGTCAATCAGCACAAGGATTTGCTGAAGCACGGTGAGCAATGTATTGGTGGCGGTTACTATAGCTTCGATTTCGTTTCAAACCGCATCATACTCGATAGGGAATCCTACGATTTTGGCCGTCCCAGATGGCATCTGTTAGATACATTAAAGATACCCTCTACTTATCGTGGTCTAAGCCTTGTTTACAAGTACAACGATGGTTTTCACGATGACTTCATTGTCAGCGAAGAATTGGAAATTGAATATTACGACTAACGGATATTAGAATGAATTAAACGTTTAATATGATAAAAATGAAAAAAATATTATTGTTTGCATTCTTGGCGATAGGAACATTTGCCAAAGCCCAAAGTGAGTATACTATCACGGTTGAGAGCAAAAAGCCATCTGGAATCATCGATGAGATGCTCTACGGACAGCTTTTCGAGCATATCTATTTCAGCGCCAACAATGGTGTCTGGCAGGAACTCATACAAGAACGCTCCTTTGAGCCTGAGCAGTATCCCGGCATTCATCCTCGTGACGGCTATTTCGACGGATGGTTTATGGACGACAACATGGTGCTGCATTCACCTACCCGATATGAACAGCCACTCAAGATTGACAGCATAAATACCTGCGACTTCGATCTTACCATGGATGTGAACTGGCGTTCATACAAGTTGGCTCTACGTGCTTGGAGTGGTGGTTTGATGGATATCCGTTTTGCTATTCGTAACAAGGCCGATGGTTCGCCTTATTTTGTCCGCATACACGATCCTTATTATGAAAGTCGTACTTTTACTCCTGCGCAGACACAGTCGCAGATTGACGCTGCAAACGAAACTGCTGCACGCGCAGCTCTTCAGAAACAGAATGCTACAGCCGATTTCTCTATCTGTCAGATGGAAGAACGTGAGATGCCAGGCTTCAGAGGCCGGCCTGCACGCCGTGTGAATATGCTAACTCCATTGATATCGGCTCCTGCTTCTAAGGAGCAGGTTAATGAGGAGCAAAAATGGCATAAACTGCGTATTGTGAGCCGTGGCAGTAAGGTAACGGTGTTCTGGGACGACAAAGAGGTATTAAGCTACGACGGATTGGAGAAGGCTGATCGTAATTTCCTGGCATTCTGGGTAAATTATACCGAGGCTACATACCGAAATATAAAGCTCACAGCATCAGACGGCACAATATTGTTTGAAGGAACTCCCGGAGATGTCAAGACTCCGGCTATTGCACAACAATGGACAGCATTTGGCGATGGAGGCAAGTATCGTCTTGTAAAGGATGATGCTGTCAATATGTGCTATTCGCAGGAGATTGTTGCAGGAAAGGATGAAGCTGGAATATTCCAAGGACCGCAGAACATTATCTCAGGCGAGAAATATGTTGGCTCTATCTATGCTAAGGGCAAGGGAGAACTGATTGTGGGACTTCGTAATTCTGAAGGCAAGTTCGTTGCACGGAAGTCACTTGGAAAAGTTGATCAGGATTGGAAGAAATATGAGTTCACGCTTGAACCTCAAGTTAATTGTGATGGTGATTTTGCAATAGTTGTAAAAGATGGAACTGTACAGGTTGACATGGCTACCATGACTACCCAAACGGGCATAAACTTGGGTGGTTTCCGTCCTGATATTCTAAAAGCCGTCAAGGAACTGCACCCTACCTGCCTACGTTGGCCTGGTGGCGGATATGTTGCACAGTATGATTGGAAATGGGGGATCGGCCCACAAGAGAACCGTGAGCGTTGGGCACACTGGATGTGGATGGACTATGACCAGAACTGCTTTGGTACCGATGAATTCATACGTTTCTGCCGTGAGGTAAACTCCGAGCCGGTAATTGTTGTGAGCGTAAAGTTTGAACGTCCTGAAAGTGAGTATGAAAGCATTCTTCAGGATGCTGTGAACTGGTTGCGCTACTGTAATGCCCCAGCAACTGACGAATGGGGTGCAAAGCGTGCTGCCAACGGACATCCAGAACCTTACAATGTGAAATACTGGGAGATTGACAATGAGATGTGGGAAATGGGCATTGAACGCTATGAGAAATGTGTCCGCGACTTCAGTACCGCGATGCGCAAGATAGACCCGACAATCAAGATCATCGCTTGCGGTGGATTCAAGGAAGACGAGGATTTCATCAAGCGTAGCGGAAATTATTTCGACTATCTGAGTCTGCACCACTATGAGCAGCAGAACGGATATGCTACCGGTCCTATACGTTTGGGAGAACAGTATGACAACTATGCCAAGATTATTTCCGAAGGTCCTAATCCTAATATCAAATTGTTCATATCAGAGTGGAACCTGAATAGCATAGATTGGCGCACAGGTCTGTTTGCCGGAGGATTCCTCAATACATGCGAGGCTCGTGATGTTGTGGCAATGGGTGCTGCTGCGCTATTCATACGCCGTACTGATGCTCCTGATTGGAACAATGCCTTCATCAACTTCGACTACAAGGATTTGTTCAAGGCCCCAAACTGTCAGGTTACAGAACTTTGGTACGATCATTTCTCTAAATACCGTCTGGCTTTCAGCGGTGAAACAGGCAATCTGAGCATTAGTACCACAATGGCTGAGAATGGCTCAGGAGTAATAGTAAAGGTTGTGAACCCAACAGAAGAGCCTGCCGTTCTGCGTATCAAAGGCGATTGGAAAGGTGTTAAGGATACAGCATTCGAGTATTATGCTCCGGGTTCTCTGACAGTTGCAAACAGCATGGAGAACAAAGATGCTGTTTCCCTCCAGAAAGCAACACCGAAGACCGAGGGTAACGATGTCATTCTCTCCGTCCCTGCCCTGTCTGCCGGTGTACTGACTATTACAAAGAAACTGGCAACAGAATAATTTCGTATATTCAATAGTTGTATTATATTGAGTGTGCAACATGTGAAGATGCTTCACATGTTGCACACTTTGTTTTTTTGCTTTAGGTATATATTTTTCTACATATTTGGTCGTTGTTTCAAAAAAAATGTGTATATTTGCAACATGATTTAACTAATAACTAAACATTATATGAAGAAAACATTAATTATGACTGTTCTCTGCCTTGGTTGTATGGCAGCCAAAGCACAACAGAACCTTAATTGGGGCCAGGGTCCTCAAGTAGCTTCGCCTGTAGTAAATGCAGATAAATCCGTTACTTTCAACCTAATTGCTCCCGAAGCTCAGAAAGTGCAGATTACAGGCGACTTCCTGCCTTCGAATAAAGTGGAATATCAAGGCAACAGCTATGAAACTCCAGGAGTTGCAGATCTTGTAAAAGACGAAAAGGGCGTATGGAGTTTTACTTCCAATGCTTTGAAACCAGAACTCTATACCTATAACATGATAGTTGACGGCGTGAAGATTATCGACCCTCTAAATGTTTATAACATCCGTGATATCAATAATCTGTTCAGCGTTCTGCTTATTGACGGTGATGCACGCACAGACCTCTACAAGGTAAACAAGGTTGCACACGGTACTGTTAGCAAGGTGTGGTACGAGAGTCCTACGGCTGGTATTACCCGTCGTCTGACAGTCTATACCCCTACCGGCTATGAGACCAGCGGAAAGGATTATCCTGTATTCTATCTTTTACATGGCATAGGTGGCGACGAGAACGCATGGAGCGAACTCGGACGTGCTGCACAGATTATGGATAACCTGATTGCACAGGGCAAGGCAGAACCTATGATTCTTGTGATGACCAACGGCAATATCTCGCAGGAGGCTTGTCCGGGAGAGACATCTGAGGGGTTCAAGGTGCCAACGATGATGCTTCCTAAGACAATGGAGGGAAGTTTTGAGACTGCTTTCCCTGATGTTGTGAAGTTTATTGAGAAGACATACCGCGTGAAGAAGGACAAGGCACATCGTGCTATTGCAGGTCTGTCAATGGGTGGTTTCCATAGTCTCTTCATAAGTATCAACAATCCAGATCTCTTTGATTATGTAGGTTTGTTCTCTGCAGCCGTTGATCAGCAGCAAAACGGAAATAGCGATGGGCATCCCGAAATTTATGCCGACCGCAACGCGAAGATTGACAATCTGTTTAGCAAGAATCCTAAACTCTTCTGGATCGGTATCGGTAAGACAGACTTCCTAATAAAGAATAACAATGACCTGCGTGCTTACCTCGACTCCAAGAAACACAAATACACCTATCTGGAGACCGACGGCGGTCACATCTGGCGCAACTGGCGAATCTATCTCACAGAATATACACCACTACTTTTTAAAAAATAAAAGCGTATGAAAAAGACCATGTTTTTCGCCCTCGGCATGACCACCTTGATGATGGGTTGTATGTCTGCCGACAAAGAGACTAAGAACACCATAAATCAGGAAGAGGTGATGTCAAAGCTGTCACTCGAAGACAAAGCACACTTCGTGATTGGTGTGGGTATGAAAGGTTTCTCAGGCAATGATGCTGTTATAGGCGCCACGCAGAGTCTTGTGCCTGGCGCTGCTGGTACTACCTATCCTCTCGATTCGTTAGGTATTCCTGCTGTGGTATTGGCTGATGGTCCTGCAGGATTGCGTATAGACGCAAAACGTGAAGGCGACTCTGCATCTTACTATTGCACCCACTTCCCTATCGGAACGCTCTTAGCTTCAACATGGAACACTCAACTTGTAGAAGAAGTAGGTCAGGCTATTGGCGAAGAGGTAAAAGAGTATGGTGCCGACGTTCTCTTGGCTCCTGCCCTCAACATCATGCGTAATCCGTTATGCGGACGTAACTTCGAGTACTATTCCGAGGATCCTGTTGTGGCTGGTAAGACGGCAGCAGCCTATATACTTGGCGTACAGAAGAATGATGTCGGTACGAGTATCAAGCACTTTGCAGCCAACAATCAGGAGACCAATCGAATGAACACCGATGCACATATCTCTCAACGTGCTCTGCGTGAAATCTATCTGAAGGGATTTGAGATCGCTATCAAGGAGTCAAAACCTTGGACGGTGATGACGTCCTACAACTATATCAACGGCACTTATGCTTCTGAAAGCAAGGATCTCGTAACAACTATTCTGAGAGATGAATGGGGGTATGAAGGAACCGTTATGACAGACTGGTTCGGTGGTAAAGATGGTGCAAAACAGATGTGGGCTGGTAATGATATGCTGCAACCTGGCAAGAACGAGCAGTTCGACAGCATCATATCTGGCGTTAAGAGTGGTAAACTTGACGTCGCAGACCTTGACCGTAATGTAAAGCGCGTGCTGAACCTCGTAGAAAAGAGTCCGCGTTTCCAAGGTTATCAATATTCTAACAAACCAGACTTGAAGGCTCATGCTGCTGTAACACGACAGTCTGCTGCAGAGGGTATGGTGCTCATGAAGAACAACAAAGCGTTGCCATTCAATAAAGACATTAAGAACGTGGCACTATATGGCTGTACCTCATACGATTTCATTGCCGGTGGTACAGGTTCAGGTAATGTAAACCATGCCTATGTCGTATCACTCGTTGATGGCCTGAAGAATGGCGGTTATGTCATTTCTGATGAGTTGAAGAGCACATACGAGAACTATATTGCAGATTGCAAGAAGAAGGAAGAGGCAGCTCTCGAGGAGATGGCGAAGAAAGACCCTAAGAATGCCTCACTTGTAAAGTTCCTTCCTGGTACCCTACCTACAGAGAAGCAGTTTACTGTTGACGAACTGACCAAACAGGCAAAGACGTCTGATGTGGCTGTGATTACAATAGGACGCATCTCAGGTGAGTTTTTGGACCGTAATGTGTCAAACTTCAATCTTAATGACTCTGAGACAAAGCTCATCAAGCAGGTATGCGATGTATATCATAAGGCAGGTAAACAGGTGGTTGTTCTGCTAAATATCGGCGGTGTTATCGAGACTGCTTCTTGGAAAGATTTGCCAGATGCTATTCTCTGTGCTTGGCAGGCAGGACAGGAAGGTGGAAACAGCGTTGTCGATGTACTTAGCGGTAAGCAGTCTCCTTCAGGTAAGTTCACTATGACATGGCCTATTAAGTTTACAGATGTATATTCTTCAAAGAACTTCCCTATTGACCAAGATCCTCGTATTGACATGTTGAATCAAGGCCAGAAGGGAAATGTGAAGAATGTTGACTATACAGACTATGAAGAGGATATCTATGTAGGTTATCGTTACTTTGACTCGTTTAATGTGCCAGTAAGCTATCCATTTGGTTTTGGACTCAGCTATACTACATTCGAATACTCAGATGCGAAGATTGCAGAAAAGGATGGTGGCTATGAGGTGAACGTTACTATCAAGAACACAGGTTCATACGAGGGTAAGGAAGTTGTGGAACTTTATGTTTCTGCTCCCGACAATAAGGCAGCCAACAAGCCTGTGAAAGAGTTGAAGGCGTTTGCTAAGACAAAGTCGTTGAAACCTGGTGAGAGCGAGACCGTCACTCTTAATGTAAAGGCTGCTGACCTTGCATCATTCGACGAAACTGCATCGGCATGGGTTGTTGCCAAGGGCGAATATGAATTTATCGTAGCTGCTTCTGCCAAGGATATTAAGGCTACCCTCAAAGCTACTGCTCAGGCTCAGCAGACAAAGGCTAATAACGTATTGAAACCTAATGTGAAGCTGAACCTACTTAAGAGACAATAAATGTATACAACTTTCGCATAGCTCAAGTTGCAGGTTTTAAGGTTATAAGGTTATGAGGTCAGCATCGTTAATAAGCATTCCGACCTGAAAACCTTATAACCCCTAAAGTTGAGCTTGCGAAACTTTAATAAATATGAAACATATAAATAAATTTACAATTCTGACAGTCTCCTTGATGCTATGCAGTCTCGGTGGTTTTGCACAGGAGAAGCTATTCAATAGTGCAAGTGTACAATCTCCTATTGTCAATCCTGACGGCACCGTAACCTTTAATCTCTATGCTCCTAAAGCTGTTAAGGTAGAGGTTACTGGTGATTTCCTGCCAACCCAGCCCATAAAAGTCGAGGGCTATGGCACATACGATGCTCCAGGAGTAGCAGCTTTAACAGAGGGCAAGAATGGAGTGTGGTCATATACTACAGGTAAACTTGCTCCTGAGATGTATAGCTATACCTTTAACATTGACGGAATGACAGGTGTGAAGGATCCATCCAACATCTATGTAAACCGTGATATCGTTTCATTCACCAATATTTTCATAGTAAGTGAGAAGAAAGGTGATAAAGGTGATTTGTATAAGGTCAATGAAGTTCCCCACGGTAATCTCTCGAAAGTATGGTATGATAGTCCTACTCTGAAGATGCAACGCCGTATGACAATCTATACTCCTGCTGGCTATGACAAGGGTGGCAAATACCCAGTACTCTACCTGTTGCATGGCTCTGGTGGTGATGAGAATGCATGGAGCGAATTGGGACGTGCAGCACAGATTCTCGACAACCTGATTGCCACAGGTAAGGCAAGACCAATGATTGTAGTGATGCCTAATGGAAATCCGAACTGTCAGGCTGCCCCTGGTGAATGGTCTTTCGGTATGTATACCCCGGGCTTCAGAGACGGTGGGACAGGTCCAACAGAGCCTGCTGTTGCAACAATTCCTGCAAGTTTTATGGATATAGTAAACTATGTGGACAAGAACTACCGTACAATAAAGAGCCGTGCAGGACGTGCTGTATGTGGTCTGTCTATGGGTGGCGGTCATACTTTCGGTATAAGCCTTACCTACCCTACTACGTTCGACTATTACGGACTTTTCTCAGCAGGTCTGCATTTGGGCAAGGACTTCAATATGAATCAGCCATTCTCAGAACAGATAAAGGCTGATCCCGACTTTGAAAAGCAATCTGCAACGCTCTTTGGCAGTAAGCCTAAACTCTATTGGATAGCCATGGGTAAAACCGACTTCCTATATCAGAGTTGTGTTGACCTTCGTGCATACTGGGATACCAAGAACTATCCGTATGAGTACCTTGAAACCGATGGCGGTCACATCTGGCGAAACTGGCGAATCTACCTTACAGAGTTTGCCCAGAAAGTTTTCAAATAATCATAGTACTGACTATTTAAGATACAGGATGTCGAATAGTTCTCATTGTATGATATATATGTCAGATACATGAGTTAAATTATGTTAGAAAAACCAACCTAAGACTAAAAGTTTTCTTAGGTTGGCTTTTTTTTCTTAACTTTGCGCTCGCTAAATGAAACGTGCACCAGCCTTTGGGCTGACATGCACTTTTAGCTTCACGCGAGGTGATTCTCACGTTGCGCTCGTAAATGAAACGTGCACCAGCCTTTGAGCTGACATGCACTTTTTTCGCAAAGCTCAACATGCTGCGCAAGTGTCTTTGCACGTTGCATCTTAATCAAAGATATCAAAACCTAAAATAATGAAACAAAATAATGTAAAGCCTGCAGAGGGCAAATTGGGAATTTTGGTTGTTGGCAATGGAGCCGTGGCAACAACCTTCATGACTGGCGTGCTTATGACCCGCAAGGGACTTACAAAGCCAATTGGTTCAATGACTCAATATGATAAGATTCGTGTTGGCAAGGGTGCAGACAAGAAATACCTCCATTACAAGGATATTGTCCCTATGACGGATCTGAAAGACATAGTATTCGGCTGCTGGGATGTTTATCCTCAGAATGCATACCAAAGTGCTATGTATTGTGAAGTTCTCAAGGAAAAGGACATCAATCCCGTAAAGGATGAGCTTGAACAGATTGTTCCTATGAAGGCTGCATTCGACAAGAACTTTGCAAAACGACTTGAAGGCGACAACGTGAAAGACTGTAAGACACGTTGGGACATGGTCGAGGCGCTTCGTAAGGATATACGTGATTTCAAGACAGAAAAAGGATGTGCACGTATTGTTGTACTCTGGGCTGCCTCCACAGAAATCTATGTTCCTGTAAATATGGAGGTACACGACACATTGGAGCACCTGGAGGCTGCTATGAAGGCAAACGATACAGAAAATATCGCCCCTTCTATGTGCTATGCGTATGCCGCTCTTGCAGAAGGAGCACCTTTCATCATGGGAGCTCCTAACACCACAGTTGATATTCCTGCTATGTGGGAAATGTCAGAAAAGACAAAGATGCCTATCGCTGGTAAGGATTTCAAGACCGGCCAGACACTCGTGAAGTCTGGTTTCTCCCCTATCATCGGTACTCGTTGCCTCGGACTTAGCGGTTGGTTCTCTACCAATATCCTTGGCAATCGTGACGGACTTGTACTTGACGAGCCAGCAAACTTCCGTACTAAGGAGGTTTCAAAGCTTTCTACACTTGAGACAATTCTTAAGCCTGAAGATCAGCCAGACCTATATACTGATTATTATCACAAGGTCCGCATCAATTATTATCCACCTCGCAACGACAATAAGGAAGGATGGGATAATATCGACATCTTCGGATGGATGGGATATCCTATGCAGATAAAGATTAACTTCCTTTGTCGTGACTCTATCCTCGCTGCCCCACTCTGCCTTGACCTTTGTCTGTTGTCAGACCTTGCAGCTCGCGCAGGAAAATATGGAATACAGCGTTTCTTAAGTTTCTTCCTAAAGTCACCTATGCACGACTATACCAAGGGTGAAGAGGCTGTAAACCATCTGTATCAGCAATACACGATGCTGAAGAATGCTATCCGTGAAATGGGTGGCTACGAAGCTGATGAGGAGATTGACTAATCTTCTAAGAAATAAATTGTTAGCTTACGATTATTAACTTGTAACTTTAATCAAGAATAAGTGGCAAAACAATCGTATATACAGGCCAATAAAGACTGGCTTGCTGAAAAAACTAAGGAAGAAGGCGTAAAGGCTCTTCCCAAGGGCGTATACTATAAGGTGTTGGCTGAAGGCAATAAGGATAGCCTTCAGCCAACACGCTGTAGTATCGTGACAGTTCACTATACAGGAAAGACTATCAACGGCAAGAAATTTGATTCAAGTCGTGGTGGAACGGCTCCTGCATTCCGCCTTAGCGAACTCATCGAGGGTTGGATAATAGCAATCCAACAGATGCACATTGGTGACAAATGGGAAGTATATATCCCTGCAGAACTCGGCTATGGAAAATTCTCTCAGCCAGGTATCCCTGGTGGATCAACTCTCATCTTTGAAATAGAACTTCTTGGTGTGGCGTAATACTAATATCGTGCACAAAAATCCGATTATATTTGTCTCATTAGTTCTAATCCTATCGACTTCATGCAGGACAAAACAATATGTGGAATTCTCTACCCCGATTCTATTGGAACAGAAAATCGTTCCTGAGCATTCTCCTGATGTTTTCCTTATATTGTATGATGCCAAAATAGGAAAAGATCCCTTGCTTGAAGCTATAAGGGAATACAAGTGCGAGATTATATATGACTATGGCACTATTAACGGCATGGCCTTGAAAAAGCCAGAAGATAAGACTCTTGAGGAAACTATGCAGTATTTCAAGAAAGTAAAAGGTGTGACGAATGTAGAATACAACCATATCATACGCCTTACCGACCCTGTTAAACCCAAATTAGAGATAAAATGAAGAATATCACATTCATACTGGTAATGCTTTTGACTATTGTTGCATGTAGCGAAAAGCAGACTGCCCCTATTGGGAATGAAACAGAAAGTAAAGATGTGCCGTTTGAGGTTGCCAGGAACTATTTCTTCAAAAACAATTCGGCCACATTTCCTGATAATCCCCAAATAACCACGGAAGAAGAATTTAATAAGTTCTTCGGTATGGCGACTACTATGGGAAAGGAAGGCAAACCAACAGCTATTGATTTCAGCAAACAGTTTGCACTTGCCATTGTTTTACCTGTAACGGATATTGAAACGGAAATAAATCCCGTGAAGGTTGAAGAAGATGGAGATTCCCTACTCTATTCATACGAGATAAAGAAAGGCGAGAAGCAATCATATAGCATTCAGCCTGTTTCTATCATCATCCTTGACAAGAAATACGAGAATAAAACTATTGTACTCGTAAATAATCAGGAAACAACATATTTCCCTGCTATTGACCGTTATCTTACAGAGCAAATAGGCAGCCAATATGCCAAAGGCGAACATAGCGTTCCTTTCCACAGCATCGTGAGAGTAGATGAGCGTAATGCAGAGGATATCCTCGTATTGGGTGATTTCTGGGTATTCAATTACAATCAGGTTGGCGACACTTTGAAATGCGTGTCAGGAGGCAATCATCCCGGACTTATGCATATCTGCCAGACAGATAATGGCTTCAAAGTAACAGCCTTCGAGCAAGTTGAAGACGGTTCAAGGAACTTGCCGACAGCCAAAAAGATATTTGGTGAAAAGTTTGATGCATTTCAAGCTATTCATAGCGATGAGCAGAAACGTGAGAGATTAAGAGCAGATGTACTTACATCCTATGTCAAGAAACATAACCTCAAGGTCTCTATGTATCAGGATTTTGGATGGCCGGCAAAGAAACTTGGAATATAACAGATTTGATTAATAAAAAAGCAGAGCTCAAACTATTCGGGCTCTGCTTGTTCTTTTATTGAATATGGGTGTAGATAACGCCTCGTTGCGGTTTTAACTTCTTCTGCTTCATAAGTTCACGAACAGTTACGAATGTATAGCCACGTTCCTTAAGAATCGGGATAATACGGTCAACAGCCTCTACTGTTTTGCTATTACCTTCAAAATCATGCAGAAGATATATAAGACCATCCTTAGCGGCAGCGAGGATCTTCTCTACACGCTGATCCGCAGATACGTTGTCTTCCCAGTCATTTGAACCCTCACCACAGATAAAGGTAAGGTCGATATTATCATACATAGTCTGGTTTAAAGCAATATAAGGCGGACGGAACAACTGAGGACGTTCACCAACATACTTTGCAACCAAGGCTGATGTGAATTCTATCTCTGACTTTATGGAATCTGCACTTAGCGTTGGCATATTAGAGTGCGTCTTGCTGTGATTCTCTATGTCATGCCCTTCATTATGAGCACGAACCATCACCTTTGCACTCTCTTCGTTGATATTCTTGCCAATAACGAAGAATGAAGCCTTGACATTATGCTTTTTCAATACATCGAGCATCTGTACGGTGGTCGTGGTATTAGGACCATCATCAAAGCTCAATGCCACAAGTTTACTCTGACTAAATGCTGCTGAGCACATAAGAAACGACATTAAAGATATTATTGTTCTTTTCATAAATGATATTTACTATTTAACTATTTACTATGTACTATTTATTTACTATTTACTTTCGCCACAGGCATTTACTATTTGCGCTTTGCGAAAAATATAAATATCTTCCAATAGTACGTTAAACTTGTTCATTCAATTCTATTATCTCCAAATCCTTTATTGCATCTCCGTCTATTACAAAGCGGATGAGAGTACGAACTGGCTGTTGTCCGTATAATCCTGCTGCTCCGGGATTGATATGCAGACAACCGAGTCTCTTATCCATCATAACCTTCAGGATATGCGAATGTCCGGAAATGAAGAGTCGTGGCGGATTTGTCATTATCTCGTGAAAGATACTACGGTCATACTTTCCCGGATAGCCACCAATATGCTTCATAAGAACATCCACATCCTCGCACATAAATCGCTGAATCTCAGGAAACTCTCGTCTTACATCCGTACCGTCTATATTGCCATATACAGCACGAAGAGGTGCAACGGCCCTTAGTTTATCAGCAATCTCAAGCGTTCCCATATCACCTACATGCCAGATCTCGTCACACTCGGCAAAATGCTTTGCGTAACGCTCATCCCAATGTGAATGGGTATCAGAAAGAAGTCCTATACGTTTCATATTATATTTGCCTACAAAAATACAAATAATTCGGCAAATAAACAAGATAGAATAGCAAGAAATAATCTTTTATTAAATTTCTACACGCTTTTCCTTGTAAAAGCACAGAAAAATACGTAATTTTGCCCTTAAAATAGTAAATAGTACATAGTTAAATAGTACATAGTAAATAGTTAAATAGTAAATTCCATAGATGCTTTTTCGTCTTCTCGATGATAAACCCAACATATTTCCCGATCCTCATTTTGGTGAGGATGACGGATTGATAGCCATAGGAGGCGACTTGTCTCCTGAGCGTCTCATTACCGCATACAACAACGGCATATTCCCTTGGTATGGCTATAAGGAAAGCGAGGAAATCATGTGGTGGTGTCCTCTCGACCGCTTTGTAATCTTCCCAAAGGAAATACACATCAGCCATTCCATGCGCCAACTAATAAAGAAAGGCACATACAAAACGACAATAAATCAAGCATTTGACAAGGTAATAGAGAATTGCAGCAAGGCTGACAAGCGCAACGAACAGGTTGGAGCTTGGCTTGGCAACGACATGATTAATGCCTACAAAAAGATGTACGAACTTGGTCTTGCTGCCTCCGTTGAGGTATGGGATAAGGAAGGTAATCTCGTTGGAGGTTTGTATGGCATCAACATCAACTACAACTTCTTTGGCGAGAGTATGTTCTCCCTCGTGCCAAATGCATCAAAACTCGCTTTAATCTATCTTGCAGAGCAGCTAAAGCCTTTTGGCGGCATAATCGACTGCCAGTTTGAAACTCCCCATCTCCTAACTATGGGTGGCAGACATATCACATACGATGAATATATGACATATCTCAGGGCTTAGAATGTATTTATACAATCCCAATACATAAGATCATCTCTAACATACCCGATTTTTCCATCAACTTTCACTTTAAACCAATCATCTGTACTATAATCGTCCTGAGAAGGGACATATCCCAGACAATCTACAGGACTTGGCATATCTCCATACAATTCAGATATAGTGCCAATTACACGACTTTTCATACTTGGCAATGCTCTCACATTTACGATTTTTTTCTTTTCCCCATTCTTTATCGTATATTTAACTTCAGAAGATATCCAGACACAGCCCTTTCCATCTTTCGCTCTATATTCTACCGCCTTGTGACCATCCTTTGAAACTCTTCCATAATCCTGAACCATAACAAAATAAGAATCGCCACAATCACCCATAAAACGACCAACAACCTCTCCTTTATCGTTTTCTACCACCCATGCACAATTAGGATAAATACCTTCAACAGGGCTAACTTCCTCTGGAGAAGTAATAGCTAAATCCATTTCTGGACGGAAATTTTCTGAATGCCATTCCATATACTGAGATGGAGCCTGAAAATCAACAAAAACACAACTACCTTCGCCATAACAAAATATTTTATCTTGTCCATCAGGATACATAACAAACGAAGAACCTTTCCATAGTTCTCCTGGAAGAAAATAACTCGTATGATCTTCAGTCTTTATCCTTAATGTAAAATCATCAATCTGATGGTTTGCCCAACGTGTTGCAGGACTCAACCTATACATTATAAGAAATTTCTTTTCTGATGTATAGCCCATGTGATACCTATATGTATGATGCACAATATTTTTGCCTTTTTTAAAGGTAGCATCAAAGTAATAAGCATATGAATATTCAACAAGCAACTCAGGCTTCGGCGACAAAGTATCAGCAATAACAGCATTCTCATGACTTAATTTTTCGCCATTCATCATTACTGTAAAGTCATGAATAAACGGATGAATACCATTATTATTCAGAGGAGCCAAATCTTCATCAGGACCGGGAGCTTCAAATGCCATTTTAACAGTCTTAGTATCACTGTTATTCATAAACTCATAATATACATCAACAATTGCGAAGCTATCTTTTCCAATCGTAATTGTCAGAATTTCCTTTGCAACTGAAATGTCAGTTTCTTGAACAGGAACCAAACCTGAACCTGAAGCATAATATACGCCATCATTTGCTTTTCCGAATAATGTTGATAGCAACATCAAGATTGTTAGTGATATATATTTCATTATGATTCTTATTTTTTGATTTTCGCTAGCAAAAGTATAAAAAATAATTAAATCACCAAATTTTCTTCCTTGTTTCAAAGGAAAAAGCAACTTGGGTATATAATTTTGCTTATGATACTCCATCGTAAGTCCATCGATACTCCATCGATTCTCCATCGAAACGATGGACCATCGATGGAGTATCGATGGAGTATCGATGGAGCATCTACGGAGGATGAGGTATGAATCAACGTCTTTACATACAGATTGTAGGGGACTCACAAAAACTTTTCACACGTTTCCTTTTGTAATATCATAATTATTTTGTACTTTTGCCAACGCAATAATAATAATCAAATCTATATGAGACATTACTTCGTTCTTTTGTTTTTAGCCGTGACTTTATCTTGTTCTGCGAAACAAGGCGTTTCACAGCAGACTGACGATAAACATACATTCGTAGTTGACGAGAATCTCCCAGCCCCCGAAAAAAAATTTGAAATACTATCTGGTGAACTTATTGCCAAACAATGGGCTAGCGAGAATAAGGTAAACAAAACCATTGCGTATAGCTTTGAAAACGAAGATCTATGTAATCTCGGACAAGATAATTTCTTCAAATGTATGGTTCAAGCTTATGCCGGCCATCATTCTGTTATTCTGTCGCCTGACATTATCTGGAATGTCATAGCACAGGGATTCAGTCAGCACGTCAACAATAATCCAGAGGCTTTGCGTGACAGAATTGTATATCACGAGAAAGGCAAGATTACCCTTTCTGTGATAACCAAGGAGGATTTGCATTCACCTAACGTGAAATGGGACGAACTTCTTGATACTTTCGAGAAACAGATTACCGAAAACACCAAGGACAATCTTGCTGATGTGATGCGAGCAGATTTCAGCACAACTGACAAGACAGCACGCATAGTATCACAGATGACATTGATGAGTTCTGTTAAGGCTTTCTTAAATTATGAAATCCATTATTTATGTGGTATTCCAAGTATTACTATTGAAGGTACTCCAGAGGACTGGCAAAAGGTATTGAAGAAAACCGAGCAACTGAGAAAATACGACCTCGACTGGTGGGTGGATGATCTCGTACCTATTCTTAATGAATTTGTAAAGGCTTCCGAGGGAAAGGTTGACAAGGCATTCTGGCAGAGTATAGTCAAGCAAAAACGTGTAGATGAACTTAGAAGAAGCAGTTGCGGTTCTAAAAATGGAACAAAACTTGATGGTTGGTTTCTTAAATTGATGCCATACACTAAGAAAGGAGAGAGAACCCCAAAAGAGATTCTATGTGATTCCGATATGCCTGCACAGATGCTAAGTATTGATTTCCAGTATAAAAACACACAAAAGAGCACAACAACTCCAATGGAGATGCTGTGCGGTTTCGTGGGTATTGAGGTTGATTCTACGACCAATACCATGCGTCCCAAATTAGGGTGGATGGTATGCGAGAAAAACATACAGCTTGAGTTGGAAGCTATAACAGAGAATACAATTCAAGTACATGAGATTCCCGATTTACTGCAAAGCATCGAGTATGAACCATCTATTTCCCTAACACTTTTAAAAGACGACATCAAGTTTCCTGATTGGTTTGGTAATCTGAGAATTGACAGAATTAAGCTTGAAGTTTCAAAGAACAATGACGGGGTTAAGGAAAAACTGGAAAAGATATTCCCAAACAGGATTGTAACATCAGAAAAGGTAGATGAAGAATTTACAAAATATATAGTACAGGTAAAGAAGAGCTTTGAGCCTGAAAATCACATATTTACACGTACTCAAATATACAATTCTCTTCGGGCAAAAATAGCAGATTTCCATGACGAGTATAAACTCATAAAAGAAAATCGTCGTATTCCAGAATCCCATAATGGAAGAGTGGCCATAGAGTGCTTTGTAGATATTGATGGTTCAATTTCTGATTTTGAGATAATAGATGATTGGACTTCCGCTACTAACGAAATGAAGGAAGAAGCATTGAGACTGGCAAGATTATTGCCAAAATACACTCCTGCAATGGTTTCAAACGTAGAGAATGAACCACTTCATAAGGTCAAAAGTAAATATATTTTATGGATTCCTTTCTAATTAATAAATAAAATAAAATAACAAATCAATCATGCTACTCTTTGTAGCATAATCATTATGGAATATCTACCAAAAGATCCGGCAATATTGGTTTCAAGCATAAATATGCTTTTGCGCGATGAGGAATTCGATTCTCTCGAATCTCTATGCTATAGTTTTAGTCGTGAACCTGAAGAGATAAAGGATTACCTGCTTCAGAATGAATATGTATATAGCGAGGAGCAGAAGCAATTTAGGCCCATAGGGTATGATGCTTGAAAAAGGGTAAAGAGTAAAGGGTAAAGAGCTAAGGGTAAAGAGTAAAGAGTAAAGGGTAATGTAGAATGTTCATTTGGCATTTTACGAATAATACTATCTACATTACACTTTACACTATCCACATTACACTTTACACTATCCACATTACACTTTACACTATCTACTATAATCTTTCGAAAATCATGATTACAAAAGACGCAATAGAATCAGCTTTCTGTTTCTTTCATCAGAAACAACGGATATACCAATATTCTACGTTGGATTGGCAGAAGGATGATATAGAATATGCCATTGGCGACTATGTTGATAATATGAACAAGGAACTATACTCAAGTCTCGCAAAGGGAAAGCCTCACTTTCTGCATAGCCACACCACTTTTGCAGAGGAATTGCTTGATGCCGTAGAAACCTTGGAAAAAATGTTGGAACAATAATGGAAGAAAAATCATACCATTCCTTACCGCTTATCGGCACATACCGGGAAAATGATGCTCTTACCCTATATAATGAGGTTAAGAAACATAACGATTTCGTGAACTTCATGAGGCTGTATATGCACGACGAGGACTATCATGTGGCCCGAAATGCCTTGTGGTCTATGACAAAGGCTACAGATAGCGAACTCTCGCAGCTTCAGCCAATATATAACGAGTTGATAGACCTTGCCATGAAAGCCAGTAACTCTTCCGTATGCCGTCTAACTCTTAACATCATAGAACGGCTGAAAATGGAAGAAGACGATCTCCGTTCTGATTTCCTCGATTTCTGTCTTGAGAAGATGACAGCCATTGATGAACCACCTGGCGTTCAGTCTCTTGCCATGAAGCTTGCCTATCGTATGTGCAAGTTCTATCCCGAGCTTATGAACGAACTCATCGTAACCCTCAAGGCTATGGAGATGGATTTCTACCCTCCTGCCGTGAAATCCGTGAGGAACAGGATTCTAAAATCACTTTGTCACTAAAAAATTTGGATTTTTGCTTGAAAATGCCTATCTTTGTCCTCTGAAACTAAATGAATTTATTCATACATTAAAGTTCTACTAAGAAAAATCATGCAAAATTTCAAGTACTACGCACCAACACACGTTGTGTTTGGTCGTGACACAGAGAAAGAAGTTGCCTCTCTCGTAAAGAAATACGGAGGTAAGAAAGTCCTTTTACACTATGGTGGCCAGAGTGCCATTAAATCCGGTCTTTTAGCAACAGTTGAGAAGCAACTCTCTGATGCCGGGATAGAATATGTGAAACTTGGAGGCGTTAAGCCTAATCCACGTCTGTCTCTCGTAAGAAAAGGCATAGAGCTTTGTAAGGCAGAGAACATCGACTTCCTCTTGGCTGTAGGTGGCGGTTCTGTTATCGACTCTTGTAAAGCTATCTCTTCTGGCCGTTTCTACGATGGCGATGTATGGACACTCTACGAACATAAGGACCACGCAACGAAGTACCTTCCAATAGGTTGTATCCTTACCATACCAGCAGCAGGAAGCGAGATGAGCGACGGCTCTGTTATTACAAATGATGAGGTTAAGGGCTGGTTGAAGAAAGACTATTGCGTGGATGATTTCCGCTGCAAGTTCGCTATTATGAATCCGGAACTGACCTTCACCCTACCAGCATGGCAGACAGCATGTGGCATCACAGATATGATGATGCACACTATGGAGCGTTATTTCAGCAAGGATGACGATATGGAGATAACCGACGCAATCGCAGAGGCTGTTCTTCGCACTTGTATGAAAGAAGGCAGAAAGGCACTCGACAATCCTACCGACTATAAGAGTCGTGCCAACGTAATGTGGGCAGGAACATTGGCTCACAACGACCTTACCGGCTGCGGAACGACAGGCGACTGGGCAACACATTGTATTGAACATGAACTCTCAGGTATGTTCGATGTAAGTCATGGTGCTGGTCTTGCAGCTATGTGGGGCTCTTGGGCACGCTATACACGTGAGGAGAATATGCCACGCTTTGCACGTTTCGCACGTAATGTGATGTGTATCGATACAACAGGTATGAGCGACCTTGAAGCTGCTGAGGCTGGTATTCAGGCTATGGAGAAGTTCTTCAACTCTATCGGTATGCCTACTGACATCCACACCCTCATAGGCAAGGAGATTAGCGATGCAGAGATTGAGGATATGGCAGATAAATGTACCAACGGCGATACAACAACCGTTGGCGGTCTCAAAGTCCTCAAGAAAGCAGACGTCATTAAGATTTATCAGATGGCGAAATAGCCTAACCAAGCCTTCCCAAAGGGAAGGATGTTTGATAGTAATAAATAACGTGAGTTCGACGAATTCAAGACTGCGAGGGCTGAAAGCCCGACACCTAATAGGGCAGTCCGTAAGGGCTGTTATTCTATAGATGCGTGATTAA
>OMXX01000114.1 GCA_900315105.1 uncultured Prevotellaceae bacterium | reverse complement strand
CTTCAATACTTCAAAACGTGTCGACTTATCGAGAAGCCAATAAAACAGCAGTGAGAACTGTTTTCTTAACCAGCTCTCCTTACCGCGATCACGCCTTTTTGCGTAAACATCCTCATATCCTTCTTCCCAATATTTCAACATCTCGGGAATGAGCGATGGAGGATCCTGCAAATCAGCATCCATCAAAATCATGCAGTCTCCTTTCACATAGTCGAAACCGGCAAGCATGGCATTTTCTTTGCCAAAATTACGGGACAGATCGACATAAGAGATCCTGCTGTCATGCACTGCCATCTCCCGAATGATAGACATTGTTTGGTCACGGCTTCCATCATTGATAAACAACAGCTCCCATTTGTATCCAGGGATCTCTGCCATTATCTTAGTCACCTCTTTGTAGAGATATGGCAAAGAGTCTTCCTCATTGTAGCAAGGAACAACTATCGAAACTACTTTATTTTGCATGTTCTCGTATGATTTTCGACTCCAAAGGAATGATAAATACATCTAATATCAATGAAACAATCAGACATATTGATAAAACCGTAAAATATATCAAAATCGGATTACCCAATCGAATAATAAAATCATGCAAAAAATACCAGCATATCCAAGCATGAATCATCCACATGTTAAAATTGTGATGCCCAAAGAACAAAAAGACTTTGTCACAATATGGTATTCGGCGAACCACATTTATGACTACGATAATGACTCCCATCCAAAAGAAAGAAACTACTGCACCTGTATAAATAAAGTAACGGAGCAAGAATAGAAGAGCAAGAATCGCTAATACTATCCAAATATTTGTTTTAGACAAAATAAGATTGGCTTTCTCAACGATATCCAATTTAGCCATTACACCCCCAAGCACAAAGGGGAAGAATATATATAAAGTTTGGAAAATGTTTAATCCGAACCAAGAATAATCGTTCATTCTTGAGGAAAACAAGTAAACACAATACGCCAGAAAGAGAATAATCCATGTATTCTTTTTTTCCGTGATTCTAAAGATCCAAAAGGAGCTAAGATTTAAAATGCAATAAGGCAAAATAAACCAAGCAGGAGGATAATATGACGCTTTCCAGTCTGTTATATTAAACAATATTTCTTTAATTGAAAAAGTACACCTATAATCTCGAAACAAACACACTTCAACAAAAACAAACAGTGCTGTAATAAACCAATATCGAAAGTATAGACGAAAACAGCGAATGAAGCGATGCCTATCCTTACCGTGGCGAAAAACGAGATAAAGTCCATACCCGCTCAGCAAACAATAGAGAGGAACGGGATTAGCGGCACGCCCCATGTTACCTAACACTGTGGAGGATAACCCATGATTGAAGCTCGGGTTAAAGAGATGGTAGAATATCATGGTCAAGATACCTACACCTTGCATCATTTTACTCTCTCCACGAGTCAAATTGTAAATCTCAAAAAAAATATATTTAGTTTGAAAGTGCCACTCTCAGATAGTCAATGGAGTCTCGACGCAAGTCTGAAAGCAGACGTTGTTCCCTATCTTTGTCATACTTGCCATCCAGACCATCAAAAGTGGAACCCACTCTAACAATAGAATTTCTTAAGTCCAATTGTTCAAGCAATGATGATAAACGCGTGTCAGCTTGGGGTTCTTGAGGAACAACCGCCAACAGAGGTACTCCAAAATTAACAGAGAAAGCCACTCCGTGGAAAGACGAAGTGACCACCAGTGCACTGTCTCTGATCAATTGAAGAAATTCCTCTATACCAGCATCTGCTACGGAATGATAACGTATGCCAAAAGATTTAGGCATTTCAACATTGCTGAGGACAATCCATCCGGTCTTCTTCTGAAGATGCTTCACCAACTCATAGATATAAGGAGCTGGATTATAAGCATAATCGAGCATATAAAGGAAAATGTATTTTTCCTTTCGTTTGGGAGCATTAATCAGTTTGCCCCATTCACGGAAATCAAGTGTCAAAGTTGGATCCACCGTGACAGGAACTTCTTTCCCAATCAGTTCTTTGACGATTTCCTGCCCTCTTTGTTCTCTAACAGAAATGGAATTGTATGCACCAATCTTCTCCGTTATCTCTTGTCTCAGCTCCTCAGGGATTTGATTCACAGCAAAACTTGATGAAAATGAAACTTTAGGACAATCAGCTGGAACAAACGACAAGAAGAATGAAGGATCCATCTTCGTAAACTTATAGTTCCAAACCTGATCGCTCCCTGTCAGATAGATATCATATAATGGAGGATTAGCCTGCAATTCTTCAGCTGTATGGTATTCCTGACTCAGAAGGAAGTGAGAACGGATAAAACGATTGAATTTAGGTTCTTTAGCATAAGCCTTCCGCAGGTGCAAGGCCTTTGAGAGTCTGCTCTTCAAACTCAGCTTATTTTGAGGAATTCCGCGTGAGAATTGCCAGGAGTTCGGGAAGTCATAATCTATCAACTCACAATCATAGCCAAGATTTCTTACGATCTCCTGAGTTGCATAGGCCTGGAGGATGGATCCATAATTCATGACCTTATGCATAGTGATGATACCAACCTTCATTTTCTCATTTATTAGTATTAATACTCAAGCAAACGTACCAAAAAATTGCTTCGCTATTTTTTTACGGTCATGCTCTTCCAACACACATTTGCGGCCTAACTCTGCCATATCTTCAAACTTTTTTGGATTCTTATTGATTTCATGTAGAATTGGAAGAATTTCAGCTCCACACTTATATACAAGACATGACTTTCCGTTTTCTACAGCTATGTTCTCCATAGCATAAGGTGTCCCTATGACAAGTAAGCCGTTTGACAGCGCATCAAGCACCTTCCCCTTCGTGCCTGTGCCGATGGATATTGGTGTGATTTGAATATCGTGAGTTTTCACTTCTTCTATATAGTCTGGTGCAAAAACAATCTGCTTCACGTTCCAGCCTTGCCCCTTTAATCGTTTCACATGGTCCTCCCAACCTTTCCCCAAGAATGTCAGTTCAAAGGAAGCCTTCAACGCATCATCCTTACACGTAGAAAGACTGTCTATCAACTCATTGGCATCCTCCCTCATGTAATAGTTATTCTGTCCTGCAATTAGCAATCTGATGGGGTCATGGAACTTGACTTTTCTGTGGGAACTATCCACCTTATAATGAGGATGGCGTAAAAAGACCGCATGACAATCAGGGTTCATTCGCTTCACAAAAGCTGCGTCGGCCTCCCCCACCAGATAGTAGGTAGCGTTGGCGTCGGTTAAATATTCTCTTTCAAGGCGAAGGTATTTGGGGTACATGATCATCTGTCTCAACAGCATTTTCCTGTTGCTTGCCACAAATTGCCGTCCCATCATGCGATAATAGTAGAGCGCCTCACTGTCGGGGCCGATGTGTGCCCTTTTATATTCTGGGAAGACTGTCATGAGCTTAGAGATTTCTTCACCATAAATCCAAATACCATCGGGATGCTCAGATTTTATCATTTTGATAACCTCCTCATCTAAGTGAAGATAACTTAAGAATGGATAACGCATCAGAATGCGGAAGAAAAGTAGGTAAGGTTTTGACACCCATTTCATCCACCTGGGCTTATTAAGCAAATGAATTTTGACTTTAAGCTCATCTTCTACTTTTTGGATTTGTTTCTCCGATAGCCCATTAGTATTAAAGCTATAGATCTCTACATCAATCTTTTCGTCCCGTCTGACTATCAGATGGTAAGGCAATGCCGAGGTTCCACGTATGTTTTCCACGGCAGGAGTAGTCGTGGTGATGAGTATTACCTTCATTCCTATATCCTCAAAATAAATTCACCTTGCAAACAACCGTACGGCTGAGAGATAGAGAAAGCGGCTGTTAATAAAGCATTTTAAAAATGTTGTTTTCCATGAAAGAGTCTTACCCTTTATGGGATATACACTAAGTCCCTTTGCATAATCGACACAACGCACTGCGAAGTTCAAATCAAACGAAGACTTGTCTCTTACGAGAGTCAGTAGTTCACCCATAAGGATACTGTTGCTCTTACGCATGTAGACCTCCTTCACTGCCGGACTAATATAATCCTCTGAGACCAAGTTTTTGATATTGTGTGAAATAAGAATATTGTCTAATATTCTCTTCTCTGCCTTCTTCGGATTCTTCACATGAGTGATAGAGCTATTATTGTAGCGGTATCTATACACGTCAGCGTCCGTAAATATAACCCGACGGGCTTTGGGATACAAACGGTGATTGAAATCAATATCCTCATGAAAAATCCCTGGGTAGAAAGTAATCTTGGACTCTTTCAAAAATGTTGTTTTATAAATATTGCACCACACGCTACCGACTATCATCGAAGACAACAGCAAGTCGTCTCCATTGTATACCTTGTCATGCTCAAACGGATGAATACAAGTGATCTTTTCTGTCTGTGGATAATATCTGCCTTGAAAGAAAGCAAGGTCCGCATCATACTTTTCTGCCGCCTCAAGCACCGCCTTAATACTGTTGGGCTGAAGAAAGTCATCACTATCGACAAACTGGACATATTTACCCGCCACATGTTTCATCCCAGTATTTCTGGCACCACTCAATCCTTGATTCTTCTGAGAGTAACAATGAATAAAAGGATACTTATCCACATAAGACTGGCAAATGGCGGGGGAATTATCAGTAGACCCGTCATTGACTAAGATTATCTCATATTGCTTTTCGGACAATCCCTGATCCAGCAATGAATCAATGCAGTGAGCCAGGTATTCCTCTACATTGTAGACAGGAACAATAATGCTTAACAGCAGTTCTGACATATTTGTTTCGAATCTTATATGACTTTACTTTTCCCATTCCACATTTGTACGCAACGCCCTTGCCGGCATTCCTCCGAGAAGTGTCTTAGGTATAGAGCAAGACTTATTGACCAGTGAACGCTGAGCCACCACACACCCGTCTGCAAGTGTAACATTTTTACTGATATGGCTTTCTGAGCATACCCAAATATGATTGCCCAAAACTATGGGGCCAGAAGACTTTCTCCATTCCCCTTCAATCATTACCCGATGACCGTCAGTAGTATTCAAATCTATGTCCCAGCCAAAAAGACAATTGTCACCGATCCTGATGTCGTCGTCGCACGTGAAGAAACAGTCACCATTGCAGAAGAAATTGTTACCTATACTTAATTCATGCCCATTGATGACCAATTGCGTTCCTCTTGCCAATGTGACGTTATCTCCAAAGACTATGCGTACATCATCAGTCACGGAGATCAGACTTTTCCGAGTACTTCTTCCCTCTGTCCCAGGAAAGCCCACCACTACCATACCATGCCGGACTGGGGCGGAAAACGCAATATCTCTCTTTCTCAATCCTTTCACCTTAAGCGAGAACGGCCAAACAAGGATGGGAATGCGCAGAGCTGTAGAAAAAGGCAAATAACGCAGGCAAAACAATAGAGAATATAAATAGATAAAAAGGCGATTGAAATTATTCATGATTAATGCTTACAAAGAATTAAACAGTTCCATCCATTGATTCATAATAGCATCAATATTGAAACGCTTAATATTCTCTGATGCTTTTCGACCCATTTTTTCCCGTTCCTCGGTCCTATCCATAAGGTAGCAGACTTTGTCGATGAACCCATCATAGTCCAAATAGGGGACGACAAATCCATCCTCACCATTCTTGATAATTTCACTTGGACCACACGGACAATCGAAACACACACAAGGAACGCCCACCGACATGCTCTCTAATAGCACCAATGGAAAACCTTCAAACAAAGAAGGCAGCAGATAGATGGAAGAAGCTGCAAGTTCAGCCATGGGACTCGACGTATAATTGTGTAGATGTACAGAGGTCAAACCATGTGAAGACACTAACTGCGATATTGATTTTTCCTGTTTTCCAGTTCCATAAATATCCAGCACCCAGTCGGGGTGGCTGTTCTGAACTTTCCGCCAGTAAGGAAGGAAATTCAACAAGTTTTTCTGCCTTGAGAAACGGGCCAAGATGAGAACTCGCTTATTACTGCAATTGGATTTTGTCTCATGCCCAGAGTAGAGTGGATTGGGGATACGGATTACAGAGTTTCCTGTGAGCCGTTGTAACTTCTCTGCCTCTTGCTGAGTGAGAGCCACGATCTTGTAAAAAGGAAATTTGAATCGGTACATCAGCCGATCCTGAAGTCGCACAGAGTTAATTTGCGGATCATTATACCAACCATGAAACTCCAGAATGCGTTTCTTCCAGAAAGTAAGCAAAACCACAGAAAACGGTTCCAGGAACTGTTGTGTGGAGACGATAATATCGGGGTTTACGGACAAAATGATCTTCAGGTGCATGAAACGGGAGTAGACAAACCGTAGAATTCGTCCAACCAGTGGAATACGCAGAAAAGAATTCAAGCGCTCCAACTCGATGCTGTGGGTTATTACGCGATCATCGTACATACCTTCAGACGGTACGCCCTCCCTTGCCAACGTACAAAGGATATGAACTTCATAGCCCTTGTTGACAAAATAGTTGGCTTTAACGGAAGTGATCTTGTTGATCCCACCTACTCCAAAATAATTTTGGGTGTATAAGATTCTTTTCATCTGATGTTCAGTCGCTGTAGAAGACCATTATATTTGGCATAAAGCAACATCCACAAATCAAACACTTTTGGGCCTTTGGCCATAAAGAAATAGGTAAAGGGTGAATCTGAACGATAAATGTTGATACCTTCCGACCTCACCGAAGCTATGAGACTGCATAATTCGAGCTGAGTTTTCCATTGCCTACCAGCGCGGGCAATAAAATAACTATCCTTAATAGATTTCAAGTAAGAATTCCGCAGGTATCTCACCGTAGTTACACTAAGCATTGAAATGTCCTTCAACATGCGCCTTCGTGACTCAATATAAGTCAGATATTTCTTCAAGAGTTTCGGATCCGATCTATAGGCGATGCTTGCAGTGGGTTCTTCGTAATGATACAATCCTTTGTGGACATGCACACCTTTTTTGCAACGTTTGGCATATTCCACACAAAAAAGCGTGTCTTCACCCAAAAATATATCCGTAGGAAATCGCAGATCTCGAATGATCGCTTTCTTGAAAAGCTTGTTCCAGACAGCCTGATTGTTTTCTCTCTTCCCATAACCCAAGACCGCATCAATGATTTTACTCGGAGAATCCATGACGTCTTCTTTGATCAACATGTTTTTTCCAAATTGATCACACTCGGCCAAATCCGCATCTGCCGACTCTATAGCATGATACAAACTTTGTAGATATTCCGGTTCCACATAGTCATCACTGTCAATGAAACACAGGTAGTCACCACTTGCGATTTCAATACCTTTATTTCGGGCCGCACTGACACCACTGTTCTTCTGGTGCACCACGCGGGTATTAGCATTGTTTTTTGCCAACTCCTCACAAATCTCGGGTGTCTGGTCCGTACTTCCATCATCTATCAGGATGACTTCAAAATCCTTATATGTCTGGGTCTGAATCGACTGATAACACCGCTCCAACAGAGGCGCAACGTTATAAGCTGGAATGATAACTGAGATCATGAAGGTTGATAGCTATTTGTTCATTTTCCCTTGTTTCGGCGAACAAGGAAATTGTAAAGATGTGAGACAACGGTGTTGACAACTGCCATCATCTTGGGACTTGACGACAGATATAGGATTTTCTCAAATAACTCGCCTTGTTGGGCAGACATGCGTTTTTGAATACGATCCTGTTTAAGCGAATCGTAAAGACGGACAGGTAATACTTCTTTGAAATGCCGGTCTCTGTCAGCCGTCAGCTCCTTCCAACCCTTTTTGGAAATGCCATTGGGCTGTAATGAGGCCACTATAACATCGCGATAAGTATAGCTTGCGTTTCTGAGAATCAGTTCATCAAACATTTCTGCCCAGTCAGCTGCAATGCGGTATGTTTCATTATAAGGATTCGCCTTCAACAAAGAAGTGCGGATAAAAACGGCTTGATGGCAAATGGCTGTTTCAAACATATAATTGAATGTAAGCGTTTGAGGACTCTTCTTCAATACCTCTCCATCTTTGTAGTTTCCCGCAATGAAGTCAGCATCGGGATGATTGACAAACACTTTTTCCAGCACAGTTTCACTATAAAAGCAATCGCCTGAATTCATAAAGATCGAATACTCTCCTTTCGCAACGGCAATAGCTTTATTCATGCCATTATATACACCCTTATCGCGCTCACTGACCCAGTAATCAATACTGCTCTGGTATGATTCTATAACCTCCTTGCTGCCATCGGTTGAGCCCCCGTCTATTATGATGAACTCAAAATCTTTGAACCTCTGACCGATAACGCTCTTGATCGTGGCCTCGAGGCCGGATTTGTTATTGAAATTTACTGTTATTACAGAGATTTTCATTGCTTTCTGACTATTTTATACAATCTGACGAAGAGAGGTTTTGCTCCTGGAGCAAAGAAATATAAGACGGCAATATAGAAGACTGCAAATGGCAGAGTAATCTCAAGAGCTGACACACACCAGTTTACGATTCCTCCAAAAGCAGAATTTACAATCGGACGGCAGAGGATTGTAGCACCAACAATACCAACTATGGCCAATAGATAATAGATGGAAATTCTCTTCCAGTATTTGGATATAGGCTCTTTAAACCCCTTTCGAAAAAGGAAGATAGGCTTCCAAATGACAATAATCAGCAGCTGACTCACAATCTTGCCTGCCAAAATCCCTACTATGCCATATTTGGGTGCCAAGGCCAAAGTTACCGCCAAGAAAAGAATCGCCTCTGCCCATGCAGCCCAAGTATCAGAATAAAGGCCATGAGCGCCATTGAACATGTCTACAGCTCCACGGGTTTGCGTGATGAAGATGGTAATCATCAACAAGATTAGAATTTCCCGGTCAAGGATATACTTGCTTCCCAGCCACAAACTGATAAATGGCTCTATCAGATTGAAGACACTGAACACGACAAAACCTCCGACAAGAAAACGTACAGCTACAATCTCCCAAAACACCGACATCGACTTTTCCTTATTTCCCTCGGCCACAAGATTGCCAACACCAGCACTGAAGCTATTGAGAGCGGAATCGAAGGCGGCAGACAAACGGCTGACCACTAATGTGTAATTGCCATAATAGGCCACCATTTTCAAAGATACGAATGCAAAAACAAGAATCTGGTCACTCTGACTAAGGAGGAAGTCCTTGATCTTATGAACAAATACTTGTTTGGTATAGGTAATGATCTGCTTATTCTGGGGAAAAAACTTTTTTCCTTTCTTCACCGAGGCTTTAAGCCAGGGATATACTTGGTCTATCTTCCGATTCAGGACAATGCATCCAACAAAGCCAAAGACAACTTCAAGAGCTATCCAAGCATAATAGTTTCCCCAGTAATAAGCAATGGCCATTTGCAAGACAATCTTACAAAACTGCGCACCCTGCAGATATCCTGTTACCAGATAGCCTTTCTGATCCGCCGTCAAAATAATCTGGCGGTAGTTGATGAAATAACTGAAAAGTTGGGCTATAAGGATAGAGAAAAATGCAAAATAGATCAAGCCAAAGGAGAACTCTGTATGCTTGAATATCAACGGAATAAAACAGCTAACGATGCCAGCACCGAGTAGGATGAATAATCCAATGCGGTTGTATAAATAGCCAAATACCGAAACCAGTTCCTCAATCCGCTCTTTGTTACCTTGCTGAAGAGGCTTGTATAAGTTATAAGCCACAGCTGTCCCCACTCCCATTTCAGCCAAACTGAGAAATCCCAAGATATTGATAAGGGTTCCGCTAAGACCCATAAACTCAGCACCAAGACACTCCAAAAAGGTCTTACGCGAGAAGAAGGATAGAATGACGAAAATGAAATAGAACACCAGATTAACACGGGCATTCAATAAGGATTTACGTACTCTCGATTCCTGATTCATTGATTTTACAGTTATCTGCAACAGCAAGGTTTGTTATCCGCAACAGCCATGCTGATGGCTTGCGACTGCAATGCGACTGCAAATAGTACTTATTGGAATTTATTTTGTAATTGAGCATTAGATAGGGACGAGCAACAAAACAGAATAAATGACACGTCTTCGGAAAACAAGTTGTTTTCATTTGAGACAGAAGAGAAGAAATAACCCGTGTCTAAGGAAAGAAATAGTTTACGATTTTTCCTCCCTCACATATCTACTATGTGAAGATCATCGGGCAAAAACTCCTTCATCTGTCTCCGTATTTAGATTATTATCCGCAGAGTCAAAACGACGGGCTGTATGTATGGTCAAGACATGGCGGGGGGGGAGGGTAGAACCGATGTACCCATAAAATACTATTACTTTGTTAGCGTAGAACTATCCCTTTATCCCTTGCCTTTCCTAAAATGCGGTGCAAAGATACAAAATATATTTGTATCAAACAACATTTCAAATGTTTTTTTTGATGGACTTACACGCTGATGTGTACGCAAACTTCAGAAATTTGTAGAACAAAAAATGATTATCAGAGTTGTTCTAAAAAAGCTCTATGCGGAGAAAATTGATTTCAGGGCCACAAGCCATGCTGTTTTCCAAAAAGAACAGATAAGAATGAGGATTGTGGCCCTGGGCTCAATAGCTGTGTCTTCTATTTTGCGGAAGGCTCGGAGGTTGTGTGGTATTTTCCTTTGTCGCTCGCCCTATAGGCATAAGCATTGCCGGTGATGGTGGACAAAATGTCATAGCCTCCGTTTGCGTTTTCCTCGTAAAGAAAAGCTATATTGCCTTTTCTGTCAAGTACCATGGTAGAATAGCACGATGTCGTAGTAGAAATCTGATATTTGCCCCATCCATCAACGTAGCTATTGGGAGAAGTATAGGATTCGGGCAATTCCTTGTAGTAAATGCTTACAAGCTCACGGTTGGCCGACGCAGCCGCCGACTGTAGCAGCACATAAGTCGGTTGATGGTCACTCAGTCTAAGAGCTGGAACA
This sequence comes from uncultured Prevotellaceae bacterium, assembly GCA_900315105.1. Next base: position 3,043 of record OMXX01000114.1, on the reverse strand, counting down.
AGAAGTACTTCACCGTTGCATGTCGCGGCATAAGTTTGGCCAGGAATATGGGTGGAGCCTGAGGTTGCCACCTCAGCCCAAGCTCCTTCGGCCTTGTCGCGGTCTGTGAAGGTAAAGACGTTGAAGTCACGTCCTGTGCCCGACACACGACGACAACTGAAAAGAATATCGCCCGATGGCAGTTCTTCCACCTTGCATTCATCGCCGTTTGGTACAGGGGTAGCCGCAACGCCACCAAGATAATTCCAAGTCACCCCAAGATCATCGGAGTAGACCACACGGCTTCCTCCAGGCCGGGTGTCCACACCGGCATAGATCCGATAATAGTCGCCTGCCTTGCAAACCGTACTTTGGATGATCCGCCCACTGGAGAAGAACAACTTTTCTATAGCTACTGCCCCATCCGGTAGTGCCCGAGGCTGTCATCATTAAGACTTTTCCGCTTTCACGATCAACCACCGTGGCAGCATCTCCGTGGGCATAATCAAAGTTGACCCCTCCACCCTCTATAGCTATTGCCTCGTCAGCCCAAGTTGCCCCGTCGTCGGTTGAAGTCCGGGCCACTACAGCGATGGCATTTGCTCCAGTGTCGCCGGAGCCATGAATACGAAGATCGGAATAGGCTACCAACGTGCCGTTTTTCAAGCGCACGAGAGAGGGTATGCGATGATAGTCGGAGGCAGATTGTGCCGGGAAAAGGGTAATCGGAGTCTGTGCTGGTGACCATAACGGGAGAAGCGTCGTCACAATCATGATTACAATGAAAAATTGATTGTTGATACGGTTCATATAGTATTTAGTTATGTTATTACTTGGAAATATCGCTCAGAAGAGTTTTAGCTTTAAGATCATCATTTCAAAGACAGCAACGGCACCTTTAGGGCACCTCAGCGCAAGAATCTCAATCATTCCTGTCACACCACTGAGCGACGATTTTTCTATAATTATCAGGTTGGTCAGCAAAAGTCATGTGGCGGGCACCATCAAGGAGTTCCCAACAACTGTTCTTGATACCGTCGTACATGGTTTTTGCCAGCAGCGGAGTGCACTCATCGTTAGTGCCGCTGACCACCAGGCAGGGCTGGGAGATCTCACCCAAACGGGGCGTATAGTCAAAATCTTTCAGATTGCCCCAAGGCGTGTACTCGTTGGGTCCCCACGCCACTTGATAGCTCTCCGTACCAAAGCGTTTCTTCCGACGCAAGCACTCAGGGCTGTCGGGGGTGATGCTGCAGGCATGAAGTTCGGTATAGTGGTCATTGGCCGTCAGGTAGGCCTGCGACTCAAAGTCCTTGGTCGCTTCAGCTTTCTTGATAGCAGCCTGGTCCTCAGGTGACATGAATGAAATCAACCGATGCTGTTCATGTCCCCACAACCGACTGGAAGAGAGGGTGCTGGAAAGGATAGCCGAGCGGACGCCCTCTGGATGCCTGTCAATCAGCCAGGCTATTATCATCATGCCGCCCCAAGACTGTCCGAGGATGTGAAGCGTGTCAAGATGGAGATATCGGCGCAGCGACTCCAATTCATCCAGCCAGGTATCAAGTGTCCAAAGTTCTGGATGGCCTTCGACATAGGATAATCCACATCCAAGCTGATCATAGCTGATCACCTGACGGCCGGTAGAGGCTATATCGTCAAGCAGCTCAAAATAGTTGTGTGTACTGCCCGGACCACCATGAAGCAGCAACAGAGGGGCTTTTGTCAGGGAGGACTCTCCTACAACACGAAAATACGTGCGATAGCCACGGAAAGGCATATAGCCTTCTACGATTTTGAATCGATCCATCATCTTATTCTATTTAGTTGGTATCATGTAAAATGTTCTGTCGTCAACAAAGTCGATCATCCATTGGTCGAACATCACTCCGTCGTCAATGGCTGTCAACCGCAAAGTATGGTTTGACCGGTATCCATCTACCGCCAAAGGTATCTTCTTTAACAGTTGACCTCGCAAAACGGCCTTTTTCCATTCATCCGTACCTTGGGGGCAGGCAAGATCGATATCTATTGGCTTGCCTCCATCAAAGCAGACGCTAACCCGCATGGAGCCGTTGGATTGAGGCCTGACGGGAACAAAGGCCAGATAGAGCAAGGCGTCTCCACGGCCGGAGAGATGAAAGTTATAGTCGACACTGGAACCGGCAGCCATTCTGACAGCACGCTGGCTATGTCCCAAGAGGGGCACGGTGGTAATCATACCTGAAAAATGATCATATTGCGCGGCGGTTGCGGCCGTTGCATTCTCTGCATCAAATTGTGAATTCAACTCCATCCCAACTCCATACTGCCGACGCTCTTTTTGCGACAAATTGTCGGGCAACGAAGGAGAAGCGAACACGCTCAGGTTACGGGGTGACATATTCATGAGCCCAGCCCATTTACCACCTTCCAAAGCGTCATATTGTTGCGACAGTGAGCAAAGGTCGTCATAGGCGTCGAGACTTGCCGCGGCGGCCTCAAGGGCTTCCTCGTCGTGATGGAATGTGCCAGGACGTGAGATCTCACGAGACTCCTGGGCACAAAGCTGTTTACGCGCCATGGCCTCCGCTGCCTTCACCGGAAAAGCCACAGCAGCGAAGAATGCAGCATGCAAAGGAGCTGGGACTTCCTGCGAGAGTTCATCCACACGGTTTTTCAAGGCTCTGAAATCAGAGAGATAGCGTTCCAGCTCATTACCGAAGTCATCGGTGCTGAATTCCGTATCGTTCACTTTGGGGTTGTCCTTGTCAGAAGTGAGTTGATTCCAGCCCATAAACTCAGGTTTGCGGATGGCTGTCAACCGATAATATTCCCGCATGACGGGAAACAGACGTTGACCAAGGGTTTGTCCGAATTGGGCTGAAAGCCAAGAAGTGAGATGACGCTCCAAATGATCTGAAGTGACAGAAGACGTATTCCATGCTTTGTCAAAGAAGAGGCTGAGCGCATAAGCGGCCACCTTGGGCTCATGGATTTCGGCTATCCAGACCCGATTGGCTTTGCGGGCCAAGGCTGCATCCAATTGTGACACCAACAGGCCGGGTTGTGGGGTTGAGAGCCA
>OMXX01000052.1 GCA_900315105.1 uncultured Prevotellaceae bacterium | reverse complement strand
TAACGGACTGCCCTATTAGGTATCGCTCCTTCAGAGCTCTTTCAACCACATGATAGTCAACAATATACAACTGAATAAATTCGTCGAACTCACGTTAGAATAAACGACTTGCTTTAGCTTGTTGAGCTTCAGCGAAAAAAGTTTTCATTTCGTCCGTGCTTTCTGTGGTCAATAAAAAAAGGAAGCGGATTTATCTGGTTTATCAGACAGATCCGTTTCCCTTAATATTTTACTTTCCTACAAGAAGAAGGATTACTTCATCAGATAAGGGAAGTGGAGAGAAAAGAGATTGCCAGCCGAGTTGCCATCCTTGTCATAGGCTGTGAGGATGAGTGAGGTGGCCTTGTTTTCCCCGCCCCATGTTCCATTGTCCGCAAATTCAAGGTATGTAGCATCATCGTCACTATCATAGAAGAAGCTGCCTGACACACCAGCCTTTTCACTTGTTGTCGTATCACCGGTATTGGCATCATACAGCATGGTGAAGATGTAGTAGTTCTGGAACTTGCCAATCAACTGACCTGCATTCAAGGTGATAGTGTTGGTTTTCTCCTTGAAGCTGACAGGGATGATCAAACTATAGTCGGTGAGTACGAGAGCGTAAGAAGTAACGCCTGCGGTATCGGTAGATGCTACGAACTCAGCATTAAGCGCATTGTAATCCTGTATCTTCGCGTCATAGTACACTAGTAGCAATTCTCCAAGGAGGTCCTTGGCAACATCACATTGCTGAACGAAGATAGAATCCTTCACATTTCCTGCCTCATAATAGACGTATCCGCTACGCAGATGGCCTGTTGCGTTTTCTGCTACGTCAAGAGAGAGAACGCCATCCTTAGCCTTACAGGTAATCCAGTCCTCGGCGGTATAGCACTTGAAATCCAAGTTGGTTACGTAAGGAATCTGGAGGTCAGCCTTTGCATCATCGAGATACAAATTACTTGCCTCTACAGAGACAATAGCACCCTTCTGAATGACAGACACTTCGGTAACGTCGTTTCCGCTTTTGACGGTAATCTTTCCGCTACGATACTCAAGACTGGTATTGTCGGTAGTCTTAACGGTGATGGTCTTTCCGCTTACAGAGGTTGTGAACCAGTCGGAAGAGGCAGTTGCATCAATAGCTGACGGAGCATCGACAACGATAGTGCCCTCGGCTGCCTTTACCGGCATGTCGGAAACATTCTGGCTAACGATTTTGATTGAATTGGTGAGTGTGTATTCACCCTCCTCGCTATCGCTGCATGACACCAAGCCAATTACGGCTAGCGTCAGCAGTATTATATTTAATATCTTTTTCATGTTGATAGTCGGTTTTTAATTATCAAACGGAGATGCGATTTCCTCCTTATATACCGTGAAGTACATTTCAGGATCATCAATCTGCTGCATCTTTATCCATGTAGGACTCTTAAGATCATCGGCAGTCAGGGTGTAAGAGAAACCCTTAGAACCGGTGAGGGCTGCGATTACATAGTTATACTTCGCGTTGGAGAAGTACCAGCCACCATCGCCTTCACCCTTTCCTGTGAAATAAAGGGTAAGGATATCGTCGGTGAGTATGTCTGCTTCAAGAACAAGAGAACCTGCATAATTACCGCTTATGAATGAGAATCCTAATGCACCGGAATAGCCGAGAACATCATTAGGACCGAGAATCATGTACTTTATTTCCTCGCCTTCGCCTGCACTACCCTCCTTTGCCTGATTGAAGTACTTCAAAGCCTTCTCTGACATAGCACTTGCCTTGAAGAACCAGTAATGGGTGGTAAGGAACTCGGTAAGAGGTTGTGGAAGGGCAACGAGGGCAATAGAATTATCGGTTGGGTTTGCCCAGATGCCATTCTCAGAATAGTTGAAGCCTTCAACGTTCTTGCCCATGATAGTCACGGTGTCCTTCAACTCAAAACCAGTAGTGGTGGTGATGAAAGGCATCTCCGTGCTCTCACCAGTATTCGGGTCGGTGAATAAGAACACGTTGCCAACACGACGCGTGAGGATAGAGTCACCGTCAATAACGAAAGCGTACTTTCCAGAGTACATTTTCTCATCTATGTTCTTCACAGCGGCAATATATTCCTTTGCCGGCTGACTGAGGCGATGCATATACATCATATTGCCGCTACGCTTACCCTTGAGGGTGATGATGTCGCTTTGAACATCCATGATGATGAACTCGAAGTCGCCATCCTTTGCCTCATATTCGTCAGGTGAAGGTGTGGCGTATGCGTGCATCAATGAGTTGTAACTGTCGAAACTGAGGACAGGACCGTCATCATTAGTGAGCTTATAGAGACTTGTCTCGCCCTTTTCTGCATTCTGTGAATATACAGTAGCCTCAGTACCCTTGAACTGGATTGCGTATGCAATACCGCCATAGGATAGATCACGACTTGGATAGTAATCGAGTGCCCAGCCGTCCTCGTTGCCTGTGAGAGCAGCCTTTGTCTTGTCAAGAACCTCCTGCATTCGCAGAGAAGAAGACTTGTCGAATACATCCTCCTGATCTTTCAGACATGACTGCAAGAGTAAGGTGGAAAGGAGGAGGAAGAAGCCTAACCAAGCCTTCCCAAAGGGAAGGATGTTTGAATGACTTATATGATTATCGTGTTTCATATTTTTTGCTTTTATTTTTACTTTCTTACTTCACCGTAATATCCATTAAATCCACCTTGCCAGCGACGATATCTGCCTGACGGCGCTGAACTGTTGCGCGGAGAGCATCAATGTCAATATTGAAGGTCTCCTTCATATATCGGCGAACGATGTCAAGCTTTGTTCTTAACTTTCCTGAAGGATTTTCTGGTGCAGAATAATCCTTGCCAACATTCTCAGCAGCCGCCTTGTCAGCCTGCTCCAACCAGCCATCCCATGTCTTAGCATCATTGGTGATATACATAGAGAGCATCTCGGCAAAGTCCTCTTCAAAGGAGTGCTGAGAGTAAGCAGAGATAAAGCCTCTTGACAGGTACACCTTGTTGTAAGGTTCCTCGCTCCACATATCACCTACATAGTACTCACCTGCAACAGGCTGGAAATCAGCAGGGATAACTTTTGTCTGGTTCATGATGTGGGTGAACTCATGGTGAATGGTCTTGAAGTAGAATTCATTCATGTACTCCGGACCTTTCGCGATATTCTCGCTAAGATAATTCAGACCGGCAAGCAGGATCTTACGACCACCCTCAGCAGTACCGAGAATGTATGTGCCGTTATTGCGGTACTCCCATTCTCCGATGAGGAAGAACATCTTAGGGAAGTAGCGGCGTGTGAAGTCTGTGCCGGCTACTTCGTCGTATGACTCTACGCAGAGATACTTTACGAGATGTGCCATTTTTATGGCATCCTCGTACTTTGCTGGTACAGTATAGTAGTCGTAATCAGACTCTGTTTCCTTGTACCTGTACTTGAAATCGATATTATATGGAACGGCGAAGTTAGCCTCCAGCCATTTATCGAACTCTGTCTGCTCTTCGTTAGGTGTAACGATCACGCTCTTGCCCTCATCCGGATCATCAGCGGTACAGGAGACTAATACAAGCGCAACAAAAAAGCCTAACCAAGCCTTCCCAAAGGGAAGGATGTTTAAATAGCTTATATGATTATTATTTTTCATAAGATATTGTCTTTTTATTTATTCTTGAACGACCTTTCGCACTCCGGCTCCCTCCCTACGGAGGGAAGTTCGATGTTGATAACATCGGAGTATGTGCAAAGCGGGGGGAGAGGCCGCTGGTTTAGGGCTCTTTATCTCGGATTCTTCTCCAATCCTGCCTCGATTACCTTGTTAGGAAGCTGGAGAGCGCGTCGCAGGTCGTCTTTCGAGAGGAAATCAACTTTCTCCTTTGGCAAGCCGTCTGCATTCATTACACGACGAGGAATCTCTATGCCGTAACGCTTGATATCAAACCAGCGAAGACCCATGTGCATAGTCTCTGTACGACGGAAAGTAAGAACAGCCTGAAGCATATTCTCCTGAGTGCTGCCTTCTGCATCGATAGCGAAAGCTGGGTTGAGGTGCTTCTTGAGTTGTGACTCCATTCCGGCAGCATCAGAATAAGAATACTTTGCCTGGTTGTAGAACGTGTTCACAATCTCCGGAGTGAGAACCGTCTGGCTCTTAGTCATAGCGTGCATCCACATAGTCATATCCTCGCAAGCCTTGTCATACTGCTTGAGCATGATGTAAGCCTCTGCGCGGCTGAGAAGAGTCTCGTCGGTGGTGAGAGTTGGATATACTGTGCGGTAGTATCCAATCTTTGCCACAGGGTCTGTGTACTCGAAGATGTATGGCAACTTCCAAAAGACAGACTTGTCGAGATTGGTTGCAGCATAAGCCTTTGGAGTTACATAGAATGATGTATAGCCGCCCCAGAGCTGTGTAGCACGTATATCCTCATTTTCTGCAACATACTTGCCGTGAGAGTAGCGGCTGTTGTAACGATAAGGACCGAAGAACAAGCCTGCTGCTGAATAAGATGTGAGAAGCAGGAGGTTCGCATTCTCGTCGGCATTGATATACTGATTGCTGATAGCATCGAAGCTCTGTGTCATGGCAGCCATAGACTTCCAGTCACGAAGCATAGTTGCAGGCTGGTCGCCAAGACACAATGTAGCAGCCTCAACAGCCTTCTCCCATTGCTCTGTGAAGAGATAGAAACGTGTTGCGAGAGCGTATGCAGCACGCTTTGTGAAGTGGTACTTAGGTACTGTATAGTAAGAACCGTTCACAAGTGGAAGTCCTTCCTCGATATCAGCCTGGATGTGGTTGTAGAGGTCGGTCATGTTGCCACGCTCATACGTAGGATTAAGCTGAGTCTCAGGCTCTGTGAGGTATGGCAAACCAAGCTGAGTGTCGTTCTTTGCCTTGTTGTAAGGCAAACAGAACATATTTGCGAGCATGAAATAGTTGTATGCGCGGCACATGAGTGCCTCGCCCTTTGCCTCCTGCAGAGCAGGTGACTCTGGCATATTCGCAATTGCCTTCAGCACTTCGTTCGCAGCAGAGATACTTACGAGGGAACTCTGCCAGAATCTCTCCAAAGATTCATTGTCCTGTTCCTTCTCATCCTTCCATGCCCATGTTTCCTCGCAGAAACGCTCTGTCTCCGGGTTTGCCTTGCCGTAGTCGTCAATGTTATCAGAAACAAGCTCAGCTACATAGATATGGTCATGGTCAGGATAGGCACCTACAAGGAGGTTCTGCACCTTCTGCTCATTGTCTATTGTTGCGCGGTTATCAGGATTTGTGTCGAGGAAGTCGTCACAACTCACCATGCAGAAAGAACCTGCAATAATCGCGCCGGCGTATGTATATTTTAATAATGTGTTCATAACTTTAAAGACTTTATTTTACCTCAACGATGACGCGACGATCGTAAGCTGTGTTCTCGAGCATACTTACACCGCCCTTACTACTAATTACCATCTGGCTACGGCTTACGCCCAATGCCTCAAGTGACTTGGCAACAGACTCGGCACGCTGTGCTGAGATGCGGTTGTTGATTTCCTCTGTGCCTGTTGCGCTGTCAGCATAGCCTGTAAGATAGACCTTGAGATCCGGGTTCTTCTTGGCAGCCTCAGCAATAGTGCGGAGGTTTACCTCCTCACCAGCCTCAAGCTTTGTTGATGAGTTGAGAGCGAAGAAGATAGAGAGTGGCATGAACTGCTTTTCCTTCTCAACCTTTACCACTTCTTTCACAACTTCCTTCACAACCTCCTTGCTCTCGGCAGGCTTCTGATTAGCGATCTGTCCGCGCAGACGGTTGATTTCTGCGTTGGCGTTGTCGAGGTCTGACTGAAGCAGAGCCACGCGACCATCTTCCTTCTTCACGCTTGAGTCGTTGCCGCCAAGACCTATACGAAGAGTTGCCGTGAACTGCTTTGGAGTTGGAGCTGCCACACCACCTGCGTTGAAGAACTCAGGATCCTGACCGTTCAGTTTCTTATCTGCATAGATAAGGAAGAGGTTGGTTGCCTGAAGCTTCAATGAGAGGTTTGCGAGACGTAGCTTCTCGGTAATGCTCTTTGGGAAGTCATAACCTATAGAGATTTCCTTCATGCGGATGAAGTCACCCTTGGCAATACGCGCAGAACTATAGTTGTATGCGTTGTAAGCGTATGCGAGGTGTGAGTCGTTCTCATTCTGACGCTTTGAAGCGATAACAGGAATATTGGTGAATTTCTCATCACCAGGAACAGTCCAGCGGTTGTTGAACTCCTTAGGAGTTGACATAAGGTCGGTGTACTCATTATCGAATACCGGGTCGAGACGCACCACGTTACCGAATGAGTAGGTAACGAACACGTTGAGAGACAAGTTCTTATACTTGAACACGTTGCCGAGTGAACCTACGTCAGTTGGGTCAACAGTTCCTGAGTACTCAAGGAAAAGGAGCTTCTCCTTGTCAGTTTCCTGGAAGTAGATGTCAGTAGTAGTCACGTTGCCGTCCTGATCAAGGAACAGAGGCAGACCTTCGTTGTTAAGTCCCCTGAAAGGAATAGAGAAGAGTGCACCTACAGGATATCCCTCACGAGCAAATGCAGTTTCAGAACCTGTACTTGTACGTGAAACGAGATTCATCACGTTATTTGTTGTCTTCAAGCCTGTAACCTCGTTTGAAGAGTGAGAGTAGATGAAGTTGGTTGTCCAACTGAAATCCCTTGTCTTGATATTGTTGGTTGTGAGACTCACCTCAATACCATGCGCCTTCATTGTGGCTATGTTACCCAGCTTCTCAATCTCACCGCCTATACCCTGTGTGGTGGCAACGCCGATAAGGTCGTAGTTGTTACGCTTGTACCAATCCACCTCAAGGTTGATGCGGTTGTCGAGGAATCCGGCTGACAAGCCGAGGTTCAGCTCATGCTTCTTCTCGTATGTAAGTTCCTCGTTGGCAAGGTTCTTTACGTAGAGCATACTCTCACGAACACTTGCGAACGGACGCCAAGGTGTCTTACTGCCAATCTCCACGATAGCATTCGAAATGCTTGGACGCTCAGCGGTAAGTGAGTAAGAAGCACGAAGTGCGAGGTGTGAGACTGTTGGCTCGAACTGCTTGAAGAAATCCTCCTCATGTACGTTCCAAGAAGCAGATACGTTCCATGTAGGCAACCAACGGGCAGCACGGCTCTTACCCATACGGTTAGTACCCTCATAGCGATAAGTACCGTTCAGAGTGTAACGACCTTTGTATGAGTATGTTCCGTTAGCGAAGAAAGCAGCACTACGCTCGTGTTTGTTCTCGAGTGTGTAATAGTCGGTGTTCTCCTCAGAACCCTTCTTGAATACCTGATATGCGTAGTTAGGAATCTCACCCATAGTATATTGCATACCCCAGCCACGGAACCAAGTCTTGTGGCGGTCAACATAGTTTGTCTCCATACCACCATAGAGGTTCACAATATGATCTTCTGCAAATACATCATTATAAGCAGCTGTGAGACGTGTGTCCCACTTGTACATATTGCGGTCTGTGCGCTCGTAGATACCACCGTCAGGAAGTACGGTGATTGGGAGTGCATAGATGTTGTCCGGGTCTTTATAAAGGAATGGGTTCTCATCACGGATGGTAGAATTGCCCATTGCACGATAAGCCAAAGCCTGATTACTGTTATCAAGGATATAGTGTTCCTGTCTTGTATCCGTATTCTGCATACCGGCAAGCAATGTGAGCTCAACTTTCTTGATAGGCTTGTATTTCAAGCTACCGGTAACACGGAAGTCATTCACACCCAGCTCCATATAGTTGCTCTGCAACTCATTGAAGATGTTGAAGTCTGCATAGTTACGAATGTAGTATGCATCCGGATCAAGAGCACGTGAAGTGTTCATTGAATATGAATATGGGTTGATATCAAAGTCACGCTTCACCTCACCGGTTACAGCATCAGTTTCCTTACCGATAGTACCCGGAGCCTCCTGTTTACGGAAAGATGCATTAGCGATAACGTTGAACTCAAGTTTCTTGTTGATATTGAAAGTTGAGTTGAGGTTTGCTGTATAACGCTCAACCTCACTTCTCTTATACCATCCAGGATCAAACATAGCACTTACAGATACATAGTGCTGTGACTTCTCAGTACCAGAAGATACACTTACAGAGTGGTTGTGCATAATGCTGTTTGTGAACAGACGGTCGAACCAGTTGGTGTTTCTCATCTCAGCAGCACGGAGATATGCGTTGCGGGCAGCAGCAGTATTGGCAAGCCCGAACTGACCAGTTGCAGGGTCATAGTCGGTAATGAGCTGATACATCCTGCCATACACACCGCTCTCCGACTTCTTCGCAATCTCCGCATAGTTCAGGTAGCCCTTCTGCTCAAGCTCCTGATATACAGACATCTGATCCTGAGAGTTCATGATGTTGAAGTCGTTATAGCTTGGCTTCAGTCGCATGGTGTATTCACCTGTATAGTTCACGAATGCGCTTCCTGTCTTACCCTTCTTTGTTGTGATAACAATCACACCAGCCATAGCACGAGCACCATAGATAGAGGTTGCAGAACCGTCCTTCAGAATCTGGAATGACTCGATATCATCAGAGTTAAGACCGGCGATGGCACTTGAGATAAGTGTCTCTGCATCACCAGAAGACAGATCGTCAGCACTTACCTCGGTCACATCCTCCATGATAACGCCGTCAACAACCCAAAGAGGCTTTGAAGAGCCAAAGATAGAGGTTGCACCACGTACACGAATCTTAGGAGCCGTACCGAATGTACCTGACACGTTCTGTACACTCACACCGGCAGCACGTCCTTCAAGGGAGCGTGAGATATCCGCCATACCGTCAATCTTTGCCGATGTAGCATCAATCTTTGCAGTAGCACCGGTAAAGAGACGCTTGTCGGTCTTTACCATACCAGTAACGACAACGTCCTCAAGAAGACCGTCGCTAACAAGGTTTACAACCATGCCCTGTTTTGGAGAGACAATCGCTGTCTTCATTCCGACATAGCTGATAGATAATTTCTTGCCACCTGGCACACTAATAGTAAAATTACCATTAATGTCCGTGACAGTACCCTTCTTGTCGCCCTGTATCATAACAGTAGCGCCGATTACAGGTTCACCGTCTTCTTGCGAGAAAACAGTACCCGTAACCTTGGTTTGCGCCAGCGCTGTTGTGACCACACACAGCATACTGACCAAAAACATGAGTAGTTTTTGTTTCATACCTTAAATACTCTATATTACTTTTTATTAGTCTTTATACCTCTGACTTTTTAGGATTTTATGTCGGGCGAGTGACAACGTGCGAAGCATCCTCGCATGAAAGACATAGTGCGTGTCAGCCCTCAAAGGCTGGCGCACGTCTCTGATGTCTAAGTGCAATTTTTTATCTGTTGTAATTTGTGTTGTATCCGATTGCAAAAGTACTTAAAATTTATTAAAAGAACAAACAAAATACTAAAATTTTTCCGCGTAAATGATATTTATCAAGTAAATACCATAAATAAGGTATGCGTGCGTAAACTTTTTTAACTTTTCGCGCAAGCAGAAATCATAGTTGAATACGAAAAAACGGTCAAAGCCCCTTTTCCAAAGGAGACCTTGACTCTTATATAGCTCTTATGCTGCTCTTATGTAGCTCTTATGTAGCTCTTATTTAGCATAAAAACATATTGTTTCTTTTTTTGCGTCATTATATTCAATGCTTGAAATACTTCGCAATAGCAGCATTCAAATCATCTTGGTCTCTTTTATTATATAGATTTAGGGCTGGCACTTACATGAGGTATCAACCCTGAATTTATCTATGCTTTTACCTCATTAGCATCATTCCCACCCAACAGAGCATATCCCGACGGTGTTGCTATGTCTGAAATGAGATGCACTTACACTATTTTCCTTATTGTTACTTGTTACCTGTTACCGGTCGATATTTTGCTCCATAATGCCTCCGTTGTACCTCCGTTCCAAATCCGTTTCAGGTCCGTTTCAGGTCCGTTCCGGAACTATAGGATCAGCGAAGGAAGAGCGAAGGATCATAGGAGTTACAACGGACTTGCATGGGAGGCAGGAGGGAAGGAGGGAACTGCATCTTAGGGAGCTGAAAGTTCTCGCAGAATCCCATTGAAGCCCACATTAATTCTTGGGATGGCTTTTGGAATGGTTTTCACGTTCTTTTGAAGGATAATGTGCATATTGTGATGATTGTTGCCAATACATAAAATATTCCTGTATGCTGAAAAGCACCCAGAAAAAAGCCTTGTAAAGGCGAAATAGTATAGGCGTGGGTAAAACCCACGTAGCATTAGTTCCAATTCCCCATGAGCGCCGTATGTGCGACATAATTTCATAACCATAGTGAGAAATATGGAACTATGTCGCCCATACTGGGCTTACGAACGATGGTTTCTCAATATGGTAGCGCTCACGCACTACCCTGTAATATATCGTCCTTTCAGGACTTTCACGTCTCAGAAGAACTTATCATCATACAGAGAAATAATTGTTACCAGAGCTTTTTTCCGCGTTTTTCAAGCATGCCGAATAAGGTTAATCAGCCAGGAAATGATGCTTATTGTTATGCTGTTGAGACTATCGGCCGTCTATATTCTACCCCCCCTATTTATACATAACAATCTGGTTATCTTCTACTTAGACAGTTGCAAACCATAATAGAATCTCGCTCAATAGGCAAGGAAAATTCCGGCCAGTAACAAGTAACAGGTAACAATAAGGATTTTTGAGTATGCTAAAATTTTACAGAATATTTCTAAGGAGTTTATATACCTTATTATATAAAGAAATAATAAATATAGGCAGCAGTTTACACTATTTTTCTTATTGTTACCCGTTACCTGTGACTAACACTTTTTTCCGGGATTATGAAATATAGAGCTTACCGTAAAAACAGAAAATCCGAAATGCTATGTTTCAAGCACTTCGGACTTGCTTTGTGCCGTTAGCGGACACCAATATTTTTATTGATATAATCGTGATTTCGGGTTGGAGTTGTTCAAATTATAGGGCATAAAAAAAGGATCAGTAGAAACTCACGTCTCGGCTGATCCTCCAAAACTTTTATTTGATTATGAAAGGGGGAAACATTGTTATAAATTATTCTTCTTTCGGGGCTACTCTTATGAGTAGCGGAGTATCTGACCTGGGCGAACCTTAACGTCGCGTGTCAGATGATTGAGCTTGCAGAGTTGTTCAACGGTTACACCGCGACGCTTAGCAATGCCGTAGAGTGTTTCGCCTGACTTAACCTTGTGATAACGGGTCTCTGTGTACTGGCGAACCTCGCTTTCAGCAATTTCCTTCTGTTCCTCTACATTCTCTGTCTCCTCAGGAGCGCCTTCAAGTCGTATTGTCTTGTTTACAGCAACAGACTCATCCTCATAGTTGCTCTTACGGAACATATAATAGTCGGCTGTCACGTCCTGATTGACGAAATCGAAGAGCAAAGCAGGATTAAGCGCTACACCACAGAGACGTGTCTCAAAGTGAAGGTGTGAACCTGTGCTTCGACCGGTGTTACCACCAAGACCAATAGGCTGACCAGCCTTTACTGTTTCATTCTCATCTACCAACCAGTCACTCATGTGACCGTATATTGTCTCAAGACCGTTAGGATGGCGAATAACGAGGAACTTACCATATCCACGAGCCTCGTATCTCTTTACGCGAACCTTTCCCGAGAAAGCTGCACGAATAGTATCACCAATATATACCTTAACGTCAAGTCCCTTGTGCATACGTCGCATACGGCCGAGTTTACGCATTCCCATCTCACTTGTGATGACCCTGCTGGTCGTTGGCATACAGAAATTCTTCAAGCTAATTCTAAACGAGTCAGGTAGTTCTGTCTGCTTGTGAGCGTATGTATTATCCCAATCTTCATACAGCTGAGAAGCTGGGTTTTGAAGTGATTCCCTTTCTATTACCGTCTTTAATGCCAGTGTGTCAACTGCACGCATTCTGCGATCTACTGGAGCCTGCCTTGCAAGCAAATCTTGTGCCGCGACTGGTGCTGAAACCAGCATGAGCATAAATGGTAGTATGAATAGCTTATATATTTCCTTTAATTTCATCAAAAATTTGTTTAGTTAATATTCAAACGCTTCCACAAATTCCCCAATAGTGGAAAAAACTGATGCAAAGATAATAAAAAAAAACGGACTAACCAAACAATTTCCAACAGAATGTCCTCATTTTTAACATTAAAGCCCTCTTTTAACATCCATTAACGGATAACGTCCGAAAAATAGTTTATTATTTCGAAAATTATTTCTAACTTTGCAATCAAAATTGCATATTTATGAATATTAACCGCATATTACCCCTCGCATTCTTGATGTGCATCAACAATTTGGCCGTTTTTGCACAATCTAAGGGAAATCCGCAGAAGGGCGGCAACTATCTGTATTGCCACATGAGCGGACGGGGACAATGGACGGCTTACGCGGTTTCGCGTGACGGGGAAGAGTTTCATGACCTCATAGGTGGAGACTCCATTTTCTCGAGCAGGGAACTGGCGGCTATAGAAGGTGGTACGCGCGATGCGTATATATGCAGGAAGCACGATATGAGCGGCTACCTGATGGTGACTACCGACATGAACAACTCCGCCACCAAGCGTCTGGGAAAGAAAGAGACATGGGACAACTACGGCATTAACCTATTGACTTCCGACGATCTCATTCATTGGAAATCAACGACTTTCGATTTCCGCAAGGGACTGGATATTTTCTCTGACACCAAGACCGAGAAAGACCGAGAACGTTCTGTTTATAAGGACTGGAGAACCATTAACCGTGTATGGGCTCCTCAGATTTTCTGGGATTCTGAGTATGAATGGCAGGATGGGCGCAAGGGCGGCTATTTCATTTATTACTCGCTATGGAACAGGGACGAGAAGGCATACGACCGTATGTACTACTCATACGCCGACGAGAGTTTCACCACCCTAACCCAGCCGCGTCTGCTTTTCGATTGGGGCTATGCCACGATTGATGCGGACATAAACTATGTGCCAGCCGACGGGAAATATCACATGATGATAAAGAAGGAAGGCGGTCAGCCCGGACTCTTCACTTCAACATGCAACTCCCTGACAGGCAAGTGGCCCGAGCCCGACTCAACCGACTTCGTGAACTTCGAGGGCAAGAAGAAATGCGAGGGCGTTTCTGCCTTTCAGATTGAGGGCGACGACACGTGGCGTATTGCGTATATCGAGTATTCATCCCGTCCGCGCAACTACCGCATCTGCAAGGCGGATAAATTCATGCGCAATTTCTCCGACCCTAAAAATATAATAGGTATAGCTGCTCCTCAGCACGGTTCTTTCATGCGAATAACCGACGAGGAATACGACCGTCTGGTCAAGGCTTTCCCTATCATTTCAGAAAAGAAATAAAACAATGACACAAGAAAACATCAATAACGAAACGTCTGTTTCTATGCCTTCCGAAGAAAAGGTAGCGCTCAAGCCGGCATCTTCCATGCTGGTTCTGTTTACGACTTTCTTCCGTATAGGGCTCTTCACCATCGGCGGAGGATATGCCATGATTCCACTGATCGAGGCAGAGATAGTGAACAAGCATAAATGGATTGGCAAGACCGAGTTCCTTGACCTGATAGCAATAGCACAATCATGCCCTGGAGTATTCGCAATCAACATTTCCACATTCATAGGCTATAAGAAACGCCATACCGCAGGAGCCCTTTGCTGCGCCCTCGGAACGGCTTTGCCTTCATTCCTTATAATATTGCTGATTGCCATGTTCTTCCACAACTTCCAGGATGTGCCTTGGGTGGCAAGCGTCTTTGCAGGCATACGACCAGCCGTTGTGGCGCTTATCGCCGTACCTACTTGGAATATGGCTGTACGAGCAAAGATCACTTTCATCAATTGCTGGATACCTTTCATAACAGCCGTGCTCATCTGGGCATTAGGCGTTAATCCTATATACATAATCCTTGCAGCCGGCATCGGAGGTTTCCTTTACGGACAATTCATCAAGCCAACAGAATAAGCATTTCATGAAATTATGATATTCCTGTCACTCTTCTATACATTCTTTATGATAGGCCTTTTCGGATTCGGAGGAGGCTACGGAATGATTTCCCTGATACAATCACAAGTGGTGTACGAGCACCATTGGATGACATCGGCGGAGTTCACCAATATAATCGCTATCTCACAGATCACCCCGGGACCGATAGGCATCAACACAGCCACATACTGCGGATACACAGCCGTTTATAACCTCACAGGCGACACTTGTCTTGCCATGCTGGGATCATGCACAGCCACATTCGCGCTTATGTTCCCATGCTTTGTGCTGATGATTGTGATTAGCAAACTGTTCATGAAATACATGAACACAAGTCTTGTGCAGAGCATTTTCCTCGGACTACGACCAGCCGTTGTAGGACTTCTTGCCGCCGCTACCCTACTCCTTGCCAACAAGGAGAATTTCTCAACTCCAGACAATCCTTGGCAGTTCTATATCTCTATATTCCTCTTTGCCGCTACATTCGTAGGAACAAAATGGGTAGGTATCAATCCTATTAGGATGATACTCTATGCGGCATTCGCAGGATTAGTGCTTTTATAGCGCATTCTTTCATGTGTACGCACACAAAAGATTGATATTAATCAAGTAAAAGCACATTAGGATAAAAAAAACGCAATTTTGTTTGCGCACACAAAAAATTAGTCGTACCTTTGCACTCGGAAATCAGAAACAAGCGAAAGCTTACATCTGAATCCTTAGCTTCTTATCGTCGAAAGGAAAAAAGAAGTAAGAACTTCCGGAAACATTCCTCAGACGATTCAAAAAGATTGTTTAGGTTAGTAGAATAATAGATTTAGGTTTTAGTTATTAGGTTAAAGATTGTTTGACTCTTGGATAGCATAAGAAGGACCGCGAGGTCGTTCTTTGAATTTAGAAAAGGATTTTAGTTAAACATATTTTTTTCAACACCCCACCAGTCGTGAGACCAGTGGGGTGTTTTTTTTGATATGTGCAATATGACATTTTTGTACAAATTGTGTTTTTTAACATTCTCCATGAGCAATTTTTCAAATATTTTTTGTATATTTGCACTCGTTTCATACTTGCAGCTCGGCTTTACCAGCCACATAGCATAATGAAGATATGTTTTTGAAATCTGGTATATTAACGAAAAGGATATTACAGACAATAACGTGCTTGATGTTGATATCATGCATTATGGTTTCGTGTAGCGAGGATTCTTCTGATTATTCACAGAATGTTCGCTATGTGAAGAAATTCAACGTAATCATTCCTGATTTGTTAATAGGCGATGAAACAACAAGGATGTCGGCTGTAAGAGAGGATTCAAGTCTTCTGCTTTTGCCGGAAACAAATGATTCGATTGGAGTTTTTACTAATGAAGGTTTCCATATTGGATTCTCTTTGACAAATGGAGCGGTTTTCAAACGTGCACTATTAGGAGGAAAAAGCTTGATACTGAAAGATTCTGCTACTTTTTCCGCTTATTACCCGTATGTCAGTCAATATAATTTGGATAAATCCGACATTCCAATTAGAATGAACGAACAGACACAGAACGGGAATGGTAATAGCGATCACATTGGCTATATGGCAGCTATTAATGCGAAAGCGGATGAGGAAGACTGTGTAACATTTACATTCCAGCATTTGACAGGCGTTTTACATCTGCAATTTGCCATGCCCAATGCTGTTAATATCAGAAAAGTATTATTGCTGAGCAATGGCAGTTTTACTACTGAGGCGATATTGAATTTGAGAGACAGCACAATAAAAGCAAAGAACACATCGACTGTACAAACCCTGAATTTGAGGAATGTTTCTGTAGAAAATGATCAGAAATTAGAGCTATATCTGAATATTTTGCCAGTAGATCTAAGCGGTAAAAGGGTTCATGCGAAGATTTATGATGATAACGGGATATGCTACACAGCCACATGGGAAGGCAAAGACTACAAGGCTGGAACTATATACAAAATCGAAAAAAATGCAGAGATTGATGTTGCCATGAACTCTGGATTGCCTATTATTTTCATAGACACCCCGAACAATGCAAATATAGAAAGCAAAACCGAGTGGATGGAAAAAACATCCATTTCCATTATTGATACAGACGGAACGCTGGATTACTGTAGCAGCAAACTGCAAATACGAGGACGCGGAAACTCCACTTGGTATTTTCCAAAGAAACCGTATGCCCTGAAATTGGACAACAAGGCAGAGATTTTGGGTATGCCAAAACATAAACGTTGGTGTTTGTTGGCAAACTGGATGGATAGAACCCTGATGCGAAATGACGTGAGCTTCCAGATTTCAAGGCAGACAGGATTGGCTTGGACACCGCGAGGACTGTTTGTTGAAGTCGTAATGAATGGCAATCATATAGGCAATTACTATCTCTGCGAGCAAATCAGAGTGGATAAGAATCGAGTGAATATTACCGAGATGGAATCAACTGACATTAAAGGAGATGCCATTACCGGTGGTTATTTGGTTGAACTTGATACTTATTTCGACGAGGTGAATAAATTCCATTCTGCCATAGCAAATATGCCATATCAGTTCAAGGAGCCTGATGAGGATGTTCTACAGCCAAAACAGATGGCTTGGTTCGAAGGCTACATCAAAGAAATGGAATCAAAATTGTATGCAAACGATTGGTTGGTCAATCGTGAATATGCGAACTATATGGACTTAAATTCTTTCGTTGACTGGTGGTTCGTACATGAATTGGCCGACAACAGAGAACCTGGCCACCCTAAGAGTTCATACATGTACAAGGACAGGAATGGAAAACTGACAGCCGGACCTGTATGGGACTTTGACTGGGAAACATTCAAGCCAAACAGAGCGAAATCATACAGCATCAAAAATTTCATCTATTATGGACGTTTGTTCGAAGATCCAGTCTTTGTTTCCATAGTCAAGGAAAGATGGGCGTTGCACAAGTCCAAGTTCGATAATATCCCAGATTATATCAGAACGGTTGCAGCAAAGATAAAGAAGTCAAATGAAACAGACAAGACTATCTGGCCAATGGGTAGTACGGTAAATGGTGATGATGATATGACATTTGACGAGGCTGTTGAACGTATGATTACGGCTTACAAGACAAAACTCCAATGGTTAGACGCGAAAATCGGAGGCATGTGATTTGTATTGCGGCATCCAAAGGTTTCAAGTATCAGGAACGAGGTGATTCCTATATGCCGCCCCTTTACCAAGGAACCAAACTCGGTGAAAGTCCCATTATAGAACGGAGGTTCATCGAGCTAGGCTTAGAGGAAGAAAGAAGGATATTCCTTGCATTTTCCCACCAACCGTGAGACCTATGGGGGGATGTCTTTTCTATCCCCGACTCCTCCTATGCTCCTCTTACGTTACTCTTGTGCTGCTCTTCTTTAACTCTTCTTTCCTTCCCATGTTCCTCCGTTGATCCTCCGTTGATCCTCCGTACCAAAGTCGGTGCAAAGTCGGTGCAAAGTCGGTGAAGGAGCGATTTTAGAGCGGAGAAGCATCGAGCTTTGTACGGAGAAGCAACGGAGGATCAGACTAAGCGCATATAAAAAAATCGAGCACTCTGAGGAATAAGTTTTCTTTAATGGCATTTTTCTTCTATAATTGATAAAGTACAAGGAAATTTCGTCTAATAGGAAAATTGCAAAAGAAATATTTGGATGTATCATAAAATTTGTATAAATTTGCAGCCGTTAATTGTGATATAAAAGACAATAAATACCATAACAGAAATGAAGAAAATCATGTTTTTCGCTTGCATGATGGCATCTGCAATGATGGCTAATGCACAAGAAGTGGACAAGGAAAAAGTACAGACTCAGGCAGAGGCTGCTGCCGAAGCAAAGAAAGCTTTGAAAGAAGTGGATACTGGGGATAAGATCTGGAAATTCTCTGGAGTCACAGGTCTTAATGCTGCTGCTACAAGCCTTTCAAACTGGGCTGCTGGTGGTAACGACAACATAAACGGCGTGATATTCGGTCGTCTGCGTCTGCTGTACCACAAGGACAAGATTGCATGGGACAACAACCTTGACTTGGAGTATGGTATGTCATACATCGATCAGAAGGACGATAAGGTTCAGAAGTCAAGTGACCGTATCAAATTCAACTCTAAAGTAGGTTACGAGTTCGCTCCAAAATGGTTTGCTGCGGCCCTTCTCGGCTTCAACACACAGTTCGCACTTGGTAGAAGCTACGAGGGCAAGAACGATGACAATCCTATCATTTCAAAGTTCTTTGCTCCTGCCTATACAGATGTATCTATCGGTATAGACTGGAAGCCTAACGATATTTTCTCAGTATATATGTCTCCAATCGCAGGTCGTTTCACAACCGTATCTGTCAGCAAATCAATGAACAGAGAGTACCAAGATCTCTATCCATTGGCTGATGGAGGTTTGGAGCGTGTTCTGAAAGAGAAGTATGCCGTTTGGAAATATGACGACAATAACAATAAGGACTTCAGTAGCAACACTCGCGCAGAGCTTGGTTTCTCGGTAAAAGCTGCTATGAACTATTCTATAAAGGATTTGAAAGTCACTTCAACTCTCGGTCTTTATACCCCTTACGCAAGTGACAGAAAGAAGATTGACATCAACAAAGACGACCCTGAGAAGGCACCGGTTTGGCGTCACAGGGACAACAACCGCTGCATAGGCAACTTCGATGTAGATTGGGATCTGGCTCTTTCTTATCAGCTCTTCAAATGTCTGCAAATGACATTCTCTACATCTATGAAATACTACAACGGAGTAATGATTGCCGACAAAGACGGTAATGAGGCAGAGCGCCTTCAGTTCAAAACCATCCTCGGTGTAGGTGTGGGATATAACTTCTAAGTGAAAAGTTTAGAGTGAAGAATTATAGTTTGCTTTTGCCGTTTAGGGAAAGCCCATTTTGAGTCAAACAAATCACATTTAATAATTAAAACTTAAAATTTTTATGACGATGAAAAAGATTTTTTCAATTCTCAGCCTTATGCTGATGCTCGTGTGTTGTAACTTTGCATTGACCTCATGCAGTAGTGATGATGATGATGATGATAATGACAATGACGTTGATGGCGTGGTTATCAAAAATCTCGTTGGAACTTGGAAGGACACCACATACGTTCCAGGTCTTGAATACGGATTCACATTCAATGCGGATGGTACATATTTATATTACTCGAAGTTTATTACACCTAACACCGACGATGGCACTGTACTAGACGAAGAAGGATGTATGCTTAAACACAAAGGAACATATATTGTTTCCGAAGACAAATTAGAATTAACCCTTAAACAGGAATATGGATGCTATCCTACTAGGAGAAAAAACCCAGATGCAGAATGGGAGGAAGATGTTCGCACTGGAACAAGTACCATTGAATGGATAGACAGCAACGTTATACTATTCCATCCTAATGACGACATGCCAGACTTGAAGTTGCAAAAAGTAAAATAACGCAAATTTCAACAATTTCAAGATTAACACGCCTTTGGTGCTGGAAACATACAATAATTCTTCACTCTTCACTTTTATTCGCTCTGACTCATCAAGCTAAAGTGAGTCTCTTTTAACTAAACAATAGAGCGACTTCAGTTCAAGACCATCCTCGGTGCAGGTGTGGGATACAACTCCTAAGTAAAGAGTGAAGAATATAAGTTCGCTTTTGCCGTTTAGGGAAAGCTCATTTTGAGTCAAACAAATCATATTATTATAATTAAAACTTAAAATTTTTATGACGATGAAAAAGATTTTTTCAATTCTCAGCCTCGTGCTGATGCTCGTGTGTTGTAACTTCGCGTTGACCTCATGTGGGGATGATGACGAAGACGAAACAACAGAAAAGAATGTTAATAGTAAAATTATTGGCACTTGGGAGTCATTTGATCCACAATATCCGGACATTGAACAAGGCCCATTTTCGATATATTTTTTATATACATTCAATGCAGACGGAACATTTATAAGAGCCATACAAGGCATCAATTATGCAGGAACTGACGCGGAAGGATATATGGTGAAAATAAAGGGTACATATACTTTTTCAGACGATAAATTGATCCTAAACGTAGAACAGAGATACTCTCCGGCTCTAGCAGAAGACCCATATAATGCTCAATGGCAAGAAGATAAATGGACTGAAACATGCACCATTGAATGGCTAAATGGCTACACCGTTATGCAACTCCATTTTAGTGATGAGCAGCCGAATGAGAATCATACTTATAGAAAAAGGAAATAATTTGAATCCAACAAATTCAAGGCAAACACGCCTTTGGTGCCGGAACGGACAATAATTCTTCACTCTTCACTTTTATTAGCTCTGGCTCATCAAGCTAAAGCAAGTCTCTCTTAATTAAACAATAGAGCGACAAAAATCAAGAAACGAGGGAAAATTGATGTTATTTTGAGAAAAAACTCAGAAAAAATTTTGTCAATCAACAGAAAATAAGTACCTTTGCACCCGCTTAGCGTTGTATTAGGGTGAAGTGTGCCCGAAAAGAAGCAGGCAAAGAACATTTTAAACAGTCGAATGAAACCAGACAAAAAACAAGCAAACAGCAAACAGCAGTACCGCATAAACGAGCAGATTCGTGTTCGTGAGGTACGTATCGTAGATGAGGACGGCTCTTCAGTAATGCCAACCCGTCAGGCTTTAGACATCGCACGTCAGAAAGGCGTTGACCTCGTAGAGATTTCACCAAACGCACAGCCACCTGTTTGCCGTATCATCGACTACTCTAAGTTCCTTTACCAGCAGAAGAAGCGCGCTAAGGAGATGAAGCAGAAGCAGGTTAAGGTCGAGGTGAAGGAAATCCGTTTCGGACCTCAGACTGATGACCACGATTATCAGTTCAAGCTCAAGCATGCCAAGGAATTCCTCGAGGAGGGCAACAAGGTTCGTGCCTATGTATTCTTCCGTGGACGTTCAATTCTCTTCAAGGAACAGGGTGAGGTTCTCCTTCTCCGTTTCGCAAACGACCTTGAGGAGTGTGGTAAGGTAGAGCAGCTTCCAAAGCTCGAAGGCAAGAAGATGTTCCTCTTCCTCGCTCCAAAGAAGGCTGCACAGGCAAAGAAGAGCCAGCAGAAGATGGACCGCGAGCGTCGTGAGGCTGAAGCCAAGGAGGCAAGCAAGCAACAGGCAGAGTTGAATGAAGTAGAGACTGAGACACCAGCAAACGGAGGTCTCTTCGCAAATATAAAAGGTGGCGAGGAAGTTCTCAAGAAGCTTCAGGACTCAAACGAAGAATAAGGAAAAGAGAGTGCGTAACGCCGGGTATATGCGTTGCCACCATTAATTAATAACAAATTAAACAAAACAAAAAAATGCCAAAAGTTAAGACAAACTCCGCTGCAAAGAAGCGTTTTTCTTTCACCGGAACAGGTAAGATCAAGAGACGTCATGCGTTTCACAGTCACATTCTGACTAAGAAGACCAAGAAGCAGAAGAGAAACCTTCTCGGTTCTACTATCGTTGATGGTACTAACACAAAGCAGGTTCGCGATCTGTTGTGTCTCCGTTAATCTTATTGTCGAACATTTTTGAAAAAGTTAAAAAATTATGCCACGTTCAGTAAATCATGTTGCTTCTCGTACTAAGAGAAAGAGAATTTTGAAGCTTACTAAGGGTTACTTTGGTGCCCGTAAGAATGTTTGGACAGTAGCCAAGAACACTTGGGAAAAGGGTCTTACATACGCTTATCGCGATCGTAAGAACAAGAAGCGCACATTCCGTGCTCTCTGGATTCAGCGTATCAATGCTGCTGCCCGTCAGGAAGGTCTGAGCTACTCAGTTCTCATGGGTCTTCTTCACAAGGCTGGTATCGAGATCAACCGCAAGGTGCTTGCTGACCTCGCTGTCAACAACCCACAGGCTTTCACAGCCATCGTAAACAAGGTAAAGTAAGAAAAAAGTATTTTTTACTACCATACCTTAACCGCAAGAGTCACAAAAACGCGACTTTTGCGGTTTTTTTGTATCAAATTACAATATTTAAGAAAAAAAACTTGCGATTCTCATAAAAAAAATATAAATTTGCAGTCGATTGTACAACAAATTATTTTTAACAACAAATCAAATAGCCTATCGAGACAACATTTACTTACAAATTTTTAAACGATAAGAAAATGAAGAATCTCAATACGATGACCAACGAAGAACTGGCCATCAGCTATATGGAAGGTAATAACCGCGCCTTCGATATGTTGCTTCAGCGCACACAAGATGCACTGTTCACATATATCCTATTTGTTGTGCATGACAATGACACAGCCAACGATATTTTCCAAGAGACTTTTGTGAAGGCTATCATGTACCTTCAGAAAGGCCGATATACCCCTACGGGTAAGTTTAGTGCATGGATGATGCGTATCGCCCATAATGCCATTATGGACTGGTACCGACGTCAGAAGCAGTTCAACCTGATTGATGTTAACGAGGCCAACGACCTCTCTAACATCTCAAGCGAAGACCTTCTCGACACAAGCAAGGAGGCTGACTTCGTGAACAAGCAGGTGCTCTGCGATGTAAAGAAACTCATGGAATTCCTTCCAGCTACACAGCGCGAGGTGGTTTTCATGCGCTACTATCAGGAGATGTCGTTCAAGGAGATTGCCGAGACAACAGGCGTAAGCATCAACACATCTCTCGGACGTATGCGCTATGCCCTTATCAATATGCGCAAGCTCGCACGACAGAACTCTATTGAATTGGAAATGGTATAAGATTAATATAGGCAACGCCTATACAGACAAAAAACAAGCGCGAAGATACAAAGAGCCATCTTTATATCTTCGCGTTTCTATTTTTATTACTTTCTATTTTTCCTTACAAAGCCTTCAATGAACTGATTGTTGCAATCGGATCCTCTGACTTAAAGACATAACTGCCAGCGACAAGAACATCTACCCCAGCCTCTACAAGCTGCGGACCTGTCTCGCCATTCACTCCACCATCAACCTCAATAAGAGCGTACGAACCCGTTCTGTTTATGAGTTCACGAAGTCGCTTTACCTTGTCTATCGTATTCTTGATAAACTTCTGACCGCCAAATCCAGGATTCACACTCATAAGCAGCACCATATCCACATCCTTGATGATATCCTCAAGAACACAGACCGGAGTAGCAGGATTCAGAGTAACGCCAGCCTTCATACCGGCATCATGAATCTCCTGAACAGTACGGTGCAGATGCGGACAAGCCTCATAGTGCACGTTCATCATCATAGCACCGAGCTTGGCTGTCTGCTCAATATAGTTCGCAGGAGAGTTTATCATATAGTGAACATCCAGTTTCTTCGTACATGCCTTGGCTACAGCCTCCAGAACAGGGAAACCGAAAGAAATATTTGGCACGAAGGAACCATCCATCACATCCAGATGAAGCCATTGAGCCTCACTGTCATTAATCATCTCAATCTCGCTATCAAGATGCAAGAAATCAGCAGCAAGGAGAGATGGAGAAACGATTGTCATATCTTAAAACTTACTTTTTTCTAACCTTTTAGGATATTAATTACGGGCATAATCAGTTAAGGCAGAACACCTGATATTGTCCACCTACCTTCATAACACGGCATGAATACGCAATCTGCTTGATTATGCTGATTGTTTTCTCTGATGGGGAAGAAGTTTCCAGAGTAAAGAAATGCTTCATAGGCACGGGGGTAAAATTAAACTTTGAATTGATTTATAACACAATAATAACGCACCGGCATTCCTTTTTATTATGTAACTAACAAAAAAAAGTCTAAAGTCCGCTTACGAACCTTAGACTCTTTCAACCTCTTAGGCTATCTGGCTGCGCCATTAAAGCAATGCAGAGAATTTCTCTACAAGCTTTGGCTTATTTGCTGCGCCAACGAGCTTGTCAACAACCTCGCCTCCCTTGAAGAAGAGAATGGTTGGAACATTGCGAATGCCAAGATCAGCAACGAGGTCCTCACATTCTTCTACATCACACTTGCCAACAACAACCTTACCGGCATATTCATCAGCCAACTGACTTATAATCGGCGCTATCATTCTGCATGGTCCACACCATGTTGCCCAGAAGTCAACAACCAAAGGCAGTTCACCGTTCTTGAGTTCCTCGAAGTTCTCATTTGTTATTTTAACTTCCATAGTCTTTGTTTTTAATTATTCCTTAATATATATAACGACTACAAAGATACGTTTTTTTCATGAACAATCAAAATAAATCACCGTATTTTCTTTATTTCAACAGAAATTCATTACTTTTGCATGTGATTTCTCCACTGAGAAACATCAAAGCGGGAAAAAGCCTATGGCAGAGCACTACGATCTCGGCAAATGGGGAGAAGAACAAGCTGCTCTCTACCTCAAGAAGAAAGGATGGTACATCCGGCATCGCGATTGGCACGACCGACATCGCGACCTCGACATCGTGGCTATCGATCAAGACAGCAGCATCCTTTTGGTGGTAGAAGTCAAGACGCGTAGTTCTGAAGTATGGGGCAATCCCGACGAAGCCATAGACGAAGAGAAAAAGAACAATATCATCCGTGCTACCGCCGCATACGTAAGATGTTTCAGACTGAGCTATTGCCAGATACGCTATGACACAATCAGCGTAACAGGAACACCAGAAACAGGAGCTGAGATTATCCATAAGGAGAATGCCTTCGATGTCACGTCACACTTCCAATATCATGAAGTGATGAGACGTCATAAGAAGAAAAAGCCAGGAACGTGGCAGTAAAATGAATAATGAGTAATGAATATCATCCATCTCAAGGAAGTCGATTCCACCAACATATATCTTCTCGATAATGCCGACAGGTTCAGCAATGAGGAAATAACGGTTGCCGTAACCGACTACCAGACAGCCGGCCGTGGCATGGGGACAAACACATGGGAAAGCGAGCCTGACAAGAACTTGCTTTTCTCCATACTCATCCATCCCACATGGCTCGATCCATATATGCAATATATCATATCCATGGCTCACGCGCTTTCTTTGTACGATGTCCTTTCCTCATACTCCGAAGACATCACGATAAAATGGCCTAACGACATTTATTGGAAAGAGCGCAAGATAAGTGGCACGCGCATCGACGGCAACATCAGTGCTGGCAAACTGAGCGACATGGTAATCGGAACAGGAATAAACATCAATCAGAACACGTTCAACGGAACTGCGCCTAATCCCGTTTCCCTTACTCAGATAACAGGAAAGACTTACGACCGTCAAGCCATTCTGAATGATATCATCACACGCTTCAAGCATTATCTCGGCATAGCGCAGGAAGAATGGACTACACGGAAAGAATGCAAGACCATTCATAGCGAATATCACCGTCACCTACTCCGCAAAGAAGGCATACACAGCTATGAGGATGCCAACGGCCTGTTTGATGCAAGGCTCGTGGAAGTACTCCCCAACGGCATAATGCGCTTGGAGAGAACCGACGGAACAATAAGTGAATACGAGTTCAAGGAAGTGAAATTCTGCCTTGAAGAAACAAACGGAAACAAATAACAAACAACAATAAAAAAACATTTAAGAAATGAGATTCAAGAGAATACTCCTCAAACTCTCAGGCGAGAGTCTTGCAGGTGATCAGAAGCAAGGTATCAATGTTGAGCGCCTCAACCAGTACGCAGAACAGATCAAGGAAATAGCATCTATGGGTGTGCAGATTGGCATCGTCATCGGTGGCGGTAACATCTTCCGTGGCCTCACAGGTGCCGGTAAGGGCTTTGACCGCGTAAAGGGCGACCAGATGGGCATGTGCGCAACAGTCATCAACTCTCTCGCACTCTCAAGCGCATTAGGTGCTATTGGCCAGAAGAACCGCGTTCTCACAGCTATCCGCATGGAGCCTATCGGTGAGTTCTATTCTAAATGGAAAGCTATCGAGGCTATGGAGAATGGCGAGGTTGTTATCATGAGTGCTGGTACAGGTTCTCCTTATTTCACTACCGACACAGGCTCTTCTCTCCGTGGCATTGAGATTGAAGCCGACGTTATGCTCAAGGGAACACGTGTTGACGGCATCTACACAGCCGACCCAGAGAAGGATCCAACCGCAACCAAGTTCCACGACATCACCTATCAGGACGTAATTGCAAAGGGTTTGAAGGTTATGGACATCACAGCAACCGCTATGTGTATGCAAAACAACCTCCCTATCTACGTCTTCAACATGGATATCCTCGGCAACCTCAAGAAGGTTATCGATGGCGAAGAGATTGGAACTCTCGTACATAATTAACGTGAGTTCGACGAATTCAAGACTGCGAGGGCTGAAAGCCCGACACCTAATAGGGCAGTCCGATATATCGGCAAATATAACAGCCCTTACGGACTGCCCTTTTAGGTATCGCTCCTTCAGAGCTCTTTCAACTACATGATATTCAATAATATACAAGTAGATAAATTCATCGAACTCACGTTAATTAAGAAGCAGCAAAGCCTAAGAGATACTCCCAAATAATGTAACGACTTATACAATGTTGTAAGTCGTTACATTAATTTCTCTATTGGAAACAGTATACTGAATTGAAACTTACTCTTTTCGCAATTACAATAATTTGTCAAACATTATTTTTATGAAGAAATTATTTCTTTTCATACTATTAGCAACTTCCATTGCCACAAACGCACAGATTGTCGATGTAAGCAGAATGGAAAAAGACGGAAGATGGCAAATAATGGTAACTGGCAAGAAAATTTCATTAAACAATGCAAGATACAATATTTGTTTAAAAGCCTACATCAAAAAAGGTATTCCTGATTATTGTTTGCTGATTTCATCATTCTACACGATTCCTGAAAATGCAGAAGTATTGTTTAAGTTAGGCAATGGTGAAACTTTATATCTTCCTATTAACAACTTACATATTGGAGACATCAACGAAAGCTATATCATAGGACGAGTAGTGGTTCCAAATTCTCGTAAATACTACTCTTCAATATATGACATTTCAGAATCAGAGTTGAAGAAAATAGAAGAATTCGGAATTATAAAAATGAGAATCACCGGTGGCTCTTCTTATAGGGAAAAAGAATGGAATAAAGACAAAATTGGTAAGTTTCTTGGCAGAAGCAAACATGTTATTGAAGAAGAAATGAGAAGACACGTCACCAAAGACATTTGGGAAGATTTTTAAATATCAACACAAATGGTTTGAACATATTCCATGATTCTCATCTGCTCTTTTCTAAGTCCCATATAAGTCCATAGTAAATCCCTCATAACTTCCCTCTTCCTCCTAAGATACTCCATCGTTACTCCATCGATACTCCATCGTTAGTCCATCGTTTCGATGGAGAAACGATGGAAGTGTGATGGAA
This sequence comes from uncultured Prevotellaceae bacterium, assembly GCA_900315105.1. Next base: position 7,839 of record OMXX01000052.1, on the reverse strand, counting down.
CTGTGATGGAACTACTTCGGAGGAAGAGCCTTGTTTCTTACTTGATTATTTAGCAAGGCAAATTAGGATTCGGAGAAACGCAAACAGAAAAAGAGTCCCGACAAGCGAACCTGTCAGGACTCTTTTCTGCTTTAATAATGTCTTTCTATATCAACGGCTCTTACAAACCGCTTTATTGGTAGTCGGGCTTACAGCCTTCATTATTATACGTCTATCTCTTCTTCCTAAAAAACTCCTGCATCAGTTCTCGGCATTCAACCTCAAGAACACCGCTAACCACCTCAGCCTTTGGATGCAAGGCATTAGGAGCAATCTTGCGATAGCCACGCTTCTCATCAGGCGCACCATACACGATTCTCGGAATCTGTGCCCAACCAATAGCTCCGGCACACATCGGACAAGGCTCTACCGTGACATAAAGCGTACAATCCGTCAAGTACTTGCCCCCAAGGGCATTAGCACCTGCCGTGATAGCCTGCATCTCTGCATGAGCAGTAACATCACACAGAGTCTCTGTAAGATTATGCGTCCTGGCTATAATCCTTCCACGACACACAAGAACAGCACCAATAGGAATCTCATCTTCCTTTGCTGCCTGCTCTGCCTCGGCAAGAGCCTTACGCATATATTCCTCGTCAGTCATTTTATGTTATTGTTTTCCCTTACTGCGCCAGCCTCTTCCCCATCACGGGGGAAGTCCGATATTGATAATATCGGAGTATGTGTCAGGATGTCTGCAGGACAGAAAGGGGTCATTTTACCAATACTACCAGATACTTGCTCGTGCTCCAGAAGCTCTGCGGGTTGTTTATTCTAAGCACATACTGTTTGTTGGCATCCTGTAGAAGCTGATAGCTGTTTGCCGGATGTGCAGTCATTATCTTCACCGACTTCGAATAGAGCTTTATCTCCTTAACGATTCTGATATCTATCTTTGTAAAATAGTTCTTGTTGAAGTTCGATTGCAGCACCCTACCCTTCTCATAAATATTCTGGCTCTGCAACTCCTTCTTAGTGCCGAACACATACCAAGCCGTGTTGATCTGCTTATCCTGCGCAACAATAGTAGCCGCCTTGTTTGCCGACTCCTCTTTTAGCGAAGCGATGCTTGTATTGAGATTCGAAACCGTCTGGTCAAGCTCAGCAATATGAATGTCCTTCTCATGAAGCTCCGCCTGAAGCTTCTGCAACTGCGCATCATTATCCTCAAGTTGCTGAACAAGATTATCTATTACCGTCTTGAACTCATCACTACGCACACTACTCTCACGCACTTGCTGACGCAGTTTCGCGATAAGCTCACGGTTATGCTCCATCATCTCGGAGATGTCACGTATATTCTCCCTGATCTGTTCGGTCTTATTCGCCGTCTCACCGCTCTTTATGACCGACATCCTACCCTCAGCCGCATTAATAAGTCTGAATCCCTCCTGAATCTCATTCATTGTGCCGAGGATATCATTTATCTCCCTGTCCTTGTAGTCGATAATCTGCTGAAGCGAGTCGCGCACCGCATTGTCCTTATCCACAACAGGCGCATTCCCCTTCTCCTGACACGAAGCCAGAAGCATCACAACCGCCAATATGGATAAAAACTTTCGCAACATCAAGTTAAATTATAAAATGAAAAATGATAAAATCAGATCCGCAAGTTTTAAATTGTCTGGAAGACAGTACTTTTAGTAACCCCGTACATACGAGTGCAACGAGGATGTGCGGGGATAAACCGGAAAACCTTCTTCTGTCTGGAAGACAGTACCTCGCAACTGTCATGCTGTTGAGCCTTGCGAATAAAGGTAGTGTAAAGCCAATCAGGTACAGCCTTCCAGGCTGATAATGATGGTTTCCGCTTTCTATCCGAGGGCATCCTCTCCTTCGTCGATTATGCACCTCGGTTACTCATAGTGTTGCCTTCCAGGCAATTCTGAATTCCGAATCATGAATAAAATGAAAATAATAAAATACGTATTACATCCCAACGTTCAGGCGTAACTTGTATTGTTCATTTTTCACTTTTCATTTATTCATTATCAATTATTAATTATTCATTCACTACGAAACCTCGCCGCCTTCTTCTCCGCCTTCTTCCTCTCCTTGAGGATGTCGGCATCAATGCCCTGAAGAACCACCACTATCTCGCCTTTCGGTTCAGTCTCGCGGAAATGCTGTGCCACCTCTGCAAGGCTTCCGCGCACACTTTCCTCATACATCTTCGAGATTTCGCGGCACACACTCACCTGACGCTCCTCGCCAAACACCTCGCAGAACTGCTCCAATGTCTTAACCAACCGTCGGGGCGACTCGTAGAAAATCATCGTGCGCACCTCCTCCTTCAACTCCTCCAGTCGTGTCTGGCGCCCTTTCTTCTGAGGAAGGAAACCCTCGAAGCAGAACCTGTCGCAAGGCAATCCGCTCGATACCAGAGCAGGGGTGAAAGCCGTTGCTCCCGGCAATGTCTGTACCGTAATACCGGCAGCAGCAGCCTCCCTTACGAGGAAGAAACCCGGATCGCTGATACCCGGAGTACCGGCATCGGTAATGAGACAGATAGTCTGACCTGCCTTCAACCTTTCCACAACACCAGCCGATGCGCCATGCTCGTTGAACTTATGATGCGCCATGAGTTTCTTGCCCTCTATCTCGAAATGCTTCAGAAGGATGCCCGAAGTGCGCGTGTCCTCACAGAGAATCACGTCCGCTTCCTTCAGGAGACGGATGGCACGAAACGTCATATCTTCCATATTTCCCACAGGCGTGGGCACCAAGTATAATATACCCATAAACAAGCACAAATATATATTCGTGTGGAGAAAAACGTGCATCCCAGCCCTCAGACCTTTTGCACATTTCTATTTTTCAAACACAAAGATAGTGTTTTTTCCCCAATCTGCAAAAAAACGGCTCAATTCTTTGCTTTTTTTAAAAGTATTAATTACTTTTGTAACCGATATGACACAAAACCTGACAGGGGAGTCACACCAACCCGGAAGAATCGAAGTGGTGTGCGGTTCAATGTTCTCAGGCAAGACCGAGGAACTGATCCGTAGAATGAAACGTGCACGATTTGCACAACAGCGACTTATCATTTTCAAGCCGGCAATGGACACGCGCTATTCTGAGGAGAACGTGGTGAGCCACGACCACAACGCCATCCCTTCCACGCCGGTCAAGACGGCTGCCGAGATTCTCGAAAAGGCAGGTGAGGTTGATGTGGTCGGCATCGACGAAGCCCAGTTCTTCGACGATGGAATCGTCAGCGTATGCGACACCCTTGCCTCCCGTGGCGTTCGTGTCATCGTTGCCGGTCTCGACATGGACTATCAATGCAAGCCCTTCGGAGCCATGCCGCAACTTCTCTCCATCGCCGACGATGTCCTCAAGGTACACGCCATCTGCATCCGATGCGGCCGTAACGCATACGTCAGCCATCGCAAAGTCGATGTTGACGGTCAGGTCCTTTTAGGCGAGAAAATGGAATACGAGCCCCTCTGTCGCGAATGCTACCGCAAGGAACAGGCACGTGTCAAAGGCTATGTCTCAAAGCTGTTTGAGTAGAAACGACCCCTCACCCGCCCTCATTTACTATTTAGCTATTTACTATGTACTATTTATTTACGATTTAGTCTATGTACTATTTATCGTTAATCAATAGCGAAATGGCAAATAGCTAAATAGTAAATCAAATAAAAATAGTACATAAATAGTACATAGTAAATAGCTAAATAACGTCAGTTCGACGAAATTCAAGACTGCGAGGGCTGAAAGCCCGACACCTAATAGGGCAGTCCGTAAGGGCTGTTATTCGGTCCTTCAGACCTCATCCCTCTAATAACGGCAAATATAACAGCCCTCACGGACTGCCCTTTTAGGTGCCGCTCCTTCAGAGCTCTTTCAACCACATGACATTCAATGACATACGAATAGAGGAATTCGTCGAACTGACGTTAAATAGCTAAATAGTAAATCAAATAAAAATAGTACATAAATAGTACATAGTAAATAGATAAATAGTAAATCAAATAGTCGTGTTAGAAAAGAAAATCACCTTCGACCGATTCATCCGCTGGATAGTCATTGGCGGAATCGTCATCCTATCACTCTTCGTGCTCAACTACCTGAGCGCGGTACTCCTGCCATTCTTCATCGCATGGGTACTGGCATACCTCATGTATCCCGTCGTTATCTTCATCGAGAAGCGGCTCCATGTCAAGGTGAGGGCAATAAGCATCATCATTGCGATGCTTGCCGTCATAGCCATACTCTCGGGCGTCATCTACCTCATCATCCCGCCGATGATTGAGCAGTTCTCCACCTTCACCCGACTCGCTACCACCTATCTGCATCAGGCAGCTCACATCGACAACATACCAGAGGCTGTCACGGCATGGGTAAACAACCACTCAGCCGAAATCGAGAAATACCTGAAGAGCGATGATTTCTCACAGACGCTCAAGGACACCATGCCTAAGGTATTCAGCTTCATCGGACAAACATGGAGCGTTGTCGTGAGCATCGCAGCATCATGTATCGTGCTCCTCTATATGTTCTTCATCCTGCTCGACTACGAGTATCTCACCAAGAACTGGATACGCATCTTCCCAAAGTCCACCCATCACTTCTGGCAGGAACTGGCACAGGATGCCGGCAACGCCCTCAACGCATACGTGCGCGGACAATGCCTCGTAGCCCTCACCATGGGCATACTCTTCTGCATCGGCTTCACCATCATAGGCTTCCCAATGGCTATCGGTCTCGGCATCCTCATCGGCATCCTCGACCTCGTGCCATATCTCCACACCTTCGCACTCATACCAACGGCATTCCTTGCAGGACTCAAAGCCCTCGACACCGGACAGAGCTTCTGGGTAGTCTTCGGCCTCGCCCTCCTCGTCTTCGCCGTTGTGCAGGTCATCATTGATATGGTCGTGACACCAAAGATAATGGGCAAGCAGATGGGCCTCAACCCAGCCATACTCCTGCTCTCGCTCTCCGTATGGGGCGCGCTCCTCGGCTTCATCGGACTCATCGTAGCCCTACCTCTCACCACCCTCATCATGGCATACTGGCAACGCTATGTCACGAAGGAAGAGCTGACAACAACGGATGAACAGCCGGAACCGACAGAAGTAGAAGCAGATGCTCATACCGACAAACAGGAAACAGAACTGCAACCATAGCATAAGTTAATTTTAGTTAACAAAACAAACAAATCATAATCAAAGATGCTTGTTTCTGAATAAAAATGAGTACCTTTGCACCCGCATTCTGAAAATGAGTGCTGAAAATGGAGATCCGCTAGCTCAGTCGGTAGAGCATCACACTTTTAATGTGGGGGTCTTGGGTTCGAACCCCAAGCGGATCACAAAAGGATGGCTTGAAGCCATCCTTTTTCCATTTTATTATATCCACCTTCCCCCAGAATGTTATTTTGTTACCTGTTACCTTTCTTTTTTTAGTCACATCCACATTTTATGGGAAATATGGCTTCATATTCTTTTCGCTCATCCTCCGTTCTTCCTCCCAACCAAGCCCTATGAAGGTCCCTTAGAAAAATGGGAATCACATGGGACTTACATAGGAGGTACAAGGGAGCTACAACCTTCTCTAAACCGTGGATGTAGAAGAAGTTGAATGTTGCTCTTTATCTGCCTGATACGCGGCCTTCGCCTTCTCAAGATCAAATTTTACAAAATCCTCATAGTTGAACTTCCAGCTATCACCATAGGCAATCTTCATACAACGCTTGTAAATCATAGAACGGGCAACGACATCGAAGCTGTCACCGCTGTTCATAATACTGTTAGATGTAGGACGATATGCACCTGATGCGTAGCATGCGGCACCTTTATAGCAGCCTAAGTGCTCGGATTTGTATCTGGAATCAGCAGCAAAGTCTGCCCATTTTGATTTCTTGACATCACTACTGAATGAGATATTACTATAGAAGCCATAATTCTGCAAGTCAACCATGTTTAGCCTCTCTGCATCTGGAATTTTCCCATTTTTCCTGGCGTACTCGTCTGCAAGCATAGCAAAGCCATGACCAATAGCCTCATGCCATAGCACTATGTTGCAATCAGGCTTAAAATCTTTGGTATCAACGAGTGTTACGTATGCTACAGAGCATCCTTCTGAGTAGCCTTTAGGGATGTCGGACTTAATATAATTGCCATAATGAGAGCAGAGGCCTGCACTGCTCTTATCATTGATAAGGATGACGACTAATGCATCATTGATACGTTTCTCACCAATGGCCTTTTTCGCGTATTCCACAGCTTTCTTATCATCGCGGTTTGTAATGTCAGAACTTACAGCCTTAGGATTGGAAACCTTGGAGATTTTCACACTAAAGGCTGTCTTGGAGTTTGCAGAGAAAGAGTCATTATCTGATACTGCGGTAACCTCGTACACATCAAAGTATTCTTTCAGCATATTCATAGGATAGACGGAAAACAGTTCCCCAAGCGCCATTGTGGTAGCCTTACGATACCTTCCTCCTGTGATATCCTTATCAAGGAATCCATCACACATGATTACGACAGGAACTCCATTACCTATTGTGTGTTTCTGAAGTTGCGTAACCTTGCCGTTATTCCCATCCTCTATGGAGATGTTGGAATCAGGCTTAGTTGCAGGCTCATCATCTTCATCTTTTCCGCATCCCGTAAATGCAAGGATAAAAACTGGTAAACTGACAATAATTACCAATCTTACCAATCTTTTTCCAATAAAAAATGATAATTACTGGTTGAAGATTGGTAAGATTGGTAATTATTGTCAGTTAAAAATAGCTTGCTGTTTGCCATATAGGAATTCGTCGAACTCACGTTAGTTTAAGTTTTTAGAATATCGTTTGCAAAGATATAACAAGAAAATGACAAATTACCATATTATTCTTGCTTTAACATTATTTTTTTCGCTCATCAGACATCATGAGTTATGCGAAAGCTTTACAATCAAGCCCCCATGTTCTTTGCAGGAAATGGGGGCTTGGACTATATCTGTTACTTCGCTGGTTTATTAACTCTCTGCCATGAATCTGAATTCACAAACCGAGGAGGAGCCCCAAAGTACATGGATTTTGAATAAACGGAATGAGACCGCTCTTGGTCAGCTTTATACTCAGCCTTAGCCTTCTCAAGATCAAATTTTACAAAATCCTCACAATCGAATGTCCAGCTATCGCCATAGGCAATCTTCATGCAACGCTTGTATATCATCACACGAGCGATTACATTGAAATAAAGAGAAGTACATCTCATGATGCTGTTCTCCGTAGGACGATAGACACCCTTTTCCTGGTATTCCGCGCCCTCATAGCAGCCAAGCTTTTCAAAATCATATCTGCTGTCAGCAGCAAAGTCTGCCCAGTATGACTTCGTAACATCACTATCGAAAGATATATTCCTATAGTAACCATATTCCTGCCATTCCTGCACCCACTTCTTTCCTGAATCGAAATCATCCCATTCATACTCCTTATCAATATATTCATCAGCAAGCCCTGCAAAAGCATGTCCGAACTCATGCAATAAAGTGATAGGGTCATAGTCTTTTACTACCGACCCATCATTTTCAATCGGGAGCCAAACGTAAGCCGAAGAAAAACCAGAAGGAATATCTGACTCTTGATACGAAGAACTCCAGGAAGCACAACTTCTAAAAAGTTTTTTGTTAAGAACGATTAATACCACATCATCTATATCTTCGCCAAAGGCTTTGTACACATACCTATATACGTCATCAATGCTATCATTCCGTACGTATGATGTCGTACCTGTGTTTTGGATGTCTTCGTAATAGGCTACAGCTGCCACTTCATACACGTCAAAGTAATCT
>OMXX01000207.1 GCA_900315105.1 uncultured Prevotellaceae bacterium | reverse complement strand
TACTGCCAATTCATTACTTTTCGTCATCCATTTCATTACGTTTTACCAACCAAAAAGTAACTAATTGAACTGCGTTTAGTTACTTTTTGCAATAAAAAAGAGTTGCCGAAGCAACTCTTAGATGAATAGTGTCGATAAAGACACCTTTGGAGCAATCAATAACCTTGCTCCATTTTCTTCTGGTTGTGCATGTCATAAATAAAATATGCCACGCCAATAATTCCCACTATAATAAAAAGAATAATCAGTTCCATATTTATATGTCTTTATTTCCTTTATTAAAATATACGTTACCAATTCCCAAAAGAGTCAGTGAAATGATGATTCCTCCCATTGTTAGATAGATAGAATACTCTTTTTCACCAAAGAGGCTACCAATCACCATACCTCCAAAGACTAATTTTGCGATGTCGATATAAATCTCTGCAGTATGCAGGTTCTTTCTGCTGCGAATTTTGCGAAGATTCTCGATCATTTCTGCTTTTGTCAGCTGTTTATTCAGCTGCGATACAGGGGCCTTAGCCCGTTCACGTCTCGTACTCATCGGCAAAAGTAGATAAAAGATTCCACACTTGCAAGCATTTTGCACGAAAACTCACATTTTTTAGCTTTTTTCTTTTTCATAAGCATATCAATTTAAGAGAATAATTATGTTAACGGTGCAAAGATATCGTAAATCTGGCAAAAATCAAAATTTTCAGCCCCTTTTTTGGCCTTATTCCCCCAAAAATACCTACCTTTGCAAAAAAAAGAGTCACGATGAAGTTTTCTCCTTATATTTTTGTAAATTTGCACCATAATAATCATTGATGACTATATGAGTGACAAAGAACCATGTTACGTTTATATACTGACCAACCTTACCTATCAAGGTGCCTTATTTTTCTCGTATAACGGGATGATGCAAAATAATATTAGGAAGGGATAAAATAAATAAGTATAGCATATATGGCGAAACTGACGACTGAAGAATTCATAGCAAAAGCCAAAGCGGTACATGGGGATAGATATGACTATTCCAAAGCGGAGTATGTGAATAATCAAACTAAAGTCTGCATTATTTGTCCTATACATGGTGTTTTTTTACAAAGAGCCTTAGATCATATAAAAGGATCTGGATGTCCCGAGTGTGGAAAAGTGAAAAATGTAGAATCTCGCAGAAAAACTTTAGAACAATTTATTGATGATGCGAGAAAAGTGCATGGGGATAAGTATGACTATTCTAAGGTAAAGTATGAAAATACGTCGTCAAAGGTTTGCATAATTTGCAAGGAGCATGGTGAGTATTGGCAGGCTCCATATACTCATTTAAATGGACACGGATGTCCTAAATGCGCCAATAAAGGTGACAGACGAAGACATATTTATAGTCAGGAAGAAATAATCGAAAGGATACATTCCATGTTTGGAGAACGCTATAGCTATGAAAAAGTTGTGTATAAAGCCATGAAAGTACCGATAACACTTGTGTGTCACGAGAAAGATGCGAACGGAGTTGAGCATGGAGAATTTATGATGCGTCCAGACAATATCTTTTCAGGAAAGCAAGGCTGTCCTAAGTGTTATGACGACAGAAGAAGCAGACTTCAGCGTAAACCTGTGGAAAGGTTTATTGAGGATGCCAAGAAAGTTCATGGTGATTTATATGAATATCATAAAGTTGAGTACAATAATACGAAAACGGATGTATGCATCGTATGTAAAATACACGGAGATTTCTGGCAGACACCTTCCAATCATTTAAAAGGTCAGGGCTGTCCTTATTGTTCTGGAAACGCTAAGAAATGGGACAAGGAAACATGTGAGGCTGAGGCGCACAAGTATGAGTATTTCTTTGATTTTAGAATAAAGAGTTCTGGGGCTTATAATGTAGCTCTACGTAATGGTTGGCTCTATGACTATGTGTGGCTCAAAAAATTACCACCCACACCAAACGACTATGACAAAAATACCAAGTATATATATGCCTATGAATTCGTTAATCTAAATGCAGTTTATGTCGGATTGACAAGCAGTATGATTAAAAGAGATTGGCAGCATCATAATAGTCTTAAATCTTCAGTCAATAGGTTTGCGGCAAAGAATGAATGTGAAATTCCTTCCCCAAAAGTGTTAGAAGGAAACGTGCCTATTCATGAGAGTGGAAAAAGAGAGAAGTATTGGGTAAATTATTATAAAGAGCAAGGATGGATTATCCTTAACAGAGCAAAAACAGGCGAAATAGAGAGTTCTATTGGTATTTACTATCCAATCAAATGGAACAAAAAAGCGATAAGAGAAAAGGCAAAGGAATGCAACTATGATTTGAAAAAATTCATGAAACTATATATTGGAGCATATGAAGCTATCCAATCACGCTATAAAGGCCTACTTAACGAGTTATTCCCTCATCGTGCAATACATACACATCATACAGTTGAAGAAGCGCTTCTAGTTGTAAAGAAAGGAAACTATAAGAATAGAATGGGCTTACATCGTGACTGTTATTGGGCTTATCGTGTACTATTTAAGCACGGGATGCTAGACGATGTTTTTGGGAAACCCAAAGAATATACTAAGGATGAAGCGCTTAAAGAAGCGGATAATTATAGGTCCATTGAAAAAATTCGTGTTAATAATTTTAGACTTTGGACGTTTCTTAGAGATCATGATTTATTTAAAGAAGCAAAGCCTACAGATGCAAGATTTAGAAGAGCAAAAACGATAGAAGAAGCATGGGAGGTATCTCAATATTACAAGAGTATATCTGATTTGAGTAACCATGCTAAAGTTGCATATCGATTATTAAAAGAAGCGGGTTTGCTGTCGAAGAGATATCCTAATTCTGTCCGTAAAGCCGTTCTTCAATATAGTTTAGACGGAGAGTTCATAAAAGAGTGGCCTAACGCAACTGTCGCTTCTCGCGGTTTAGGCATGAATATTCATGGAGACATTGGTCTTGTGTGCAAAGGCAAGAAGACATCTGCTGGTGGTTTTATTTGGAAATACAAAAATGATGACTAAAACAGACATCAAACACACAGACGAACTCGGCAAGGCCTCTCACATCATCAAGGAATTGGGATACGAGCCTGATGAATCAATGTGCGATGACAGGCCAGACATCGTGCTGCCATCAAAGGCGGACAGACGGATAGGTATCGAGGTGGTTACCTACAGCACTCATCGCTACGAGGAGTCAGAGAACGTGCTCTACAAGATGTTCAATGAGTATATAGAGGAACGGCTAGACAAGCGTTCAAACAAAAGATACGAGATAGGCGTGATGTTTACGGACTTGCAGGTTCCTGTCGGCATCAACTACAAAAAGGTTAAGGAGCAGCTATTCGACGAGATAGACAGTCTGATGCTTCCAAACCAGCCTCCAATGAATCGCCAATACATAGAAAGTGTAACGGCGTGGGAAAATCCTGGCGTTGAGCACTCATTTATGACTTGTGATACAGTTGTGGTATATGAAGAGTTGAACGAGAAGATTCTGTTGGATTGCATCAACGGGAAGGAGCAAAAGTTGAAGATTTATAAGACTTTGCCCGAGAACAGCACCATCAGCGAGTTTTACCTTTTGGTGTTCTTCCCCATCAACGAACATGCAGAAATTCGTGGCTATACGCTGCCAGAAACCTTTAAGACAGACTACGACCGCATCTATCTTGTAGATCCGTTTTATACGAATAGAATAAAATAGACGTATTATGGAAACTAAGATTCCTCAAACAAAACAAGAAGTATACACTCATACACGGGCTAGATTTTGATTTGATAGCCTGGTTAGTATATTCGCTGTTCTTAAATTTGGAGGATTCGGCTTTTTTGTGTAATTTTGCAGCATCATTTGAACATCTATGAGATACAGAATAAAGAAAGAAACTAAGCCGACTTTACCTACATACGGCAAATATAAGGCAGTGGCTGTG
>OMXX01000083.1 GCA_900315105.1 uncultured Prevotellaceae bacterium | reverse complement strand
TGAGACCCTCGTTCTCCTTTCGCCATAGCGTCGTGTAGGTGATGCGCAGCATGTCGCACACCTCTTCACGGGTTAACCACTCGCCTTCTTCTTCGGAAGACTTCTCGTTCAGGCCGCGCTTTGCGCAGACCTCTTCTACAATCTCAGTGACAACCTGCCTGAGGTCATCCATCTGAAGCATTACGAAATTTCCAGTCATATCTTCGCGTTTAATAGTTTCATGCCGCAAAGGTATCGTAATGTCATGGGGTCTTTCCTCGGCAAAAATCAGCACGATTTCTGCCGAGGTATAATTAACAAATCGAGGCTTGTTTTTAACAAACGAGCCCCGATTACAACGAAAAAAGATGCCCCTAACAGGACATCTCTAAAAGTTTATACGAAATTGGGATTGACCAATGAAAGCAATCGAAGTTTTATGTCGGTAGCATACCTACGCCCTCGTTTAACTTGGTCCTCAGAAATGTTGATGTTGTAATTCAGATCATCAGACAGAACAGCATTGCAAAGAGCCTCTGCCCAGTCATAGCCCTTGTTGATATGGAAATCGGGGAATTTCTCCTGAACGGCAGCATGGAAGGTGCGGTAGTTGTACTCACCGCAGAGCAAGTTGCCTTTGACCAAGGCTGCGAAGATGTATGCCAGGATGGAGTCTGTATCTTCGAGTTGTTTCCAATCCTGCAATAACTTTTGAATTTCATCCGTCAAGATTGAGACATGTTCCGTAGACAGCATCTCTTCCAGGAGAACATAGGTGCTCTTCCTTCCTCTGCGCCCTTGCACTTCTAACAGGGCGACATCTATGACCTGCCTGGCCTCTCCTTTCTTCAGTTTTTGGGTTACTTCCTTCCACTGTGCCTTTGAATAGCGGGCCTTGTCAATACTTGCACCGATGAGGGCTTCCACACATCGCCTACCGATAAGTTTTTCCCAATAAGGGCTTTCGGGTTTCAAGAAAGTCTGAGATATGAGGTCGGCAGCATGAAGGAAACCGTTGTCGAAAATTATCCAATAGTAAAGGCTATCATTGTTGAGGGAAGAGTCAAGCATTTCGGACAAACGTCCCTTCAAAGGGTTCTCATCGCTCCCCATCAGACTTTGTTGGTAGTGCTTATTGCCAGGGAACAAGGAGGCTATGATTTTCATCATGCCTTTCACACCTTTGGTCGAAAACATCTCCATCAGGAAGAAGAAGTTGGTCTGTATGAAAGTCATGTCGCCATCGTAGGCTTTCTGGAACGTAGTCGTAAACTCCTTATATTCTTCTGGATGGTCATAGTGCCAACGTCGAAGGGTAAGGATGTTCAGTTCATCTGTCGTTATCTCGGCTACCTCCTGTTTGCGGTTCTGCTTGTAAAACCGCCTATATTCTTGGACAGCATCCAAGATTTCTTGTGCGTCTGGCCTCTCGACTTTATCTGCTATGGCATCAGCCAATCGGTCTTCACCATTGTCAAATAGAAAATAATAGCACAAGCAATATACAGAAGCATCACTAGACTCGACAGCCTTTGTGTACAGCTTATCTAAATCAAAGCCATCCTCTGACGAAACGGAAACAAGATTGGTGATGGCCGATTGCAGCGGTTCCGCATTGCCATCACCAAGGTCTAAGATATTCTGATGGTATGGTTTCTGCAACTGTCCTTCCAAATCCTCCTTGAACTTGGCATAGACTTCTGCGTGGGCTTCTTTCCACTCTAATAGCATCTTCTCTTCCATGAATCCGCAATATATTAGATGGCTTCCAATTCGGGTAGTATTACAGGTTCTTCGCGATGCTCGTTATGAAGAAACATAATATAATATATAGGAAGGTAAGTGACACCTTTCTTCCTGAAAATCTCCCGTTCATTAGAAAAGACGATTGCATGATTTATACCGTAATCGGGCGTTTCTAGGAATTTGGTAAGCGCACTATGATCAGTATAGTCCTTTCCTGATTTTATCTCTAAGGGAAGCACCGTCAAATTATCGTGGTCATCTACAAGAAAATCCACTTCACCCTTTTTCTTGTTATCATAATAATGCAATTTGAAGCCATGTGCGGCAAGTTCCTGAGCGATCACGGACTCATACACTGTACCAAGATTGATGCTCTTGATGTCTTGCAGAACAGCATTCACATTCAATCCATACAGAAGATTTGTCAACAGTCCTACGTCATTGAGATAGAGCTTAACTAGCTTCTTTTGATCAGACTCGGTAAGAGGAAAACGAGGATTGCTGATAGCAGACACTTCCAAAGCAACGCCAGAGTTGGTTAGATATTCAAACTCATCTGCATAATCGGAGAAAGTTTTGCCTTTCTTGTTTTCTATATTTTTATATACAACGCGCTTCTTCTTGTTTTCCAAGATGCTGGGGATAAGGTCGTAAATCTTGCGAATCTTAAGTTTATGTTCCTCATCATATTGTGAAGCGTCAATGCGATAGAGATTGTGTATGTCCCTATGTGTCTGCCTGACGCGAACCATATTCCGATCAGCCAGATAATTGTTGATGGCTTCAGGTAACCCACCTACAAGCAGATAATATTGGAAACGCTTCAACAGAATGTTATGTGTACTCTCATCCAAGGACTCTTCATGACTGAAGTGTTCCCATATGTTCTCTATCCATTCCTTGCCGACACCTGTGGCCCAAAGGAACTCCTCAAAGTCAAGAGGATACATCTGCTCAATAGTCACACTTCCAAGGGGCACAGAAGGTGTTTCCGACAAAGCAACACCTAACTGGGAACCACTTGCTATAAAACGATAGCGCGATTCCCCGTTGAGGAACTTCAGCATCGTCATCAAGTGAGGATAGCTTTGTATCTCATCCAAAAAAACCAGCGTATCGGTTTTGTCGCCCAAGGGGGAGGAATAGAAGTTGCTCAACCGCATATAGAGGTCGTTGGTTGTATGAACATCAGCGAAAACCTTATCACCTTCGATGTCTTCTTTGAGGTTGATTTCAACAAAATGTCGAAACAACTTTTGACCAACATAGCGGATAAGATAAGACTTACCTATCTGTCGTGCACCATTAACAAGCAGAATCTTATTTGGCTCTTCCAAAAGGAAACTTTCCAGGAATGAAGTGAATTTAAATGAAGTGAATTTACGTTCAAGCATAACAATGTCATTAAAATTTCGCTGCAAAATTACAATAAAATCTTTATTCAGCAAAGAAAAATCCACTTATTCCGTAGTTTTAGCAATAATTTTGCCAACTTATTCCGATTTTGCCACCGCAAACATACCCACTTATTCCGTTTCTAAAACCATAAATATGCCCACTTGTTCCGTTCCATGCTTTATAAGTTGGCGCAATCCTGACTTTTTTGCCAGATTGCGCCGAGTTATAACCTATTTAGAAGCCTCTTCCATCAGTGCCGCACGCTCCTCCTCGCTCATAGCTTTAAGTATATTGAGCAAATCTTCCGTGCTATTAACGGTTTGTGGGATTTTTAGCAAATATGAATTATACTCCTGCATCTTGGGTAGCGGATATGAGCCAATATATTTTGACGTAATATCATTGTTGGAGCTATGTGCCATACTACTTTGTATATATTCCCGTGGAACGCATCCAGAATTGTTCAGATTTGTTGCGAAACTATGACGCGCCCAAGTTGAGGTGGGTGTCTGCTCTAATTTCAATAGCGCGGCTACTTTCTTCATATGTTTGCGAATGTATTTATTGTAGCGTTGTATCACCCACAACTCTTGTTCTGGAGTTTTAGACTTGTCCAAAATGGGGAAAACGCGTTCACCCAGTTTTGGTTTGTTGCCATACCTGTCAAGAATCTTCTGTATCTCTGGCGTAACAGGGAAGATGACTTCACTGCCACCTTTAGTACGACCTTTTGTCTTATGCCTTTGGAATCTCAGTTGTTTTCCTTGTGAAGAAAAATACCAGTTATCATATTCCAAACGAAGTGTGTCAGCCAAATTCTGCCCATTGGCAAAATACATAAAAAGAAACAGGCCAAGGTCGCGAAATAGCGCATTTTTGTCCCTTGGAATAAAGAGTTCCTTGCCATTCTCATCTTTTGCTTCACCCTTCTCCCAAAACTCATATAGCTGCTGAAAGACTGTCACCGCCATAAAGCAATCCTTCCGGCTTTCCATTTGGTTATAGCCAGAGTCCTTGAACATTTCCTCCGTATTACCTTTAACATAACCTTTTCTGATGGCTCTATTTACCATAGTACGAAAAGTGCGTAGATTAATACCGATATATGTTGTGCTCAATTTGGCCTTCTGCATCTTTCTCACCCAATCTTGTACGAAATCAAAGTTTATCTCAGAAAACTTAACCTCTCTACCATTGTCTCTAATAAAACGATTCCGAGTGTCTTTGCCCACACCAGCCGTCCCAAATTCTCCTTCATTCTTCTTCTCTTGAATATACTCGTCCCAAATAGTGTATATGGTGACATCGTCATTTGAAATTCCATTGTACCTATCTTTGATCCGGGCAAGGGAAAAAGTACCAGCATCGGCCATCTCATAAACTATTGGCTTCAGATTGGTGATATGCTTCTTTAGTTGTGCGCGTTTCTCGGAATCACTTCTCACTCTTGTACTTTGCTCGTGCTTGCACATTTCCAACCAATCATTCCATTTGCATTTTTCACCTATTGGCAAATAGAGACGCTTGGAATCCTTGGTTATTCTTAGAACAATTGGCAACTCCTGAAGTTGGTCGTGCTCCAACGGATGGCCAGCTTCATCTCTCTTTGTAACGGCCCACTTGCGTATATCAATAGTAAGGGACACATAGATTCCCTTGTAGTTGAAATTGGCTAAATCAGCCGATTCAGTGAACATGAATTTCTTCTTTGGCATAGCTAAACCCTTTATTTATCAATGTTTCCAACTATATTTTGGTGAACATGAGGTGAACATAGACCTCTAAATTCAGTGCAAATTTACTACATTTTCTGCAAACTGCAAAATTTGCAACTCATTTATTTACCGATATTTAGGATTTTTTGAAATTCTATGAAAGCACCATGGAAAAGACTCATAATCTGGAGGTCCCAGGTTCAAGCCCTGGCTGGTCCACACTAAAAATCAAGGAGTTACATCAAAAATGTAGCTCCTTTTTCTTTGTTTTGCGAACAATTTGCGAACAAAATTGCATTTCGCGAACCCCAATATAATCTTTCTGCAATAATTGATTCACTCATTTTGTTCGCAAATCCCATATTTTTTGTTCGCAAATCATTTTTCGGCATATTATTCAGTAATATCAGTAATACGAGTAAGACTATTTCTTCATCAACTTATCCTTCCTCGTTGGCATCAACTTCCCAATGGCCACTATAACCACTACCCACATATCGAACGTGTAGCATTTTTGCAATATGGCGCTTGATTGTTCTAAGTCCCTTTTTACTCATTTTGGCCAGTTCCTCTGTTGTAATTTGAGGATTCTCTCTGATTTGGTTTTCTATCCATTTATCAAGATTTTCTTCTTGAGTGCCACCTTGAGTGCCACCTTGAGTGCCATCTTGAGTGTCACTTTGGTTATCACCCTTTATTGGTCTCATAAATGTTACCACAATAAAGCCACCATTGATAGACCATGTAGGTGCAGTTACACCTCTCTTTTGGCAAGCCTCCATGATGCGTTTCACACCCGAACCCCAGTTCTCAATATAGGTTGTACTATACAGTACATTAGCTATTAGCGGATTGTATGGATATGATATGTGGGGCTGGCGAATATTCTCTGGAGTAATCTGCGGAGGCAGAATGCCAGGATTCTCAATCTCAATGCGGTCATCGTAGATAGCGATACCTATGGTCAGGTTATACCGTTCGTACTGACGATGGCAAAGTGCATTCAGAACAGCTTCACGTAAGGCTTCTGCGGGCACTTCCAAATACTCATCACGTACCAGTCCGACTATCTTCCCGTGCATATTCAAGTGTTTGCGGAAGAAGTTCATTGCCTCATTGAGCAGTACGAAGATGTTCCCCTCTACTCGCTGATTGTCGATAAACTCATTTTTGTCAGTTCCTCGGAAACGAGCTAGACGCATTATAAACTGCGTATACATGCCTGTATCTTTCGTAAAGAGTGCCGTGGCGGCATTCAGAGGTCTTTCACCTGCAATCAACTTCCATTTACCCAACACATCTTCGATAGGTTCGGTAAGAGCCAGTTCGGACAATCTGCCCCTCTCAACGCCAAGACGCACAACGCCACGTATCAGTTTCTCGTCCAAAGAACTAATATCTGTGAAGTCCGAAGGTTGCCGTTCCCATGCGAACAAATCAGGCTTACTCCTACGTAACCGCTCCTCATACATATCGCGCGGCATCTCCTTCGTCGTACTCTCCACTTTGTAGTAAGGACAGCCATGATAAGTATAAGGTACCATGCCCCAAGCCCATCCATCAAAGTGCATGGCAATCACCTTATGGCCTGGCCGATTAGGAACATCGATATACTCTACTCTCACATCAACCTGCGGCTCCATATAACTCAGAGCCTGGGCAATCTCCCTTTGGGTGTTGTCTGTAACTTGCTGGCCCAAAATCTTCAGTGATGTTGGAGCGATGCCAAAAAAGAGCCAGCCACCTTCGGTATTCAAGAAGGCGCAAGCAGTATGCATGCCATCCTTCAGTTCACCTGTGGTCTTCTTCAACTCCAGCTGACGATGCTCGTCACTCTGTATCAGTATATTCAGTTCTTCTATTGTAAGTGCCATATACGAATAACGTTTTATTCATTCTTTTGTTTTTCTAATAATGACAGTTCTTTGGGCTTGAACCGTTCGTCCTGTTTCATCAGTTCAAAGAATGGTAAATCCCTGATACCTTCTACTCTTGATCCTATCTTGCATACACTTTCGAAGAGTTTAGCCTTATTAATGAAATCAATGTAGCGTTCACTATTTGGATCACTTGCTCCAAAAATGTTAGCAATCTCTGCCTTGCTGATAGAGTTTACATGATGTATCACCCAACTTAAAATAAACTGAGAATAGTCTTCCTTTGAGGTTTTGAAGTCACTTACGTTTTGGGTTGAAAGAATCATACCCACGCCAAACATACGACCTTCACTGATGATGCTTCGGAATGAGTTGAAGTCCTTTTTCAAGAACTGATGTGCTTCATCCACCATAATCATCGCTCTTAATTCACGGAAACCATCCTCTTGCATACTACTACCCAACTGCCGCATCTCTGCATAGAATAAGTCAAGAATCAAAGACACTATTACCTTCTTGGTGTCGTCAGGATAGAGCGTTAAATCTATCACTCGAACACCGTTAAGCCATTCGAACAACGAAACACAATTGCTGTTGTCGGTCGTAAAAATGGTATAGTCTCGAAGCTTGTCGAACAGAGCAAAGGCCTTATCATTAGCATCGTATGCCTCAAAATACTTCTCGATTACTTGTTCCATCGTTGGCACAGAGTTATTCCAAGAACTTGGATCCTTGGTTATGCCGGCATCTTTGTATGTGTCAATAATCACCTGCTTAATAATACTCTGCTGCTTCAATCCAAGCCCATATGCTTTAGCAAAGGAATCAGCTATTCTATCAGCAGTAATGGCAGGAAGGTTCATGCCCTCCACCTCATCATTCACTACCAACTTCAAAGGATTGAATGGATAGTTAAACTTGTAGCAGGTACCACCAACTGCATCCAGAAACTCTTTGTCCTTATAGTCACCCTTATAATCAAACACGAGCATTCCCACAGGCTTACCACCAACATTGTTTACACCTTCTTTTGCAAACTGGGCAATTACCGAACGAGCAAACTGTGTCTTTCCTGTACCCATTGTGCCAATAATGCCCATATTAGGATGAGAAACCATCTTGGTATTATTAGGTTCAAATATAACCCTTCTATGACCAGATTGTGTATGTCCAACCAAAATCTTAATCTTATTAGTCTTTTCTTGGCTTACAACTTCGGTGTTTGTACCTTCCTTGTGTTCCACAACTTGTGGAGTTGTTGCCATAACAGTTTTTTGCTCTAATGTTACCTTAGATGCCAGTTCGATTGCGTCTTCATCTTCTATCTCCGTTAGTTCAATTGATGAATCCATTTCTTCAACAGTAGCAATCATTATAGAGGCATCTATAGCATTCAGCGTGTCAGAATCAATCATTATCAGATCCGTTTCAAGGAACTTCATGTGATTATTTTCTGGTTCTGCGACAAACTTAAAACACTCCTGTTCAGAGAAATGAACCTCACATACAGGAACATTATCCACAAGAGAAGTAGAAAGGCTATGAGTTGCATGACTATAGAATGACACGATAGCGGCACAGCCCATTTCCTTAACGGGCAGTTTCTCCTTCAGCGTATATTTCAAATTCAAGAGCTCAAATCGGAACTTTTCAATTATTTGATACTCTTCGTCAGACAGCAGGTTGTTCGCATTCAGTTTCTCTGCATTAGTCAGGAATTGAGACGCAAAGAATGTTCGGTAAATGCTCTTGGTAAAGTTAGTGTCACCGAACAAATGCGCCTTTAATTGAATAAAGGTTTGACTAACCTGCTTTCCAGCCTTATCTGCCATTGAGCTATTCTTTGAGAACTTTACCTCTACGGGATATAGATAAAGTTTCAGGTCTTTCTCATCTGTAGCATCAAGACCAATCATCAGAAGATCATCTGACAAAGCCCCCTTTATACCAAGTGTCTTCTTTGTAAAAATGTAATCTTGAGGTAAACCAATAGAACCTGTTACACGCAGAATTTCTTCGAGCGAAACAGGAATCCAATGGACATTCTTGTTACGGCGCATGAATCGCAACATAGCAATGCTTGCAGCCACAATGCTCATTTTTTCGCGTATTTGATCTTCACTCTTTTTGACAATATCGAGCATCCAACTACCATTGAGACAGTTGAAATAGTTCATCATCGTCTCATTGAAATGCTGAAACTTCTCTTCTGATAGTGCATACTTCTCATACGACTTTCTCAGCATATTCTCATACTGATCCACATGCTTTGTTACCGTAATACTATCATATTTGGCATTGATAGTATATTGGTCGGTATAGTGAACCACATAAAGGTTTTGCTTATAGAAGAAGTTGATGTCTACTTCCGGGTTGATAAATGTTACCCAGTTGGCATTTTCATAAATTGATTGGAGCAAATCAGACTTGCTGAATTTGTATCTTTTAGCAACACATGTGTTATTACTGAACACGCTACTGCCTTCATGCTCTTCATTAGCATAAAGAGTATTCAGAGCTGTTGTCATAGGATAAAGATAACCAGGTTGTTCCTTTACACCGCTAGTCCCATAACCAATTATATATGCACCCATCTTATTATAGGTAGATGGGATAGAAATCAATCCATTGAAGGATAATTCTGTACGCAGTTCAGATGTAACTTGTCTTATAAACTCTGTTCCTGTATCCATCTGATAGAATGCTATATGAGAATAGCCAATCTGACCATTAATAGGGTCCAACGTATGTTTGTAGAAAGATACACGAGTAAATAGCTGGTGTATTATTTCTTGACTCGTATATTCGCCCTTTGATTCCAATTTTAGATTCATGGATTCAAGTTCACGCGTAATTGCGTCAATTGAATCAAGACGATTAAGTTTCTCGAAGAATGTTTCTTCCATAAGATTGTCAACGTATTCGTGGAGTTCTATTTTCTGGACACCATCTGAATACTGTTTCCTTATGAATTCAACTACACCTTTGATTACATTTGTATCATCTGCAATACCTATTGTACTGATAATAATAGGACAATCTTTGTCTTGAAAAAGATACTTGAAGTGCTTTATAAAAGCCTCCATTTTTGTCCATACCATCTTTGTGGTAATGTCATTCGTGCGTTCTTGTGGTTTGCTTCTTATACACTCATAACTTAGCCAGTTATGAATCTCTCCAATCTCCTTATCTGTGTAAGGACGTTTTGGCGAATCATTAAAGTATATGTAAGGGATAAGATAGAAAGGAGATAGGAGTTTCTTGGCAAACGAAGATTCTTCCTTGTCATCGTATTGTTTGTCGTATTCAAGTGCGTACGCAACAAGTAATGGGTGGAAAGGTGATAAATATAACCTTTCCCAGGAAGATACTATACCTAACTTCGTCAGATAGTATTCCTCTTTGAGTAAGCATCTACTATTAGGGATGCTATTAATTGAAGTAACAATAGCGTTCCAATAGTTTTCATACAAAACTCGTAATTCGTCATTCATCTTGCAAAGAGATGGAATGGTATTATGTTTGTTGAAATATGCAAATATCTGAGATAAAGTATTTTGCACTGTAACAGGTAGTTCGAGAACTACGTATTCTGGCTCATACTCCCCAGTCAAACCATTAAATGTATAGTTAATAAAAGAACAGCCGTTTTTAATAAACGCTAGTTCCCAATCCAAATACTTTTTCCAATAAGAATAAACTGGCTGAGGAGTTCCATCAACAATAACCTCTCCACCTTCATATGTTCCTTCCCCTATTGTTCCTGGGCGTGCAGGTGGAACAGGCTTCGCAATATTTAGCTTAAGTACAAATTTAACCTCCTTGCCATCAAAATCAACAAAGAAATCAATCTGATCATTCTCATCATCAGCTACAACAGGAATATCTAATTTGGCATTATCTGTCCAAACCACCTTGTTGTCAAGTGGAATGGAAAGTAGATTATTACCATTGCCAAATGTCAAAACATCAACTTCATCTGGTACAATGATAACAATTTCCCCCTTTTTGTTTATTGAAAAGCATTCTTCTATGTCTTTGAAAAAACTCCTATTGCATGGCAGCTTCATTATAAAGAAATCATGGTGATTGTCATTCAATCCTATTGACTGCTTAATAAGAGTTTCACCTACTGTTACCTTTAAGATTTGTCCTTGGGTTTGGCAAACTTCCGAGGTTACTTTCTTTATTTCCTTATTAAAAGTTATTTTAACTTGTTGCCCCACAGAATCTGTTTGATCGCAGATTACTGCATACGTTGTTGACTTCCTCTTTTTATTTCCCTTTGTGAATGAAACCATAGAAGTCAACAAGCCCTCAGATGGTAGTTCTACATCCAAAAGTTCTAAGTTTGCTGTAGCTGCTTTTCTTTCGATACTATCGAGAAACTCTTGGAAGTCAATGTTTTTCCAAGAATCTGGACTAGCAACAATTTTCTTGGATAGTTTCTCATCAACGAATTTTTGTAATAGTTTGAATTTATCAGTGTCATCATCTTCATTCATAATGTCACTAACCTTTCTATAGATTTCGTGATTCTTTTCAACACGATTTTCAATTTCTGTATCGGACGGTTTAAATGTACTATCATATACAGCCTTGTCATTAAAGAAGTCTAATTCATTGTAATGTCCCTTTAATGTTTGATCAGACAATACGTTAAGCGCATGACTGAAGTCAAAGAGGTTACATGTTCCATCAGCAATATACTCAGAAATCTTGTTAAGATGCTTATCAAGATACTTGCGCTCTAGATCTTTTGAGATAACATCCTCGGCTTTTTCATGAATGTCACGTATAATATAGCTCGAATGAAGCGGGCCTCCTAATGCTTGTAAATCTTGACAGGCAGTTATGATAGACGAAAGAATACTATCTGACAGAACATAAATAACACCATAATTCTCATATTTTCCACCAGATACTCCAACTGAATTTCTTATTGTTGTAAGATAGTCCTCGGTTGATGTTTTATCGTAGCCAATGATAATTGAAGGAGAATCAGTGGATAACTTAATTTCATGTGTTTCATATGCCTCCTCCACAACAGAAGAGTCATTGCTCTGGTAAATTCCAGAGATGGTAATATTATCACACGCACTATTCAATGCTTGCATTAACCCGTTCCGATGCTTCTCGTTTTCTACAATCATGAAGTATCGGCTTCCCTTCTGTAATGGATGTTTCTTGAAATAGCCAATCAGAAGTTCATTTACTATATAATTATAAAATGACTGTAACATATTGTGCTTCACCGGAATCACTCTTCCTGTCTAAAAGGTTCAACTTCAATAAATACTCTTCAATAGCTAGGCGACTACCTCTATTGAAATAGATGCCATACTTGTTGAATAGTTTATATAGATTTTCTAATTTTGTTTTTTTACTCTTGGTAAATAATGCCACAAGGAATGTCAGCATTTCGTTGTCAAGAACAAGGACGAAATTACCTCTACGACTCTGTAAGAATCTTACGCTCAATAAGTCTATCACCTTTTTCCTCATTCGAGATATGTAACTCGGAGACTGAAGGCCGGTACAGAGGAGTTCCAAAGTTGAAATGAATTCATCGTATGAATGTACGTCAATCTCTATTTCTTCTATTGAACCACTTTCACTCGACCGTCTGTTAAAAACTTCTCTTTTCTCTTCTTGGTATTTTGACAAAAGTTTATTACATAACTCACGATTATCTTCAAAGTCGGTTTGATACAGCACTTTACGAATGTTGTTGTAGAAACCTACGTTACTTCCCAATACGCTATTCAGAATGTCAAGGGCTTGCGACTTTCCGTATAATTTGTCAAGTGAAGACTTCGGTATTTGATACGACCATCCCCTAACAACAGCATCATGATTAACGGATGCACGTTCAGAATTCAATATGAAGTAAAAAGGAGCTGGTTCATCTACACTCTGTTTGTCTTTTGCTGTAATTCTAACAATTGCCTGTGTTACTGCATAACATGCATAGAAGTGTAGCAAAAGGTGGAGATATTTTACTTTTACAGACTCCTCCTGTTCGAGCATCCAACAGAGGTCTTCTTCAAATGATTTCTTTATGTATGGAAGAACTATGTAATCACGTTCTTTCGAATCGTCTGAGAATCCACAAAATGGTGTTAATGCCTCCTGAAGAATCTTAGAGAACAAATTCGGGGTATTTGAATGACCAGAAATCTGCATTTCATCAGAAAGCATAGAATACAGGTAATTAGCCAGTTTCCTTTGCCCATCATTGTATTTCTTTCTGTCCTTCATGGAGATTCGTTCGTCATTTGGTACTAATGGCAGATATTTTATAAATGCTGAATCCGTTATGTTAAGATTTCCATTTACAAACATGATGTCACGCATCATTCGGACAAATTCTGGAACTTGCGTAGTAGGCATCTGCTTTTGGTTGACCAAATATTCCTTAACAGGTTCTACTGCAGACTTCTCAAAATCCTCAATTGGTTTTGTTCCATCATTATCCCACAGCCGGAAGAATTCTCCAGTAGTACCATGTAAACCACACTTCTTGTCGTACGCTGAAGCAGGATTGGAATTAAAAGGAAGTAACTTTATTCCCTCCTGCCAATTATCTATGAACTTACCACCTTGGTGATAATGCTCGTTATATGCTTCTAAATCGATTTTCATTGTAGTTGAATATTTCCGAATGATGATTCACTTAACTCTAAAATGCCTGTATCTGACCTTACAACTGTTATTTCTTGTTCACAGTTGCACTTCTCAACGAGTCTTCTCACGAATCTACTGAATGTCAGATCTTTTTCGTTCTCATAAGACAACGCCAGCTTTCCTCTATTTAATTCATTAAGATATGAATACAGTTGGTAATCCATCCTTAATCGGACGGACTCGTCAGGAAATTTCCATTCCATATCAAATCTCAGAAGGAACTCATTTTTATATGATTCTGAATGATACGATTTTACAGGCTCTGGCTTAAGTTGCAAACTGCCAAACAACCTATACCGACCACCTTGTATGTTGAGTGGGACCATATTACCCTTTTCATAGAATGACCCATAGTGACGAGGTATCGCCTTTGATACAACATTATAAATCTCTTGCATTTTGTGTACATCTTTGTTAAAGACTCCTTTAAGTAATACAAGATATGATTTATACACCTCGCTTTCTGTATGATACGAAAGGAGATGCTTCAATCTAAACACAAACTTTGTTGTTCTCTCAATATCTCTTCCATTATTTGCATAGAATTCATTTGTGCGCTTAAGCAAATCAACAGGAAGTGCAGAAGTTTGTTGTTCGGTAAAATATGAAGAAGGAATTGAATATGAAGTAAACAACACAGACAGCTGTTTGTCATGTTCAGTACTGCTTTGTTTTAAAGGATCGAGCTTGCAGATTGCTCTTTGAATCATATTCTCTCCACCGCAGTAAAGAAGAGACGGAAGCAAAGCCTCAAAGAATTCTTTTTTCTCCTTATGTCCATCAATATATTCATCATAATGAGGATAAACAATAATTGAATAGAGAAAATCCAGAAACTCTCTCGGTGTAATAATTAGTTTGTATCTTACTATTGCTTCAATTATTGTATGAACAATGGTATTTCGCACTTCTGGTATACAAAGCAACTCGTAGTTCAGTATTATAGGATCTTTTGGACTAGCTCCATTTGTTATATCAGTTGCATATGCGGCATAGAAAGGATTATCGTCTGTTTTAGCGACAACTTTCTCCATAATCTTGGATAAAAAAATAGAATCAACAGGAATATCAGACGAACTATCAGCAAAGAACTCGAAGATTTGCTCATCAGTAAACATGATGACCTTTACTCTTTCCGTATTTATTGGTGGAGTCGTGTCATCATCATCAAAAATAGGCAAAGTTGAATTAACAATCTCTTGATAATCTGACCTAAACTCTTTATCGTCAATGAGGGCATTGAGCTTACCTAGGTTTATTGCTAGAACGAGCTTCTTATTAGTGATATATAGATTGGCATCTTTGAAATCCACAAGAGCGACCTTTAGTGTATCTATGGCTGTCTTCTTAGGAGAACTACTTGCAGTAGCATCATTATAGAAACTTGTATCTCCCCAATCAGACATCTGTTTAATACGACTGATGAGGTGAGATTTACCATCACCTGCACTTCCAATTAATAGAACAATACCGCCTCCAGCCTTGTCTATTTCGTCCATCTTCTCCATTAATTTTGATTCGATGGGACGATCAACATGCATATATTCATCCCAGTTGGTAAATGCCATACCGTTCTGAACGGAATCAACCGAATGTTGACTTAGATGAAGAAATGCTTCTTTTAATCGTGTTGCTGCCATAATAAATTATTCCCACAAATGAGGATTTAATAATTTTTCCATCTTATAGTTAAACATTTCCAGCAACTCTTCTCTGTGCTGCGGAAATTTATCCAGAGTCTTCATTACTGAGCACAAAGGCAAACACATTTTAACTTGGTCTTTGCCATCGCCGTAATAACCATTATCTAAGTCTCTTTGGAATTCATCAAAGGATTTCAGATGAGGTCTGTCAGTTATATGTAATGTATGCTCTTCCCAGTAGGACTGGTTCCTATATGCAAATTCCCAAAAAGACATTTTCTTGTAGAACTGTTGTTGGTTACACCATCGGGCAATCTGAATATACAAATTAGATAATTCATATTTGTGGTAGTCCTCATGCCTCATAACATATCCTACACATCCATAAGACATAAGAATCCTGATGCGCTGGAAAAGTTCCCAGATGTCATTATAGAACCGTTCATGACTGTGTTCCGTCAACCTGAATCCACAGAACAAATAGAACTTAGTACCCTTCTTTGGATTGTATCGTTTCCAAATTTTTAGTGCCTTTTCTATTGTATCTCTGTCTCGCCAATTGTCGAAAGCGAAAATAAAGTCACCATGATAGCGAGCATGGGAAAGCATTTCTGCCATCTCCTCACCATAAGGGCTCTCGGCCAACATTCGCTCGTCCAATCCCTGACGGAATTGGAACGGCTGTTTGGTATCAATCAATTGCTGCAACAACGGTTTCCAAATGGTGGGCGAAGATGCCAAGAAGTTGTCGTCCCACAAATAGATATACGGGCGAACTCGACGACCTCGTTCATCTCGCTCATCATCCAAAAACCATTCGAGTTTCGAATAAGGGAGGATAGTATTCTCT
Organism: uncultured Prevotellaceae bacterium; assembly: GCA_900315105.1. Next base: position 3,652 of record OMXX01000083.1, on the reverse strand, counting down.
TTTTTATTGATGCAGAAAGCGCAATGGCGTTTGCACCCGCGAGTAAGGAATCCTATACTATACTTCTGATAGTCTTTGTACTTTTCACGCTTAAAGCCTTTCTTTACCTGCAGTTCCACAAAAGCATCATAGAGGTGGTAATAAGGCATTTGCCGAGCCATATCAATACCCTTTAGTTTCGGTCCACCACGATGATTGTCCAGCGAGTTCAAATACTCATCTCGCTCAAGCCGTGTCATATCCTCCTCTCGAAGTTTTGAGAATTCCTTAATGCTTTTGACGGTAGCATAGAAGCCAGTTCCACCTACCTCAAACTTTGTCTCGTCGGGCGTTCCTTTTGCGTTAGAATAGAATTCTGGATTCTTGGTAAAGGTAAAAACCTTCGATAGATAAATCCTGTCATATCGACTAATGTCAGCTTTTGAATCTAGTATTAGTTCGAAAAGGACACCATTGTCATAGAGGAACCCCGCAATTTTCAGAAGCGCAAGATTCGGATGTCGCGAACCATTATCAAGTAGGTCTGCGTCAGCTAATCCTATGCATCTATACATTGGTGGTACTCTTAGTGCTTTCATTCTTTGTTCTCCTTCGCAACACCTAGAATCACAGTCGTTCTATAACTTTTGTAGCTTCGGCACCACTCGCATTCTTGTACTGTTTAATGCAGAACGACACGAAGTAGGCGATATCTTGTTTCCTCTTATCCATGATAATCTATTATTCCAAAGGTCTCACCAAGTCATTTACATTTACTTCAAGCACTTTTGCTATTTGCAGCAACATCTCCAAATTAGGCTGCGTTGTATTCGTAACCCATTTGGAAATAGTCGCAGGATCCTTGCCCACTTGCTCGGCGAGCCACTTATTGCTCTTCTGCTTGTCAACCAGAACGACTTTGATTCTGTTTAATCGTCTATTCTCCATTATTCTTAAAGTTATGTTCTGTTTGCAAAGGTAGTAATTTGTTCGCAAAATCAATGAGAATTAGACCTTGTTTTTAATAAATTCACCTTTTTGATTGCGATTTTATCAATTTTGACTCGTAAGTGGACTATTCGATTGCAGTTCCCTGCTCTCTTCCATTGCTATAAACGATCGTCTAAGTCTTGTTCGTAAATAATAAAACATTAAGATTGTAATTCCTGGTCAAAGTGATTTCTCTGATTCCATCCTGTCTCAATCTTCCTCTGCTCGATGTATTCCATATAGTGACCATCATCCTTATCAAGAAACTCGTACTCTTCTTCGGGGAGCTCTTTATCTGGAAAGAGGGCAATAGAAACCGCCTCGTTCAGCGTTTCTTCGGAAAGTGCATCGCAGAATTCCAGTCGGAGATCTTTTTCAATCTGCCTACGCCAACGGGTATCAATGAGTTCTGACCAACCTGCCATATCAAGATATCGCAGGCAGTCAGCAACGGTAGCGGTAAATTTCTTGTTGTCTTCCATTAGATCTTATTTACAGTCCATAAAGCAGGTGGCCTTCAATGTTATAAGCGAATTGTTGATTACAATTTTGAACGCAATACTTCTATTCTTTCACGAATTAACTTTTTGGGTAGTCTTCCATTTGATTCCAGCAATCGTTCAAGAGCATGTATCATATCAGCAGGAGGTATTATTCCATTCGACGAAATCATATCCGTGAGGTAAAGGATCCCTGATACTGTGACATTCTCCAAGGAAGCCTTGTCTCTTAGCGTTTTATCTCCAGTAAGTAATCTACATCTGTTGTCAATAGCATAGACCATAACCGATATGTCTTCTGGAGATAAATTGCAGACGCCGTCATAAAATCTTACTTTCTCAAAAACGGTTGCAACCTGTTCTCCTGTTAACGAACAGACAGATAGCGTTCCATCAGCAACGAGCCTGTTTACGGCTTCCTTTTGCTCTTCTACCGTTATCTCTTCCATAATTACATCAAGTGTCCTGAATTCAATATCCAGTTGTCTGCAGTAACCAAGGAGACCGGCATTGAAAAGGTCTATCAGAATGTTTGTATCATTGATGACAATCTCCATGACGCAATTACATCAGATTTAGAGTATTACGTACCTCGTTAACAGACACTTCCAAAAGACTTGCAGCCTTGGAGAAGCTGATTACTTCACTGGCTAATGCACGATACACTAATCGTTCGAACCTATTGGTATGTTCCATTGGATAGTGAGAGGCATCAACCGCATCTTTGAATGATGAAACGGCATTCTTCTTCTTGTAATATGAAGTGTATCTACGCTGAGTGATAATGTTGAGTTGTGCGGCCTTAGCCATCAAAGCATCAATGGAGATTCCATATTCACGCTGAATGGCTTGCAACTCAATAAGAGAAATGTCGTGTCGTGATGCTCCTAAAATACTTATGAATCTATCTGATGGGATGAGTACTTCATTGGCAAAAATAGTGCACATCTTCTCTTCATCAACTCCTTCGGCACAATGCATAAGCAGATGTCCAAGTTCATGGAAAATAGTAATGCGTTTACGTTCAGAGGACATATTTTTGTTAATGACAATCACAGGAATAGTACCTGCAGTATTACAGGTTCCTGAGAATTTATCATCATGATCAATCTCGATGATCTTCACGCCACAGGACTCAAGTAACTCTACTGCAGAAACAATAGCATCGGAACCAATATTTAGATCCGCTCTTAACCGGTTTGCAAGAAGTTTGGCCTCGTTTTCGCCTTCAACAACAACATTGCTGTAATCAAGGGTGAATGAGGCAGTACTGCCAAGGATAGATTCTATCTCAAGATACTTCTCTATCTCATTGCACACCATATATTTTATAGACTCTACCTTCTTGGCACCCATGCTTGAACTTTTTCTGAACTCAAACTTTGAAGTGTCAATAGCAATTGTGAATGGGCGGAAGAAATAGTCCAGCTTCATGTTCAAAGCCTTGGACAATAGAATCAATACAGTACTTGAAGGCATCATCAGACCCTTCTCGTATTTTTCTATTGCAGTAGGAGAAACCTGTCCCTGCAATACATTGCATAATTCTCGTTGTGAAATACAACGAATCTTCCTGGCATTAACCAGTCTGTTGGCAAAAGTATTATCCATAATTCACTTGTTTCGGTGTGCAAAATTACTAAAAACCAATCAAACTGCACACCGTTAGGCTCTTTTTTTATGCTTTTTTAGTCAAATTATAGTGTTTTGTTTGTCTTGCTGACCTCAAATCCGCCCAAAAATAAGAGGTTGGTTGATTTTTTCTTCCAACTCTCATCATGGCAATACTCAAACAAGCCTAACTTTGCCCGTCTGACTTAAAATGTTGGTTCTAATTGTCCTTCTCATTAGAACCAATTTTGAAATGTGAGGGCAAAAACGGCTGGTTTTTGATGCGATTTTCTTCTTGGAGCTTGCAGCACTCTAATTTTGCATTCGATTTCGTGGCGGTGCCTCAGATTACAGGATTGTCGGACGCGACACTTCATAAAATCTGAAATGCAAAAGGATCCGTGCATAAGACATCGAGCGAATGAGAGATAACAAACAAAACTTTCACTTCAAAAAAACGTGATTATGCAATCTGATAATAGGATCTTAGGCAACCAACTGGTTGTAATGTCGAGGGAAGACCTTGACGCTTTGGTGAACGAGATGGCCCAAAACATCGTGGCAGCTCAAAC
>OMXX01000004.1:134208-139669 GCA_900315105.1 uncultured Prevotellaceae bacterium | reverse complement strand
GAGCTCTTTCAACCACATGATAGTCAACAATATACAACTGAATAAATTTTTCGCTAAGGCTCAACAAGCTACGCAAGTCGTCGAACTCACGTTAAATACGTTTTCCACCTACAAAGATTTGTTCCTATTTTTCCCCATAAATGAGGATGTAAGAATGAAGAATCCATATAAATGAGGATTTCGTATGTGAAATAATAGTTTTAATTTTGCATCCGAAATATAAAATAAACGGGAAAATGGGCAATCAAGAGGCCATTATAAAGAAATACAACGTAGCCGCACCTCGTTACACGAGCTATCCGCCAGCTAATTACTTCCGCGAAATGAAACCGGAAGAATATGCAGATGCTGTGCGTCGCTCAAACGAGGAGGGTACTTCTCTCATATCCTTCTATCTCCACATGCCTTTCTGCAAGCGCTTGTGCCATTACTGCGGATGTAACTCGTACATCATGCCACGCACAGGCGATACGGTGGCACGATATATTGATTCTATCCACAAGGAGATAGACATGGTGACTGCCGACTTGGACAAGAGCCGTCCGATAAGTCAGATTCACTTCGGCGGAGGAAGTCCGACGGCAATGCCGGCATCCGTACTCAAGGAATTAAACGACCATCTGCTTTCGCTCTTCCCTACCATAGAGAAGCCAGAGATAGCTGTGGAATGTCATCCGGGGTATCTTACTGAGCAAGACTGGATAGCACTCACCGAAAGCCACTTCAACCGTTTCTCTATTGGTGTACAGGACCTTGACATCAAGGTGCTTGAAACCGTAGGGCGCACACCAAGTAATCTTCCGCTTGAGGAGATAATGGCAATATTGCGCTCAGCAGGTGCTACGATTAATATGGACTTCCTTTTCGGACTTCCATATCAGACACCCGAATCCTTCGCGAAGAACATAGAGAAAGCTATCCAACTGCATCCCGACCGACTTGTGACCTTTAGTTACGGCCATGTGCCTTGGGTATTCAAGCGTCAGCAGGTACTTGAGAAGCATGGGCTTCCTGCTACAGAAGAGAAGCAGAAAATGTATGAGGTGGCTGCTGATATGCTGCATGAGGCAGGATATAAAAGTATAGGATTGGATCACTTTGTGTTGCCGGAGGATGAGCTATACAAGGCATTGGAGGCAGGACTGCTTTACCGCAACTTCCAAGGCTATTGCACACGCAGAACCACAGGTCAGGTATATGCCTTCGGAGCAACAGGTATCAGTCAGCTTGACAGCACATACGCCCAGAACACGAAGGATATTCAAGAGTATATCGACACAACGCTTGACGGTAAACTCACAACGCGCAAGGGCTATGCTCTTACATCACAAGAGCGCATAGCGAAGGAGGTTATCGAGAGACTGATGTGCAACTACCGTCTCAACTGGAACGAGATAGCCACTACTATGCAGATTAGTGTGGAGGAGGTTAAGGCTGCTCTGCACTATGACGAGGCGCAACTTGGCGAGATGGCAAGCGATGGACTGATTGCCATTACAAGTGACGGCATCACGATGACAAGTGCCGGACATCCGTTCGTTCGCAATGTGGCAGCAGCTCTCGACCCTCTGATGCTGAATACGGATAAGAAATTCTCAAAGCCGATTTAAAAATGAAAAAAGATATAGTAATCATCGGTGCTGGCATAACAGGCATGACATGTGCCTACGAACTGCATCGCAAAGGAAAGAATATACAGGTACTTGAGTGCCAGAACCGCATAGGCGGTCAGATAAATACCAAAAAAATAGGCAATTTCACGTTTGAAAGCGGTCCTAATACTGGTGTGGTGAAGCATCCCGAGGTGGCAGAGCTATTCGAGCAACTGGGCGGCGCATGTACGCTTGAAACCGCTCTTGAATCGAGCAAACGCCGCCTGATATGGAAAGGCAAGAAATTCCATGCGCTCCCGTCAAGCCTTCCAACGGCATTGAAGACACCGCTCTTCACATGGCACGATAAGTTCCGCATACTCGGAGAGCCTTGGCGCAAGAAGGGTAATGATCCATACGAGTCGGTAGGCTCTTTGGCAGAGCGCCGTTTGGGAAAGTCATACGTGCAGTATGCCGTTGACCCCTTCCTATCAGGTGTATATGCAGGTGATCCGTATAAGTTGCCTGTTCGCCTTGCTCTTCCAAAGCTCTACAATCTCGAACAACAATACGGCTCTTTCATCAAGGGAAGTATCGCCAAGGTTAAGATTCCAAAAACAGACCGTGACCGTAAGGCTACTAAAAAGGTGTTCTCTGCAAAGGGTGGCTTTAGCAACCTTATCAACGCACTTGCCAATGCGATTGGAAATGAAAGCATTACCACAGGAGCCCAAAGCATAACCATCAATCCTGAGGGCGAAGGCTGGATAATAACATATCAGAAGGAGGGTGATCAAAAGCAGATACACGCTTCGAAGGTCGTAACCACTTGTGGGGCTTATTCTTTGCCAGAGCTTCTGCCATTCGTAGATGTCGAGACAATGAAAGACCTCAGCAACCTGTACTATGCACCTGTTGTACAGATAGGTGTGGGTATGAACGACTGCGGCAATAACCAGTGGCTCGCCTTTGGAGGTCTGGTACCATCACGCGAGAAAAAGCAGGTACTCGGAATCCTTTTCCCATCGGCTTGTTTCGAAGGAAGAAGCCCGGAACGAGGCGCAGCAATGGCATATTTCATAGGAGGCGCACGTCATCCGGAGATGCTGAAGAAAACGGATGCAGAGTTTGAAACTCTAGTAAACAACTACCTTGTAGAAATGCTAAAGTTCCCTACCGGAACAAAGGCAGATGCTATAAAGGTATTCCGTCATGAGCGTGCCATTCCTCAATACGAGGCTTCGTCCGATGCACGTTTAGCTGCTGTGGATAAGCTTCAGAAGCAATACCCTACCCTCCGCATCGCCGGTAATCTGCGTGACGGCATAGGCATGGGCGACCGCATCAAGCAAGGTTTTGACGAAGCCGAGATACTTTGCAGATAGTAATAAGCAGTTTCTACAACAAAGAATACAAATAAGAAAAAGGTCAAGACCAGTAAATACTGGATCTCGACCTTTTCTTGTTACCTGAAATTAATACAATCATTTACCTTAGCTTAATACCTCGTCATTGTTCCCCTAATCAAATAAATTAGTTTTTCCCCTTTAACATAATTATTACACTTATTTCCGAGTGCAAAGGTATGAAGTTTTTCCCTTTTGTGCAAGAATTTTTGTTTCATAAAGTTTGTGAATTATACCATGCAACACTTTTTACAAGTGTGCAATAAGACAAAACCGCATTGCGATATGGTGCATTTTATGTTGCATATCTGCAAAATGTGCCCGCACACAGTATTTAAATGGAGGTCTCCCATGTTGAAATCTTTTGTATTACTGTTAGGGGACACAAAGACAAAAAAATAAAAAACTTTAGAAAATTGGTGTATTTCAATAGAAATAATATGATTTCGATGACAGGTTTTAGCTTGGTGGGCTTCAGCGAAGAACTTGCATAGCTTGGTGAGCTTTGCGAACAGTTCAATACTGCGAGGGCTGAAAAGCCCGACACCTAATAGGGCAGTCCGTAAGGGCTGTTATTCGGTAGATGCATGATTAAAGGAGCGCTGTAAGTGCGACACCTAAAGACTAAGACTTCAGGTATCGGTCCTACAGACCTCATCCCTCTAATATCGGCATATATAACAGCCCTAACGGACTATCCTTTTAGGTGTCGCTCCTTCAGAGCTCTTTCGACCACATGATAACCAACAACATACAAATGAAGAAATCCGTCGAACTCACGTTAAGACATTAAGTGGATATTGTTTTTGTTTGTTACGGATTCTATCGACTTCGCCTCCTTTATATATAAGAGCCACAGCATAATGCGAATGATGAGCTAAAAATGCTCAACAATACAGAGACATCCCACAAAAACAGGAAATAACAAGCTATGACAAAAAAGTATCATGTTTTCTCTAATAACATGCAAAATAACGCAAAGGGTATAATAAGAAATAGAAGTTGAAAACATGCATTGATTTGCAAAAGACAATATCCAGATTGGTCAAAAGGACAAGAAATGTATCAATGGCAAAGAAGAAAGTAACTGCAAATTTTCACAACATCCAAATCTTTATGGTAGAAATTTCCACTGGATATTTCCGTTTTCCGGACTAAAAAACAATATTCTTCAAATTATTGAAAATTCCCCTAAAAATATTTGGAATTATTACAAACATTTTGTATCTTTGTAACCGTATTCATCCTTCCTAAACAATAAAACACGTGAGCTATGGAAAAGAGTTATAACAAAATCCTTTTGACTGTATTGGCAGTTTTGTTGCCAATGATTAGTTATGCACATGATGTTGAGATTGGGGAGATATTCTACAATCTTAACGATAACAACAAAGAAGCTACGGTAACATACAAGGGATGCAACCCAGACAACGAGGATTACACAAGATTCGTTGTAATACCTTCAAGCATAACCCACAACGGCTCTAAGTATAGCGTAACCGGTATTGGAGATTGCGCTTTCTACAACTGCGTTAGGCTCAGAGCTGTTGCCATTCCAAACTCTGTGAAATCAATCGGTGATAAAGCATTCGCAAAGTGCAACGGACTCACTTCATTCACAATCCCAGAGTCCGTGACTTCAATTGGCAATAAGGCTTTCTATCTTTGCACAGACATCAACACAATCAACATCCCGAACTCTGTACAGAAAATCGGCAGTCATGCTTTCTTCGGATGCTCAAGCCTTACAGAGATCACTATCCCATACTCCGTTACTTGTATCGGCGATAGTACATTCTCTTATTGTTCAAAACTCTCATCTGTCAAGATACCACACTCCGTGACCACTATTGGTCGTGGCGCCTTCCGTAGTTGTACGGGCTTGACAACCATTAAGTTCCCAAACTCACTTAAACATATAGGCGAGGGAGCTTTTGCAAAATGCTCTAACCTTACCTCTATTATTATCCCAAACTCTGTTAAGAGTATTGGAGAAAAGGCTTTCGCAAGTTGCTTCGGCTTTAACTCTGTGACAATCCCAAGATCGGTAACAAGTATCGGCAATAAGGTCTTTGCAGACTGCAGAAATCTCAGGACTGTGACCAATCTCTCAAAGACTCCTCAGAAGATTCACGTCAACACTTTTGCAAAATACTGCACTCTACGCGTGGCAAAAGGCTGTAAGTCAGCTTACGAGAATGCAGAATACTGGAGAGACTTCATGATTGTCGAAGATGATGTGATGTAATTTCGTTTTTATTTCGTTTATGATAACAAAAGGTGCTTACAAGAATTTGTAAGTGCCTTTTTTGCGAATCCAGCGACAAATACTCGTACTCTAACCAGAATTCGTCGAACTCACGTTATTTAACGTGAGTTCGACGACTTGCGTAGCTTGTTGAGCCTTAGCGAAAAATTTATTCAGTTGTATATTGTTGACTATCATGTGGTTGAAAGAGCTCT